>NZ_CP016540.2:0-600000 GCF_001186155.3 Planococcus versutus | reverse complement strand
TATCTAGTAGGTATGACAAGAACGAAGATGTAATTACATGCTTAATCTCAAAACGGTACATATTTATATTTTCTTCAAGATCAATATCCAACTTGAATTCACTTTCTGTATAACTCATCGAAGAATTTGTTAAAACTGGATATGGAAAGTTTGCTTCTTTTTTATAAATCATCTCTATACCTCCACATAGTAAATGAATTTTAGCGAACGATTATAATTAGCATTAAATTCAATTTCTAAATCAATAACGCCTTCATTAATATTCACATCTTTTACCATATGAGATTCGACTGTATATTTTTCTTGGGATTTCCGGTCACTGATAGTATCGTAATTGCTATTCAGATCAAATGGATATTCGTCCCCTTTACCGTCTACGATGCGAAATGCAATATCACATTTTTCAACATTTTTCATTTCTTTTAAAGCACTAAAATTAAACTGGACAACCTCTTTATTAGGTAAGATAATTCGTTCTACTAAGTTCGGATTCACACTAAACACTTCTTTAGACTCTTCTGCCTCATCTGATAGATCTTTCTTGCGCGTTAAACCAATTTGCGCATCTGTATCACCCGTTCTTTTCCCACCGTTCTTATTGCTTTCTCCCTTAGCAACCCTTTTTGAAGGTGAATCAATAGATGCTTTTATGATGGATTTACCTTTATTTATTACTACAGTACCCAATGATTTTTTCAGTTCTTCTTTGAAGGATAATTCGGTTGTATATAGTACATCTCCAGTATCCATAAAACCGTCTGTAGGGTTGTTTTTCTTCATTTCTTCTTCAATAATTTGAGCAATTTCGCGTGAGAGACTATTAATAAATTGACGTGCTTGTCTTTTCAACTGAGGATCATCTATACTCTCATGAGAAATTTTAGTATGGGATTCATTTTCTAATGATTTCAAGTATTGATCTTCACGTGCACCTCCGATTAATACAGCATTAAATGGTTTCGACGCATTGCTAGCTACTTTAAAGTCTTCAATTTTCATTCCCATGGTTCGAAAAATTGCTACTCGTCCTTTTGGTATTTCCTCATTGTAAACAAAGTAAAGTTTGAAGTTGAAATTGGTTATTCCATTTGTTACCACTAAATCTTTTGGCTCTGAATTTAAATAGGTATCTACATATAATTGCGTAAATTCTTTCTTCATTTTCGTTGTATCTTGCTCATAATAGCTAGGGTTTTTCATATAGTGCAAAATTGTTTCTGCAGACAGTTCTTGATCGTTTATATTTACTACTAAGCTCCCATTTAATATAGCTACAAAGAAATTGTCACAAACAGTTTTAATAATGTTTTTTTCATTATCAAATTCTTTTCGAAAGAACGGAATAACTATTTTTAATCCTCTCTGTTGCTTTTGAAAAACCTGGTCAAAATCATTTTCAAACGGTATGTATTTTGTTTGTCCTCCATAAATCTCTTGAACTTTAGAGAAATACCCTGAGGCCCGATAACAACTACCTTCATGAATATGCTCGATTAATTGGATAGTCCCACCCAGATGCTGATCACCATGCTCATCACAATTAGCAAAGTACATTAAATGTATATCTGAAGCAGCATTAGAAGCTATTTTTCCAATACCATGTGATCCCCCGCGGGCTGTTTCAAGAGAAGCATCACTTTCTTCTGAATGAAATCCTTTATTATATGCATAAATACCAAATGTATCTTCTGGCGAATTACTTTGGCCATTACGTGCACCTGTAAGAGCGCGCGTATTCAAATCTTCAAATGAAATGTATCTAACATTGTTTTCTTTAATTGACTTCTTCATATGCTCTATAGTTTCTTTGGTATAATTATTACGGCCTACTAAACTATGAATATGATCCTCTATTTCTTCAATACCAGGTATGCTATTTTTCTTCATGTCTCCCGTTTCAATATTTACAATAACAGGTTTATCGCTTCCTACTAATTTTCCATCGATAGAATTTTGTATATTCTCCCGCACTAATCCCTGAACACCCATGCCATAAAAACGCTTTAAAACAGGATGAAAGTTATATTCTTCTATATTGCTTATAGGTGAAAATTGGATAGTATTAGTTAACGTCTGAATTGACATTTTTACCACTCCTTTTTATTTTAGATCTAACTACTAAACAAATAGTTTTATTTTAAATGAAACTATTTACAATGACTTAGTTAAATTACATTACTTTTCATATAAATATGTTAACATTATTTTACTAATACAGGTACAATAAACGAAATATTTCAACGATTTTATTAATATTATCTTCTTTATACACTTTTATGACTTACAAAAGGATTTATTCTTAAACAGAAATATAAAGTATTTATCTATATAGAATTGAATTATCTTCGTTGCATAACTATTTCTTTTAAACTCGTGTTATTTAGAACACCAAAAAAGACCTCACCCAAAAATAGGCAAGGCCACTCTCCATCTTTACTTTACAAAAACAACAATCCTGCCCCAATCACAACACCACTAACCACCAAGACAATCACACAAAAGCCCATAATGTCTTTTGCTTTTAATCCGGCGATCGCCAGTGCAGGTAATGCCCAGAACGGCTGGATCATGTTTGTCCAGGCATCTCCCCATGCAACAGCCATCGCGACTTTTGCGGGATCGCTGCCCAACATCTCAGCTGCTTCTAGCATAATTGGTGCTTGTACAGCCCATTGTCCGCCACCAGATGGAACGAAAAAGTTAACGAGTCCGGCACTAAGAAATGCGAAAAGTGGGAACGTGTCGACTGTTGAAATATTGACGAACGCTTCTGAAATGACGGCTGCTAAACCAGATGCTGTCATCATGCCCATGATTCCTGCGTAAAACGGGAATTGGACGATGATGGCGCCTGCTCCTTTGACTGCTTCTTGAACCGCGATCAAGTACTTGCGCGGTGTTCCGTGGAAAAGAATTCCGAGGAACAAGAACATAAAGTTCACCAAGTCGAGTGTTAACGCAAAGCCATTTTGGATAAAGTAATAAACAATAAAAGCAATTCCCATCGCGCCAATGACCATCGATAAAACCCAGCTGTTTTCCAAACGTTCTGCTGGTGTCATGTCCGCTTTAGCCGGTTGTTCTTCAACTTCTGGTTCCACCAGCACTTTCGGATCAACCACAACTGTTTCTTCTTTTTTCGGCATCATCAATCGATTTAATAACGGGACACTAATCACTAATGCCGCCACAATGATTAAGTTGTAACTCGCAAAAATCGTTTCACTCGTTGGAATGATGCCGATTTTATCAACAAACGGGTGGCCTTCTGTTGCGATTGATAACGGAATCGATCCTGAGAACCCCGCGTGCCAAATTAAAAATCCTGAATAGGCACTGGCAATGAGCAAACGGTAATCGACGTTTCCAACGCGCTTTGCCAATTCTTTTGCGAACAACGCACCAATGACTAACCCAAAGCCCCAGTTGATCCAGCTCGCAGCAAGTGATACTAAAGTTACCCATATGATGGCACTGCCTGGCGTTTTGGCGAAACTCGCCAGCTTGCCTAATCCTTTTTTAAAGATTGGGCTGCTTGCTAAGACAAATCCGGTAACGAGCACCAAGACCATTTGCATCGAGAACGCGAGTAGCGCCCAAAATCCTTCACCCCAAAACGCTACCATTTGTACCGGTGAGGAATCGGTTAAACCTAAACCCAGTCCAAAAACGACCACTGTTAAGATAATGACGAACAAAAACGGGTCCGGTAAATAGCGTTCCATTAAGTTATTCGAAAAGCGTGTAATTCCTTTCATCCTTTTGTTCCTCCCTTGTATTGAAATTTGTACTCTATTTCTTATGCTACCTCAATTTGTTTAGTTCATGTAAAGAAAATAGAATATTTCGATTAACAGAAAGATTTTTTCAGGTATAGCGTACTGAACCTTCCTTTTCTTTTCCAAAACGACAAAAGGCTGTCACCAAAAGTCATTTTTTTGACTTTTGGGACAGCCTTTCTTTTTATAGAGACATCAACTTCTTAATCCATCAAATCCGGTATAAACATGACCAGTTCGGGAACAAAAGTCACGATCACAATAACAACAAATGAGACAAATAAAAAACCCGGTAGGTATTTTAAAATAGAGCCCATCGTCGCACCGGCTATTTTGCCAGCTAAAAACAAGTTAATCGCCATTGGCGGCGTAATGAGGCCCACTGCCAATGTGACGACCACAATAATTCCTGCATGAACTGGATCCAATCCCACAATGGGTACGAGGATGGGATACACAATCGGTGTTACTAAAATAACACCCGTTACTGAATCCATCAACATGCCGATCAGCGTTAAAAATAACAAGATGATCAGCAAAATAACCCAAGTTTGATCGGTTAGCTCAAGTAAAAACGCAGCAAGGCTTTGCGGAATTTGCTCGATTGTCAACAACCGTGAAAAAATTGTAGCAAAAACCAATGTTACCATTAACATTGCTGTATTTAATGCCGAAATTTTGGAGGCTTCCAAAATTTCGCTCAAGTTGAGTTCTCTGTAGATTAACGAACTTACTAGCACCGCATAAACCACTGCTACAACTGCAGATTCTGTGGGTGTAAAAAAGCCACCGTAAATGCCGCCAATGATAATGACAGGCATAAGCAATGCCCAAAATGCTGTTTTTCCAGTAACAATGATTTTACGAAGTCGTTTTTCGTTTCCGACAATCAGCTGTGATTCTTCGTTTTCTGTCAAGTCAAACTTCCGTACGTACAGTTGATTGACTATAATGAATCCCACAATAAACAGCAGGCCCGGAATAATTCCAGCAACAAAAAGATCACCAATCGAGGTATTTGATATAAACCCGTACATCACCATTGGGATACTCGGTGGAATAATCGCTCCGAGAAAAGCACCCGAAGCCGTTAACGTAGCGGCATATCCAGCAGGGTAATTGGCTCGTCTCATCTCTGGGATCATCATTCCTCCAACTGCTGCAACCGTCGCAACTCCTGAACCAGAAACTGCGCTAAAAAAGCCACTGGCTAAAATGGTAATAATGCCAAGAAAGCCTTTTACTTTTCCTACTAAAGAAGCGGAAAAAGCAACGATTCTTTTCGAAATGCCTCCTTTACTCATCAATTCTCCAGCATATAAAAACAGTGGAATCGCCATTAATGGAAAAGAGTCGAGCCCTGAGTAAAGTACAGCAGCAAACATATCCGGTGCCAAGTTAGAGCCAAAAAATATATAGACAAGTGATGCAAAAGCAAAAGAAAAGACAATAGGCGCTCCGCTTAAGAGGACGAGGATAAACGTTACTAGCATAAGAATCATTTACGTCTCCTCATTTCCGTTAAGCTGGCGATAATTTTGACGATAAAATGTATCAACGACAACACGCCGCCGATGACCACTGGAAGAATGACGACCCACATCGGAAGTCTTAAAATACTTGTGCGTTGTCCAAAGGCTAACTGTTCTTGGAAATAACTAAATGCCAGATAAACAAGTCCAGCAGCAAACAGCACACCTAAACTATGCACAAACATATCCATCATTTTTTGTCTTTTAGGCGTCTTCAAAAGTGAATCGAGCAAGTCGATGCGTATGTGATAATTTTGCTGAAACGTAGCTGCTAAGCCTAAATACGTAATCCACAACAATGAAATTTTAGCCACTTCTTCTGTCCAGGGGAGTGGAATCGGCATTAGTTTTCTTGCCAGCACTTGAATAAAAACGACGCACGATAAAAGGATGAGTAAGCCTGTTACAATGCTATTCTGTACTTTCGTACTAACTTGCAGGTATTTTTTTAGCATGCCCTCTCCCCTTTACTTAGAATACAAATTCATCATTCTTGATAGCCAGCTTCTTCCAAAATCATGTTTGTTAAATCTTCACCGGCTTCTGCTCGAACTTCATCTACCAAGTTTGTTGTTGTTTCTTTGAAAGCCGCTCGCTCTTCATCTGTTGGACGGAACGTTTCCAAACCGGCTTCTTCCATTGCAGTAATTGAGTTTTCGTTAAATTCTCTAATCGCTTGACGTTCAACTTCACTTGCTTCTTGTGCAGCTTCTTCTAAAGCTTGTTGTTGCGTATCGGACAGTTCCGCCCAGACTTTTTCACTAACGAAAAAGCCGATTGGTGAATATTGATGATTGGAAACCGTCAAATAACTTTGATGTTCATAAAATTTCGCGGCGTAAGATAAAATAGGTCCATTATCTTGACCATCTACTACTCCTTGCTGTAAAGCGGCATAGATGTCTGGGAAAGGCATTGGTGTAGCCATTGTTCCTAAGTCGGAATACCAGTCAGCCAGTACTTTACTTTCAGGTACGCGCATCTTAAGTGATGACAAATCTTCTGGTTTTTCCACAGCTTGCTTGTTGTTTGTAATGACACGGAAATCATTATGTCCCCATGCTAAGTTGCGCATGCCTTTTTCAAGCATCAATGCAGACAATGCTTTTCCTGCTTCGCCATCCATTAAAGCTTCTGCTTCATCGAACGAATTAACCAAATATGGAATATCGATAACAGACATTTTGGGTTCGAATGCGGAATACACAGCAGAACTGATCAATCCCATATCCAGTGATCCGTTTTGAACCGCTTCTAGCATTTCACGTTCTCCACCAAGTTGACCGTCTGGAAATACGGTTAACTTCATTTGGCCATCTGTTTTTTCATCAAGTGCATCAGCTAATGCTTGTGCGCCTTTGTAATGAGGACTCCAATCCCCAACGACTACCCCAATTCTTAACTCGATTGGCTCAGCATTATCTTCTGTACCGGTTGTTGAACTAGCTGTTTCTTCGCTACCACACGCGGCTAATAACGTCAGTCCCGCAATCATCAATAATAACAGAAATTTTTTCATCTCATTCTCTCCTTTTTTCGTTGCATTTATTTTGCTTCTAAAATGAGCAACTCGGGTTTTTCCAATAATTCTTTAATGCTGTGCATAAATCTTCCGGAAGGCTCTCCGTCAATCACGCGGTGATCAAATGTTAACGACATTCCCATCATGTGACCGATTTGAATGTCATCTCCAACAACAATCGCTTCTTTTTTAATTTTGTGGATTCCCAGAATCGATACTTCTGGATAATTGATGATGGGTGTTGCATACCAACCGCCTTGGCTACCTGTATTGGAAATGGTAAATGTGCTTCCAGTAAGGTCTGTTGACTTAAGCTTTTTATCACGTGCTTTTTGCGTTAGTTCTTCAAGTTCTTTTGCTATTTCGAGAATGGATTTTTTATCGGCATGTTTGATGACCGGCACAAGCAATCCATTTTCAGTAGCTGTCGCTATGCCGATATGAATCCCTTGATGATAGTGAATTGCCATGTTTTCTTCATCGATAGAAGAATTGAAAATCGGGTATTTTTTCAATGCATGTGTGACTGCTTTAATAATAAAAGGCAAATACGTTAATTTTAGTTTTTGTTGTTCTGCGGTTAGCAAGAGTGTTTTACGCATTTGAACGAGTGAACTGACGTTGATTTCATCCATTCCTGTGCACATCACTGCATGTTGTTGCGCTTTTGTCATTTTTTCAAAAATAAGTTTGCGTGTTCCGGTAATTTTTTCTACACGGTCTTCACTTGCCGAGAACACTGCGGTTTGAGTCGTTGCTACTGAATCCAGCTTTTGCGCTTGTTTTTGTTGAATGTGCTGTCCATTTTCAATAAACCGCTGCAAATCTTTCGCTAAAATTTTACCACTTTTGCCAGTAGGCTCTACTTCTCTTAAGTTAACTCCCGCATCTCTTGCAGCTTTCCGTACAGAAGGTGCCGCTACTATTCTGTCGTTCGGATTCTTTTTTGCCGTTTCTTCAGTAGCAGTAGTCGGTGCTGGGATTTCGTCAAGTGGCGTCGGAAGTTCTGTGTCTTGTGCAGTAGCTCCTTGTGTTCTTTCATCTGAAATCCCAGAAAATCGAACAAGCACTTGGCCTACTTTGATGACTGTTCCTTCTTCACCACCTAGCTTGTCGATTTCTCCAGAAACAGGGGCAGATATTTCAACAACGGCTTTATCGGTTTGAACTTCTACGATGCTGTCATTTTCTTTTACTAGATCGCCTTCTTTAACCAACCAACTTACAATTTCTGCTTCATGCAACCCTTCTCCAATGTCAGGAAGTTTAAACTCATAGATAGACATGTAAGTCCTCCTTTCTTTTGTGTTATTCCTCCAACACAGCTGTAATTGCCGCGTTAATTCGTTTTTCATTTGGCAGCCACTCTTCTTCTACCATTGCCGTTGGATACGGAGTGTCATAACCTGCGACGCGAAGAATAGGCGCTGCTAAACTGTATAATGCTTTCTCACTAATCACTGCTGCAATTTCGGCACCGATTCCACCGGTTTTGACCGCTTCGTGCACGATGATGACGTGTTCGGTTTTTTCTACCGAAGCGATGATAGTTTCTATATCGAGCGGTGCTACCGTTCTAAGATCGATAATTTCGATGGAGACGCCTTTTTCTGTCCACCATTTTTCTGCTACCGCTTTAACGGTATAAACCGGCGGTCCCCACGTAATAATTGTAAGGTCTTCTCCTTCACGCAGCTTATTGGCTTTGCCAATTTCAACTGTGTACTCTTCTTCTGGCACTTCTTCTTGAAAAGCACGATATAGCTTCATAGGCTCTAGAAACAATACCGGATCCGGGTCACGCATGGCCGCAATTAACAATCCTTTAGCGTCGTACGGGCTACTTGGCATGACAATTTTCAGTCCTGGCGAATGAGCAAATACACTTTCAAGAGAGTCAGAATGCAACTCTGGTGCCCGGATGCCTCCGCCGTATGGCACTCGAATGACCATCGGCGCTGTTTGAGTTCCTCCTGAGCGGAACCGTAGACGGGCAGCCTGTGCTACCAATTGATCCATTGCTTCGAACACAAAGCCCATAAATTGAATTTCAGCAATGGGTCTCAAGCCTCTCGCAGCCATCCCAACAGCTGCGCCAATAATGGCCGATTCTGCAATGGGTGTATCTACTACACGGCGTTCGCCAAACTTTTCAAACAATCGATCGGTCACGCGAAAGACACCGCCATTTTTACCAATGTCTTCTCCCAGTAAAATAATTCGTTCATCTTTTTCCATTTCACTTTCAAGTGCTTGATTGATCGCTTGAACTATAGTCATCATCGTCATGGACGCTTCTCTCCTTCCGCTTGTACTTGCTGTTCTACTAACTGCGGTGTTTTTTCTTTATAGATATGTTCAAATACATCCGTTAATTGGCTTGGTTCCTCTGATTGTGCTTTAGTAAATGCCTGTGTCACCAATTCTGCCATTTCATCAAATAGCTGTTGGTCTTTTTCTTCATTCCAACTACCTGATTCTGTTAAGTATTTTTTTATACGAACTAACGGGTCTTTCTCACCCCACTCTGACTCTTCATCGGGTAGGCGGTATTTTGTTGGATCATCCGCCGTAGTATGAGGTCCTTGTCTGAATGTAACCGCTTCGATCAATACCGGCTCACCAGCTTTTGCTTTTTCAATTGCTTGTTTCATCGTCATGTACATGGCAACTACATCATTGCCATCTACTCTCACACCCGTAATGCCGTACGCTAAAGCTTTTTGAGCAATTGTTTTACTGGCCGTTTGTTTTTCAAACGGCACACTGATTGCCCATTGATTGTTTTGGACAACAAATACAATCGGTAATTTGTAAACACCTGCAAAATTAAGTGCTTCGTGAAAATCTCCTTCTGAAGTTCCACCATCTCCAATATAGGCAACTGCTACACTGTCTTCTTTTTGATATTGACTTGCCCATGCTCCGCCTACTGCGTGGAGGTATTGCGCTCCGATAATGATTTGAACAGGAAAGACATTAGCTGCATGTTGAGCCAGTCCTTCTAAGTGGCCCATTGTATACATAAAGAGTCTTTCCATAGGCATTCCTTTCATGATAGAGACTCCTATCTCTCTGTAGCTTGGATAAATCCAATCCTTTTCACCCGTCGCGTAAGCGCTTCCAATTTGTGCAGCTTCTTGTCCTTGTAAAGGTGCATACGTTCCGATTCTTCCTTGTCGCTGCAGTTTCATAGCTCGCACATCAAAAACTCGAGCTTTTACCATTCCCTTGTACATTTCAAGAAGTTGCTGCTCACTTAGTGAAATATCTGTCTGTAGCGCTTTTCCCTTTTCATCAATGTATTTAATGGTTTTGATATCTAATTGGTTTTGTTCAATCCACATGAATTGACCCCTCTTTCTATTTTTCAATATTTTCTGTTAATTTATTGTACAAAGATATTGACATCGTGTCAACTTCTTTGAAAATAAAAAACCCTGCTTGTTAAAGCGGATTTTCAATCTTACTTATACAAACCAAAATTGTAGATTTCAGCAATATTACGTGCGATTTCTGTATGATCTTGAGTCGTGTTCCCTAAAACAATCTTCCATAAAAACTTTTCACCCGGATAGTACAGCGAGCCTGCTACAATACGCGAATTGTAATCGGAGTTTCGGCTCAATCCTCTTTCTTTAACCAAGTCTACGTTTTTAGAAATCCGTTCAATAAAGCGTTCTGTGATTTCTTCCCATCTAGTAAGCACCATTTCAGAGTGACCAAAGGCTTTATAAAAAAGAGCAAGCCATTCTTTATGCGCAATTGCCAATTCAAGAAAATCTGAAATGTTTTTTTCTGTAAACTTAAGGGCATCTTCTTTCGTAGTTGGCGTATAAGCTACTGAAGCCACTTGGTAAAAGTCATCCATAATATCTTCCATGATGTTCATGAGCACTTCATCTTTTCCGTTATTAAAATGAGAGTAAACAGTTCCATAACCCACTTCTGCTGTTTCAGCGATCAATGTGATGGTCGTATTTCTAAAACCATTTTCTTTAAATACCTCTCTAGCAGCATCTAGAATTTTTTTCCGTGTTCGTTCTGCACGTATGACATAGCCATTCTTTTTTTCTTCTTTCATCTGTATCCCTCCTTTTTAATCAAACCATATAAGATTTACATAGTTTATCATAGAAAGATCTGGCGTTCATGTCTTTTTTAACACGTACGTGTACCTGTTAAACATTTTCAAGCTAGTACGGAATATGAAAAACCCAGGTGGAAATTGCTCTTAAAAGCAATTTCCACCTGGGTTTTATACTTCATGCTATTCTTCTATAGCTCTTCAGGGGATGTAGTCGAATCCTCGACTTCTTCTTTTTGTAACATGGGCATTGTCGCGACCGGTGCTTGTTCTGCAGGCTTTGTGTTGCGATTGACGTAAGACTTCAATAACTCTCCAATGTCGATGCCGGTCATTTCTTTGAGTGGCTCTTGCATGTCAACCATGGTTTTCGTGACGCTTCGGCCGAACGACGGAATGCCTTGGCCATTGCCAGAATCAATGATTTTCACCGATTCGATGTTGCTCAGTGGCAAGGCTACTTTTTCAGCAAAGACTGGCAGCATATCGATTAGTTTTTCGGTGATGATGACGTCGCCGTGTTCTTCCATTGCTTCAGCAAGCAATTTGCGGGACTCGGCTTCAGCTTTACCGCGTTCGCGGATCACTTCTGCTTCTGCAGCTCCTTCGTCACGTCTGATTTTAGCTTTCGCTTCTCCATCAACCACAGCACGACGCGCGTCTCCTTCAGCGGAACGTGTGGTTTCATAGTACGTGGCGTCTGCTTTTGTTTTACGAACTTTACTTTCTTCTTCTTCTAATTTAACAGCACGTTCTCTTGCCACGAATTCCAAGTTTAGTTGCTCTTCTTGAATTTCCATTGCCAGCTTGGCTTTTTCCAACTCATACGATTGTTCCGACTTGGCGCGTGCACGTTCGGTTTCTTCTTTAAATGCGGCGTCTTTAATGTCTTTTTCTTTTTTCGACTGAGCGGTAGAAATTTGGCGCAAGTATTCTTCTTCTTTCGCTTCTTGATCGGTTTGCGCACGGTGAATACGTGTTTCACGTTCCGTATTGGCTTCGGCGATTTCAGCAAGTTTCCGCACTTCTGCGATACGCGGTCGACCTAAGTTCTCCAAGTATCCGTTATTTTCATCCGCATCTCGCAAATCGGTCAAGCCGAGCGAAGTGATTTTAAAGCCCATCAAGTCGAGTTGTTTTTGTGCGATGTCTTGTACGTCCGTGTTGAATTTCTCGCGGTCGCTGTTGATGTCTTCTACGGTCATTTTCGACAGGATCGCACGTAAGTTACTGCCAAGCACTTCAATAATCTCTATTTCAATTTCCTCTTGTTTTTTTCCAAGAAACTGCTCAGCGTAATTGGCAATGCCGTTTAATGTGTCCGCTACTTTGACCATTGCTACCGCATCCGCCACAATTGGCACACCCGCATTGGTGTAAACGCGTGGTGTTGCAAGTTTCAACTGAAACGACGTTAAACTAACTGGCGTGGACGTTTGGAAACGTCTCAATAAATAACCGCCACCTCGAATGATTTTCATCGAACGTCCTTCGTCGTCAGTGAAAATATTGGTGTCTTTTGCGGGGTCTCCTAGTTTCGGTCCAGTAATGATTAACGCTTCATTGGATTTTGCCGTGCGGTAACGAACTTTCATCCAGAAAAAATACCCAAGTCCTGCGAGTGCAGCGATAATGACTAATGCGATAACGACAGTAATAACTCCTATTGATTGCATGCTTTTCCCACTCCCTTTTGGCTGATTGACGCAACTCATTTTTTTATGTATTAGCGTCTATAGTCTTAATACGGTTATATTGTCTAAATGTTTCAAAAAAAGTAAAAAATTTTTATGGACGGTAACCGTACTCAAGATTAAAGACGAATTTAAAGAACAATATCAGTAAAGCCCCTAGCAAAAGTCCACTAGCAATGAAGATTTTAGCAGGAAGCGTTTGAACTCGTTGAAATCCACGGTAAGAAAGATACAACAAAATTATTCCGAATGGCCAAAAAATCAGATTTGATGCAATCCACACCCATTGCGAATTTTCTTCCCAGTAGGCAGCAGGAACAGGTGCGATGTCTTTATATGTGTCATTGATAGTGGTGTACTTGTGGATAAACATAAAAGACAAGCTGCCGTAATAAATGACGACAAGGCTTTTCACCCACCAGTTAAAATAAGGAGTAATCATCGCTATCAACACAATCGTTCCCACCACACTAACGAACAATGTAAAATTTTGCACGGCTTTGCTCCTCTCTTGGTGCTTCTTTATTGTACGTTCCGCTGGAAATTAAGTTCCGTTTGATCCACAGCTTGCGATCAAGTCAAAAAATGCATTCCATCACTCGTTAACTAGTGAAAAACAATAAAAACTCCACAAAAAAAGCCAAGCTTTATTAGCTTGGCCATGCGATCAATCATTTTTTTGTTTTTTCTTTTATTTTATTCGCAACGTCGTCTTTCATGACGAGTGCTTTTTCTTTATAAGTGGTGGCTTTTTCTTTGTAGTCGTCTTTGTTTTCTTCCCAATGGGCTTTGCCTTTTTCGATCGACTTGTCTTTGATTTGGTTGAGCTTGTCTAGAAATGCCATGTGAATCATCCTTCCGTTTGTCTTGCCGCTAGAGCGGTCAAGTAAACTAATGTAAGCATAACGTGTTTTTGCTCAGCTGTCGAAAAATAGCCAAAGCAGTAGACCTTTTCGTTTTACACAGCCAATTTTGCTGCAAACTGACTTTGATACAAATCGGCGTAAAAGCCGTTTTTGTCAAGCAGTTGTCGGTGTGTGCCTTGTTCAATCACTTTTCCTTGATCCATAACCAAGATCAAATCAGCGTCTTTAATCGTTGACAAGCGATGCGCAATTACAAAACTTGTGCGTCCTGCCATTAATTGGTTCATCGCTTTTTGAATAAAAATTTCTGTACGTGTATCCACACTTGACGTCGCTTCATCTAAAATCATGATAGGTGGATCCGCAAGAATGGCACGTGCAATGGTCAATAACTGCTTTTGTCCTTGTGAAATATTTGATACTTCTTGATTTAAAATAGTATCGTAGCCGTCTGGCAAGGTGCGGATAAAGTGATCGGCATGTGCTGCTTTTGCTGCTTTTCGAACTTCGTCTTCTGTTGCACCTGTTTTCCCGTATGCAATATTATCGCGAATGGTCCCGTTAAAGAGCCATGTGTCTTGCAATACCATTCCGAAGTTTTGACGCAACTCGTGTCTCGACATATTACGCGAATCCAGTCCATCGATCAAAATCCGTCCTGCGTTTAATTCATAAAAACGCATCAATAAATTGATCAACGTTGTTTTCCCAGCGCCCGTTGGTCCAACGATGGCAACCGTTTGACCTGGTGAAACAGCGATGTTCATTTTTTCGATCAACAATTCGTTGTCGTAGCCAAAGTCAACGTCTTCAAAAGCGACAGCACCTTTCGCACGTTCGAGTACTGAAGTTGTGACTTCTGTGATTTCTTCTTCTTCATCGAGCAATTCAAACACACGTTCAGCCGCCGCTATTGTGGATTGAATAATATTAGCAATATTCGCCGTTTGCGTAATAGGCTGTGTAAACTGTTTGGAATACGTGATAAACGCTTGAATGTCCCCAATGGAAATCGCACGTTGTGTTACCAAAATACCTCCAACAATACTGATCAAGACATAACTTAAATTCCCGATTAACGTCATCATTGGCATAATGATGCCTGAAATAAACTGCGCTTTGCGTCCTGCTTCGTATAGTTCTTCGTTGACCGCATCAAATTGTTCGTTGGACTTTTCTTCGTGTCCAAACGCTTTGACCACTTGATGACCTGTGTACATTTCTTCGACGTGCCCATTTAAACGGCCCAGATTTTTTTGTTGACTGGCAAAATACTTTTGTGATCTTTTTAAGACTGGTTTGATAACGAACAGAGATAGCGGCAAGCTAACCACTGCGATCAATGTTAATAATGGACTGATGGTTAACATCATCACCAATATCCCAACGATGGTCACAATTGACGTAATAAATTGCGTCAAGCTTTGTTGCAACGTACTGCCAATGGTATCGATGTCATTGGTCATGCGACTCAAAGTTTCTCCGTTTGATCGGCCATCAAAATATTTAAGTGGTAATTTCCCTAGTTTTTTATTGACGTCTTGTCGCAAATCGTAGACGGTATCTTGCGCTACTGTAGACATCATGTATTGCTGAATATAACTGAATATACTACTTAGTACATACAATCCTGCAAGCAGCGCCAGAATTTGTCCGATGACACCAAAATCAATACCGCCGCCTGGCACGCCTTGCAGTTGTCCATAAGCACCTTCGAATAATTCAGTAATGGCCATCCCCATAATTTTAGGACCAACAATTGTAAATACCGTGCTGAGAATTGCAACGATAAAGACAGCTGCTAGTTTTTTACGGCGAGGTCTTAAATAAGATACAAGACGTCGAAACGTCCCTTTGAAGTTTTTCGCTTTTTGCGGTGGCATATTCCCACCTTGTGGAGGACCCATTCTACTCATGCGATTTCCTCCTCTGACAATTGAGATAAGGCAATTTCACGATACACTTCGTTATTCTCTAAGAGTTCTTTATGTGTACCTATGCCCACCATTTCGCCTTTTTCTAAAACGATAATGCGATCTGCGTCAACTACTGTACTTACACGTTGTGCTACGAGTAGCACCGTTGCATGTTTTGTTTCGTTTTCTAATGCTTTTCGCAGTTTGGCATCCGTTTTGAAATCGAGTGCCGAAAAACTATCATCAAAAATATACAAGTCCGGTTTGCGAATCAATGCACGAGCAATGGATAACCGTTGCTTTTGACCGCCTGATAAATTCGAACCGCCTTGTTCAACACTAGCTGAATACCCACCTTCAATGTGGTCAATAAACTCTGTTGCTTGTGCAATCGCTGCAGCATTTTTTAGCTCTTGTTCACTGGCGTCTTGTTTTCCAAAGCGAATATTGTCCGCAATAGATCCGGTGAACAATACCGATTTTTGTGGCACAAAACCAATTTTCGAACGAATTTCTTGTTGAGGAGCTTTACGAATGTCAACACCGTTAACGCGAATCGTTCCGCTCTTTACCTCATAAAAGCGTGGTACAAGATTTACAAGTGTCGACTTCCCAGAACCTGTTCCTCCAATAATTGCTGTGATTTCACCTGGTTTTGCAGTAAAACTAATATGCGATAGCGCAGCTTCTTCTGCTCCTGGGTAGTAGAAAGTGACGTCTTCAAATTCTAAAGTCCCGCGGGCAAGATTGGCTTTTTGGGTTCCGTCATCTTTAAACGCTGGCTGCATTTCTAGTACTTCATTGATTCGTTTAGCTGACACGGCAGCACGTGGAATCATCACGAACATAAACGATGCCGTCAGTAAGGCAAACATAATCATCATCACGTATTGAATAAACGCCATTAAATCACCAATTTGCATGGCGCCATTACTAATGCGAATTCCGCCAAACCAAATAACTGCAACCACGGTAATGTTCATCACCAACATCATGACCGGCATTAAAAATGCCATCACTTTATTGACTTTGATCGACACATCCGCTAAATCACGATTAGCTGTTTGAAGACGTGCTTTTTCTTCTGTTTCACGGTTAAACGCACGAATGACGCGAATACCAGTTAAGTTTTCACGCACTACTAGGTTTAAGCCGTCTATTTTTTTCTGAACTTGTTGGAACAATGGCATTGCGTATTTCAAGATCAACAAAATCGCAATAACCAAAAATGGCATAGCACCGATAATAACGAGCGATAGTTTCGCGTCTTTTGAAACCGCTAGTATGACTCCGCCGACTAACATAATCGGTGCACTAATGACCATGCGCAACATCATAATGGTTACTTGTTGCACTTGTGTAATATCGTTTGTCGTACGTGTAATCAGCGATGCCGTTCCCACTTCGTCAAACTCTTGAAGTGAAAATTGCCCCACATGCTTGAAGACTTTTTGTCGCAAGTCACGACCAAGTCCCATGGCCGCTTTAGAAGAGTAAAAACTCGCAAAAACAGCTGCTGTTGCACCAATGGCTGATACCAATAACATCCATAAACCAATTTTCCAAATATACGGGATGTCTCCTTTGACAACACCATTATCAATAATGTCAGCCATCAATGTCGGCAAAAACAGCTCTGCCATGGATTGAGCAAATACCAAGGCGATAACGCTAAAAACAATCCATTTATACGGACTTAAGTTTTTTAACACTTTAATCATTTTATCGTCACCTCTACCTCTGTTCTGGTTAAGTACTCTGAGATTTTCTGATGAGCACGTAAAAGTTCCTCTACTTGTTCTTCAGTAAATTGCTCGCTTGCTGCTTTAAACACTTGATACACTCCGTCTTCTTGCAAGTGGAAGCCATTTACTAATGCTCGTCCTCGATCGCTAAGTGACAACATCATTTCCCGACGATTGCACGCCACTTGTTGACGGTCGATATAGCCTTCTTTCACCAGTCCATCCACTGATTGACTTAATGTACTTTTCGGCAAAAAAGTTTTTTCTCCAACTTTTTTTTGTGTCATTTCATCGCAATTAAAGATGGTCATTAAAATCGAATATTGTGGAACTGATAACTCTTTTTCTGCTGCTGCTTTTTGAATAAGGCGTACCATATTTTTTTGGACATGGCCAAAAGACAACATTAACTTCATGTAATTATCTGGCTCTTTATTGTTTTGCATGTTAGCACCATCTTTCATTTTCGAACCGTTCCAAATGGAACAATCATTTCTATATTCTTTAACCTACGCTCTTTTTTCAGCTTCGTCAACTAGGAAGAACCGCAAAAAAAAAAATCAACTCTCGACTTGCAAGAGTTGATTTAGATTGTTAGATTTTTTGAACATGAATGGCGCTTTGTGCTAGACAATACTCAATCAGTATTGCCACTAATTTTCGATTTTGCATAAAATCTTGTGGCTTTGTCCAAACTGCTCGAAACACATGAGTAACAAGTTGCTCACAGACAGAATGATTGGGATCAGCCTGGTGGGCAATTTTCCAAATAACGCGGTGGTAGCGGTCGTACAAATCGGATAATGCTTGCTCTTCTCGGTTGCGAATACCCATCATCAATTTTTCGTCTATGGTCAATTTGTCACCCCCTTCTTGTAGGTATTTCCTCTAAACAATTATCTCAAACCCATATATCTCGAAATAAAGGAATTAAGTTGAAATAAAAAAATAGCACATGGAAAGTCTTTCTAATGAAGAACTTTCTAGTGCTATATGCTTATTTTTATTCATGAAGAATATTGTGAAGCGCCCGATCAAGTGTCGGGTAAGCAAATTGGAAGCCATCTTGTTCTAGCCGTGCAGGCAAAATCCAACGACTCTTCAAAATCAGTTCTGGCTCTGTGCGAATAATGACGCCGCCAATACTCAACATCCATTTTGTTGTCGGTAATCCGACTTTGCGGTTCATTGCTTTTCGCAATGCCTTCATCAATTCGCGGTTAGTGACAGGTGTGGGTGATGTGGTATTGATAATGCCACTCATCTGATCATTGTCGCGCAAGTATAAAATGATTTTGTAAACGTCTTCTATGTGAATCCAGCTAAACAGTTGGTTGCCGTTTCCTTGCTTGCCGCCAAGACCAAAACGCACCATGTTTTCATAAGGCACCATAACACCGCCGCCTTTGCCAAGAACGATCGATAGCCTTAACGCGACTTGACGTGTTTCTGGTAAGTAAAACGAAAACAGTGCTTGTTCCCACGCCTTGCCAACTTCTACAGAAAAACCTTTGCCAAATTCGCCACTGGCTTCTGTCATCGGCCGATCTTCCGCATGACGGTAAATCGTCGACGTACTGGAATTGATCCATAATGGTGGCGGGTTATCACAGTTTAAAATCGCTGCTCCTAACGCTTCGGTTGTCTTCATACGCGAATCGAAAATCTCACGTTTGTTGGCTTCAGTGTATCGACAATTCACTGATTTCCCTGCCAAATTAATGAGCATTTCCGCGCCTTCTAATGCGTTGAGCATACCGGCATAATCCGTCCAATTTACATGATGCGGCTTTCGTGAAATGATAACGACTTGATAGCCTTGCTCTCTAAACTTTTTTTCTAAGTATTGCCCAACAAATCCTGTTCCTCCAGCTAAAACGATTTTTTTCATTGCGCCACCTATTTTCTGTATGTTGTTATGCTATTTGACGCACGCTATTTGTAAAAGATGCATCTCAGCCAAATTCTTTTTGGTGCTTCTTTTTGCGTTTTAAATAATCTTCATCTTCACGAATTTCATCCCAGCGTTTTTTGAAAATTGCGGCTGACTCGGCTTTTACCGGATCAATGTCGCGTTCTTTAATGCTGCCGTCTTCATTGTATTTGCGTCCACCTTTGTAATTCGTATAGCGTCGTGCACGCGTATAGCCCATTTGAATAAACTTTCGCGCCATGTCCATGCCGACAAAATCATCTTGCTTGCGATACTCTTCAAACAACTCAGAAATTTTATCGCACGACTCTTGCGCAATGTCCGGTGTCTTGAAACGCCAATGCGGCAAAATTTCTCCTTTATATGGCTGTACCATGAGTACACCTTGCTCGCCTTTGCCTACGCGGTACAGCTCGGGATGTTTTCGCAAATCGAGATTTTCATAATCCAAGTCATAATCAAACGCCATCGTCATCGACTCCTTTGTCCTTTTCGTTGTTAGGGATATACCCTTGAAGTAGGTACGCGAATCTTTTTGTGTGAGAGGAGTTTAAAGAGAATCGTGTAAAAACTTTGATTGTTCATATAACAGCTTGAACAGTTCATGTATAGACTCTAAACGCGTGGGTAAAGATGCTAAAACTTCGGATAAGAATTTTCTTCTTTTCACAAACTTCATACAAAAGCATCCAAAATAAAAAGCCAAAGAAAGTCTAAGCTTTCTCTGGCTTTTGTTCGACAACAGCATCTAGTTTCATCCAACAAACGCGTCTTTTGGAATTTTATAGACGCGTGCTTCGTATGGAAGCAGTTGTGCGGGATCGATGTTTTGATAATTTGCTAAAAGTAATGTGAAGTCTTCAGAATCGATGCCGCATAAGCAAGCATGTTGACCGAGGTTAGTGACGATGAGTACTTTTTCGTCAGCAGATTCACGCGTGTATGCAAACACGGATTCGTGCCCTAATTCAATTAATTTATATTCTCCGTAGACGAAAACGTCCATGTGTTTTCGAAGCCAAATCATTTGTTTATAGAAAGCGAGCACTGAATGTGGATCGTCTTTTTGTGCTTCTACATTTAGCCACGTATAGTTTGGGTTGACACCTATCCACGGTCTGTTGCCAGAAAATCCGGCGTTCGCGCTAGCGTTCCATTGCATTGGCGTTCGCGAGTGATCGCGGCTTGTTGCGCGCAGCAATGTCATGATAGATTCATGTTCCATACCCGTTTCTTTTTTGTGGAAATACAAGTTGTGCGTATGAACGTCGTCGAAATGATCAAGTTTTTCGAATGGTGCGTTCGACATTCCAATTTCTTGACCTTGGTAAATAAACGGGGTTCCTTGCATGAAGAAATACATGCATGCTAATGCGGTTGCACTTTCGCGCCAATAGATTTGATCGTCGCCCCAAGTGGAAACGACGCGCGGCTTATCGTGGTTTTCAATGAATAATGCATTCCAGCCAATGCCGTTTACTTTTTCTTGCCATTTGCTAAGTACTTTTTTTAACTCAGGTACGTTTACGCCATTACTGATTTCGACGTTCCACAAGTCGATGTCTTCGAACTGGAAAATCATATCGAATTTGCCGGTTTCTTCGTTGACCCATTCATCGATTTCATCTGCTGAAACACCGTTTGCTTCACCAACTGTCATGATGTCGTGTTTGCTGAATGTTTCATCGTATAATTCTTGTAGAAATGGCTGGATACCATCGACATTCATGAACTTATCCCACGAAGGAACGAATAACTGCTCGCCTGCTTCTTCTGTATTCACGTACTGTTTTTTGATGTGGCTAATAGCATCTACACGGAAACCATCAATTCCTTTAGCAATCCACCAATTAATCATTTTGTAGAGTTCGTTGCGAACTTCGGGGTTTTCCCAATTTAAATCAGGCTGTTTTTTCGAAAAGATGTGCAAATAATACTGCTTGGTTTGTTCATCGTATTCCCAAGCAGGTCCACCGAATATACTTTCCCAATTTAATGGTTTATCTTGCCAAATGTACCAATCGCGCTTTGGATTGTCGCGAGATGATTTTGATTCCAAAAACCATGGATGTTCATCGCTTGTATGATTGATGACCAAGTCGATAATTAGTTTCATGTCGCGCGCATGTACTTCTTCCATTAAACGTTCAAAATCATCCATTGTACCGAACTCTTCTAAAATGGATTGATAATCACTAATATCATAACCGTTGTCATCATTTGGTGATTTGTACATTGGGCAAATCCAAATGACGTTAATGCCCATGTCTTTCAAATAATCCAATTTGCTGGTGACACCATTAATGTCACCCAAGCCATCATCGTTTGAATCCATAAAGCTACGTGGGTAGACTTGATAAACAACTGCTTCTTTCCACCATGTTTTGTTCATATTCGATCCCTCTCAAAGACGTCGGCAAGAGCCTCTTTCAATTAGTCTGGAAGGAACCACGACTTGTTTCGGAGGTGTCGATTCGTCTGTTATTTTCTCTACGACTAATTCGGTTGCATGTAGTCCAAGTTCATAAATTGAAATGTCCACTGTGCTAAGCGGCGGCTTTAAGTGTTTTGAAATGGTGTGGTTGTTAAATCCAATGATGGAGACATCTTCTGGTACTCGTATTTCCAAATCTTCTAGATAACCAATCACTTCGTACGCCACCATATCATCATGCGTAACAATAGCGGTTGGCGGAACTTCGAGCGCCATCAAACGACGAATCGAGTCTTGTTCATTGCCTTGTATAAAGTCTTGATTAACCGTGTAATTTGCATCAAACGAGATTTGATGTTCACTGAGTGCTTGCTTATACCCTTGCATTCGGTCGATTGATACGACAAAATCAGAAGCCCCTCCGACAAATGCAATGTGTTGATGACCCAAATCGATTAAGTATTCTACCGTTTCTTTGGCCGTCTGGATATTGTCGTTATTGACATGACTTACAGATTTCGGATTTTTGTAAGGCCGCCCAACGACAGCAAATGGCAAGCTGCTTTGGCTTAAATACTCTAAAACCGGATCATTAATCTTTGAATAAAGAAGAATGATTCCGTCCACTCGTCTGCCTTGGACCATTTCAACTACTTCTTGATAAATCTCTTCTTGCGTGGCACCCGTTGATAAATACAAACCGTATTTGCTATCATGCGCTTGTGTAGATATACCACGCAACACTTCTGGAAAGAACGGATTTTGGAAAGCAAGTGCCGCCGAGTTTTCCATAATAACACCCAGCGTTCTAGTATTATTCGCTACTAAATTACGGGCTTGGAAATTTGGATAATAGCCCATCGTTTCCATTACTTCTCGTACTTTTTGTTTTGTTTTAATACTAATTCGTGGATTGTCAGCAATTACGCGAGATACGGTAGCCGGCGATACACCCGCTTTTTTTGCAACGTCTTTAATCGTGATTGCCATTTGACTGTCTCCCTTATTTTACTGCTCCATCCGATACCCCTTTGATGATTTCGCGTTGAGCAAAAAAGTAGAAAATGATAACCGGAATGATTGCGAGCGTCAATCCAGCAAGTGCTAAATGCCATTGCTTGGTGTATTCACCAAAGAAGAAGAACATCTTCAAAGGAATTGTTTCACTTCCAGGCGTATTGATAACGAGTGATGGCAATAAATAATCGTTCCAAATCCAAATAATATTCAGAATGGCTACTGTCACTGTAATAGGTTTTAAGATTGGGAAAATGATGTACCAGAATACTTGAAAGCGGTTGGCACCGTCAATTGTCGCTGCTTCATCAAGCGAGCGCGGAATATTGTTCAGTGCACCATGATATAAGAATATCGACAAGCTTGCGCCAAAACCAATATACATAAAAATTAATCCTCCGCGGTTTAACATTTCAAACTTACCGAATACTGTTACGAGCGGAATCATAACCGATTGAAACGGTATTAACATCGCTGCAACGAATGTGAAAAACAGCACTGTACTGAGTTTGCTTTTAGCGCGTGATAACGCATAGGCTGCCATTGCTGAGAAAATAATGATCAAAACCACACTAATGACGGTAATTAATAAAGAATTAAATAATGTTTGCATGAAATCTAGTTCTTCAAATGCCGTAATGTAATTATCAAAACTCCAATTTTCCGGAGGGCTAATCGTATCCATAAAAATTTCTTTTTTGGATTTGAATGAGTTGACGAACATTAAGTAAAAAGGTGCTAGCCACAAAATTGCCAACAATAACCCTAGAACTTCTAGTTTCACATTCCATTTTTTCTTCATTACATTTCAACCTCCTTGCGTTTGTTCAGATAAACCTGAACAAGAGCGATGAGTGCTACGATAACGAAGAAAATGACAGCTTTCGCTTGTGCATAGGCAAAAGCATTTTGTGCAAACGCGGTCTTAAAAATTTCCATCGCAACCATTTCCGTAGAATTATAAGGTCCACCAGCTGTTAACGACAAGTTTTGGTCGTACAGTTTGAAGGTATTCGATAGTGTTAAGAACATGCTGACCGTGAATGCAGGAGCAACAAGCGGAAAGACGACATAACGGAAACGTTGGAATGGAGAAGCTCCATCAATTTCAGACGCCTCGAGCAATTCTTTTGGCATCCCTTCTAAATAAGCAATATAGATGACCATGATGTACCCCGCCATTTGCCAGCTCATCAAAATGACCAAGCCCCAGAACCCCGTGTTCGTTGTAGACAACCAGCCTTGCAAGCCTTCCATGCCAATAATTTCGCCGACACTTGCAAATACTTTGATAAAAATGAATTGCCAAATGAAACCTAAGATCAAGCCGCCGATTAAGTTCGGCATGAAAAATGTCGTACGTAGTAATTTACTTGAACGCACGCGCCCCGTAACAAGAAGTGCTAACGACAGGCCAATGACATTAATTAAAATAACAGAGACAATCGAAAATTTTGTGGTGAACCAAAGCGAATCGAGGAAACGCTGATCTTTGAACAAGTCGATATAGTTTTGGAAGCCGACAAACTCTCCAGTGTCGATGCCATTCCAAGTAGTGAATGAATAATAAACGCCGAGTAGCATTGGAACAACGACAACTAGCGTAAGTGCCAGCAATACCGGGGCTAAAAACAACCAATAAGATAAATCTTTTGTACGCATACAGGCACCATTCCTTTCATGATTCATTCAGTAAGATTTTATGAGTGAGTAAATTAATCGCTACAGGCGGAGGTTCTCCTCGGCGAAGCGGTTTATAAAAGTGAAGCCAGTACAATTTTCTCTAATACCAAAACAAAGTAGCACAGAGGCTACTTTGTTTGAACCACTCATAATGATGATTAACTTATGTGTTGCTTATTTAGCTCGGTCTGTTTTCCAAGCTTCTTTTGCTGAGTCGATAACTTCGTCCCATGTTGCTTCGTCGCTCAAGTATTTTTGGATGCCTGAACCAAGTGCATCTTCTCCCCATCCAGTTGGATAGCCCATAAATACCCAGCCAATTGTGTTACCTGACTCGGAAGCATCATAGATTGCTTTCGACATTGGATCAGAAATTTTTGATGTGTCGTAGCCTTCGTAGGCCGGAATAAATTTAAAGTCTTCTATTACAGCTGTTTTACCTGCATCAGATGTGTATAACCAATCTAAAAAATCTTTTGATTCTTTAATGACGGCTTCGTCTGCTTTTTTGTTTACGCCCCAATACATTGGTACGCCTACTGGTAAGCCTGTATCTTCTACGCCTTCAACAGGAATTGGCATAAGACCGATGCCGTTGTCTGCAAGTTCAGGATCGATACCTGCGATTGAACCGTAAGCCCAGTTTCCTTGTTGGATAATTGCAACGCGCTCAAGAGAGAACAATTCCTCAACTTGTTGAGAGTAATCAAGGCTAACTGTTGGTTGTTTTGAGTATTCATTTTGTAAGTCTACAATTTTCTTAAAGCCTTCTGCGTATTTGAATTCGACAGTTTCTGCGTCAAATGCTGTTAATACATTATTATCAAATTCAGGTGCTAAGAATGTGTTAGACAAATGAAGTCCTGTTACCCACGTTTCTTTTCCTGGGAAAGCGAAAACAGATTCAAGACCCAGCTCGTCTTTTTTCGAGTCTAATGTTTTGACTGCTTTTTCAAGTGATACGAAATCAGTAATCGATGCTGGATCAATTCCCGCTTCTTCAAATAGACGCGTATTGTAGATAAAGCCATAACCTTCTTGGTTATAAGGCAAGCCAAGTACTTCCGATTCAACGGTTACCCCGTCAAGCGTGCCTTCAAGCGCCGCTTCTGCAGCCGCTGTATCCGTTAAGTCCGATAAATTGTCTTTCCAGTCCGCTACATCTTGAGGGCCACCAATGTTAAAAATCGCCGGTTCGTTGCCAGATGCAAACCGTGAACGAAGTGCTGCGCCGTAATCTTCTCCACCACCGACAGTAGTAATTTCAATATTAACGTTCGGGTTTTCTTTTTCATAAAGTTCAACCACGTCTTCAAACTGGTCTTTAAATTCCACTTTGAATTGGAAAATATCGACTGTTACTTTTTCGCCTTCTGCGCTTGACCCTTCTTTTTCTCCATCGCTACTACATCCTGCTAAAACTGCCGCTGATAACATCAATGACGTTATAAGCCCTTTGCTGAACTTTAATTCCTTCATCAGTAATTCCCCCTTTAAAATGTTGTGCAAACGTTTGCACAAAAGTATAAATAAAAAATGGAAACGGACTGGAGCGTGTTCCCAATAATTAATTATTTAGATCATAACATTATGAAAACGTTTGCACAAGATGTCTTTTTAAAATAATTAGAATTTTTCTTCAGCTCCTAGTTATCGAAAAAAGAAAAAAGCAGACGCATTGTCCGCTCCGTTTCCAGTTGTTTAGTTAATTTTCAAGCACTAATAACGCAGCACCTAAAATTCCTGCATCGTTTTCAAAACGTGCCACTTCGACTTTCAGTGGGTTTAATAAAACCGTTTTGAGCTTTTGCTGTAACTCATCCATCCATAAGTATGCGGCTTCTGACACACCGCCTCCGATAATGACCATTTCCATATCGAAAGCGGCTTGTAAGCTACTAATGACCAGGGCTAAGTCTGTCGTAAATCCATCAACAACTCGCTTTGCAACGAGATCAGTATTCGCATTTCGGAAAAGTTCAGGTGGTGTGATTTGAAGTCCTGCTTCGTCAATTCGACGTTCGAGTGCTGTTCCAGACACGTACATTTCGCTACAACCAGATCGTCCGCACGCACATGTGACTCCATTTGGATAAAGAATCATGTGGCCAAGTTCTGCTGCTCCTCCGTGAGGACCGCCACTTAATAGCTTGCCATCCCATAACACACCGCCGCCAAGACCCGTACCGAGTGTTAACACAACAACGCGATTAAGTCCTTGTGCTGCTCCAAACTTCGCTTCTGCAAGTGCTACAACATTTGCATCATTTTCGACTTCGACCTGTTTGCCTGTTGCTTTTTCTAACCATTCTTTGACCGGTGTATTGCTCCACCCAGGCAAGGTTTCTGCAGCATAGATCACTTTTCCTTGCTTTGGATCGACAAAACCATGTGTTCCTATGCCGATTGCATGAACTTCTGGTTGCTCCGCTAAAATACGCAAGATGTTTTCTTCAAGATACGGATACAGCGGAATGATTGTTGGAATTTTTTCTTCGTATAAAATCTGTCCGCTAGCATCAATGATGCCTAAACGGATTTTTGTTCCGCCAATGTCAACTCCTAGTACTTTTTCCATGGTTCCTCCTTATGATTTTCGTTTTTAGTGTTGGTAATAAACGACCGCTTCATATGGCTTGAGTGCGAGTTCGTCATTATGATCTGCATAATTGCCGATTAGCTTTGCGCCTTTTGGTCGTTCAACAGATTTGGTTTGATTTGAAAAATTGCAATAAACGGTCAAAGTTTCGTCATTCCATCTACGCGTATAGACGAACAACTCCTCGTCTTCCCGGTGCATCAACGTAAAATCGCCATGTGTGACGATATCCATTTTTTTACGAAATGCGATTAACTTTTTGTAGTACTGATAAATTGAATCTGGATCTTGATGCTCTAGAGCATTGATGTTTGTATAATTTGGATTTACTTGTATCCAAGGCACACCTGTCGTAAAGCCAGCATTTAGCTCATTTGACCATTGCATTGGCGTTCGTGCATTATCGCGTCCTTTTGCGTAAATCTTCTTCATGATGTCGTCATGCGAAATGCCTGCTTTCTGTTTTTCTTGATACATGTTGATCGTTTCAATATCTTTATACGCTTCAATCAGATCAAAACGAACATTGGTCATCCCTAGTTCTTCGCCTTGATAAATATAAGGCGTGCCTTGCATGAAATGTAAACAAGTCGCGAGCATTTTAGCAGATTCCACGCGCCAATTTTGATCATCGCCAAAACGCGACACAATGCGCGGCTGATCGTGGTTGTTCCAGTACAGGCTATTCCAACCTTCTTCGTGAAGTCCGTGCTGCCACTTTTCTAGATTTTCTTTCAAGTCTATCAGTTCTAAAGGCTTTAAATCCCATTTCCCTCCAGACGCTTGATCGAGATCCATATGCTCGAACGTAAAAATCATATTGAGTTCTTGATTTTGACTAGCGATATAGTCACGCGCTTCTTTTGGCGAAGTACCTGGCGTTTCACCGACTGTAACAATATTGTATTTGGACAGCACTCGTTTATTCATTTCTTTTAGATAAGTGTGAACATTTGGACCGTTCATGAATTGACTGCTGCCATCGCCGTCCGGTGCGTCTTGTATATTTGGAACTTTTGAAATCATATTGATGACGTCCATTCGGAAGCCGTCTACGCCTTTATCTAGCCACCAACGCATCATTTCGTAAACTGCTTCACGCAACTGGGGATTTTCCCAGTTTAAATCTGGTTGCTTTTTAGAAAACAAGTGTAAATAGTATTGGTTGCGTTCTTTTTGAAAGTCCCATGTAGAGCCACTAAAAAACGAGCGCCAATTGGTTGGCTGATCGCGCCATATGTAAAAATCGGGATGGTCTTTAAACCAAGTGTGCTCATCAGACGTATGATTGACAACAAGATCCATAACCAATTTCATGCCTCGCTCATGTACTCTTTCCAGTAACTCATCAAAGTCTGCCATCGTTCCGAACTCGTTCATGATTTTGTAATAATCGCGGATGTCATAACCGTTATCGTCGTTTGGTGAATCATATACCGGTGACAGCCAGAGAATATCTACACCAAGGTCATGCAAGTAATCGAGTTTTTGGATAATGCCCGGAATATCGCCTATGCCATCTCCATTCGAGTCCATAAAACTCCGCGGATAAATTTGATACACAGTCGATTTTTTCCACCATTCAGTCATAAAGCCGCCTCTTTTCTTATAAAGTGAATACTATTCTAACATCATACATGAATCTACCGAATTGCCAACTAAATCAAAGAAATTATGGATAAACGAAGAAATCGTTCTAGGCGGATGCTTTGAATCCACAGAATGTGGGTCGTGCAACTGGCGCAACAGGACGTCGCCAAGGGTACAACTTGAATTTCCAAGATCCATTGAACTTTGGTAACCTTTAGTACACGAAAGACTTTATTGTATAATTGAGTCAATCACTGTGAAAAGAGGTATCCGATGATTAAGCAATTAAAAGAAATCTACCCTTCGCTTCAAGTGCTCGAACACGGCATGCCAACTTCAGATCTAGCGTATAAATGGTTTTCAGCAACAAATGGTACGATTGTAGGCATTCATGAATCTGAACTTCCATCGCGAGACTTGTCGCTTCTCGCTACATTTTTGACACCTTATAACCCGACTTTTCCCATGCTCACAGACGAAGAAAAGAAATGGTTAGCTGTACTCGATTCTTCTATAAAAGTGGAGGAAATAGATTTTCCATTAACTTTACCATTTCGTTTTGTTCATTTTTCCATTCAAGAAAAACAAATCAGTCCGATTGCCTTCAAACAAGCAGTGAATGATTTTTATGCGCAGCAAGTGCCGATTCTTTGGGAAAGCGACCATCAAGGTATTTTGGTTGAATACATAACAAAAGAAGATGGTCCTCTTTTTTACGAAGAAATTATCAATATCTTGATGAGCGATTTGTATATTAATATATACTTTTTTGTTGGACCGTTTCGTACGAGTCTAGACGGTGTTCTTGCTCATTACCGAGCAATGATTGATGGTGCAAAAGTCGTCAGTCTTTATTCGAATAAAACCGTTTTAAACTATACCGAGGCCATTCCGTATTTGATGATAAACCAAACATCTGCATCGCTTCGTGAAGAAATCAAACAATCGGTTTTACAAGTTTACCAAGAAGACCAGGAAACTATAAAAATGATCGAAGTATTTGTCCGCAATAACTTAAATATTTCAGAAACTGCCAAGGCTTTGCATATGCACCGCAATAGCTTGCAGTATCGTTTCGATCGATTTTTTGAAAACACTGGCATCGACGTACGAAAATTTCATGACGCTATGGCAGTTTACTTAGCGATTTCAACCCAAAAGTAAATATGCACAAAAACTGATTTGCTTTTTTAGGCAATGTTGATATTTCTTCTAAATCGCGGGTCAGTTAAGCTGTTACCAATGACAAAGAGATTATTGGAGGAAACCATATGACAGGCTTAACCTTAGTGAATATCAAAAAAGAGTACGAAAAAGGTGTAGTATCCGTACAAGATTTCAACTTAGAAATTCGCGACAAAGAATTTTTGGTATTGGTCGGTCCTTCTGGTTGTGGAAAATCCACGACACTTCGCATGATCGCTGGACTAGAAGATATTACAGAAGGCGATTTATTCATTGGTGACAGACGAGTTAATGATGTGTCGCCAAAAGACCGTGACATCGCAATGGTTTTCCAAAACTATGCGCTCTATCCGCATATGACTGTCTATGAGAATATGGCTTTTAGCTTAAAATTACGCAAAATGAAAAAAGATGAAATCAAAGCGCGTGTTGCCAATGCTTCCAAAATTTTAGGCTTGGATGATTATTTAAACCGTAAACCAAAAGCGCTTTCCGGTGGGCAACGTCAGCGAGTCGCTTTGGGTCGCGCTATCGTACGTGACGCCAAAGTCTTTTTAATGGATGAGCCGTTATCGAATCTTGATGCAAAATTACGTGTGCAAATGCGCGCTGAAATCCAGAAATTGCATCGTCGCTTGCAGACAACAACGGTTTACGTTACACACGATCAAACTGAAGCAATGACGATGGCGACACGTTTAGTGGTTATGAAAGATGGCTTTATACAGCAAGTCGGCACGCCAAAAGAAGTTTACGATTTACCCGACAACATGTTCGTCGGTGGATTTATTGGCTCTCCGTCTATGAACTTCCTCCGCGGTAAATTAATGGGCAGCCATTTTGTCATGGGCGACATTCAAGTTCTTATTCCTGACAACAAATTGGTCGTACTTAAAGATGGAGGCTATGACAATAAAGAACTTGTTCTTGGCATACGTCCAGAAGATATTCATGACGAGCCTCTTTTCTTAGAACATTCGCCACACACGAAAATTCAAGCTTATATCGACGTAGCTGAATTGATGGGCGCAGAAATCATCCTCTATTCCAAAGTCAACGATCAAGATTTCGTCGCACGCGTGGATGCACGCTTTAACGTTGAAGCAGAGTCGACGGTCGACATGGCGTTTGATATGAATAAAGCTCATTTCTTCGATAGCGAATCTGAACTGCGCATTCACTAAGTGATTGTTTATTTTAGAAGGATAACTGTTGCTACCGAGTCTTTCTCGGTGGCTTTTTTGATTGTTGGTTTGTGAATGTTAATCCTTATAGAAGACTTTTTGTTCATGTAGGCGCGTTAAAACTCCATGTAAAACCTTTAGTCATACTTTACATACCAACAAAAATACCAGAACAAGAGCGGTTTATCCATACTCTCATTCTGGTATTTAATCACTCTTCAAGCACCAATAACGCAGCGCCTAAAATGCCAGCATCGTTTTTAAAACGAGCAACTTCAACAGCTAAAGGGTTTAGTAAAACCGTGCCAAGCTTTTGTTGGAGCGAATCCATCCACAAGTCTGCGGCTTCTGAAACGCCGCCGCCGATAATCAGCATTTCCATGTCGAATATGGCTTGCAAGTTGCTGATGACAAGCGCCAAATCTGCAGTGAATTCTTCAACAATTTTTCGTGCACGCGGATCTGTGCTGGCATTTCCAAAAAGCTCAAGTGGCGTAATGATTAGTCCCGCGTCTTTGATTCGGCGTTGCAATGCAGTTCCCGAAACATACATTCCGCTGCATCCTAAACGTCCGCAAATGCATTTTATACCGTTTGGATAAAGGTTCATATGCCCCAACTCTGCTGCTCCGCCGTGCGGCCCCCACTTAACAACTTGCCGTCCCATAATACGCCACCCCCAAGACCCGTTCCAAGTGTTAACACGACTACTCGATTGAGTCTTTGTGCTGCGCCAAATTTCGCTTCTGCAAGAGCTACGACATTTGCATCGTTTTCAACTTCTACCTGTTTTCCAGTTGCTTTTTCAAGCCATTCTTTTACAGGTGTGTTGCTCCAACCAGATAAAGGTCTGGCAGAATAAATAACTTTTCCTTGCTTCGGATCAACAAAGCCATGTGTTCCGACGCCAATTGCTTGAACTTCTTGCTGCGTTGCTAAAATACGCAATACGTTTTCTTCAAGATATGGATATAGCGGATCGCGCGCTGGAATTTTTTCTTCGTATAAAATGTGTCCGTTTGTGTTGACAATACCAAAGCGGATTTCTGTGCCTCCAATATCGATTCCTAATACTTTTTCCATGGCGCCTCCTTACGATTATCTTCAGATTTGGGCAAAGTTTATCTTTGACATTAGTATATCAATTGCAATGGCGTTCTTGCCTTCTTTACGAATCAAATAAAGTACTTGCTCTTCTTTCTCTACTGCACCGAAAACACTTTTACTAAAAAAAGCCACCCAAAGGGCAGCTCTGCATTAAAAGTTTTTGATTCCAGCGATTATTTGTTTTAATGCATCGATGGATTTGAGTGGATCGGTTTCGCAATCCAATCGGTGGTTAATGTCTGGCAGTAGTGTCGACTTTAAATTCGGGTTCGTTTTTAACAACTCAAATGCGCCTGGTGAGTAATAACGATCTTTGTCGCCGATGTAACATTGAGCCTGATTTTTGCTGTTGACCATTGTGTTCAGTACTTGTTCTTGGTTTAGCAGCGGTGTAACCCATACGGCTTTGGCTTCGCTGAATTCCGGGCGCAACATTTCAGCTCCCATCGCAATGGTGCCAAGTGATTTACCGACAAAGTAAAATTGTTGATAATTTCTTCCTTTGAGCACTTCACTGATAACCAATCGCACATCGTGAGTAATGGCTTCTGTTAATTCTTTCATGGTGAATTCATCATATGCTTTGTCTGTGTATTGGTAATTCACTCGCAACACATCATAGTTTTCATTCAAGAAAATTTCTTCTGCAAAATGAAAAAGCGGGCTTTTTGTTGTATAGCCAGCTCCCGGTAAAAAGATAACTAGCTTTTTTGTATAATCTTCCGTCAGCATTACGGTATAAGGCACTTCAATCCCTTTGTAACCTGCGACTTTGTTGTTGATTGCTTTCATAATTTCCACTCCAGTCTTCATCAGTATAAAGAATATTCCATAAGTTTACGAACTTTTTTTCTAATAAGCTATGATACAATCGAATTACCATCATTCTTTTGGGAGGTTACCAAATGACAATTGAAAAAGATAAGATGCTCGCTGGTGAAATGTACGACCCACAAGATTCGGGACTGCGTCAAAATCGCATGAATGCTCGCCGTCTCAGCCGCATCTTTAACGATACAACCGAAATGGATGGTCAAGATCGCAACGATTTGCTGAAAAAATTATTCGGCTCAACAGGTGAGCTTATCCATGTCGAACCCAATTTCCGTTGCGATTACGGCTTTAACATACACGTTGGACATAATTTTTATGCCAATTTCGATTGCGTATTTTTAGACGTTTGCGAAATTCGGATTGGTGACAATTGCATGATTGCCCCAGGTGTTCATATCTACACAGCCACTCACCCACTCGATGCTGCTTCTCGTAATTCTGGCAAAGAATTTGGGAAGCCGGTGACGATTGGCAACAACGTCTGGATTGGCGGGCGGGCTGTTATTACACCAGGAACCACTATCGGCGACAATGCCGTCATTGCAGCTGGTGCCGTTGTTACAAAAGATGTTCCCGCCAATTCAATTGTCGGCGGCAATCCTGCAAAAGTGTTCCAGCAAGTAGAAGAATAAAAGCAATGCGCTAAAGCACATTGCCTCAGACTGTAGACAAAAGAATGATTATTCGTTTTTTTGTATGTATCTAGGATTCTCCACACCAAGCGGACGCTTTGGGCAGTGGCTTTGCGACGAAGCTAGCGTAGCGATGCAGGAGCATATGAAAAGGCTTGATCATGTATTTTTATTGTGAAATGGACTAAATAATCTCACTTTGATTGAAGCGGAACCCTCCAACTGGGCTGGTCCACGAAGACTCCTGTGGGACAGCGAAAGCTGAAGACCCCGCAGGAACGTCAGTGACGAGGAGGCTGAAGCTGAGCCCACCGGAAAGCGAAGTGGCCAGCCCAGTTGGAGACTATACGTCACTATTCAGTTTAATAAGACTTTGTCTACAAGCTGAAGCAATGCGCTAAAGCACATTGCTTTTTTCCTTTCTATTCTATCTTTAGATAAATAAAGTAAAAAGCAGCGAGTTGTTTTGTGAGATGCGTGTAAAATGCGGAAGTCTTGATGTAAAGCCCTCATTACAACATCCACACAAAAAAACCCACAAGCGACAGCTTGCCGCTTGTGGAATCTCTTTCATTTACAATTCAACTTCCATACCTGTGCCATTAGCTTTGATTTTACTATAGACACCTTTGGCAACAGCTAAATCAAAATATGCAGCACCTACGCATTTAAAAAACGTGATTTCTGATTCTGCTTCACGTCCTGCAGTTTTTCCAACCACTACTTGGCCAAGTTCTGCATGAAGTTGATCAAATGACCATGCGCCTGTTTCGACAGTGTGAAGAAGTTCGCCTGCTTCATCTTTAACGCCCGGCAAGTCATCTGCGACAATTTTATCCGCACGTAAGATCGTTGTTTCATCGACTTCGCACATGCTTGGTAAATACGAACCGACTCCATTAATATGCGTGCCTGGTTTTAAATCATTTCCGTCAAACACAGGAGTGGTTGAACGCGTTGCGCAACAAATGATATCCGCTTGCTGAACTGCTGAAGAAACAAGGGTTTCAACAATGTACGGAACTTCAATACCAAACGCAATAAGCTGTTCACCAAAGCGCTCTGCTTTTTCCGGTGTTCGGTTGACCAAAATAATTTTTTCGATGGGTCTCACTGCTAATACGCCAAGCACTTGCTCGAATGCCATGCCGCCTGTACCGATAACTGTAAGTACGCGACTTTCTTTTCGTGCCAACAGATCTGTTGCAATCCCGCTCAGCGCACCTGTACGCAAACGCGTTAAATACGAAGCCGTCATCATTGCTACATGCTCACCATTATCACCGTCTGATAACAAAATGACCCCTTGCGTCGTTGGCTTGTTTTGCGCTGGATTTTCCGGGAAAATCGTGACCACTTTTACCCCAGCGATTTTACTAACCATGTCCGCGCTTGGCATATAAAGTGCGGATGCCTGGCGTTCTGGAAAACCAAGAACGGTTCGATGCGGATTGTTGATTTGACCTTGTTCTTTAGCACGCAGCATTTCCGTAACGTCTCGGATTGCATCGCTCATTGCGTATTGTTGCTGAATCTGTTGTTCGTTGATGACAAGCATGAAACCCCTCCTAAAAATTGGCGCTTAAGCGCGGTTTTCCTCTACCACTAATGCTGCTGCTTTTGCTTGATTTTTGGTACCGCTCAAGTCTTTTACTGCCCAAATCGATAGCAATGAAATCACTGAAGTCAACATGATATACAACGCAACAGGTACGTAAGAGTTATCAAACGTCACTAGCAAGAAGGTTGCCACTAAAGGCGCCGTTCCGCCTGCTAATGCTGCACCAATTTGATAGCCTAATGTCACACCTGTGTATCGAACTTTCGCATCGAAAATTTCTGAGAACATCGTTCCAAGAACTGCTGTGATGGGTGCCCAAATGACACCAAGTCCAATAATTGTTGCGACAATCAATAAAACCACAGAGCCTTGCTGCAACAGCCAGAAATAAGGGAAAGCAAACAAGCCCATTGCTACAGCTCCTGCCACATACATCCTCTTGCGTCCTACACGGTCAGACAAGGCTCCCATGACTGGGATCAAAATCGTTGTGATGATCGTTGCAATCATCACAGCCGATAACGTAGCGGTTCTTGAAAACTCAAGATTTGTTGTTGCATAAGAAACGACGAATGTACCAAAAATGTAAAACGGTGCAGTTTCCACCACTTTTGCGCCAATGGCGATTAATACTTCACGCCAGTAGTATTTTAATGTATCAACAATCGGTAATTTCGGAATTTCTCCAGATGCTTGAACCGCTTTAAATTCAGGAGTCTCATCAATTCCTTTCCGAATCCAAAGACCAAAGACGACAAGAAATGCACTCAAAATGAACGGTACGCGCCAGCCCCAGCTCAAGAACGCCGCTTCTGGCAATAAGGTCATAATATACAACGCCAATGTTCCCATCATCATTCCGATAGTCACGCCCATTTGCGGGATACTCCCAAAAAATCCGCGACGTTCAGGTGGTGCATATTCGGTTGCTAGCAACAATGCTCCGCCCCATTCGCCGCCAATGCCAAGTCCTTGGATCAACCGTAGCGTGATTAACAAAATTGGTGCTGCCACGCCAATTGCTTGATAAGTCGGCAATAAGCCCATCGCAAACGTCGCAAAGCCCATCATACTTAATGTGATAACCAATGTCTTTTTGCGGCCAATGCGGTCACCGATATGGCTGAAAATAATACCACCAAATGGACGAATAAAAAATGATAATGCGAATGACGCATAAGCGAGCATTAGTCCGACTGTTGGATCTTCATTGACAAAGAATATTTGGTTAAACACCAATGCCGCCATTGTGCCGTATAGAAAATAATCAAACCATTCTATCGAACTTCCGACAAGACTTGCGGTCAATACTTTGCGTGTTTGTTTTTTATCCATCTTATTTCCCCCTTGAAATAAATTGAAGTGACACTTTAATTATCCCTTTTCAACAGTTTAGTCAGTTAGCAATATTCTGTCAATGCCTTGTATAAATTTTATTTTCATTCGATGTACGTTATGATGAGAACAGAACATTTAGTAAAGCGAGGTTTCTACATGTCACATGGAACAATTGGGGTAACATTAAAAAAGCTTCGCAAAGAGCGAAAATTGACCTTGAAAGAGCTAGCTGAACAAACCGCTGTTTCCATTAGCTTTTTATCACAAGTCGAACGTGGAAAATCGAGCGTGACACTAGAATCTCTTCGCAAAATAGCAGATGCCCTCAATGTCGATCCCAGTCTTTTTTTTGCAAGTGAAATCGAACAAACCGGCTGGGAGACACGTCTTGAAGGATTTCATTACCAGGATTTATCACACGGCATAAAAAAAGCGAATATCGTTCCGATGCTCGTGACCATGAAGCCAGCTGAATCAGAAGGCAATCCATTTGCCCATAGTGGCTATGAGTTTCTATTTGTATTGGATGGCGTGTTAACTGTTGAAGTGGACGGCGAACGCCAAGAACTTATCGAACAACAATCCATCATGTTTGATGCACGCAAAAAACATTATTGGTTTAACTTAACCCAACACGATGTACGATTTTTACTGGTATCATCCAAAACGAATTAAGGAGAGTCTATCTATGCATCCAGTCAAAGATCCGCAAGTAGATGAATTTATCGAAGGTTTAGAAAATCCAGAGCAAGAAATTGTCTCAAAGCTTCGCAACCTGGTGTTTGAAGCGTATCCGGAAATGGACGAAGGCTTTAAATGGTCCAATCCGAGTTACGCCAAAGAAGGCCTCGTCTGCTATATGCAAACGGCTAAAGGCCATGTTAACTTTGGCTTCTACCGAGGCGCAGAACTGCGTGACGAATCCAACTTGCTCGAAGGTGATGGCCATAAAATGCGTCATGTGCGACTAAATCGAACTGATGAAATTCGAGTTGATGAGTTGAAGCTGCTGATTTGGGATGCGGTGGAGTTAAATAGGAGATGACAAAAGCGCAAAAATCATTGGGCTTAACCATAAAAAAACCGAGACAGAACTTCTGCCTCGGTTTTTTTACTTTATCGCTTCAAAAGTGATGATAGCGTCTGCATTTTTGGGGTAGTTGCCAAACTGATAATCTGTTGTAATTGTAACGTCAGTAAAACCAATCGCTTCGAGAATCGCTGTGAATTCCTCAACCCCGTACCAACGCATAGGATAGCGTTCGAGCTCCGTCTCAACCAACCGGCCCTCATGCCAGCGTTCATAGCGTCCTTGCGAGACGAAATGTTGTTGAATCCAGTCTACTTCGACTTTCTTACTTTCTACTGTCAACGTGTCGCCATTAGTAGCTTGCCACGTACGTGTGGAAGTTTTCTCGAGTTCAATGCCCGATGGCACATGTAGATCGACAATCAACCTGCCCCTTGTTTCTAAATGGCTGTAAAAATTCTGCAAAGCTTGCAGCGATTTTTCACGTTCATAGAGCAATAAGAACGTCCCTGTCGGTATAACAATTGCCGCATACTTTGCATCAATTGAAAACGACTCCATTTTTGCATTGAACAACTCCGGCGATAATCCTCGTTCTTTGCAATTGGCACGACACACTTGCAGCATTTCTTCAGACACGTCAAAACCATCCACCTGAAATCCATTTTCCAACAACGGCACAAGCATGCGCCCTGTACCAACTGCCGGTTCTAGTATGCGGCCTTTACATGAAGCGAGCCGCTCTAAGTAATACTCAATGTCTCCAAACGAACTGCCAATTGGCTTATCGAGATCGTAAACTTCCGCTGACAAACTGCTGTAATACCCTAACACCGCTTCACCCCGTCTGCATTATGAAATCATGACTAAGTTAACGATAACTGCAATGATATTTGGCACAGCCACCATTACTGCGTTTTTCATTTTCGTTACGCGCTGTTGTTTTTCTCGACGTTTTTCAGAACTTGTTGTTCTTGTCGATTTGTTTTTTCCAGTTCCCAACGCCAAGACGCCCCATATCAAGAAAACGCCAGCAACGATGCCGCTAATGATGTACACCAACGACCAATCATTCACCAAATACGCAACCAACACACCGATCAACGCAATTACTGTTCCAGTTAAAAAAAACTTCATTAGGTTCTCTCCTTTAGATACAATCTATGAATAAATTTCCCTGCTTATTAATTTTATCAAATGTTGTGCAATAGAGGTAGTCGAACAAAAAGATTTGTCTTTTCAGTGCACGTTGAAACGCATTGTTACGTAAGCTTTTGTATTTTCTGCTTTATCAAAATTCCGATTAAAGCAACACGTTTTTACATCCATTCGTCAGCAAGCATGCCATATACGACGTGGTCCACGTACCGATCGTATAACCATTCGGCTTGGCGAATGGTACCTTCTTGTGTATAGCCCAGTCGTTCCGGAATGCTGCGGCTCTTATGGTTTTCAGCAGCTACGCGAATTTCGACTTTGTTGAGCTTGAGTTCGGTCAGTGCATAGTCAGTTAATGCTTTAGCGACACGCGTCATGATGCCGTTGCCTTGATATTCTTGTCCGAGCCAGTAGCCAATATAAGCGGTTTTATTGGCATGATTGATATTGTTGAAGCCGCCAATGCCGACGATTTCCCCTTTGTAAATAATGACGGCCCCTAAACTTTTGCCTTCAACAAAATTACTACTACCGGATTGAATAAAGTCTTTAGTATCTTGCAATTTAGTAGTAAAATCAAGCCAAGGTAACCATTCTCTCAAGTAGTCTCTAGAGGTGTCTGTCAGTTCAAAAATGCGTTCGGCGTCTCGCATTTCTTGAAGCTTAAGTGACACATCTTCATCAATTTTATGTATAAACATTCCATTTCCTCCTTTTTATTTGTAAACCAGCATAGCATAAAAGCATGACTCTATTCCAAGAAGGAGCGTGAAATCGTGGATACTGGAATTCCGTTATACTTATGGGCCACACTGTTTCTGGTTTTTCTAGTGATTGCGTTTATTGGACTGGTGATTTACACTAGCCGAAACGGAATAGAACATAAAAAACACAAAAAATAGCGAGAGCAACAAGATGTCAAAGACAGAATTAGCAAAAAAAGATTCAACAACGCTTGAAAAAATAGGCATGATAAGGAGTTGAACACCATGGAAGAGTTTTTCACACCAGGCAACCAAGCGCTAGGCGTCACAATCGCTGTTGGATTTGTCGTCATATTAGTCGCAATCGGAATTGCTTTATGGATTACTTTGATTAAAGCACGCAAAAATGCAGCGAGCACAGAGCCAAGTGAATCTAACCAAGCAGTTGAAAACTTGCGTCAACGCTATGTCAAAGGCGAAATTAGCAAAGAGCAATATGATGAACAGTTAAAAACCTTGAAAGAATCTCTTAAAAACTAATTGTGCAGTTTTTATGGAGTTTCGCAATTTCTGTTTATTTGTCAATTGACTAGGGAATCAGAAGACAAGAACGATAAATTCTGAAACTGGAGGTTTTATTGATGACACATGAACAACATGCAGAACTGATTAAAGCCTTGCACGATTGCGCAGCAGCGTGCAACTATTGTTTTGACGCTTGTCTGCAAGAAGATGACGTGAAAATGATGGCGCCATGTATTCGACTCGACCGCGAATGTGCAGACATTTGTGCGTATCTTGAACACGCCATTACACGCAACTCTCCATTCGTTGCAGAATTGGCGCAAGTATGTGCGACAATTTGTGATGCTTGTGCAGCGGAATGTTCAAAACACGACCACGAACATTGCAAAAAGTGTGCAGAAGCTTGTGCGAAATGTGCAGAAGCTTGCCGCAACGTAGCTTAATCTTCTTTACCAAAAGCCCGACTGCCGGAAGTTTCTCCGCGGTCGGGCTTTTGTATTGGCAGAAACAACTGCTTTTCGGCATAATGAATTTAAAGGAGTGAGTTCGAATGACACGACATGTATTAGTAGTAGGTGCCGGTATTGGTGGCATGACTGCGGGTTCACTTCTCGCAAAAGCGGGTTGGTCAGTAACCTTGCTTGAAGCTTCTTCTGAACTAGGAGGGTGCGCTAGTAAATTCAAACGTCACAAGTATTTGTTTCCAGTTGGTGCGACACTTGGAATGGGGCTCGAACCAGGAGGCATTCATGACCGCGTTTTTCGTTTTCTAGACAGGCCAATGCCCATTAAACCGCTTGAGCGCGTTATGGAAATGGTTCACCCAAAAGCAACATTCGTGTTTCATAAAGATCGTAAGCAACACGTGGATGCCATCATTGCTCACTTTCCACAGCATAAAAATGAGATCGAAGCCTTTTATCAAGAAATTTACAAAACAGCAGCGATTGTTCGCACTTTAATGGATCCACTTCCTTCTCTTCCTCCCGAAAATGCAAGCGAATGGGCCTTTCTTGCAACATCCATGCGACCAAAACACATTAAACTTTTGCCTTTTTTCAACCAAACTTTAGGACAACGTTTAAAAAAGCATGGCCTTAGCGACTTGCACGAGTTCCGGCATATGATTGACGGGTTGCTGATCGATAGTATGCAAACGGGAAGCGAAGACGTTGCGTATTTATTGGCAGCGGTAGCTCTTGATATTTATCACGAAGGCGCTTATTACGTACCTGGTGGCTTGTATCGTTTTTCTGAATTGATGGGTGATAGTTTACTAGAAAATGGCGGCGTGTTGAAAAAAAGACGCACACTCAAAAAACTAGAACAGCAAGGTGATAGCTGGATTGCGACCGACCATCGTGGCAATACATACGAAGCGACGGATGTTATTTTAAATGTACCCATCCAACAATTGACGAAAATATTGGCACCTGAACTTGTTTCTAAACTAAAAGTGTCTTTACGCGATGGCATTGCGGGAGAAACGTGGGCTACGTTAACGCTATATTTAGCAGTAGATTCGACTCAATTAGCCGAACCACTACCTGCATTTCGGCAAATTTCAACAGGTGACGGACTTGCAGAAGGTGGTCATTTCTTTATGTCTTCTTCTCTTCTAGGTGACGAATTACGTGCTCCTGAAGGCTTTCAAACCGTAACCATTTCCACTCATTCACGACGCGAAGAATGGGATGACCAAGAAAAGTACGAAAAAACGCGAGAATTGTTAACAGAGCGCATGCTGCAAGCGATTCAGCAGCTGATTCCTGGATTTCGTGAAGCCGTTGTTCATATGGAAAGCGGTGCACCTAAAGCATGGGAACGTTTTGCAGGTCGTCCCAATGGCTTGGTTGGTGGTTTTCCACAAACGTTAGATGCTGCATTATTTAATGCCATTTCACATCATTCTGGCTTACCAAATCTTTACGTCTGTGGCGATCATATTTTTCCAGGTGGCGGCACTATTGGAGCTGCTGCTAGTGGCATTCATGCAGCACGCTCAGTTTCTGGCAAACGATTGATTTAAAGAAAACCACTGCATGTTCGCTGCAGTGGTTTTTATTGGTCCCATTTATAGCCGACCCCCCATACTGTTAGGAAATGATCATCAACAGGAAAGCCAGCTTGTCGAACTTTTTCGCGAATATTGCGGACATGAGAGTCAACCGTGCGTCCTTCTGTTTCCGAGTCAAATCCCCATATCAATTCCAGTAATCGATCGCGTTCAAATACCTTGTTGGGATTTTTCATCAATAATCCAAGCATCGAAAATTCTTTAGGTGTTAGTCGAATCGACTCTTGTTGGTAACTCAACTCAAAACTATCTTCGTCCCACGTCAAGCCTCCAAACTCCAGTCGTTTGACCGGCGCACTCCGTCGTAACAAAGCTTCCATTCGTGCCAGCAATTCTTCTTCACCAAAAGGCTTGGTCATATAGTCGTCTGCACCAAGACGCAATCCTTTCACAACATCTTCTTGTTGTTCGCGTGCGGTTAACATAATGATGGGCACGTTAGAAAATTTTCGAATGTTCCGGCACACTTCCCAACCGTCCATGTCGGGCATCATAATGTCCAATAGCACTAAATCAAAAACTTCTTTATCCAATAAATCCAAAGCTTGTTTCCCACTGCTCGCTTTTGTGCATGCATAAGCATGGGGACGCAAATAAAGCGCGACCAAATCCAACATTCGTTTTTCATCATCTACTAGCAGTACTTTATGAATGGTCTCCACCTCTTTTCAATCGAATCGTCACGGTTGTTCCTTTTTCAACTTCACTGTCCATATAAATCTGTCCGCCGTGTGATTCGATAATTTCTTTAGCAATTGCAAGACCCAGTCCAGAACCGCCACGCTCGCGAGATCTCGATTTTTCCACACGGTAAAGCCGGTCAAAAACAAATGGCAGTTCTTCTTCTGAAATTCCTTGCCCTTCGTCTTTTATCCGAATGACAACTCTTTCCTGCTCTTCACTGCATCTAATGGTTACGCAATCTCTTGGATAAGAATGTTTACGCGCATTGTCGAGAACATTCAATAACACTTGTTGCATACGTTCTGCATCAATAAATGCGGTTACATCTTCGCTACAACTTACTGACAAGTAAATTTGTTTTTCATCAAATGCCGGTTTTACTAAAACAGTTACTGACTTCAATAGCTCTGCAATAGACACATCTCGTTGTTCAATCGTAAATTGATGACGGTCAAGCTTTGCCAAATCAAACAAATTTTCAATCAAAGTCGTCAAATGTGTGGTTTCTTCTCGAATGATGTTCATGTATTCTTCGCGTTCTCGCTCTGTTGTATCTCTCCGCTCTAGAATATCTGCGTAGCCCTTAATATACGTTAACGGCGTACGCAATTCATGGGAAATACTTGATAGGAAGTCATTGCGTGCATTTTTCAAACGGTCCAGCTCTGTCGATAACTTAGTAATCGCATTTGCCAATTCACCAAGTTCATCGTTGCGGTCACTTGTTAAATCAACTTGGTTATTGCCTTGACTCAATTGCTCGGTTGCTTCTTTCATCCGAATTAATGGCAAAGTAATCAACCGTGATAACAGTAAAATCGTAATGATCGTTAACACCATTGCAATAAGTGCCACTAATAGAAATTGATTTTTTAAATGAGAGACAATTCGGTCAATGTTGTCTGTCGGCGAAAACATAAACACATGACCTGCATGTTTCCCGTCAATTGTAATGGGACTGTCTGTTGCAATATATTTTTTATCTTTCCAATCTTCTTCAATGATTTTTCCTTCTAGTGGCGTATAGTCAAACTCCGTATGCTCGAGCACCGCTAACATTTCCGGTTCTAAGGCATCTGAATTGATCAATATATCGCCAGTTGCCCCTGTAATCACAACACTAAAGTCAGTCGCCGCTTCCATCATGCCTACATGCGCTAATGTAATTTTTTCAAAACTATCTGCGAGTACTTCACTATGTGTTTCTCCTCTTGCTAATAGATTCTCCATCACTTCATCCACTCGTTCATCAACCAAAGTAAAATAAAGCGTTGTAAACAGAAACGCTTGAATCACGATTATAAAAGCAAAAAACAACAAGCCTATTTTTAGTGATAATTTATTGAACATAAGAACCTCCGCTGAGACACAGCCTTTTTCTTTTCTTCATTTTTTTCATTGTACAGGAAAAGTTTTGAGTTTTGGTGCAGATTCTGCACAGCAATTGCACAAATTGTGGGTAAAGTACACTTACTTCAACTAACGAAAGAGGGATACAGATGATTAAAAATAAGTTTTTACTTGTAACGATGGCGACTTTAACTGCGATTACTTTAACCGCTTGTGGAGATACAGAAGAAGACACCAACCCAGCAGACCCAGACAACCAAGTTGAGATGACTGAAGACATGGATGAGGAAAAAGACGCTGATGCAGGTCACGGAGACATGAATCATTCAAGTTCTGGCGAAGTACCTGAAGATTTAATGGAAGCTGACAATCCAACATTTGAAGTAGGCAGTCAAGCGGTGATGAGTGCTGAACACATGTCAGGTATGGATGGCGCTGAAGCTACTATTGTTGGAGCTTACGATACCACTGCATACGCCTTGAGTTTCACACCGACAACAGGTGGTGAGCCTGTTGAAAATCACAAATGGGTGATTCATGAGGAATTGGAAGATGCAGGCGATACGCCTTTAGCAGTGGGTGACGAAGCTGTTATCGCAGCGGATCATATGGAAGGTATGGACGGCGCATCAGCAACTATCGACGCTGCAGAAGAAACGACCGTATACATGGTAGATTTCATTGATACTGAAAGCGGCGACAAAGTCGAAAACCATAAATGGGTAACAGAAAGCGAGTTATCAGCTGAATAAATGAAGAACGTCCCTGTGTTTTTGTGCCGGGGCTTTTTTTATATGCTTGATTAGGTTCTGATGTTGATTTGTGCACGTTCGGCTGGAAATATGCTCGCTCCCCAAAACTTATGCACGTTCAGCCCCAAATACGCACGCTCCCCAAAACTTATGCACGTTCGGCCCCAAATACGCACGCTCCCCAAAATTTATGCACGTTCGGCCCCAAAACCACAACTACACAAAAAAAAGCACGGCAGAAAACTCCTGCCGTGCGCTCAGATCTTCAAGATAGCAGCGAAATTCGCTCGCTGTATGTGTCGATCAGTTTTTTGTTGTGTTCGTCGGCTCCGTCGATATTGCCGCTTAAGAAAATGGGTGGTGCAAAATGAGCATCGGCCATTTCTTTAATAGCTTCTGCAAAAATGCCGTTTAAAATGGTCGTGCCTACAACAGTGGATGTCGGACCAAATCGAACATCGACTCCTTCGTATGCCAAAACAGCATCTCCAATAACTGAGTGGTTATCGATCACTAAGTCCACGGCATTAAACAAGTATTGCCCTGTGCGATGACGTGAAGTCTGACTGTCGGCATACGTAGGTGACGTGATACCGATAACAAACGCACCTTTTTCCCGGGCAGCAAGCGCAACGTCTACCGGTACGGGGTTGCGGCCAGAAGTAGAAACGACAAACACTACATCGTTCGCTTGGAATTCTTGATCTTTCAAGAACTCTGTAGCGTAATCATTTTGCCGTTCTAATAGAGACGATTGAACGGCGCCTTCATGCAACATTAAAGGTTCCACGAGAATTGGCTTGATGGGTACCAACCCTCCGGCTCGGTAAAACACTTCTTCCGCTAAAATATGCGAATGTCCACAGCCGAACAATTGAATAATGCCCCCAGCTTGAATAGCTGCTGCTACTTTTTTAGCAGCTGTCAGCATAGCCTGCGTTTCATTTTGTTCCACAATTTCCAGACGCTCTTGAATTTGTTTAAAATAACTACTCAACATTATTGCTCAACTCCATATTAACTAGATACTGCTTCTCCAAGTCCTTCAGCGATAATCAATTCATCAACTTTTGCCATTAACGATTCTTCATCGCTGCCATCAGCAGTAACTTTGATTGTTTTACCTTTAGAGACACCCAGTGACATAACACCCATGATGGATTTCAAATTTACTTCTCTGTCTTTATAGAGCATTTTTACATCTGCTGAAAACGGCGAAACTGCACCTACTAATTTTGATGCTGGACGCGCATGGAGTCCTTCTTCACTTGTAATTGTATAGCTTTTTTCAATCATGTCTTTTTCTCCTTTTGAGTTACCTCTGAATATCTGTTGTAAATTTATAACGATCTGCTCGGTAGGTGCTACGAACTAACTCGAACGGCAAATCCCCAGCTAAATAGCTGATGCGTTCAATCATTAAAATTGCGGCGGGTACGCTGATTTGTAGTAGCTCGGCATCTTCTTTTTTCACTAGCCCTGCTTCCATCCGTTGGGTCGCATGGCTAATTTTCAGTTGTTGATTATTTTCAATCAGTGCGTATAGCGAACCTTTAAGCAAGTCGCTTTGCAAGGCGGGAAATCGAGCGACTGGCAAGTATGTTCGTTCAATCGCCATTGTTTTGTCATCTGCAAAGCGAATCCGTTCAATAAAATATACTTTTTCGCCTTCTACTAAATGCAAGTCAGCGACAATATCAGCGTCCGGATCTCGAATTTCAAACGTAATGACTTTATTGCTTGGGACCATTCCGCGCGCCAACATATCTTCTGTAAAGCTGGTCAGTCCATTTAGCGGCTGTTCTACTTTAGGTGACGCCACAAATGTGCCGCGTCCTTTTTCTCGGTACAACAAACCTTCGTTGACCAAATTGGTGATCGACTGGCGTACAGTCATTCGACTAACACCAAAACGCTCAGTCAGTTCACGTTCAGAGGGAATCGCCATACCAATTGAAAAATCGCCTTGCTGAATTTGTTGTTTCAGCTGCTCTTCTATTTGTATATAAATTGGAATTGGCGATTGTTTATCTAACACCGCAATCACTCCTCTTTTTCCGTTACCAAGCTATAAGCATCCTTATCTACAATTATTGTCACATCCTGGTGATTCCATAGAAATGAAGCTGGAAATTCTTCACTTACGTTTCCTTCTAACAACACTTTTACTGCTTGTGCTTTGCTTTCTCCTGAAGCCAATACGAGAATTTGCTTACTTTTTAAAATAGATGCAATTCCCATCGTAATGGCATGTGTTGGTACTTCATCAAGACTATCGAAAAAGCGTGCATTGCTGCTTCGTGTTGACGGCTCTAGCTCTATGGAATGTGTCACACTATTCTCAGGCGTTCCAGGTTCATTAAAGCCAATGTGACCATTCATCCCCATACCAAGAATTTGCAAATCAACAGGTCCAATTTCATTGACCATTGCTTCGTAGCGTTGACATTCTTCTTCTACAGAAGTCGCTTTACCATTGGGAATATGTGTGTTTGCCAAGTCAATATCAATATGTTGAAACAGTTTTTCATTCATAAAATAGCGATAGCTTTGTGGATCAGTTCCTGATAAACCCAAGTACTCGTCTAAGTTGACTGTATGAATGTCGCGATAAGACATACCGCGCTCTTTTACCCCTTGAATTAGGTTTTCATAAAGACCAACAGGTGTCGATCCAGTTGCAAGTCCCAGCACCGAACGATTGTTTTTTTGAATTTGTTGTTCTACGATTTGTGCTGCTTTGCTGCTCATTTCTTCATAAGTTTCTACACGTACTACCTTCATTTTTGACACTCCTTATTGTATGCTATTGTTCCTTTGCAAATCGTCATTTGGACAGTAAAGTCATCGTCAACAATTGCGACATCCGCATCCATGCCAGCTTTCAATTTTGCTTTTGTTGAAAGTCCAAGTGCAGTTGCCGCATTGGCAGAAGTGATTGCGACTAGTTCTTTCAAGTTGCAATTTAAAATCGACTGGATATTTTGGACTGCTTTTTCCATCGTTAAAATACTTCCCGCTAATGTACCATCCGCAAGTCGTGCATCTTTTTCTGTAACTTGCACATCTTGTCCACCCAAATCGTAAACTCCAGGTGGTAACCCTTTCGCACGCATCGCATCTGTAATCAAAATAAGCCGATCTGCTCCTTTTTGACGAAAAGCTAGTTTAACAGCAGATGGATGACTGTGAATAAAGTCTGCAATGACTTCTACCGATAAGGCATCTTCTAGTAAAGCTGCGCCCACTACTCCTGGATTGCGATGATGAAGCGGACTCATTTGGTTGTATAGATGCGTCACATGTGTTGCTCCACAAGTAACAGCTGTCTGTACTTCTTCAAATGTAGCATCCGAGTGTCCAATTGATGCAATGATTCCTTCTTCTGCTAGTTCTTTAATAAATCTCGAACCATGTGTTGCTTCGGGAGCAATGGTTACTACACGAATGTGGTCACCACTTAGCTTTTGCCATTTTTGAAATAACGCTATAGAAGGTTCAATAATATGCTCAATTGGTTGAGCTCCCGCACGTTTACTTGAAATAAAAGGCCCTTCTAAGTGTACACCTAGCATTTGAGCTTGTCCTTCTTGTGCTTCAAATTCTTGAATATTTTGCAAAGCAGCTGAAATGGCATTTTCAGTTTGCGTCATAGTTGTTGCTAGAAAACTGGTTGTCCCTTCTTTTGGTAAGGCTGCTGCTAATCCACTCAATGCTTCAGGCGTTGCATCCATTACATCAAATCCTGCGGCTCCATGAATGTGGATGTCGATAAACCCAGGAAATGCTGTCCAGTTTTTATCGGTTGCATCCACGTAGCTATCTGCCTGTACATTTATTTTTTCAGCTACACGACTTATTTTTCCATCTTCTAGCAAAATGTCTCCTACGAAACTTTCCTCTACCGCATCTGCAATCGTGATGCCTGAAATCAATACACTTTTCTTCATCCAGATCACTCCTTATGAAAAACCAGGAAGATCACATGGATGTCCCTGGTTTTTCGTTTACTATTATTCGACTTTTAGAATAGAAGCTGTTCCTTGTTCTTGGAAGCCTTCTTTCATCATCGTCACAGTTTGTTCTGTCAAGTTCGTGAAAATTACAGGTGTCGCAACTGAAGGCGCATTGGCTTTTAAGAATTCCAAATCGAGCTTCAGCAAAGCATCTCCACGCTGCACTAATTGTCCTTGTTCTACTAATGTTTCAAAACCTTGACCTTTTAATTTAACCGTATCCAATCCAACATGAATTAGCAACTCGATTCCTGTATCTGTTTCAATACCGATTGCGTGCTTTGTTGGGAATACACTAACGACACGACCATCAACTGGTGAGTGGAGTACGCTACCCGTTGGCATAATCGCAAACCCTTGACCCATCATGCCTTTTGCAAATACATCATCTGGTACTTCCGATAACGGGATGATGTCACCTTTAATTGGCATTTCAAAATCTTTAGCAATGACTCGTTTCATTGCAGGTTCTTCAGTTGTTTCGTTTTCCACACTAGCATCTTTCGAACTATCAGATGGTACTGGATTTCCATTTGCTACGCGAGGTTTCATGGCATCACCTAGAAATTCAACAGCTGTGCCGATTACTACTTGAACATTTGTTTTATTGATTTTCATGACACCCATAGCACCATGACGTTTCAGATCTTTTTCATTTACTAAATCAGTATCTTTAACGGTCATGCGTAAACGTGTCGTACAATAATCGACTGCGACAATATTTTCAACGCCGCCTAGTCCTTCGATTATATGATAAGCTCTCACATCAACCGCTGCATTGCTTGAACTTGCATTTTCTGCGCCATCTTCGTCTTCGTCTTCACGACCCGGTGTTTTCAAATCTAGCTTGATGATCAAGAAGTAGAAAATGACAAAGTAAATGACGCCAACCACGAGTCCCATGACGAGAAGCATCAATGGATTTTTCGCTAACCCATAATTCAATACAAAGTCGATTGCTCCGGCAGAAAAACCGAAACCGTGATGGATATCCAACGCGTAAGCAACCATCATTGAACCACCGGTTAACAATGCATGCACAACGTATAATATAGGAGACAAGAACATAAACGAGAATTCAATTGGTTCTGTAATTCCTGTTAAGAATGAAGTAAACGCGATACTGAAAAGCATTCCACCTACAACCGCTTTTCGATGTTTTTTAGCAGTTGCATACATTGCAAGACACGCTGCAGGTAGACCAAACATCATAATTGGGAAGAAACCAGACAAGAACGGTCCTGCTGTTGGATCGCCTTTTAAGAAGCGGTTAATTTCTCCGCGCACGACTTCTCCCGAAGCATCTGTAAAGGTACCAAAGTCAAACCAGACCACGGTATTGATGACGTGATGCAAACCAGTTGGTAACAATAAGCGGTTCAAGAAACCGTAAGCACCAACACCGAACATGCCTGCATTTAAAATCCACTCACCCGCACTGTCAATTCCTTCTTGAATTGGCGGCCAAGCATAACCAAGTAACCCGGCTAAAATAGTCATCGTTGCGGCAGTGATAATTGGTACAAATCGCCGTCCGCCGAAAAACGCAAGCCATTGTGGGAATTTTACATTGTAAAATTTATTGTATAAAAGACCACCGACAATACCCGATAAAATACCGGCGAACACGCCCATATTAATCGATTCGTTAATTGTGACGATTGAGGAAGTTAATACGAGGTAAGCGACAGCACCAGCTAACGCGGCTCCTCCATTGCCATCATGAGCAAGGCCCATGGCAATACCAATCGCAAAGATGATTGCCAAGTTATCGATAATTCCGGCACCGGCAGCTGACATAAACGGAATGCCAAGCAAATCATCTTGTCCAAAACGCAGCAATAACGCGGCTGCTGGTAACGTAGCAATCGGGAACATTAACGATTTTCCTATTTTTTGCAGAAAACTGAACATAAAATTTCCACCCCTTTTGTGTATTCTTAATTTTCACTATAAACACAATCTGTATAGTTGTCTATACCAATTTAAGATATTCTAAAAATAAAGTAAGCGTTTTCTTCCTTTTGCTCTTCTTCTATACTATTGACAGTTTCTTGAAACAAGCATAAAGTAAGCTCATATTTTACTTCGATAAGATAAGGAAGTGTCTCCATGCATTCCTGGAAAAGAAAGCGGATTTCTGTTTCTCCCCCTTTACTAATATCGGGCAGTTTTTTGTTTTTAATCTTGATTGGTACGTTGCTTTTAAAGTTGCCATTTGCAACCACACAGTCAATTTCTTGGACGAATGCTTTGTTTACCGCTACATCTGCGACCACCGTGACAGGACTCAGTGTGTTTGATCCTGGAACTGTGCTCACCGGCTTTGGCGAATTGGTTCTTTTGGTGCTTATTCAATGTGGAGGCATCGGATTGATGACTTTCGCAGTGGCCATTCTTATTTTGTTTCGTAAAAAAGTCGGACTTCAAAATCGCATCTACTTACAAGAATCACTCACTCAAAACTCCATTGGCGGTGTCGTTAAACTTGTTAAGTTGATTTTAACTTTTGCATTGACAGTAGAAGCTGTCGCAACTGTCTTGTTGACGATTTATTGGACACCCGCGTTTGGCTTTAAAGATGCGCTTCATAACAGTGTTTTTCATGTCATATCGGCTTTTAACAATGCCGGCTTTTCTTTATTTCCTGATAACATGATCGGCTTTTCAGGTGATCCCATTGTCACGCTACTAATCTCTTCTTTGTTTATTATCGGCGGAATTGGCTTTACGGTTGTTATAGACATTTCACAGAAAAAATCGTTTCATCGTTGGTCGCTGCATACAAAGCTAATGGTTGGCGGCACGGTAATCTTAAACACGGTAGCGATGCTGATAATTTTCCTATTAGAGTATAACAATACAGGCACACTTGGCACGATGCCTTTGCATGAAAAAGTGTTCAGTTCCTATTTTAGTGCGGTTACTCCAAGAACTGCTGGATTTAATGTATTGGATTATAGTCAACTAGAAGATCCGACTTTATTGTTTACAATGTTGTTGATGTTTATCGGAGGCGGTAGTGCTTCAACTGCATCGGGTATTAAACTCACTACGTTTATTGTCGTCATTTTAGCGACTGTTTCATTTTTGAAATCACGTCGCGAACCTGAAATCTTCGGACGTTCGATTCGACTTGAGACGGTGATACGGTCACTAGCTATTACAACGATTAGCGTTTTACTGGTTGTTTTTTTCTTGTTTTTGTTGACGGTTACAGAAAAAATCCCGTTCTTACCGCTCGCATTTGAAGTGGTATCCGCTTTTGGAACAGTTGGCTTGTCCATGGGCATCACGGCAGACTTGAGCAGTTTGGGTGAAGTTTTGTTAAGCTTAGTAATGTTCACTGGCCGTATCGGTCCATTGACGCTTTTCTTTATATTGATGAAGCCACGAAAAGAAAATTATCGTTATCCATATGATCCGGTGTTTACAGGATGAATTCAAAAAACGCAGCTCTGAAATACTCAGAGCTGCGCTTTTCTATTTTGTGGCAATCACTTTTCTGCAATTTTGATCATTCCGTACGAAGTAATCAAGTTCCACATATTTTGCGGAATATCTAATTTACCGACCATGTGTTGGGTAATTGCTGGATGGATGTCTTGTTCTTTTCCTTGTCTTACTTTATCCGTCCACTCAGGATCAATCAGCGCTTGACGTCCGATGACCACAATATCTGCACCTTCTTCCAAAGCCGTTACCGCATCTTCTGGTGTTTTAATACTCCCGACTGCGACGAATGCCGTACGTCCATTGATTTGATCCGCTAAGATGCGAACGATGCTATCGCCTTGTTCAGCGCCTTTTGGTGTTTTCTTGAACTCAATCAGCGATACGTGAATATAATGGATGCCACGTTGAACCAATTCTTCGACTAATATCTTCGTTTCTTCTATTGTATAGCCCGTCGATTTTTCATTGTTTTCTTCTGGTGATAGACGGTAGCCGATGATAAATTGCTCATCTGCATATTTAGCAACCGTGTCTTGAACTTTTTTCAGTACAGCCAGTGGGAATCTCATGCGATTTACTAGACTGCCACCCCATTGATCTTCACGTTGATTGGTAACCTTCGACACGAATTGTTGGAGCAAGTACGTATTGGCACCATGAATTTCAACACCGTCAAAGCCTGCTTCGATTGCTCTTTTAGTTGTTGCCCCGAAATCTTCGATAATTGCGTAGATTTCTTCTTCCGTCAATTCGCGCGGCGTTGGCTTGCCCGCTTCTCCTACAGCACTTGGCGCTACGGTTTCATTGGCTTTGATCAACTCAGGCTGTCCTTGACGACCACCATGTTGCATTTGCAAAATCGCTTTGCTGCCTTTTGTTTTCATTTCTTTTGCTAGTTGTTTTAAGCGCGGAAGTACGCTATCGTCAAATCCGATAAATTGGTTTGGAAACGCAATGCCATTTTCTGAAACGGCGATGCACGCTGTGATGTATAAACTACCTAGACCTGCACGACGATGGTAATACGTTAATTCTTCGTCTGAAACAGTTCCGTCTTTATTTCCCGAATAAGTTGTCATTGGTGCTACACCCAAACGATCATTTAATACCACGCCGTTTGGCAAAGTAATTTCATTGAATAACTCTTTATATAGTGATTTCATGGAACTTCCTCTTTTCTTCGTGCTCATCTTCTCCGAAAGCTATCGGTATTTCAAAATAGCATACGAATTTTAAGGAATCAAGAATACGCGCTCGCTCCTTTTTTTGGTACATTATTTTTGACCACCTCCATTCCGAATGGTACGCTTTTCATCGAATCTACATACATTAGGAGGAATTTTCCATGACCGTTCAAAAATATAAAGAAATTCATTTAGTCAATCGTCCTGAAGGCATGCCGACAAACGACGACTTTCGATTTGTTGAGAAAGAAATTCCAACACCGGGCGAAAACGAAGTCCTATTAAAGACTCTTTACTTATCAGTTGATCCGTATATGCGCGGTCGAATGAGAGACATAAAGTCATACATTCCCCCATTCCAATTAAACCAAGCATTAACCGGAGGCGTCTTGGCTGAAGTTGTTGAATCGCACTCGGATTTATTTGAAACAGGGGACATTGTCAGCAACAACCTTAACTGGTCAGAGTACAATGTGGCGAATGCCGAAAAGCTTCAAAAAATCGATCCAACTGCAGCATCTATCACAGCACATTTGAGTGTTCTTGGATTAACTGGATTGACTGCTTATTTCGGGTTACTTGATATTGCCAAACCCCAAGCTGGTGAAACGGTTGTTGTTTCTGGCGCAGCGGGTGCAGTCGGTTTCATCGTTGGCCAATTGGCGAAAATCAAAGGTGCACGCGCTGTCGGCATCGCAGGCTCTGATGAAAAAATCGATTACTTGATCAACGAACTTGGTTTTGACGCAGCCGTTAATTATAAAAAAGACAGCTTTAAAGAAGATTTAGTGGCCGCGCTTCCAGATGGAGTTGATATTTACTTTGATAATGTCGGTGGCGACATTTCTGACGCTGTCATGAATGAGTTAAACAAACACGCACGTGTTACCGTGTGCGGCGCAATTTCTTCTTACAATTCTGTAGATGGCGATGTTGGACCGCGCATTCAAGGTCAATTTATCAAAACAAGCGCAATGATGAAAGGCTTCACACTTGGCGATTACTCACAACAGTTACCAACTGGTGTTGTGGCACTGACGCAATGGCTACAAGAAGGCAAATTGAAATACGATGAAACGATTGTCGAAGGCTTTGAAAATACACCGGATGCGTTCTTCGGTCTATTTAAAGGCACCAATCTCGGCAAGCAATTGGTCAAAGTCGCTGATCCTGAGTTTGCGAAGCTATAAAACGATGAAAAAGCCGCCTAGTCTAGGCGGCTTTTTCCATTTATTGGCGATACTGTCGAGATGAGCTAGAATACTGTCGGAATCGTATAAAATACTGTCCAAATTGAGACACATACTGTCCAATTTCAAGAAATACTGTCCAAACCGTTTAATCCTTCCTCTCCTATCGAAACACTTCCAGCACGATACGCACAACTAAACGTGGAATATAAAATAAAATCTCGAGACTCTCAAGAATTACATCAAAAATCCACCAGCGATCCTTCTTTTCTTTCTCTTTCGTTTTGATTTCCATCTGCCACGCCTGCCTCTCTGCTCTTTTTAAGTTATACGCAGCACAGTGGAAATAGTTTCGACTTCAAGACAAGTCGAATGACAATGCCAATAAACGCAATACATTCACGCGATTCGTTATACATGAAATGTTCGGGAGGATGATGATTTCATTTGGTTTGAAACATTTGCGATTCACTCGTTTTTATTGAGTGACGCTGTTTGGCATGTAGCAGCTATGCATCTCATACGGAATAAATCTATTTTGTGACAACGCTTGTCATTTAACAGTTATATCTGAATCGCTTCAGTTTCGCTTTCCCAAACTTTCCATTAAACTAAGGATAATAAAAGTGGAAAAGCGCTTACACGTCACTCCACCAAGAAAGGTAGGAGCTTTACTATGAAAATACTTTCATTTGCAGGCTTTGTGATTTTACTGTTACTAGTACTTTCAGGTTGTTCTACTTCGAGTGCATCCAATTCCACAAGCGCAGATTCTGGAAACGCTTCTGATACAAGCACTTCAAAATATCCGGACAATCCGAACATAGATTTAGAATTTGATACAGACAAGTTGCAGGATATCTATTTAGCTGGAGGCTGTTTCTGGGGTGTTGAAGCTTACATGGCCCGAGTTTACGGCGTTTACGATGTAACGTCCGGCTATGCTAATGGCAATACGGAAAATCCGACATACGAGGAAGTTACGCGTGAAAATACGGGACATGCAGAAACCGTGCACGTTCGCTACGACCCAGAACGTGTTGAATTAAAAGAAGTACTGAATCATTACTTTATGATCATTGACCCGACATTATTAAATCAACAAGGCAACGACCGCGGCGAGCAATACCGTACAGGCATTTATTATGAAAACGAAGCTGATCGAGCAGTCATTGATAAAGTGGTTGCTGCACAAACAGATCGCTACGATGAGCCCATTGTTACAGAAGTTGAACTATTGGATCACTATTATTTAGCTGAAGAAGTTCATCAAGATTACCTTGAAAAAAATCCAGATGGCTATTGTCATGTTGAGTTTGATACGCTTGAAAATCAACAACTAGGAGAAGATGCTCAGTCATTGATTGACCCAGCGCTTTATCCAAAACCAAGCGACGAAGAATTAAAAGCAACTTTAACCGATATTCAATACGAAGTAACCCAAGAAGACGGCACTGAACCTTCTTTCTCTAGTGAATACGACGGTTTCTACGAGCCTGGTATTTATGTTGACATTACAACAGGAGAACCTCTTTTCTCGTCTGCTGATAAATACGACTCTACAACAGGCTGGCCGAGTTTTACGAAACCGATTGATTCAAAAGTTGTGACAGAGCATGATGACGGTTTGTTCTTCATGAAACGAACAGAAATTAGAAGTCGCGCAGGAGACAATCACATTGGACATGTCTTTAATGACGGTCCTAAAGATAAAGGCGGATTGCGCTACTGCATGAACGGCGCTGCTTTGCTGTTTGTTCCTGAAGCAGAAATGGAAGCAGAAGGCTATGGCTTCTTATTAGACAAAGTAAATTAATTTATAATTACTCAAAACCCGAACGCCACATGTAACGTGGCGTTCGGGGTTTTGACTATCATCAGGTTAGAATATCCTCTTTAAAAAAGGCTTTGCAGCTCTTTTATCGGTAAGAGATTAGGTTGTCTTTCATAGCTCGCAAATTCAATTTCCCCAATACACATACCAGCATTGTATTCACCAATAACCGTATCCAATAAAATAAATGAAGCCGAAACAAATTCGTCTTCGTTTTCTTTCGTAAATCCTTTAACATAAAGAGTTAAGTTAAAATCGTCACGGCTTTCTTGTTTTTCAACTGTATAGAACATATCATGCCACGAAAGTTCAATATCCCCATAATCAATCGAAACTTCTTCGGTTTGTTGTTGACGAAAAGCAATCACTTTAAAAGCGTCAAGCTCCGGAGCTTGCTCAACCAACTCAATCACATCGTCAAACGCCTCGATCATTCCATCTGCACTGATAACCAACTCGCGTTTAGCGTCTTCGCTAAGGTCACTCAATTCAAAAGTCAAATGCTGATTTACTTTCTGCAGTTTCTTTTGCAATTGGTTTAACCGCTTATCGCTATTTTTATCATCTAATTTATGATACACGGCTTTGTTTGTTACAAACCAGTCCCAAAAAGCCGCAACTTTATTTTTTCTCATCGGCAACCAATTCATTCTGCTGTCCCCTTTGCTATCCGCATAATCTCTTCTCTATCATAATCATTTACACGGGAAAGCGATAGTACTTTTTATCTATAACTAATCATAAAAAAACTGCGCCAACATTGTTAGTAAAGCTTAACAATGCTGCTGCAGTTCACCAATAGAGAGAATTTTTTTTAGTTTCTGTATTTGATGGCGAGACCTTTTAAGAAGTTTCGTGCATAGCGATCGCCACATTCTTTGTAGTTTTTGTGACCTATTTTACGAAGCAATGCGCCAAGTTCACCTTTTGTAACAGTAACTCCTGCTAAATCCCAGATTTCTAACATGTCTTCACTAGTAAGCTGCAAAGCAATTTTTACTTTTTTTAGCAATAAATTGTTCGAGCGTTCGTTCACAGGTTCTGGCAAATTAGCTTGATCCGATTTTGGATCTTGACGACCTCTTTTAAAAATGATAAAACCATTTAAAAAAGCTTCAAAAAGCTCATCTTCTGCTTTGATGTAATCGTCGTTGTCTTCGTGATCTATCCAAATGCTGTCGTCTTCTTCTTCACTTTCAGGCGTCTTCGTTAGTACTTTTAGCACTTCATCCTTGCTCAGTTCAATGCCACCTAATTTGAAAATTTCAACCATGTCTGTATTTTTTATATCCAGTGCATAACGCAGTCTAATCAATAAATCATTGTTATCCATCTTTTTTCCTCCTGCTATTTTGCTATAAGTCGTTTAATCCATTCTTTATGATAGCACATATTCTCAAGTCCTTCAGTGATCCCAAAAGACAGCAAAAAAGACAGTCTCAACTGACTGTCTCTTGGCTTTCTCTATTCTTTACTACTTGTAAACGTCTTACTTTATCTTGAATATCCTGGATAATTTCCAAAGATTCCTTATCATCCATCGACTCTTCATAGAAAAAATCTAAATCTCGCTGCATATCTGCTAAACGCTCATTGTAATGTTTGAGTTTTTCGGCAATGATCAACCGCTTTGCTTCTTCCATACTTCTCATCTAGTCCTACCTCCGCTTTGACAACTAAAAAAACTTCCTGTATGTTGTATTCCCATTTTCACGACGCGTTAATCTATTATGTTGATCTTCTTATTTACCTAAGCCTAACTCTTTCTTCCAATCGTCAACTAAGTTTACAATTTACGGCAGATGTGTTATAGTAGTGTTAGATGAGTTACATTAGAGGAGGAAAAAGATGTTCGCTATTGGAGATCATATCATTTATTCCACCCACGGACTATGCAGAATTAACGATATTTGTGACGAGACTGTTTCAGGAGTCACAAAGAAATATTATAAACTGCATCCTTTGGAGAATACTTTAGTTACAATTAGTACACCTGTTGGAAATGACAAGGTCGTTATGCTAAAGCTTCTTCAAAAAGAACAAGCTCTCGAAATTATCGATGTTTTTAAAAAGCCAGAAGTTGAATCACAGACTCCTCAAAACCCAAAGACGCAGCCTAACAAAATTCATTCAGGAGATCGGATGCAAATTGCAGGTGTCATTAATGCGTTGATGCGCAAAAAATTTGATACACAAATTCAAAAAGAGTCTTTTTATGCTCACGACTATAAATTACTGAACAACACACAAATTATACTTTTTAAAGAACTGGCTCATGCAATGGATATAAGCTTTGAAGACATCAATAAAATGATAAACGAGTTGGTCACAGAAGACCTCCCTCAAGAAGTTAAGTAATTTTCCATTCATAAAAAACGTCCGGCTTTCTCAAGTACTTGGGAAAGCCGGACGTTTTTTAATGGCAAATTAAATTTGCCAATCGGCTTCTAAAATAGCCTTAAGAGTTTTTAACTGAGCTGCACCAATTTTTTCAGCAATTTTACGTTCTAGCTGACTTTTTAATACTTCGTTTTTCTCATAACATGTTTCCCCTAAAGTGGTTAGCCGAATGCATTTTTCTTTTTTATTGTTTTGTACATTCTGTATTTCTACTAAGTCTTTCGCAGCCAAATTTTTAATAAATTTATGGATGGCTTGACGGGAAATATCTACGTTCTTCGTCACAGATGCAATGGTGGGCTGCTGTTTATAAATATGAGCCATGATGGTCCACTCAGAATTCGAGATACGGATTTCACTTTCCTCATTCCAAGCCTGCTCTGAAATTCTTCGTATTGACATATGGCGCTCGCTTAATAAATCAATCAAATTTAAATTTTGCAACTCCACGTTCGGGGTCAAGCGGTTCACTCCTATCATCTGCTTCGCCATTTAATATAACGATTCGGCTAAGTGAAGTCAATTAGAAAAAATGTATAAATATTAATGATTTATAGTCACTATTTTAAAAGCCATCTCCTATCCAACAAATTAGGAGACGGCTTTTCAGAAGAAATTCCTCATCTAGAATTATTTATTTGTTTCAAGTAAACTATCCGCCTCATTCAATGTCTCAAATTCATTGAGCAACCTACGCACTTGGTCTGTTGTTTCGGTATACATCAGTTGATTTCTCAATTCACCAACGCCTCGTACGCCCCGAATGTAAATCTTAAAAAACCGCCGCAATGGTTTAAAAGCAATTGGCTGACTTTCTGTTGAATACTGGTCGTGGAGGTCTAGGTGCAGCCTCAACAAGTCAAACAATTCTTTTGGGCTATGTTCTGTCGGTTCTTTTTCAAAAGCAAAAGGGTTGTGAAAAACACCTCTCCCAATCATTACGCCATCAATGCCATATTTATCAGCAAGTTCCTGGCCGGTTTGGCGATCAGGAATGTCTCCATTAATCGTTAAAAGCGTATCTGGTGCGATTTCATCACGCAGTTTCTTGATTTCTGGAATCAGTTCCCAATGTGCAGGCACTGCACTCATTTCTTTTTTGGTCCGCAAGTGAATCGATAAATTGGCAATATCCTGCTCAAATAGATGAGTCAGCCAGCCTTTCCACTCGTCCACGTCGGTATACCCGATTCTTGTTTTGACGCTGACAGGCAAGCCGCCTGCTTTGGCAGCTTGGATAATATCCGCTGCGTTATCGGGATAACAGATCAAGCCACTACCTTTTCCTTTGGCCGCAACATTCGGCACAGGACATCCCATGTTGATGTCGACTCCTTTAAAGCCTTGCTTCGCCATTCCGATACTCATTTCTCGGAAATGCTCAGGTTTATTGCCCCATATATGAGCCACCATGGGTTGTTCGTCTTCAGTAAAAGTCAAACGCCCTCGCACACTGAAGATTCCCTCCGGATGACAATAACTTTCCGTATTCGTAAACTCAGTAAAAAACACATCTGGTTTTGCCGCTTCTGCTACCACATGGCGAAACACAACATTTGTGACATCTTCCATCGGCGCCAATACAAAAAAAGGTCGTGGCAAATCACGCCAAAAATTCTCTGTCATATTCAAGTTCCAATCCTTTCATTAAGGGATGCAAGGTCTGCCTGTCATCCGATATTCTTATTAAATTTATACTAGCAATCATCAATATCAGTAAGGACATCTCGTTTTTTCTTAACCTTATCCAGTTTACATGATTCGTGCATTCATGGAAAGAGACCTGTTTTAAACCTGACTCTCAATACTTTACATGTTTTTTCGTTTTTCAGTAATAAAATCAGTAATCCGTTAAAACAGCTCGATTGCTCTACACAAAAAGGCCAACTCCGACGAAGGAGCTGGCACATAAAAAGTATTACGATTCAAAAAACTTATACGTGTTTCTGCCTGCTGTTTTGGCTTGATATAAGGCACTATCTGCATGTTTGAGTAATGTCTTTACATCAATTGTGCAGTTTTTTGGATACGTTACGATACCCACACTAGCAGAAAGTCGATATTTAGCATCCCACGTGCTTAAGCTGTCAAGTAGGCGTCTCGCTTGTTCTGCTAATTTCTCTTTACTGGACATGTACGGAAAATGGATAATGAATTCGTCTCCGCCTAATCTGACCACAAACGCATCCTCATGCTCACTTGCAAAGGCCTTAAGTCTTCTAGCGACTTCTTTTAATACTATGTCTCCTTCATCGTGGCCATACAGATCATTTACCTTTTTAAAGCCATCCAAATCAAGAAAGAAGATGACTCCTTCCGTATGGTGGTTGTCTTCAAAAAAAGTAGAAAGATAGCGCCGATTGTATAAATCTGTTAACGAATCTTTATAAGCAAAACGCTCTAAATCCAAATAATAAGAAAACATTCTGACGATTCTCTGAAGCAACTGAACGCTCTTCTCATCAAAACGAGTGACTTCATCATTTACAGCACATAAGGTACCAAACTTATCTCCATTCACAAAAGAGATTGGAATCCCTAAGTAAGATTTAACATTGGCATTTTCGAGCGTATCTTTAAAATTTGCTAAACTGCTTTCTGACATCGTATCTTCATAAATCAACGGTTGTTTTTTTTCAAAATCAATGCGATTGCACAAAGTTTCTTCTAAGTTAAAAACCATTCCTTCCGTTACAACAATACTTGTATTGTTGTTTGAAAGTTTCAAAATAAGTTGCTGGGTATCGCTGATAGAACTCAAAAAAAGCAATTGGTCAGGTAAAATTTCTTTGGCAAGATCCAGTACGTCATTGGCCAACTCATCAAAATTCTTATACATCTCTAATTCTTGAAATGTTGTCATTATTAAGCACCTCAATTAGTATCCTATTTTACTTTTATTGAACTCTCAACTGTCGGTTACACTAAAAAAGACTTGAACCTATTTTCATCTTTGTATGGAAAATGTAAGTTTAAACTATCCTCCTTAAAGCTTAACATATCTACTTAAAAGGTGTTTAATAAATAAACTGTTCCGTGATAATAAAAACTATTAAGCAATCGCCCTCTTTATTGAAGCGCTATACTCAAGCATATTTTTTTCGTCTATCTCTCTACTCCTGTACAATAGAACTATTAGAGAAGGGAGCTTGAATATATATGACTACTTATGAAGAAAACATAGCAGGATTTGAAAAAATTGATTCCGCCAAAGCACAAGAATTGATCAAAGGGGATACAGAAGCCGTACTTTATGTTGGTAAAGCGGTATGTCCTTTTTGTCAAACTTTTGTCAAAAAACTAAAAGACGTTTCTGAAGAAACAAATACGCATATCTACTACGTGAACAGTGTAGAGTCAGATGATATGGATGGCATTTCCGCGTTACGCAAAGAATATGATATTCCAACAGTACCTGGTTTTATTTACACAAAAGGCGACACTGTAAATGTGAAATGCGACTCATCTATGGATGAAGAAGAAATTAAAGCTTTTATGAACAACTAAGCAACGTAGATGAAAAGACCGTCATTCCTATAGAGGAGTGGCGGTCTTTTCATCTACAAATTTAATAACGAACCCAACTCAAGCCAGTTGTTCCATCGCCTGCATGTACTGCTACACAGACACTTAAAGCCACTATTTGTACCTTTAAGTTTGGAAATTCTTTCATCAACTCATTTTGCCATACCTCTGAGTCTGGGATGTTATTGCAATTAATCACAGCCACTTCTGGCACGGTTCCGTTCATCATATCCGCACGCAATAAAGACAACACGTGATCTTTTGCGCGTTTATTTGTTCGTACTTTTTCGGTCATTACCGGTTTTCCATCGATAAAACTAATAACCAATTTGATGTTTAGCAAATTACTAATAAACGCTTGCGTTCCTGAAACACGTCCGCTTTTATGTAATTGGTTTAAACTAGACGGAATAAAAGATAGCTTGGATGCACGTGTCATTTCTGTAATGATTGCGATAACTTCTTCTATCGTCTCGTCTTTTTCGAGCAAATTGTTTCCTACTTCAATCATTTTGACCATTGGAAACGAACCAATTTGCGAATCAATCGGATAAACTGGAAACTCAGTCATTCGAGAAGCTGCTTGTGCCGTTTCAAATGTGCCTGAAAGACCACTTGATAAATGGACAGCAATTGCAAAATCATAGCCTGTTTTTTCAAGTTTTTCATACAAAGCCAGCATTTCGCCAATTGCCGGCTGAGAGGTTTTTGGTGACACTTTCGCTAGTTTTAATTTTTCGTAAAATTCGTCTTTTGTTAAATCAACCGATTCTCTATAAGAACCGGCTGAAAAAACAACACTTAGAGGCAAAACATATACATCGTATTTTTGAATAAAAGCATCATCAAGTTGTGCGGCTGTATCCGTGATCCAAGCTATTTTTTTCATTAAAAAAATTCTCCTCTATGTGCAAATTTCATATCTAACTCATCTCTGCTAACGATAACTTACACGACCGCTAAATTACACACTAGTGACAATCGTCATATGAAGAAGCTTTTTTACACAAGTCGTCATAAATTGAACATAATCTGCTTTTTATACAAAAAAATAGTCAGCATCCTCATGGGAATAACTGACTATTTTTATCATACTTTTATTGTTTTTCTTTTGATGAACTGTTTGGTATTTTCACTCGTGCCACTTCAGGTCTCTTCATGCTAGTACCTCGGCGAAACTGATCGTTGTACATCAGTTTCGCTACTTTTGGAGCCGACCAAAATGTTGTGAATAAGAGTAGCGAAACAGGAATTGCTGTAACAACGATAAATGATTGAATGGCATCAATACCACCTTCACTAATCATCAATAAAACAATCGCTACCGTTCCCATAATAAACGCCCAGAAAATACGCATAGCTTTTGGCGGTTGACCATCGCCTGTTATTGCAACTGAAATGGTGTATGCCATTGAGTCAGCTGTTGTCACCACAAACAAAATCGTAACTAGTACAAAAAGAGGTGCAATAACTACATTTAGTGGCAGTTGTTGCGTAATGGCCATCATCGCTGCTGGCATGCCAGATGTGTTTAATGCGTCTGAAATAATGCCAGGCTCAGCGAGTTCGTAAAACATACCGGTTCCACCAACAACCGTAAACCAAAAAGCTGTAACGATTGGTGCTGTAATAGAGACGGCCAAAACCAATTCACGAATCGTGCGGCCACGTGTAATGGTCGAAATAAAGATCGCCATCATTGGGCCATAGCCAAGGAACCAGCCCCAGAAAAAGATAGTCCAAGATCCCAACCAAGCGGAATCTCCTCTAAATGTGCTCATCTCTAAAAATTCTTGAAGATGAATCCCTGTTGCTGCGAGAAAGGTGTTCAAAATAAACCCACCTGGTCCTACTATCAAAATGGTAATCATTAAAATTAAGGTTATCAAGATATTCAAATTGCTAAGAAATTGAATTCCTTTGCGCAAACCGGAAATCGCTGATATCGTAGCAATTGCAACAACACCAACAATAATGACCACTTGCGTAAACAAGTTGTTTGGTATGCCAAACAATACTTCTAATCCGTAAGCGGCTTGTAAGCCAAGAAAACCGATAGGTCCGATTGTACCCGCTGCTACAGCAATAACTGCAGAAGCATCGATAACAGTACCCAGTAGACTTTTGCCCATAATTTTTTCACCCATCAATGGATACAACAAAGCACGGGGTTTTAACGGCATCCCTTTTTGATAATGTGCATACATTAACACGATAGTCCCAAGCGTTCCGAGTATTGACCACGCAAGAAAACCCCAGTGCAAGTAAGCTTGTGCAAATGCAGGAATAACAGCACTTTGAGTAGCTGATTCTACACCTCCCCTGCAAAATTAGGAGAAACTTCCAGAAAATGATACATGGGTTCAGCAGCTGCCCAAAATACACCACCGCCTGCTAACAAAGTGGTCATAATCATAGCAATCCATTTAAAATAAGCAATTTCAGGTTTTTCAATCCCACCTAACCGAATGTTGCCATACTTTGAAAATGCTAAGAAAAGTGCAATAAAAAATGTTCCTAAAAATAAGACTTGCCAAAATCCACCGAAATACGTTACAGCAAATGCAAAAGATTGATCGACCATCCTTCCGACAAGGTCTACGTTAATAAATGATGCAATAACAAAAGCAACCAACAAGCCACCGCTGATGAGCAGCACGGGCCAATCTGTTCTAGATCCATACTTTTTCAAAATGAAGCCTCCTTTTTCTTAAGCCTAAACAAATTTTCTTATATTGCTTTTTTTCGTTTATTTAAAAAGTTTAAGCATTCTTTCAACAACTCATGTCATTTTCGCTATCCAAAAAAAGTATTTTCATAGCAATTTTTCCCTCTAAAAAATAGCAAGATTTTGATACTTGAAAGCTTTTTAGCAATAAGTATGTAATTGTATACGAGTTACACACAATTTACCAACTCTTTTATCCCTTTGCTTTTTAACTGAGGAGTTAGAGTTAGCGATCACCCTTTTAATGGTAAATTATTCATACAATTGCAGGAAACAAAAAAGGCTCTGACATAAGCCATGTCAGAACCTTTACATAAATCACACAAAAAGTGCCATTGACAAGCTATCGGAATACCTTTACCCGTCAAAGGCATCACGGCCAAAAAGTCCTTCTTGTATAAATCCTACATTTTCATAAAGGACGATTGCACGCTTATTGTCAGCTCGCGTGACAAGTGAAATTTTTTCTATTCGTTTATTTTCTTTGGCACAATTGATTAACATAGTCATTAACACACGTCCCACTCCTTTTCCAGTATGCAACTGGCTTATCACAATTCCAAGTGTACCCACATGACGGTATCTGCGTTTTGGACTAGAGTCGATGGTTCCAACTCCGATCACTTTATCTTTTTCCAATACGATAAATATACAGTTGCTACTGGTTTCGCTTGTTTGCTCGATGACTTTCGTCAAATCTGCTGCGGATTGTGGGTATTCATTTAATCCAAAAGATAAATAGTCCGTCTCTCCACCTACTTTATTATAAAACGTAACAATACGTTCTCCGTCTTCAGGCTTCGCATGTCGAATAAATGGCTTATTATTTAATGTTTTTGTCATTTTCATTCTCTTCTTTCTTTTCTAGAATAAGTAGTTTTACTCAAAAACAAAACGAGAAAGATCATAATTTCATGCGGTGCAGTCATCTATATAGTTTTTCGGACATGTCTCATCATTATGATACCAAGTCATCACAGCAAAGTTAATTCTCATAGAGATGTTTTCTACGAAATCCGTAAAAATTTGAAACATCGATCAAAGTAAAAAATCCAATCCCAGTTAGGATTGGATTTTGCAAAAAACGTGCGCACACTCGCCGTTATAGCTAGTAGTTATTTTGCCGTTTGACCACCGTCTACAGCTAAATTTACGCCGGTAATGTATGAAGATTTATCTGAACAAAGCCATAATGCCGCTTGTGCTTGTTCATCTGGGAGTGCCATCCGCCCAAGTGGAATATCATTTTCTACGTATTTTGCTTGTTCAGGTACTTCTTTTGCCCACGCCTCTACAGCAGGAGTTAACGTCATGCCTGGACAAATTGAATTGACGCGAATTCCTTTTTTCGCATATTCTAGCGCTACCGATTTTGTTAGTCCATTGACCGCCCACTTTGCAGCACTATACGTCGCTAAGTTTTCTGACCCGATCAAGCCTGATGTAGAAGCGGTATTGACAATATTCCCTCCACCTGAATCAAGCATTGCTGGAATTTGGTGTTTTAGTGAAAAGTACAAACTTGTTTGCGTAATTTGTATACACCGCTCCCAGTCAGCGGTTTTCGTTTCTGCAATCGGCAAAGACGGCGCCCCAATTCCAGCATTGTTATGTGCCCAATCTAAGCGTCCATAATGTTCGACCGTTTGCTTCACAAGATCGATTACTTCTTGCTCATCTGCAACATTGCATCGCAAGAAAATTGCGTCGCCACCTGCTTCTACGACTTGTCGCACTGTTTCTTTACCGCCTTCTTCATTAATATCAGAGACGACCACTTTTGCACCTTCTGCGGCAAATGCAAGTGCACTCGCTCTTCCGAGTCCACTTGCTGCGGCCGTTACAATGCCCACTTTATCTTTCATTAAAGTTCCCATATCCATTCCTCCTTTTATCTTTACACGTTAACTCTTCTGCATAGTCTCAGCTTTTCCCTCTTTTCACTTTGAATTAGACAAAAGATAAAAAAGTTGAAAATGATGACTAGTGAAGTCAATAGATGACTCAAATGAAGAAAACGAAAAATCTATTAAATTTCTACATATTTATTAAACAAAATTAGATAAAATACGTAGTAAACGATGAACCTGTCTATTTTTCAAACAGAAAAATTGAGGCATACAGAAATAAGGTTTAGTATAAAAGATACGTTAAATTTGACTTCCATAATTCTGTGTATACAAATTTGTCAATCTACTAAAGAGGTGTTCATTCATTAATGGTCCATTCACAAACTCTAGATAAGTCTCAATCATTCGATTTAAAAAAGCACATTCCCCTTTTAGCTGTGTTGTTATCAGGTGCTTTTATTACCATTTTGAACCAAACACTTCTCGCTACAGCATTGCCTCCGATTATGAAAGACCTCAAAATAAGTGAAAGCACGGTTCAATGGTTGCAGTCTATTTTCATGCTTGTCAACGGGATTATGATTCCCATCACCGCGTTCTTAATCGGTAAATTTACCACGCGGAGTTTGTTTTTAACCGCGATGGGCACATTTGCGATGGGTACGCTCATCGCAGCTGTTTCGCCCGACTTTACTTTTTTGTTAATAGGACGCATGTTGCAAGGTGCAGGTGCCGGAATTATGATGCCGCTTTTGCAAACCATTTTGTTTTTAATCTTCCCCGTTTCCCAACGCGGCAAAGCAATGGGCATGTTTGGTTTGATTATTGCCTTTGCACCTGCAATCGGACCTAGTTTATCAGGTTACTTAGTTGACCACTATCCGTGGCGCAGTGTGTTTTATGTCGTGTTACCGATTGCGATTGTTATTATCGTCGCAGCGTACTTTTTACTAAAAAACGTAACTGAACAAACCAATCCAAAAATGGATTATTTATCGATTGTTCTTTCAACATTTGGTTTTGGTGGACTTCTTTACGGCTTTAGTGTGGCAGGGAATGTCGGTTGGCTTAGCCCGAACGTACTCATTTCACTCGTAATCGGTGCGGTTACACTGTACTTGTTTATTACTAGACAGTTAAAACTCGAAGAACCTATTCTTGAATTCCGTGTATTTAAGTACAGCATTTTCTCACTTGCTACAGCACTTGGGATGATTGTATTTGCATCGATGATTGCAACAACTGTTATTTTGCCACTTTTCATGCAAAATCTCCTCGGTTTTAATGCCTTGCATTCTGGACTGATGTTGTTGCCAGGAGCCATCGTTATGGGCGTTATGAATCCTGTGACAGGCGCGTTGTTTGATAAATACGGAGCAAGATGGCTCTTGCGTATAGGTTTTGCCATTTTGACAGTGACGACTTTTTTCTTTGCTAATCTTTCGCAAGACACAACGTTTACGTATTTAGCGACATTGAACGCTATTCGAATGCTTGGTATCGCAATGGTGATGATGCCATCTACAACGCTTGGCTTGAACCAACTGCCTAATCGATTGATTTCTCACGGTACAGCGATGAATAATACTTTCCGCCAAATTTCAGGCGCGATTGGAACAGCTGTACTTGTGACAATTACGATCACTGCTGCAAGCGGTGGTTCTGTAGCTGGTGCCATTCACGGGGTGAACGTTGCTTTCATCGTAGCAGGAAGTGTTGCAGCATTTGGATTCTTATTGTCTTTCGCTATTCGGGACAAGAAACCGATCCACTAATCCATGAATCAGTTACTCTAATTAAAAATTCTCCGACACAAACTTGTGTCGGAGAATTTTTTAGTTTTACATGAAATATGCGATATAGATTGAATTAAAGAATCCAACAAATATGCCGCTTCGGCGCTATGGACAAGCCTTTGCTGGGAAGTGTCTCTAAAGAGATGGAGCAAAATAGCGAAGACGCCTTGGGGAGCAAGCGAGCTGTTTTGCGGAATATCGACTACTATCGGTTTATTAGTTCAACATATATATATTCTTTCAATGATTTTATTTGGTTTGATAGTTAGTATTGTTGCTTCTACTCAAAACTATCCACGAAACACTTTTACTTCCAAAATCGCAAACTCGATATTGGCGTGATCGGTTAGTTGCGGTAAAACCTTGCGCTGCAATTCCGTTTTCACACGTGTTGCGTGTTGATAATCAACAAGATAACGCAACGTTAAGACAATTCCCGCATCATTTGTATCTACTGAAAATACCGGACGCAAAGCTTCTTGTTCTTCTGATAAATGACGTATGTTCTTTTTCAATTGATGTAGCACTTGTTCTTCAAAATACGTTTCGCCTGCTTCAGTTATTAGCTTTTCAGCTGCTTGCCAATCGCTATCAAAAGATAAAACGTATTGGAGTTCATGCCAAACAAATGAATTTTTACCTCCAACAATTTCAAGAGATTCATCAAAAATAATACTATTCGGTAATTTGATCACTCTTCCTGTGTTGGCATCCGAGGATAAGCCACCACGTACTTCTAGCAACTTGACGTTTATCGGTGTGATGTCAATGACATCTCCAATGATCCCATTGATTTCTATGCGATTGGAAATCTCAAAATACTTCCAATACTTAATGACAAAATAAGCCGTAATATTGGTTGTCAGTCCTCGCACCATAAATGCTAAAAACACGCCGATCAGCAGTGCAATCAAAATCAATGCATTGATGGCTTGAATCCAAATAAACAGCACAAAAAGAATTGCCAGTACCATAATGCTACTCTTTAAGACTTTCTGAGACTTGAGTCGCTTTTTAAAATCTGCTTCATTTCGTGTAATGAGTTTTTTAAGCGCTAGATACAAAAGTGCAGCTATGACAATCGCAATTGTGGTTAACGCGATTTTATTGAAATAAGCATCTGGTGTATTCAACGTTGAGAACAATCCTTCGGATAAATCGGTAAAATAATCTTTTAGAAAATCAGGCATCTTTTCACACTCCTCGGTCAATTCGTACTAGTAGTATACCTTAATTTGGAGAAGCCATTTTTAGTTAAAAAAATCGTGTAATTCCTTATTTTGTATATGCATGCTGACACTCCATGCACAGACATATGGTTCATTTTAACATGTCTAAAATTCTTTTTTTCTACTTATCTTTACTTTAATGATTTGAATGGTTAACTTACTTTTTGAACATTGTAAAATGCAACACATTATACGACACCTGTCTTGACACCAAGTGCGCCACATACGATAATCAAAGATAATGAATGGTTGTGAGTGATATGACCGATGAGAGGATAATCCATATGAGAAAGCAGTTAAAAATAGGAACGATGATTCACGGTGTCGGTGAGAAGATTTCCGATTGGCGTCATCCGACTATGCCGTCGGATGCAAGTGTCAGTTTTGACTTTTATAAACAGCAAGCGCAAACTTCAGAACGCGGAAAGTTTGATTTTGTTTTTATTGCAGATGCCTTATACATCAACGAAAAGTCAAATCCGCATTACTTAAATCGCTTTGAACCGCTAACGATTCTTTCTGCACTCGCGGTGGTCACGTCGAACATCGGACTCGTTAGCACATTGTCGACTACGTATAGTGAACCTTTTTCAGCAGCACGACAGTTTGCTTCACTTGATCTGTTAAGCGGAGGACGAGCCGGGTGGAATGCAGTAACGTCTGGACTGGAAAAGACCGCGCTAAATTTCAGTAAAGGAGTAAGCGATCATCCAAATCACGCTGAGCGTTACCGGATGGCTGCTGAATTTATGACAGTTATGAAAGGGTTATGGAATTCTTGGGAAGACGATGCGTTTATTCGCAATAAAGCGTCGAGTCAATTTTTTGACCCGACCAAATTGCATGCCTTGAATCATCAAGGCGAGTTTTTTTCTGTACAAGGGCCGTTGAATATTGGCCGTTCGCCGCAAGGTCAGCCCGTCATTTTCCAAGCCGGTTCCTCTAAAGACGGCATTGCCTTTTCTGCACAACAAGCTGATGTGGTATTTGCCACTATGCCTAGAGTCGAACAAGCCAAGCAGTATTATAGAAACGTCAAAGAGCAAGCCTGTTTGAATGGTCGTCAGCCCGATGACGTGCTGGTCTTACAAGGCATCAGTCCAATTATTGGCGACACAAACGAAGCAGCCGAACGAAAATACCAAGAACTGGCGAGTTTAGTAACAATTGAACAAGCACTCGCTTTTTTAGGACGGTTGTTTGAACACCATGATTTTTCTCAGTACCCATTAGACGAACCGTTTCCAGAACTCGGCCCTATCGGCAAAAACAGTTTCCAAAGCGATACAGATCGCATCAAGGCTGAAGCACGTGAGGAAAACTTAAGCTTGCGTCAAGTAGCATTAAGAGAAGCCACACCGCGCACGGTTTTTATGGGGACGCCCGAATACATCGCCGATTTAATCGAATCGTGGTACGACCAACAAGCAGCAGACGGTTTTATGCTCATTGCCAATTTGCCAAGCGAACTCGAAGCCTTTGTCGATCAAGTGGTGCCGATTCTTCAAGCACGTGGGATTTTCCGAACGGAATACGAAGGGAAGACACTTCGAGATAACTTAGAATTGCCTTATACGGAAAACGTTCTTGATACAAAACTCAAAGACAACCGGATAGGTGTAAAAGCATGAAAAGAAACCTCTCAAAAATTCAATGAATTTTTGAGAGGTTTCTTTTATTCTATCTCTGCGTCTTTTTCTATTGAATCCTCTGGAATGACTAAGTTTAACAAAATCGCAACAAAACAAGCGATTGTGATTCCGGATTGTCCAAATAATAGTTGAATAATGTCTGGAAATGCGTTCATAGCATCAGGCACTTGACTTAATCCGAGTCCAAATACTAAAGATAACCCGATGATAATTTTTGCTCTTTCATTTAAAGGCTCTGATGTCAAAATGTCTATACCGGTTAGTGTAATTTGAGAAAAAATAATGACTGTGGCACCTCCAATAACGGCTGGTGGCATGGTAGAGATAAGTGCTCCAATCTTAGGAATAAGACCAGCCACTATTAAAAATACAGCGCCCAGAGCTACAACATATGTGCTCATTATTTTTGTGAATGCGATCATTCCTACATTTTGACTAAAAGACGTATTCGGCAACGAATTAAAAACTGCGGCTAAAGAAGATGTAAATCCATTCGCTATTACTGAGCCCGAAAGTTCATCAGATGTAGGCTCTCTGTTTGCTCCTCCAGTCGTAATGGCTGTCACATCTCCGACTGTTTCAACAGACGTAACAATAAACATAATTAACATAGGCAATATAGCTCCCCAGTAAAATTCCATGGGGAAATAGAAAGGTGTTGGAACTGAAAACCAAGCCGCTTCTTTTATTGCAGAAAATTCAACCATCCCGAGTGGCAAAGCAACGATATATCCAACAATAATTCCGATTAAAATGGAAGAAGTTTTAGCCATTCCTTTTGCATATCTATTTAGGAAGATCACAATGACCAGTACCAGTAAAGCCACCATCCAGTTTTTAGCTGACCCAAAATTCTCAGATCCACTTCCTCCAGCCATAGATGTAATACCTGTAGGTAAAAGTGACAAACCGATCGTAAGAACGACTGTACCTGTTACAATTTTCGGAAAAAACCGTTTTAATTTTTTGATAAAAAACCCTAAAGTGCCGCCGAATAAACCGCCGATCAGACTGGCACCTAACAATCCGGATATGCCATAGGAGCTCGCTATTGCTATATTGGTAGGGAGAAACCCAAAACTTGTCCCCATTACTATTGGAAGTCCTGCTCCTACCTTCCATATTGGATAACATTGGATAATGGTTGCTACTCCTGCCATGATCATTGCACTTTGAACCAATATCGTTAAATCAGCTCCTGTAATACCAACCACACCTGCGATGATGATAGGAACGGCAATATTTCCTAAGAACATTGCAAAAATATGCTGCAGTCCTAAAGGTATTGCTTCTTTTAATGGAGGTCTACCATCTACATCGTATTTGTTTGTATTCGGAGATTTACCTTTATCGTCAACTGTTGTTTTCATAAAACACCTCTTTTCAATTCCATTTATGTTCTAGTCTATCTCCACTATTTGTTTTGCTGCATAATCTGCTCCTCTTTTTCTTGATATGCTTTTCCAATACTGTAAACTCTCTTTAGAAATTTCTTCTGTATCATTAAATGCGTTCGCTAGTTCTTGTTTGCTAAAGTTGTTTGGATCCAAGACGCTTCCTAATCTATTCTTTTCAATATCATAGGCTATATTAAACTGATCACTAGAAAATGGTAATATGATCATCTTTTTTCCATAGTAGATAGCTTCTGTTAACGTGTTGCATCCCCCATGAAAGACAACTGTGTCTACATACGGCATAAGAGCGATTTGAGGGATAAAACCCTCTATTATTGTATTAGGTGAGCTGTATTTTTTTAATTCTTCCACATGACTCCCTGCAGAAATGATCAATAAAGCACTCGGGTAAATTTCTCTGACTCCGAGAATCAGCTTTTCCAGTACATCTTTTCTATTCGATAAAAAAGTTCCTAAAGTTATCATGATGATCTTTTCTTTTGTCTCTATTTTTTCTAGCCATTTTCCATCTAACGTAGCTGCTTTGAATGAATTTCCTATAAATAGTTTCTTTGGTTGTTCTTCCTGTTTGTCACTGTTGTTAAAATCAAAATAATTGTAAATAACAGCGATATCAGAGACCAAACTAAAGGCATTATTAATTTTTTTAAGAGACTTATTTCTAGTGATAATATGGTTAAAAACTTCAGTAAATTCTCTTTGTGTTTGAGTTGAAACCTGCTCCAATCTCCTCAACTCTTCTTCTTTAATCGTTATAGCCTCGGGCCAGTTTCTAGGTACATTAAAATAGTCTCCTTTTTTTGGAATCGTATTCGGATGAGGAGGACAAAATGTGATAAAAGGCAGACTTAAAGCATACAAGCTAAGCGTAACCGAATAAGATAAGATATCGACCACATAAAGATCCGCAGCTAATGAATCATCTATTAACTTTATTTTATCGATAAGCTCGTCTGGATTGTAAAGCATATCAGCCTTTCTATGGCGAGATTGAGTGATAAGGGTTTCTACCGCACCTTTTTTTGTCGATTCAAAGAATTCTTCTAATCTGATTCTCTCAGTATCTGGTTGTATTGTGTTTTCAGCTTTTCCTGTGTTTTTGTTTGAACTTATATCGATTTCATAAAATGCTAAGTTTTCTTCCAAGATTTTTTCTTTAAACTCTATACTGCAACCAAATGTCACTTCTGCACCATATTTTTGAAAACTTTTTGCTAGCACCAACAAAGGGTTAAAATGTGAATAAAAAGGGGGACTTATAAAAAATATCTTTTTATACTTCATTGTTTTCTTCTCCTTTTACAGATAGATAAAAAGATACAAATTCAGTTGCAATTTTGTTAATGGAAAAATTTTCATCTATAGTTTTTTGTCCTGCAGCTTGAATTTTTTTAAATTCTTCTTTATCTATTTGGGAATCAAAAATATAGTTTTCTGTTTCTTGTGCAATCGTTTCCCAATTACTGGTGTCGATTAAAAATCCATTTTCCCTATTTTTCATATAGCTTTTAACTCCACCTTTTATAGGACCTAAGGTTAGAAATCCAATAGACATCGCTTCTAAAATAGCGATGCCAAACTCTTCTTTTACACTTGAACAAAGATATATATGAGGATAGTCAAAGTCTCTCTTCATAATATTCTTTTCGAGCATTTTTATATCTACATTCGACATGGCACCTCTATGTATGAACCTGTCTTTGAATTGAGGGAATCTTTGTACGTAATCTTCAAAAAAATCAATAACCGCTTCTTCTTCTTTAGTAGGTCTTTCTAGATCTCCTCCTATTATTAGAAGATTGTGAGTCTCAGAAAGCTTGGAGTTTGACCACGCTTTTAAAAGTTCCATTTGTCCTTTTAAAACAGATAGCCTTCCTACGTTTAAGATTACAGGTTTTTCAAAAAAATTGGTATTTGTTTCACTCCATTCGATAAAGCGAGTTGTGTCTTCTGCATCAATTGATTGATCTAATTGTATTCCTTCCCCTATCATTTTTATTTTTCTATTTACGTGCTCTTCTTTGAATTGAGGAAAATATATCTCAAGTTCTTTTTTCACATCAGCATTCCCGATACCAACTATGCCATCGCTTATGTCTATTAATTCGTCTCCTATTTTTATCTTGTTTAGCTTTTCAATAAGTTCTTTAAAACTAAGTTCTTTTAAATGACCAGCTCCATCAAACATATTTCTGTGTGGATCTGGTGTTAGTGTAAAGACAAGTTTTCTATTCAACTCTTTACATAGATGAGCAACTGATTTAGAAGCGTTATCCAAAAACCTGATATGAAAAACATCTGGCTTAATTTTTGACTGTTTTAAAAAATTACCTATAAATCTTTTGATAAATAATTCTCTTTTAATAAACTTGTCGGATACGGAAGGGTCTAAATAGATTGGCAACCGAATAAATACATGTTCATCTCCATAAAAACTGATAAAGGGCTTCGTTAATTCTTGAGTGATCGTAATCGTAAATACATAAGAGACGCTGCTATCTTTTGATATCTCTTCACCCAAACCTTTTAATAATACCGCTAACCCTCCATTATTTCCTTTTCCGCTATCTTCAAAATCTCCGTAAAACATAGATTGCAAAATTGAAATACCTTGTTTTTCAAATTTGTAATCTGTATGGAGAAAGTTATGATAACTATCATAAAACACTTTGTTTTTATCATTTATGATATTCTTCTTCACAATTGATTGATCAATGGTTTCTATTGAATACAAACTTTCCAATACACTCCACACTTGAACTTTTAGATTATCAGGATAAGCTAAGGTCAATAAGTTATATAAATATTCTTTAAATCCTTGTCTTTTAAAGTGCTCCAGATAGTCCAGTAAGATAGAAACCATATCTAAATCTAGTTCGTATTTCTGAAGCATACCTACGAGATCATCGTCACTTAACCCATCGATATCACATTCAATACAAATGTCTAAAACATGATAGAGCTTTTGACTGTCATGCTGTTGTTGTGAGAGTAAGTCTTTTGTTTTTTTTATGATGAGCTGCTTGACTTCGTCATTGAATAACTTTAAAACAGTATCCACGATAAATCGGTCTGTGTATGAATCCTCTCCCAAAAATGAGTACAATTCATGTATTTCTTTTTCGCCTAGTTTCTTTTTCTGCTCGATTCGCTTGATCGTTCGAATTTGCTCTATTACGACTCGTTCTTTGGAGTTTAGAGTCTTACTCCTATTTATGTAATTATCTAAAAATTGAAGAGGATAAATGTAATTACTGTCGTTATCATAAACATTATTTCTAAATTCAATAAACTCATTCATTTTTTACCCTCCAATGTCTTTAATAAGTCAGTCTCTTATTACCTATACTTATAATTAACAAGCTAGATGTCAAGTTTCATGATTCCGGTCGTGATTTAGAAAACAAAAAAAGGTCTTTCATTAAGTTTACTAACTTAATGAAAGACCTTTCGAGTAATCTTCTTTAATGAAACAAGAACAGTTTAATGTAAAACACTTGTCATGTTGTTAAAACAACATTTTAAGCGTTATTACATCATGCCGCCCATGCCACCCATGTCAGGCATGCCGCCGCCCATTGGTGCTTGTGGTTCTGGCAAGTCTGCAACAACTGCTTCAGTTGTTAAGAACATCGCTGCAACAGATGCTGCGTTTTGAAGTGCAGAACGCGTCACTTTTGTTGGATCGACAATGCCTGCGTCTACCATGTTGACCCATTCGCCGTTTGCAGCGTTAAAGCCGATGCCGACTTCTTCTGTCTTCAGACGGTGAACAATGATTGATCCTTCAAGACCTGCGTTTGTTACAATTTGACGAACCGGTTCTTCAAGTGCACGAAGAACAATGTTAATGCCCGTTGCCACGTCGCCTTCTTTAGTTTCAAGAAGTTCCGCTACTTTGTTGTAAACGTTGATCAATGCTGTACCACCGCCAGCAACAATTCCTTCTTCTACAGCTGCACGCGTTGAGTTTAACGCATCTTCAATACGAAGTTTGCGTTCTTTCAATTCGGTTTCAGTCGCAGCTCCAACTTTGATGACTGCCACGCCGCCAGCCATTTTCGCTAAACGCTCTTGCAATTTCTCTTTGTCGAATTCAGAAGTTGATTCTTCCAACTGGTTGCGAATTTGTGCAACACGCGCAACAATGTTTTCTTGGTTTCCAGAGCCTTCTACAATGGTTGTGTTTTCTTTTGTCACAACCACTTTCGATGCGCGACCTAGTTGCGCAATGTTGGTTGTTTTCAATTCAAGCCCTAGATCTTCTGTAATCACTTCTGCGCCAGTCAATGCTGCAATATCCTCAAGCATTGCTTTGCGACGATCACCGAAGCCTGGTGCCTTTACAGCTACTGCGTTGAATGTACCACGCAATTTGTTAACCACTAATGTTGCTAACGCTTCGCCTTCTACGTCTTCCGCAACGATCAGTAACGGTTTGCTTTGCTGAACCACTTGCTCAAGAATTGGCAAAATTTCTTGAATGTTGCCGATTTTCTTGTCGGTTACTAAAATAAATGGATTGTCGAGCACCGCTTCCATTTTATCTGAATCGGTTACCATGTATGGCGATTGGTAGCCGCGATCAAACTGCATCCCTTCTACTACGTCAAGTTCTGTTGTAAAGCCGCGTGATTCCTCTAGCGTGATCACGCCGTCGTTGCCCACGCGCTCCATTGCCTCTGCAATTAGTTTGCCGACTTCTTCATCACCAGACGAAATCGCCGCTACTTGTGCAATGGATTCTTTGCCTTCGATTGGTTTTGAAATCGCTTTTAACTCGCCTAGTGCACTTTCAACAGCGAGTTCAATTCCTTGACGAATGCCCACTGGGTTTGCGCCAGCTGTTACGTTTTTCAAGCCTTCACGAATCATAGCTTGTGCAAGAACGGTTGCTGTTGTTGTTCCGTCACCCGCGATGTCGTTTGTTTTAGAAGCCACTTCTGCAACAAGTTTCGCACCCATGTTTTCAAAAGCGTTTTCAAGTTCGATTTCTTTTGCGATCGTCACACCGTCATTCGTAATTAACGGCGAACCGAATTTTTTTTCAAGCACGACGTTACGCCCTTTTGGTCCAAGCGTTACTTTTACTGTGTCTGCTAATTTATCTACGCCTCTCAGCATTAAACTGCGTGCATCTTCGCTGAACTTAATCTCTTTTGCCATGTTTAGCTTCCTCCTGTGTCATTGATTTATTTTAGCCTAATACTGCTAATATGTCGTTTTCACGTAAAATCAAATATTCTTTGCCTTCGTATTTCAATTCAGAGCCTGCGTATTTCGAGAAGATAACGCGATCGCCAGCTTGTACGTCCAATTCTGTGCGCTGTCCGTTTTCACGAATAAGTCCATTTCCTACAGCGATCACATGGCCCTCCTGCGGTTTTTCTTGTGCTGATCCCGGTAAAACGATACCGCTTGACGTTTTCTCTTCCGCTTCGATGAGCTCAATAATTACACGATCTCCTAGTGGTCTTAACAAATGAAACACCCTCCTCAAATTATCTATATATTCTCGATTAGCACTCTCAACCTTTGAGTGCTAACCCATAACCAAGTTTAATAAAATCTTCAGTCTTTTGCAAGTAAGAACTACTATGATTTTGATTTCTTTGCGGTTAGCTTCTCAAAGCTCTACAATAGAAGGAGTTTAAAAGTGAAAGGAATTACAATATGCCCACTAAACGTAAGAAATTACTAGACACATTTTTTGAAAAAGACTCTACCGCCAAACCAAGGACTGAAAAAAACAACAGCAAGCGACCTAAGTACAAAGGCAAAAAAACACCGCTTTTCGTACTGCTAATTTTCATCATCGCTCAGCTTTCACCGATTTTGTTTATCGCACCTACTTTTGATTACTTCCAAGGACAAGGTTTGGACCGTGAAGCTGCCAGTGCTGCTACGTCTGGCTGGCTCATTTTTCTGACCATGGGAATTGGCTTTATCTTAACACTTATCGTTGTTTTTCGAGACAAGCGCTTTTTTGATATTTGGAAAGGCAAGAAATCGTCTCCAGTCATGGCCGTTGTTTGGGGCTTTCTTGGTTTCTTGTTATTGCTTATTGGGCAATCGCTTGCTGCTTTAATCGAAATGAACTTTCTTGGCATTGATCCCGGTTCTGAGAATACTGCTTCGTTAGTTACTATTGCCAAAGCAGTACCACTTGCAATCGTTTCTATCGTGCTTTTTGGTCCGATTTTAGAAGAATTGGTTTTCCGCCGTGTGTTATTTGGCTCTTTAAATCAAACGACCAACTTCTTTTTCGCAACTGCCGTCAGTGCCTTAGTGTTTGCATTGATTCATTTTGATTTTACGCATTTGTTGTTGTATTTCACGACCGGCTTTATCTTAGCGTTTTTATACCAAAAAACGAAAAGCATCATCACCCCTATCATTGCCCATATTTGTTTGAACAGTTATGTCATGCTTATTCAACTCAATATGGACAAGATCATGGAATTCCAAAAACAAATGGAAAATTTACAGTAAAAAAAGCCTTCTCCGAATCAATTCGGTGGAAGGCTTTCTTGTTGTTCTTCAATAGCTTGTTGTTGCTCGGCTTTTAAAAATTTTCGATACCCCACTTTGGCAATAAGTACACTAAATTCGTACAGTATGATTAGCGGCAATGTCACAATCATATGCGAGACAATATCAGGCGGCGTGATAAACGCTGCGATGATCACTAATCCCAGATAAGCATACTTGCGGTATTTTGTCATCAGCATCGGTGTGATAATTCCGAGTCTCGTTAAAAACAACATGACGACCGGCAGTTGGAATATCAAGCCGAATGGCAACGTGATTTGGAACAAGAATTGGAAGTACTCATTTATGCCTATGGTTTCTTGTATGTCCATATTATCGGAAATGGTTAACATAAATCCGATGACGTATGGAAACAAGATCAAATACGCAAATGCAATGCCCCCTAAAAATAACAATACCGAAAACGGAATGTAACTTAATGTCGCTCTCCGCTCTTTATCGAGAAGACCTGGACTGATAAACGCCCAAAACTGGTACATGATGAGGGGTGATGTCATGATTAATGCTAAAATCATTGTCACTTGCATAAAAATCTTTAACGGATCTGTAATTTTAAACGCATTCAAGGTAAGATTTTTAGCTTCTTCTGTATACTGCAAATACTGAATCAGCGGTTGCGCAAGGAAAAAGCTAATAATAAGTGCTAATACAAAGAAAACGACTAGAATGGTCAGTCGTTTTCTAAGTTCTCCTATATGTTCAATTAATGTCATATCTTGTTCTGGCATTAGACAAACATCCTATCGTATTTCTTTGTGCTCTTCTTTCTTTTTCAACTCTACTTTATCGTCGTCATCGTCTACAAGTCCTTTTGTAGCGTTCTTGAACTCACGCAAAGACGAACCAAACGCTTTTCCAAGTTCCGGTAATTTTTTTGGACCGAAAACAAGTAAAGCAACAACCCCGATAATGATGATACTCATTGGACCTGGCATACGTTGCACCTCCTGTATTATGGCTCTATTTTACATCATTTAAATAGGTTTGGCTATTTCCAAAGGCCTTGAAAATGTGAAGTTTTTAAGTCATTGTTGCTTGATTTGGTAGATCAAGGTTTGCAACTCAACTGACAAATCGATGGTCTGAACACGAATATGGTCAGGCACCGATATTCGTACCGGTGTGAAATTTAAGATCCCTTTAATATCAGTTTTTGCTAAACGATCTGTTACTTCTTGTGCAGAGCGTGATGGTACCGTCAAAATAACCAACTCGATCCCGTATTCATTAATTTTTTCTTCAATTTTATCAGGATGATACGTATCAATATCGTTAATCTTTTCGCCTTTTTCCGGACTGTTCGAATCAAATGCAACGATAATTTTGGTGTTGTGGTTACGATGAAAATTATACTTTAAAAATGCGCTTCCTAAACCCCCGACACCAATCAACGCAACATTGGTCGCTTCATCTTGGTCTAATGTTTTTCGAAAAAACAACAACAATTCTTGAACATCATAGCCATAACCCTTTTTTCCAAGAGCTCCTAAATGAGAAAAATCACGTCGGATGGTAGCAGAATCAATTTTCATCGCTTCGCTTAATTCTTGCGAGGAAATGCGTTTTTGTCCGGCATTCTCGAAATTTTGAAGAAAGCGATAATAGAGTGGCAGCCTTTTGGTCGTAGCTTGGGGAATTTTAGATGTCTCGTGTAACATACCTTTTGCATCCTCCTGAGGTGTTGTCAAATCGCTTTCATCTTACAGTAGGAGGCTTGATATGTAAAGACTTGTGTAATTGCGAACAACCGCTCTATCGGCTACACTTAAAGAGAATAGAGGTGACCTACATGATTGTTTTACAAGTAAACCAAGTCTATAAATCATTTGGTGCAGAAGAGATTCTCTCAGGCGTCAAATTGGAAGTGCAACACCGCGACCGCGTAGCATTAGTAGGCCGCAACGGTTCAGGAAAATCGACATTATTGAAAATCATAGCAGGAGAGATATCTTACAACAGCGGCGACATTAGCATGCCGAAGGATTTGACAATCGGTTATTTAGAGCAACAAAGCAACTTGGAATCTGACGCGACCATTTGGGATGAAATGATGACAATTTTTCATCAATTTCGTGAACAAGAAGCAAAGCTTCGTCATTTAGAAGCACAAATGGCCAATCCAGCTGTTTACAACAACTCAGAAGAAAACGACAAAGTGATGAAAGAATACGATTCTCTACAACATGACTTTAAAGATGCCGGTGGTTATCAGTACGAATCCGATACACGCGCCATTCTTCACGGCATGAAATTTTTTCCGGAAGACTACGACAAAAAAGTAACGTCGTTATCAGGTGGTCAGAAAACACGGCTGATGCTAGCAAAGCATTTACTTAGCAAGCCGGAGCTGTTAATTCTCGATGAGCCGACCAACCATTTAGACATTGAAACTTTAAGCTGGTTGGAAACCTTTTTGAAGAACTACCCCGGTGCGTTACTCATTGTTTCTCATGATCGTTATTTCCTCGACCAAGTCGTGACCATGGTATACGAAGTGTCTCGCCACCGCGTAAAAAAGTACAACGGCAATTACAGCCGGTATTTAGATGAAAAAGCCAAACAATACGAACTCGATCAAAAGCAATTTGAAAAACAACAAGGTGAAAAAGCCAAACTCGAAGATTATGTGCAACGCAACTTAGCGCGTGCTTCGACCACCAAAATGGCACAGAGCCGAAGAAAGACTTTGCAAAAAACCGATTGGATGGAAGTCCCCGATGGCAACGAAAAATCCGCGAGTTTTGGCTTTACGATTGCTAAACAAAGTGGCAACGATGTGTTAAACGTTCAATCATTAGCGATTGGCTATAGTGCAGAACCTGTCTCGAAAGACATTTCCTTGAAACTATACCGCCAAGACAGCTTAGCACTCGTTGGACCGAACGGTGTTGGCAAATCGACTTTATTGAAAACCATCATCAAAGAACTGCAGCCACTTGAAGGCGACGTTCACTACGGAACAGGTATTCAGTTTGGTTACTATGATCAAGAACAAGCCAATTTGAAAGGCAACAAACTCGTGTTAAACGAGTTATGGGACGATTACCCATTGATCAATGAAAAAGACATCCGTGGCATCTTGGGACGCTTTTTATTTACTGGCGACGATGTGTTAAAGCCAGTATCTACGTTATCAGGTGGTGAAAAAGCGCGTGTGGCTTTAGCAAAATTGATGATGCAAAAAGCCAATGTCCTGTTACTTGATGAACCGACCAACCATTTGGACCTCGATAGTAAAGAAGTATTGGAAAATGCCTTGTTGGATTATCCCGGCACTTTGCTTTTCGTGTCGCATGATCGCTATTTCATGAACCGCATTGCTACTAAAGTGGTTGAACTCACACAAGACGGCACTTCGGAGTATTTGGGTGATTATGATTACTACGTAGAGAAAAAACTAGAAATTGCTGAACTCAAAGCATTAGATGAAATGGGTCAAGTGACCGAAGTTAAAGCTACTGCATCGACATCCACTTCACAAATTGATAAGGAAGCAAAAAAACTCGAACGCCAGTTGCTTCGTCAATCTGAAGAAGTAGAGCAATCTATGGAGAAATTGGATATGCAAATCGCAGAAATCGAAGAACAATTATGCCAACCTGAAATATTCCAAGATCACGAGCTTGTATTGCCTCTTCAAAACGAACTCGAAGAGCTAAAATCGACTCACGAACTAGTGATGACACAATGGCTCGAAATCCAAGAAAAACTCGAACAAATTTAACCCAAACCAGCTAATTGATTAGCTGGTTTTTTGATTACTATATATAGGTCAATAGCGATTAACCAACTTTTTATTTCCACAGATTTCTCCACATCTTCGGGGTTGTCTTATCAACTGTCAACAGGCTTTTGCACATTATCCACAAAAAGAAGAAATGTTATCCACATGTTTTTCCACTCTTCCTTACACAATATATAGAAAAACCTCATTTTATCCTCTAGTTATGAACAAGTTACTAACAAATTGTGCATAAGTACAAATGTTCTCTATTGACAGAACGATGATCTCCATTTTGGCAAAGTCTGAATGTTACGATAAAAAAACGAGTAGTTTCAACCATTTCAGTCTTTCTGAAATGATGAAATTACTCGTTTTTATTAAATCCATGATGTTAACTGCATACCAGGTCGACCATTCATCGCTAGAGTACCAAAAAGACCTTTTTCGTACATGATGGTTCCAGCTGCTGCGATCATTGCGGCATTATCTGTGCACAGCGGCAATGAGGGAATGTAGAAAGGTATTTCTTTTTCTTGAAATGCAGCTTTTAATGACGTTCTAAGTCCTTTATTCGCTGCAACGCCGCCTGCCGCAATTACTTGACGAACGTTGTATTCGCTCGCTGCCCGAACGGTTTTTCCTGTTACTACCTCAACCACACTGTTTTGAAAGCCAGCTGCAACGTGTTCAGGCACTACTGTCTCGCCGCGCTGCACAGCATTGTGCATATAGTTAAGCACAGAAGATTTTAATCCACTAAAACTAAAATCGTAAGATCCTTCTTCCAACCAAACTCGAGGGAACTTGATAGCATCATCACTCGCATGCGCCAATCGGTCAATATGTGGCCCTCCTGGATACGGCAATTCTAACGTACGTGCGACTTTATCATAAGCCTCTCCCGCTGCATCGTCGCGCGTTTCCCCAATCACCGTGAAATCACCGTGCGCTTTCATATAGATCAATTCTGTGTGACCCCCTGAAATCACCAAGGCTAAAAGCGGAAACTCCATTTCCTGTTCTAAGCGATTGGCATAAATATGTCCCGCAATATGATGAACACCTACAAGTGGCAATTGATGTGCAAACGCAAATGCTTTTGCTGCATTGACACCAATTAACAATGCTCCGACCAATCCTGGGCCTTCTGTTACCGCTACTGCATTTAATTGATGTGGCTTCATATTGGCTAATTGTAATGCCTCTTCGATCACCAACGTAATTTGTTCCACGTGATGACGAGATGCAATTTCAGGTACAACACCACCAAATCGTTTATGGCTTTCAATTTGAGAAGCTACTACATTTGAAATGATTTCGGTTCCATTTTTTACGATAGAAGCCGCTGTTTCATCACAGCTTGTCTCAATTCCTAATATATACGTATCGTTATTCATCAAAGTTCACCCACATAACTATAGCATCTTCGTAATTATCCGTATAATACCGCTTACGAATGCCACCATTTTTAAAGCCTAGCTTTCGATAAAGATTTTGTGCCACTGTATTACTTACTCGTGCTTCAAGTGTCATGAGAACAGCACCGTTTTCTTTTGCTGCATCAATTGCCGCTTGCATTAAACCTCCACCCATTTTTTTCCCCCGGTAGTCTGGATGGATGGCGATATTGGTGACATGTGCTTCATCGAGAACAAGCCACATTCCACAATACCCAACAATTTCCTCATCTGTTTCAGCAATCACATAATGTGCATGTTCATTATCATTCATTTCATAGTAAAAAGCTTCTTTTGTCCATGGCAATGTAAACGATAAACGTTCAATTTCATATACGCGTTCAACATCATCAATTGTCATTTTCCGATATCTTATAGAACGGTTCATACACGTTTACCTTCTTGCGCTTTGTTATAAGTTGCTTCTGCTTCTGTGATTCGGCGATATTGCGGTACAGCATGATGAACAGCACTTTCTTCCGATTGTTGAGCCAGTAAAATCAAATTAGACGCACGTGGCAACTGATGTTGAATCCCACTCCACTGTGCTTGTTCACCCAATACTTCTTCAATAACTGCTTTATGAACAACTGCATCTACACCTGTAAACAGCACAGGACGATGGAGTTTTTTAACTTTGAGTAAAAACTCTTTTACATCGCTATGCTGATCAGCGATTATTGTCTCTAACCCCACACCTTCATACAAACCTATAAAGGCAGTGCCTCTACGAGCATCTATTACGGGGCAAATTATGCCTTCAAAACCTTCACCATTTGCTGCCAGTACTTTTAAACTAGAAACAAGATGAAGCGGTACTTTTAGTGACCAAGCCAATGTTTTTGCGATGGTTAATCCAATACGAACACCTGTGTATGAACCTGGACCTTCAGCTACTGCAATATGTGTCAAGTCGGAAGGTGCGATTGTTGCCTTTTTCATCATCTCTTCAATCGCAGGCATTACCGTTAACGAGTGATTGATTTTTAAATTAGATGTTTCTTCTATTAAAACTCTTTCGTTCTCAACTAATGCGAGAGACAAAGGAGAATTAGAGGTATCAATTCCAAGATAGATCATAAGTTTAGCTCCCTGCAAAGATTTTCATACCGTCTGCCAATCGGAGTCAGGCTCATTTTTCGTTCCTGGTCAGATTGTCGATTGATGGTAATTTCTAAGCGTTCTTTTGGTAAGTATTCTTCAATGAATCTTGCCCACTCTACAACTGTTACGGCATCACTAGTGAAGAATTCTTCAAATCCAATGTCTTCGTCACTGTTTTCAAGACGGTACACATCAAAATGGTTTAATTCTAAACGACCCGAATATTGTTTTAAGAGTGTAAACGTCGGACTGTTTACCATGCGTTGAATACCGAGACCTTTCGCAAGACCTTTTGTAAAAGTTGTTTTTCCAGCACCCAAGTCTCCTTCAAGTGTTAGCAAATCTCCGGATTTTAATAATTTCGCAAGACAGATTGCAAAATTTTCGGTTTCTTCAGGCGAGTTCAGCATTTTTGTATACGTCATTTATTAGGTCACCTCTATTGAGTCTTTACATAGTTTAGCGAAATAGTTGAAGTAAATCAAAATATATTGTTTTTCTTTATGGGTTTTCGAATAAAAAAAATAAACACAGCATGATCGCTGTGTTCATCATCAAAATTACGGTCCCGACCGGGATCGAACCGGCGATCTCCTGCGTGACAGGCAGGCATGTTAACCGCTACACCACGGGACCAAAAAAAAAAGACCAGCGACGTCTTACTCTCACAGGGGGAAACCCCCAACTACCATCAGCGCAAAAGAGCTTAACTGCCGTGTTCGAGATGGGAACGGGTGTGGCCTCTTTGCCATCATCACTGGACTATTTTAATTGAGTGCTTGTTCACTCAAAACTGGATAAACGACAGGTGAAACAAATCGTGCATGATTCGCGTACAGTTTGTTGGTTAAGTCCTCGATCGATTAGTATTCGTCAGCTGCACGTGTCGCCACGCTTCCACCTCGAACCTATCTACCTCATCGTCTTTGAGGGATCTTACTTGCTTGCGCAATGGGAAATCTCATCTTGAGGGGGGCTTCGTGCTTAGATGCTTTCAGCACTTATCCCGGCCACACATAGCTACCCAGCGATGCCCTTGGCAGAACAACTGGTACACCAGCGGTGTGTCCATCCCGGTCCTCTCGTACTAAGGACAGCTCCTCTCAAATTTCCTGCGCCCGCGACGGATAGGGACCGAACTGTCTCACGACGTTCTGAACCCAGCTCGCGTACCGCTTTAATGGGCGAACAGCCCAACCCTTGGGACCGACTACAGCCCCAGGATGCGATGAGCCGACATCGAGGTGCCAAACCTCCCCGTCGATGTGGACTCTTGGGGAGATAAGCCTGTTATCCCCGGGGTAGCTTTTATCCGTTGAGCGATGGCCCTTCCATGCGGAACCACCGGATCACTAAGCCCGTCTTTCGACCCTGCTCGACATGTACGTCTCGCAGTCAAGCTCCCTTCTGCCTTTACACTCTGCGAATGATTTCCAACCATTCTGAGGGAACCTTTGGGCGCCTCCGTTACTCTTTAGGAGGCGACCGCCCCAGTCAAACTGCCCGCCTGACACTGTCTCCCAAGCCGATCAGGCTTGTGGGTTAGAATTTCAATACAACCAGGGTAGTATCCCACTGACGCCTCCGTCGAAGCTGGCGCTCCGGAATCTAAGGCTCCTACCTATTCTGTACAAGTTGCACCAAAATTCAATATCAGGCTACAGTAAAGCTCCACGGGGTCTTTCCGTCCTGTCGCGGGTAACCTGCATCTTCACAGGTACTATAATTTCACCGAGTCTCTCGTTGAGACAGTGCCCAGATCGTTACGCCTTTCGTGCGGGTCGGAACTTACCCGACAAGGAATTTCGCTACCTTAGGACCGTTATAGTTACGGCCGCCGTTTACTGGGGCTTCAATTCGCACCTTCGCTTGCGCTAAGCACTCCTCTTAACCTTCCAGCACCGGGCAGGCGTCAGCCCCTATACGTCACCTTACGGTTTTGCAGAGACCTGTGTTTTTGCTAAACAGTCGCCTGGGCCTATTCACTGCGGCTCTCTCGGGCTATTCACCCTACCAGAGCACCCCTTCTCCCGAAGTTACGGGGTCATTTTGCCGAGTTCCTTAACGAGAGTTCACTCGCTCACCTTAGAATTCTCTTCTCGCCTACCTGTGTCGGTTTGCGGTACGGGCACCTCCCGCCTCGCTAGAGGCTTTTCTTGGCAGTGTGAAATCAGGGACTCTGAGGTAAACCTCTTGCCATCACAGCTCAACGTATCAGGAATGGGATTTGCCTCATTCCACGCCTCACTGCTTGGACGTGCACAACCAACGGCACGCTCTCCTTATCCTTCTGCGTCCCCCATTGCTCAAACGGCGGGGAGGTGGTACAGGAATATCAACCTGTTGTCCATCGTCTACGCCTATCGGCCTCGACTTAGGTCCCGACTAACCCTGAGCGGACGAGCCTTCCTCAGGAAACCTTAGGCATTCGGTGGACGGGATTCTCACCCGTCTTTCGTTACTCATACCGGCATTCTCACTTCTAAGCGCTCCACCAGTCCTTCCGGTCTGACTTCAACGCCCTTAGAACGCTCTCCTACCACGGATCTCCGAAGAGATCCATCCACAGCTTCGGTAATCCGTTTAGCCCCGGTACATTTTCGGCGCAGTGTCACTCGACCAGTGAGCTATTACGCACTCTTTAAATGATGGCTGCTTCTAAGCCAACATCCTGGTTGTCTAAGCAACGCCACATCCTTTTCCACTTAACGGATATTTGGGGACCTTAGCTGGTGGTCTGGGCTGTTTCCCTCTTGACTACGGATCTTATCACTCGCAGTCTGACTCCCAAGCATAAATCACTGGCATTCGGAGTTTGTCTGAATTCGGTAACCCGGGATGGGCCCCTAGTCCAAACAGTGCTCTACCTCCAGGATTCTCTATCTTGAGGCTAGCCCTAAAGCTATTTCGGAGAGAACCAGCTATCTCCAGGTTCGATTGGAATTTCTCCGCTACCCACACCTCATCCCCGCACTTTTCAACGTGCGTGGGTTCGGGCCTCCAGTAAGTGTTACCTTACCTTCACCCTGGACATGGGTAGATCACCTGGTTTCGGGTCTACAACTACATACTCTATCGCCCTATTCAGACTCGCTTTCGCTGCGGCTCCGCCTTCTCAGCTTAACCTTGCATGTAATCGTAACTCGCCGGTTCATTCTACAAAAGGCACGCCATCACCCATTAACGGGCTTTGACTACTTGTAGGCACACGGTTTCAGGATCTATTTCACTCCCCTTCCGGGGTGCTTTTCACCTTTCCCTCACGGTACTGGTTCACTATCGGTCACTAGGAAGTATTTAGCCTTGGGAGATGGTCCTCCCAGATTCCGACGGAATTTCACGTGTTCCGCCGTACTCAGGATCCACTCTGGAGGGGAAGGGTTTTCGGCTACGGGGCTGTTACCCGCTGTGGCGGACCGTTCCAGGTCGCTTTGCCTAATCCTTCCTTTTGTAACTCCGTATAGAGTGTCCTACAACCCCAAGAGGCAAGCCTCTTGGTTTGGGCTGATCCCGTTTCGCTCGCCGCTACTCAGGGAATCGCATTTGCTTTCTCTTCCTCCAGGTACTTAGATGTTTCAGTTCCCTGGGTCTGCCTTCTCATGTGCTATAGATTCACACATGGATCCTGTCCCATTAAAGACAGGGGGTTCCCCCATTCGGAAATCTCCGGATCATCGCTCACTTACAGCTCCCCGAAGCATATCGGTGTTAGTGCCGTCCTTCTTCGGCTCCTAGTGCCAAGGCATCCACCGTGCGCCCTTTCTAACTTAACCACTGGTTAATTAAAAAGTTGTGGCAACATGTGCCACGCGTACTTTGAATCCATGTTTCATTTGTTTCAATGTCGTTTTATCCAGTTTTCAAAGAACAAGTCTGAAAGTCACAAAAAAAGGCGTTGCCGCCTGAAGATGAACCTTCAAAACTGAACGCAAAACGTCAACCCCGGAGCGCCTAAGGCGCCCGGTTCCGAATTTATCCTTAGAAAGGAGGTGATCCAGCCGCACCTTCCGATACGGCTACCTTGTTACGACTTCACCCCAATCATCCGTCCCACCTTCGGCGGCTGGCTCCACAAGGGTTACCTCACCGACTTCGGGTGTTACAAACTCTCGTGGTGTGACGGGCGGTGTGTACAAGGCCCGGGAACGTATTCACCGTGGCATGCTGATCCACGATTACTAGCGATTCCGGCTTCATGCAGGCGAGTTGCAGCCTACAATCCGAACTGAGAACGGTTTTCTGGGATTAGCTCCCCCTCGCGGGTTGGCAACCCTTTGTACCGTCCATTGTAGCACGTGTGTAGCCCAGGTCATAAGGGGCATGATGATTTGACGTCATCCCCACCTTCCTCCGGTTTGTCACCGGCAGTCACCTTAGAGTGCCCAACTGAATGCTGGCAACTAAGATCAAGGGTTGCGCTCGTTGCGGGACTTAACCCAACATCTCACGACACGAGCTGACGACAACCATGCACCACCTGTCACCACTGTCCCCGAAGGGAAAAGTGTATCTCTACACCGGGCAGTGGGATGTCAAGACCTGGTAAGGTTCTTCGCGTTGCTTCGAATTAAACCACATGCTCCACCGCTTGTGCGGGCCCCCGTCAATTCCTTTGAGTTTCAGCCTTGCGGCCGTACTCCCCAGGCGGAGTGCTTAATGCGTTAGCTGCAGCACTAAGGGGCGGAAACCCCCTAACACTTAGCACTCATCGTTTACGGCGTGGACTACCAGGGTATCTAATCCTGTTTGCTCCCCACGCTTTCGCGCCTCAGCGTCAGTTACAGACCAGAAAGTCGCCTTCGCCACTGGTGTTCCTCCACATCTCTACGCATTTCACCGCTACACATGGAATTCCACTTTCCTCTTCTGTACTCAAGTTCTCCAGTTTCCAATGACCCTCCACGGTTGAGCCGTGGGCTTTCACATCAGACTTAAAGAACCGCCTGCGCGCGCTTTACGCCCAATAATTCCGGACAACGCTTGCCACCTACGTATTACCGCGGCTGCTGGCACGTAGTTAGCCGTGGCTTTCTGGTGAGGTACCGTCAAGGTGCCAGTAGTTACTTGGCACTTGTTCTTCCCTCACAACAGAGTTTTACGATCCGAAAACCTTCGTCACTCACGCGGCGTTGCTCCGTCAGACTTTCGTCCATTGCGGAAGATTCCCTACTGCTGCCTCCCGTAGGAGTCTGGGCCGTGTCTCAGTCCCAGTGTGGCCGATCACCCTCTCAGGTCGGCTACGCATCGTTGCCTTGGTAGGCCATTACCCCACCAACTAGCTAATGCGCCGCGGGCCCATCCTGCAGTGACAGCCGAGACCGTCTTTCCGTGCAGCCTCAGGAGAGGCCGCAAACTATTCGGTATTAGCACCGGTTTCCCGGAGTTATCCCGATCTGCAGGGCAGGTTGCCCACGTGTTACTCACCCGTCCGCCGCTAAACCAAAGGAGCAAGCTCCAATGGTTCCGCTCGACTTGCATGTATTAGGCACGCCGCCAGCGTTCGTCCTGAGCCAGGATCAAACTCTCCATTATAGAGAACATTTGACTGCTCTAGTTGTTGCTGGCACCATCCGAAGATGGCTTGATCTACAAAATGCTGATCAGTAAATTTTCGTCACGCCCACCGAGATGAAAAACAACTTTGCTTTGATTGCCAAAGGCAACCTGCGCAAAAGCCGTTCTCGCACCGAGGTGCTCGTGACGTCTTTCGTTGACGTTTTGCTGTTCAGTTTTCAAGGTTCAGTTTAAAAAATTGGAGCGGGTGGGGGAATCGAACCCCCATCATCAGCTTGGAAGGCTGAGGTTTTACCACTAAACTACACCCGCATTATTATAAAGAAGAAAATATGGTGCGCCCGAGAGGACTCGAACCTCTAACCGCTTGATTCGTAGTCAAGTACTCTATCCAATTGAGCTACGGGCGCATTCGAGAGATGTATGGTGCGGCCGAGAAGAGTCGAACTTCCACGGGATTTCTCCCACTAGGCCCTCAACCTAGCGCGTCTGCCATTCCGCCACGACCGCAATTGAATTATTTTTAGGGACAAATTCTATTATACTTCATTCGCATTTCAATGTCAATGAGAAAGTAGAATTGCTAATTCATCGTCGTTTCGGTTATATAACATTGGCTGGGGTACCTGGATTCGAACCAGGGCATGACGGGATCAAAACCCGTTGCCTTACCGCTTGGCTATACCCCAATAAATGGCGGTCCCGACCGGGATCGAACCGGCGATCTCCTGCGTGACAGGCAGGCATGTTAACCGCTACACCACGGGACCATTTGGTTGCGGGGCAGGATTTGAACCTGCGACCTTTGGGTTATGAGCCCAACGAGCTACCGAACTGCTCCACCCCGCGACAATAATATGAAATCATTTATCTTTTAAAGAACATTTTTCACGACATTTAGTTCTCTTATAGTTATTAACTTCTGTAGTAGTGTAACACAGTTATTATCGAACTATAACTTTTCAGATTAATTGTTTTTTAAAAGATGGTGACCCCTACGGGATTCGAACCCGTGTTACCGCCGTGAAAGGGCGGTGTCTTAACCGCTTGACCAAGGGGCCATGAAATGGCTCCGAAGGTAGGACTCGAACCTACGACCATCGCATTAACAGTGCGGTGCTCTACCACTGAGCTACTTCGGAATGACAGACAAATAACTTGTCGACCTTTTCTATTATAGAGAGCTCTGAAAGAATCGTCAATACCTTTTTCATTTATATTTATTTTTGTTCTTTTATTCTACAACATGAGTTAAAAAAAGAGTCCGTCTGTAAATAGACGGACTCTTTTTTCCTAAGAAATATTATTGTGCTGCTAGCTTTCCGGAGCAATGCCCACATCTATACCGCTCTGTATTCATTCGAATCTTGCGTTTATAATTCGTTTTACAAGCGACGCATTGGTACACATATACCTTCTTAGACTTTTGCTTTGTGTTGTCAGCTATCAGAGAACAAAAACGTGGCGACTCTGTTTCTTTTAGCAACGCTTTGAAATCTTGATCATGATGTTTGTAACCTTTTCCTTCTATATGAAGATGGTAATGGCATAGCTCGTGCTTAATAATACCTTCGAGTTCTGCATACCCAAACTTCTCGTAAGACTTTGGATTAATTTCAATGTTGTGAGAGCGTAATAGATATCTGCCTCCCGTTGTTCGTAATCTCGAATTAAAAACTCCTTTATGCTGAAACGGTTTACCAAAACTTGTTCGCGAAATTTCTTTTACCAGTTCTGTTAGTTCTTCATTGGTCATGATAACTCTCCTGTGCTGTTAAAGAGTTTGCTCTTTTGGTGGCAGCATTGTCAAAGCAATGCGTCCTTTGTCTTTCTCTACTTTCTCTACCCAGGCAGTAACAATATCTCCAACCGCTACTACTTCTAATGGATGTTTAACAAACCCTTTTTTCAATTTCGAGATATGCACTAAACCATCTTGTTTTACACCGACATCAATAAATGCGCCAAAGTCTACCACATTGCGAACAGTTCCTTGCACTTCCATACCTGGAAGTAAATCTTCCATTTTCAATATATCATTTTTTAATAATGGCTGTGGGAATTCATCGCGTGGATCACGGAATGGTTTTTTCAACGCTTCTAAAATATCTTTCAACGTAATTTCTCCGACTCCCCATTGCTCACTTAACTCTGCAAGCTCAAGTGCTTCGAGTTTTTCGGAAATCCCTGTTTTCCCGACAGATTTTTTATCTTCTCCTACTAATTTCAATAATTTTTCTGCAACATCATAACTCTCAGGGTGAATACCTGTTGCATCTAATGGGTTTTTCCCTTCTGGGATACGTAAAAATCCAATTGCCTGTTCGTATGTCTTCGCTCCAAGACGCGGAATTTTTTTTAATTGCGCACGTGAAGTAAAGCGACCGTTTTCATCTCTTACTTTAATCACATTGTCTGCGACTGTTTTACTTAGTCCTGCCACATAGTGCAATAAAGAAGAAGAAGCAGAGTTGACGTTAACACCTACTTGGTTAACAGCAGTTTCTACAACAAACGTCAATTGGTCTGCTAATTTCTTTTGAGACACGTCGTGTTGGTATTGACCTACGCCAACAGCTTTGGGATCGATTTTCACAAGCTCTGACAATGGATCTTGCAGACGACGAGCGATAGAAGCTGCACTGCGCTCTTCAACTTTTAAATCTGGAAACTCTGCTCGTGCGATATCTGAAGCCGAGTATACACTAGCCCCTGCCTCGTTAACAATAACATACGAAATATCAGCTGCAGTTTCTGATAAAAAGTCTGCCACAAATTGTTCGGTTTCACGAGAAGCCGTCCCGTTTCCAATCGCCATGATTTCAATTGGGTATTTCGCGGTTAGCCTCTCCATTATTTTCTTTGATCCAACTTGATCTGATTTTGGTGGATGCGGATAAATAACCGCTACTTCTAACAACTTGCCGGTTTCATCAATAACCGCCAGTTTGCAACCCGTCCGGTAAGCAGGGTCTACACCTAACACCATTTTGTTTTTCATCGGTGGCTGGAGCAAAAGATTACGTAAGTTTTCCGAGAAGATATGAATTGCTTGTGCTTCCCCTTTTTCACTTAGCTCTGCACGAATTTCTCGTTCTACAGATGGCTGAATGAGCCGCTTGTAACTATCTTCAATTGCTGTAGTTAGCAAGTCCGCTGTTGAATGGATTTGCTTTATCCAATTATTTTTCATCAACGCGACGATGCGATCGACCGGTGGATGAATTGAAACTTTCAATACATCTTCTTTTTCACCACGATTAATCGCTAAAATTCGGTGGGGCACAATTTTTTGGATTGCTTCTTCGTATTCATAATACATTTGGAAAACTTGTTTCTCATCTTCGTGATTTTTTTTAGCTACTGTTGCGATGGTTCCGCTTTTTCGTGTCATGTAGCGAATTTTCTCACGAATGTCTGGATCGTCTGCAAACTCCTCTGCTACAATATCTTGCGCTCCTTGAATTGCTTCTTCTGCTGTTGCGACTCCTGTTTCTTCACTAACGAACGCTTCTGCTTTGTCTATCAATTTTTCATCGTTCGGTTTCATGATCCACTCAGCCAGTGATTGCAATCCTTTTTCCTTTGCAATTGTTGCCTTTGTGCGTCGTTTTTGTTTATAAGGGCGGTATAAATCTTCCACACGTTGCAAAACAGTCGCACTCACAATGGCTTTTTCCAGTTCTTCTGTCAATTTTTCTTGCTCAGTAATAGACCGGATGACTTCTATTTTACGTTGCTCTAAATTTTGAATGTATGTATATCGATCATCAATTGCTTTAATCTGAACTTCATCCAAAGAACCTGTTGCTTCTTTTCGATAACGCGCAATAAAAGGTACCGTGTTCCCGTCTTCAATTAAGGCAATAACTTGTGCGACTTGGTTGTTTCGCACATCTGTCTCTTTTGCGATCAATGTATGAATTTGCTGCATTTCCATCTAGACACTCCCTTTCAATTCCCTCTCATTTTAACACATCCAGAAAAACACAGCCCAAGTTGTTCTGGATCATAAAAAAGAAGCCAACTCATTTGAGAAGGCTTCCTGTTATAAATGTAGCATCGTCACCTGTTTGGATAGCTTCCAAAATAGCGCGGTATAATTGTTCAGGAACTGCTGTTTTTCGCATCATGGTCTTCGGATTTCTCAATTCCACTCCATCAGAATGAATTAAAAACAAATCATTTTCCACATATGTATACAGCTGAGTGCGCAGCTTCTGTGGACGCCCTGATAAGTATCCCATTACTGGTAACGGATAAATGATTTCATCTATTTCCTTGCGATACAAGTAAAACCGAATATTCCCAACACAGCTATATTCTAGTGTCTTCTTATTAAAGTCCACTTTAAATATAGCTACGGCAGCGCCACGTTTTTGAGGCATTCCCGCATTAAAACGATACATCAATTGATCAATTGTTTCATGATGAAACTCTCTTAGTATTTGAGGGATGACTTGCGACGATTCACGCGCCACAGGCCCACTTCCCAGTCCATCAGCAACGGAGCAAATGAAATAATCATCTGTTAATACAGTATGGTAGCTATCACCAGATTCGTAATTCCCTTTTTTGGCTTCGTTAAAAATTAAGGCATTAATAAAAGCATGCTGGATTTTTTCCACTAGGAAACGCCGCCAGCAGCTAAAATGGCTTCTTGAAGTTTTTTAATGGCTTTTCTTTGCAAGCGAGATACGTGCATTTGAGAAATACCGAGCTTATCGCCAGCTTCTTTTTGGCTCAACTGCTCGATGTAAGTGAATTGGATGATTTGCTTTTCACGTTCGGAAAGCACACTCATTGCTTCAGCTACAAGCATCCGTTGATCCGCTTTCTCGTATCCATCATCTTCTTGACCCACAACATCAAACAAGGTAATTGCACCACCATCTGAATCGGCCTCTAAAGAATGATCCATTGAAAGTGCTTGATAGCTTTTACCCATTTCCATAGCTTCCAATATATCGTCTTCTTCAACATCAAGGTATTCGGCAATCTCCCACACTTGTGGAGAACGTTGAAGTTCTCTCGTCAACACTTCAACTGTCGCTTTGATACGAGGCCCTAACTCTTTTATGCGACGGGGAACATGGATTGCCCAAGTCTTATCGCGTAAAAAACGTTTTATCTCTCCGATAATTGTAGGAACAGCAAAAGCTTCAAAGCTACGTCCAAATGACGGGTCGTAACGTCTGATAGCTCCTAAGAGACCTAGCATGCCCACTTGCGCAATATCTTCGTGATATGATTTACCATTAGAATACTTTCGCGCAATGGACTCAACAAGGCGTTTGTAATTTAGCACCAAATTTGTTTGTGCTTCTTGATCTTCTGTCTTTTGGTAAGCTTCAATCCAATCGAGCACCTGCTCTTTAGTAGGCTGATTAGGATGAGACTGTTTCGACATCCTTCTCCACCTGCTCTCCCTCAACATGCTTTGTCATGAAGATCGTTACTCCTTCTTGATGATGAACTTTAACTTCATCCATTAGTGTTTCGATCAAATACAAGCCGAGGCCTCCTTCACGGAGAAAAGCACCCTCTTCTTGGTCGTGATACGGACCGACTTTAGCTTTAGTTTCTTCAAAATTAAAACTTTTGCCATGGTCTGCTACCATGATTTCAATTTTATCTTCGTATAATGCACAGCCAATAACTACTTCGCCTTGTTCATCTTCTGCATAAGCATGTTGAACTGCATTTGTTACCGCTTCACTCGAAGCAATTTTCAAATCTTCAATGGCATCAAACGAAAAACCAATTCGACTAGCTAAACCTGAAATTGTAAGTCTTGCAACACCGACATATTGTGATTTGGCAGGAACACGCATTTCTACATAATCGAAAGGGCGCATATTAGTTCCCCTCCTTTTCGGCTGATTCGATATCCATGATATCGCCTAAACCAGTAATATCAAAAAGTCGTTTTAAACGAGCTGAGAGTCCTTTTAATTTCACGTGTCCGCCATTTGAATTAACAGCTTTATAAAAAGCGACAAAAACGCCTAGTCCTGTACTATCCATATAGTTAACGTCGGAAAGATCCAACTCTGCTTTTAAGTTTTCATGATTCTGGTAATGTTCTAATTTTTCTCGTAGGACTGGTGCAGTATGCGCATCAATTTCTCCACTTATAAACCCATCAAGAATATTGTTCGATTCTGTTAAATCAACATGAATATTCATTGTAATTTGACACCCCGTTTTTTTATAATTCGTTTATCATTTGAAAAGCTATTCTAAGCATCAATACCACTACGAGAGCGCTAGTAAACCTATCATTACGTTTTTTTATAAATCACTAATGTAAAATCGTCTTGAAACTGTGCATTTTGCATTCGTTCAAGTTCATCGTACACATACTGCACAATAACTTGCGCAGGCTGTTCTTTTTTTCGTTCGATTAACTCAAAAATAACTTCACGTTCAATAAAACCGTCTTCGTTTCGCCCTTCAGTAACTCCGTCTGTCATCATCATAACTAAATCACCTGTATCAAGATCTACCGTATGTTCTTCATAAACTGCAGCCGGAGAAACGCCAAGCAATAAGCCCTTAGCGTATAACTCGGTAAACTCTTGATCTTTTGCACGATATAAAATAGCAGGTTCATGTCCTGCTGATCCATAAGTTAAGCGTGCACGCTTTGCGTTATAATTACCGTAAAACATAGAAACAAACATAGAGTCATCAATTGTTTTTTCTACAATTCGATTGATTACACTGAGCACATCTTTCGGAAGCGCTTGCGAACTGCTTAAACTATCCATGCCAAATTTAATCATGGACATGCAAAGAGCAGCTGGCAGACCTTTGCCAATAACATCTGCTACCGCTATACCAGCAGAGCCATCATGTTCACTAACAAAGTAAATATAATCTCCGTTCATTTTTTTGGCAGGAATCGAAAGAAGGCCAATATCCAGACCTTCTAACACTGGTAATTTCGTTTTCAGCAAAGTTTCTTGAACGTTTGCCGCTAACTCCATTTCCACTTTTAATTCTTCCTGTTGCTTTAAGAGACTTTGGCGCTCTTGAAGTGCTAAACCGTAGTTAATCATCATTTCGATTAAAAAATCGAAAGAGTGCCATACAACATCTGGCAATTCATTGTAAAGTTCTTGAATTGCCACTTTATGCATGCTGATCACTTCTTCAGGTGCAATATTTTCTAAAATAAGCTGTCGGCTAAAATTTTGACCCACATACAAGTTTTGTTCGGTCTGCTTTTTCATGTACTCATTTAGAATTTCTTTATATTGGTTCTCAATTTTCTGAGCCATTGGGTGTCCCCCCTAACGAAGCCACTTTGTAGCTCGTATATCTGTGCCTTCACCTATAATTGTATCAATCTTAAAATCGTCCATTAATCTTTTGACACCTGGAAGTCCTGCTCCGAGTCCACCAGAAGTTGTAAACCCATCTTCCATCACTTGACGGATATCCGGGATTCCCGGACCGTCATCTGCTGCAATAATCAAAATGCCTTTAAGACCATTTTGAGTTAATTGCTGAATTTCAATTCGTCCTTTTCCTGCATATAAATAAATATTGCGAGCAAGCTCGCTGATGGCCGTTGTAATACGTGCCTGGTCTACTGTGCCAAAGCCAAGCTCTTTCGCCACATTGCGTCCGAGTTGTCGTGCAGCAACAATATCCCATTCTGTTAAAATTTCCACCGAGGACTCGTCGCTCATTGTTAAGCCTCCAATTCCAATTGAAGTTTATCCAGACCATTTTCTAAATCTAGCGCTGTCATAACATCTTCAAGTCGAATTCCCAACTCGATCAAAGTGATAGCAACTGCTGGCTGGATACCCGTAATAACTACTCTAGCTCCCATCAGACTTGACATACTGATGACATCTCCTAAAACTTTCGCAATAAATGAGTCAATAAAATCAATTGACGTCAGATCAATTACTACACCTCGTGCGCTTGTTTCATGCAACTTTGCCAGTAAATCTTCCTGAAATTGAAGAGCTGTTTGATCATCAAGTTCCCATTGAATCGAAACAATCAATGTGTCTCTTAACTTTAAAATCGGAATTCTAAAATTCATTCGTCTTCAACCTCCACAATTTTTCGATTCGTCCAAGCTAATGCTTGTTCTACCCCGCGTTGTAAAGTGCTTGTTGTTGTAAAGTCGTTCAAGTTGATGCCAAGCGTTACAATTGTCTGTGCAATTTCAGGACGAATTCCAACAAGCATGCATTTTGCTCCTACTAAACGAACAGCATCTGCAGCTTGAATAATATGATGAGCTACCATCGTGTCCACTACAGGAACTCCGGTAATATCGAGTAAAACCACTTCAGCACGGTGTTTTACCACACCTTCTAATAAATTCTCCATAATTTGTTTTGCACGTTCTGTGTCAATTGTTCCTACTAAAGGCATGACGGATATCTTTTCAAATACCGGGATCAACGAAGCTGAAAGCTCTTGCAATGCAATTTTTTGAAGGCTTACTGTGCGTTCCCAAGTTTTTGAATACGCTTGAATAGTGCTTTCACGAATGGGTGTAATCCAATTGCTATATTCTCGTACATAACCTGCTAAATTGCTGTTATTAATTATTTTTTCTTTTGTCATATTATCATAGACAATTTCAGAAAAATGATTGATTGCCTTTATTACAAATGTAATTGTCCAGCCAAGACGAACCACTTTTTCAGCAAAGTCATTTATCCGAGTTTCATACGCTTGATGACTTTCTCGTAAGTTCGAAATCATCAACTCCGCAAATTCTTCGCTCGTTCGATTCATTAACTCTTCAGACATAGTTTGAAAAGAACGTTCATCTTTTTCGTTTTTCATCTTTTCTTGCCATTCAGAAATAATTTCTGTTAAGTTACCTTGTATATATTGAGCCATCTGCTTATTCATTTTGCTCAAAAACCTCCTACACTATGTACTTCATTTTTTGTCTACTACTCTTTATTGTATCGGAAACTAGCTTTTTTTACATCTTTTTTATTGAATCAAGAAATTCTAAAAAAAGTACCTGGAGAAAAATTCTCAAGGCACCTTTAAAAAGAGTATGTATGCTTAAAATTTCACAAGACCAACGCTGATTTCTAAAGCTTCGTCTACTTTCTCCATCAATGTGTCATCAAGTTGTGTAATTTTATCCGTTAGTCGAGACTTGTCTATGGTTCGTAATTGTTCTAGCAAAATAACTGAATCACGCTCAAAGCCATATTTTTTGGCATTGATTTCAACATGAGTAGGCAATTTAGCTTTTTGAATTTGTGCCGTTATGGCAGCAATAATAACCGTGGGACTAAAACGATTTCCTATATCATTTTGAATCACCAAAACCGGACGGGTCCCGCCTTGCTCAGACCCGACGACTGGTGACAATTCCGCAAAAAAAACATCTCCGCGTTTTACAATCAAGTTTTCAACCTCCGCTTACGAGTCGGACGGTCATGTGCTCCGCTTCGTACTCAGCGTGAGAGCATTCACAAGCAATCGATAGATTGATTTGAGACATCTCCACGTAGCCTTTGATCATCGCTTCTCGAATATGATATGAGTCATACAGATTTTTAGTCACTCGGCTCGTGGAAACATAAATATAATCTCCACTTTCTTGGACATGCTCATTTGAATGAGTTGTCAACTCCGAAATAAATTGCTTTGGCATTTTCACAACCACTTCTTTAGTCTTTGACTTCCCGTACACAGCCGACACCTCCGAAAATCCCGTTCTTCTGTCTTCGTCATAATCATCTTACCATTATATCAGGCTTGTGAAAAGACAAATCAGAATTCTCTACGGCTCCCGAATAAACACGAGGAACTCGTTTTGTTAAAATACACGGAATTTCATAAGGAATGGTCTCTAGCTTACGTGCCCATTCATCGATAAAAATTTCCCGTTTTCCCTGCTTACCAATCAATTGTACTTTTTCTCCAACCGGTAATTTTTTGGAAAGTCGAATCATGCATTGATCCATGCAAATGCGTCCTATAATAGGAACACGTTGTCCTGCGACTAACACTTCTTGCCCTTGAAGTCCGCGCAACATTCCATCTGCATAACCAATTGGTAAAGTAGCAACCCATTGGTCTTGTTCAACGCGATAGGTGGCACCATAACTTAAGGTTTCTCCAGCTTTCACTTTTTTGACATGGATGATTTCTGTTTCTAAACTAAGCGCTGGATGCAATTTAAAGTCCATCGCTTGTTCTACATAAGGAGATGGTGCAATCCCGTATAAGGAAATACCGACACGCACTGCATCACAAGCTAGTTCAGGATGCATAATAGCAGCTGCGCTATTCGATACATGAACCATTACAGAAGAATCATCCAATTTATCAAGCACGCTATTCAGTGCTTTTACTTGCTGATCAAATAACGATGAATCTTGCTCATCTGCAGTCGCAAAATGAGTAAAAATTCCTTTAAAAGAAAAATCATGATCCGCAATAAAATCAAGTGCCTCTTCTACTTCATCAGTTTGAACACCGATACGTCTCATTCCAGTATCTATTTTCAAATGAATTTTTAATGAATCTAGCTCTTCTACTAATTGTTTTTCTGCCATTGATAACCACTCAAGAGAAATAGCAGTAACAATTATATTGCGTCTTTGCGCTACAGCAATAAAACTTGCAGGCGTTGCACCAAGTACGAGTATTTCTGCTCTAATTTCTTGATTGCGCAAATACAATGCTTCATCCGGAGTCGCTACCGCAAGTAGCTGAACTCCATTTTCAATAAGGGTTTTTGAAACAGCTAACATACCGTGTCCATAAGCATCTGCTTTTACTACGGCAATTACGCTAGATCGGCCGCTCTTTTCTTGAAAAGCTGTTAAGTTTTTTTTGATCGCGTCTAAACTAATGACCGCTTTTGTCGGCCGATAAAATTCTGTCATTTTGACACCACCCAATTAAGTTGTTTGTATAAGAACTTGTGCCGCAGCAAAATCTTTCGAATGCGTAATAGATACTAGCCCCGTTTCTACTTGCTTTAAAAAAATAGAAGGCTTGCCTTTGCTATCTTTTCTAATTTCGATATCTTGAAAAGAACAGGCACCGCCAATTCCTGTCCCCAGGGCTTTAGAGAAAGCTTCTTTTGCCGTAAAACGACCTGCTAAAAATTCTACTTTTCTCAATTTAGTTAGTTTGCTATATTCGGATTGCTCGCGCTGTGTCAATATACGCATACGAAATTTTGACGATTTTTCATCTAATCGGCGAATTCGTGACAATTCGACAATATCGAGCCCGATTCCTGTAATCATAAATGTTTCTCCTTTCAATCACAAACAAGTAACGGTTATAATTGAACGTATGAAATAGAGGTGACAAAATGTTTATTCGAAGAGAAAGCTTTAAGCAATATCTGCGTATGTACCCAGTAGTTTCTACTTTAATCGCGCTCAACTTGTTCGTGCATGTACTAACCTGGCTTCCAGGAATTGGTGACATGCTGTTCTTTTATGGTGTCGGTTCTAACTTTTATATCGCAGAAGGAGACTGGTGGCGCTTTTTTACACCTATGTTTCTACACGGTGGATTGATGCATTTACTGTTTAATATGTTTTCGTTGTTCTTATTCGGACCTGAGTTAGAACGCTTAACAGGAAAAGTTAGGTTCATCACCATTTATTTATTAGCTGGACTTTTCGCTTCAGCAGCTACGTACTTTTTACAACCGCTCGAATATTCACACGTCGGGGCCAGTGGTGCAATTTTTGGAGTCTTTGGCGCATTTGGTGCATTGGTGTATTATGGAGGGCGCGCTTTGCCTCAACTCAAACAAATTATACTCCCAATTATCGTTATTAGCATAGTCATGACTTTCCTAACACCGAATGTTAATGTTACAGCACATATCGCCGGAATGATTACCGGGTTCTTAATTGGACTTAGTTATTTCCACCCAAAACGAATTGTGAGTTGGCGAGCTAAAAAATAAAGACAGCTGGATTTTTACTCCAGCTGCCTTTTTTTGTGTGAAAAAGCCTGTTGCCATCTTTATAGTCTTTTTGTTCCAGACGGTTCATACCAAGTCAAAATTCGAGTGGCGTCTTCTTTTTCCATATGAGGAGTTGTTGCTGTCGCTCCCATCATGCCAGACTTGATTGTGGCATGGGTAGAAGCAATGCCTTTGCGACGTTGAAAGTAACTCTGCGTTATTTGAACAACTTGCACTCTTTTTTTCAACATGAAATAGCAATGCTTGCCTAATCCTCTAAACTGCATCGTTAATTGCTTTTCATCTAACGCATACCCAACTGTTCGATGTTGCCAGACCCCGATACCGATAACAAGCGGAATAATAAGCAATACCAGCAAGCCGTAGGGATAAAAGAAATAACCGACAGCAGCAAATACAGGAGACCACCACACCAAACTCAAGCGGTAAAAGAAATGTACACTGCGCTTTGGTGCTTTTACTAATTTTGGCGACCAGACAAACTCTGGGAATAACTCGGTTAACATCGGAAGCATTCGTTTGTTTTTCACTAAAGGAAACAACCGAATTTTTTCGTCTTTATCACCAACCGTTCCGCCTGCACTTTCAACCACAACAGTAGCATATCCGAAAAGCTGACGCACCGGATTTTGACTGATTTTGATTCCTTGAACACGCTTTAATGGAATAGAAACTTTCTTTTTCTCCAGTAATCCTCTACTTATATAGATATGATCTTCATCATACTGAATAGTAAATTGATAATTTGCGAAGACGGTCATAACAACTGAAATAATCCAGGCAATCAATAACACAAAAAAGATAGTTAAAACAACTATTAATAGTCCAAAACGTAAAAACGAGACAACTTCTTCATAAACTGCATCGTATGGGATAAACTCAGAAAACTGAGAAAGAAAAATCAACACAGCTGAAATGACCACACCAATTCCACCAGAAGTTGTTGCAAGAATCAACAATTCTTTTATAGACATATGATACAGTGATTTTGTTGTTTTTTTAGTAAGTTCCACATATTCTGCAGGACCCATTACCAGGGCTCCTTTTACCGGAAGTTGATGCTTTGCTTTTTCCATTTCATTTTCAATACGATCTGCATCTTCACGGGAGATAGCTGTCAGTTCAGCTTCTGCTTGACCTATTTTTCCAGATCCGGCCGTTTCCACTTTGACTTTGACTAATCCAAGCGGCCGGTGAAAAATACCTTCTGTGTAGTTAAGGCTTTGAATTCGTTCAAAGGGAATATACCTTTTTTTCTTCACAAACAAGCCGTACTCAATACGCAATTCACCATCTTCAAACCAATAAACAAAACGTTTCCACTTAATAATTCCAGTAACTAACAAAAAGATCAAAATTCCTCCACCAACCATCAACGGAATAAACCCTTGCCAGCCTTGATTAAACATCGACCGAATGCCACCATCTCTGAATATATTAACACCAAAAATGATGATAAAAGGAAAAATCAATTCCTTTAACCCTTTTATAAAGTTTAAAAAAGCTGAAATGGGATGAAGTTTGTAACGCTCCTCATACATCATCTTCCGCCACCCTTGCCAGTACAGAAATTCTTGCTCTCAACTCATCAGCTTCTGCTGTAACCAACGCTGGAATTGTATGCGTTGTGGCAGCTGTTGAAATTGAAATTTCTGCTAGATCGTATTTACGCAAAATAGGTCCTTGTTCTGTATCAACATGCTGAACACGTACCATTGGCACCAATGTCCGAGTCACAATAAACAAACCGTGCTGCAACTCGATTTCCTGGTCTCTTACTTCATAGCGCCAACGCTGCCAGCGTATTTTAGGAAACCAAAAAATAAACAAAACACCAAATAAAATGATAATGCCTCCGTAAACTGCGTATAGCCATTGCGGCCAGTCCAAAAAATATGTTAAAACACCTGCGCCAATCATCAGCAACACCACAACTGCTGTTTCCATACTGCCATATACACGCCAGACGGTTAGCCCTTTTCGCGAAATTTGCTTTTGCGGTTGGTTATCCATTTGCTTCTCTCCAATCATCTACCTAATCCTCTTTATACGATTTATTGCTGTGAACGTTTCACTCTATTGTAACTGATAGTTAGACAGCAAAAAAGGACGTATGCAAAACAGTTTCCTGTTTGTGCATACGTCCTTTTAAATTAATCGGTATTAAGATTCGCTACGACGAGTCGTACGTCCCGGACGTCCGCCACCCGTTCCGCTTCCGCCTTCACGACGACGGCTTGCGCCTGAGCTTGCTCCACGGCTTGAAGATGGACGAGCTGAGCTTGAAGAACGATTGCCTTTATAGCCGCCGCCTCCGCCACTGCGTCCGCTTCCGCTCTTGCCTTTATAACCGCCGCCTCCGCGTGATGGCAAAGGACGTTCTTCGGAAATAGAGACTGGAACATCTTCCGGTTCTTTAGTCATTGTTTTAAGAGCTGCTGCAATCAAATCAACCGCATCGTGCTTTTCAAGCATTTGCGTCGCGAATTCGCGATAATCGCCAAGATTGTTTTTCTCTGTCATTTCAAACAATTGTTCCATTGCAACGCGTTTTTGGCCAAGTACAGCTTCATTCGCAGTTGGAGGAACTAATGCTTCCATTTTTTTCTTTGTAGTGCGTTCAACGATGCTCAAGTAGCCCATTTCACGTGGTGTAACAAACGTGACTGCGACACCTTTTTTACCTGCACGACCTGTACGGCCGATACGGTGAACATAGCTTTCAGGATCTTGCGGAATATCAAAGTTGTATACGTGTGATACACCAGAGATGTCAAGTCCGCGAGCCGCTACATCTGTTGCTACCAAGATATCGATTTTGCCAGCTTTAAATTGTTTCAAAACAGACATACGTTTTGCTTGGCTCAAGTCACCATGAATTCCTTCAGCAAGATAGCCGCGGATATTCAAAGCTTTTGCTAATTCGTCAACACGGCGTTTTGTACGGCCGAAAACAATTGCAAGTTCTGGTTGTTGAACATTCAAAAGACGTGAAAGGAAATCGAATTTCTCGCGCTCTACAGATTTCACGTAGAATTGCTCAATATTTTCAACAGTCATTTCTTTTGATTTGATTTTAACAACTTCAGGAGTTTTCATGAATTTCTCTGCAATGCGACGGATTGCATCCGGCATAGTTGCTGAGAACAACAATGTTTGACGCGTATCAGGAACACTTGCCATAATTGTTTGAATGTCTTCGATAAAGCCCATGTTCAACATTTCGTCTGCTTCATCAAGGATTAACGTATTCACATTATCCAATTTAAGTGTACGGCGGTTGATATGGTCTAATAGACGTCCTGGAGTACCAACGATAACTTGCGGACGGTTTTTAAGTGCACGGATTTGTCGGCTAATTTCTTGGCCGCCGTATACTGAAAGAATGCGTACGTTTTTATCTTGACCCAATCTGTAAAGTTCTTCTGAAACTTGGATTGCCAATTCGCGTGTTGGTGCGATAACTAACCCTTGAACATTACCGTCTTTAGTGTCGATTTTTTCAATCAAAGGAATACCAAATGCAGTTGTTTTACCTGTACCTGTTTGTGCTTGTCCAATAATGTCTTTGCCTTCCATTCCAAGACGGATTGTACCTTCTTGAATTGGTGTTGCTTCTTCAAACCCCATACGTTTTACGGACTTTAAAGTTGTTTCGCTAATATTTAACTCTGAAAATTTTACCAAATTTTTTCAATCTCCTTTTGTCTTCATCTGATTTACAAATGGTGTACATTTTAGATGAATTCGTGACAAGGTCGAGCCTTTATGAGGAAGTTTCACGTCGAAAATCATACTCTGTAGTTTTAAGTCAGAGGGGATGTGTGAACAGAAAAAGCTCGGGCTTTGCCGAGCGGTCTGATCGGCGGGTGTTTGATGCCCTATCTATAGAACAAACCGTTTTGCTCAAAAAAATACTCTTCACAGGGAAGAGTGCTTCAAAAATGTATCCATTGCTCTCAAAAGAATAGCATATTTTTTCTTTCTTGGCAATCAATACACAAAGGTTCTAATAATCAGTTTACTCAAGACCTTTTCTCATAAACCTTAAAACGTCTTCAAACCATACGAAACGATCTTCACTATAACAGATTAAATGCTTGCCTGTTTTCGAATGGATCATTTCTTTATCACTTGAACCAATTTGATTATAAATGAAATCTGCAGCAGATGCTGGAACGATGCCATCTTGACCGCCTTGTACAATGCAAACTGGAACCTTAATTTTATCGTAATAAGGTTCAACCATCTTTACCACACGCAGAAATTCAACAGCCGAACTAATCGGAGTATGTGTCAGCTTGTATTTATAAAGATGAAAAAGTGAATTTTTTGCTATTTTCCCTGTCAGCGCATCTTTTACTGCTTCTTGCACTTCTTTAAACATTTGCACTGGACTGATGTATTTTGCAGCAGCACTTAATAGAACCAAGCGATCGATTTTATAGCGCATAGCTAAGTACATCGCAATCAACCCGCCCATTGAAAACCCAATAATGATAATACGATCTGCTGTCTTTTTTAATCTTTTTAAGGCCAGTTCTGCTTCCATCATCCAGCTCTCAGCTACTATACTCTTTAAAGCTAGTTTTTCACCATGTCCTGGAAGTACCGGTATTTCAACAAGCCATTCTGTTTGTTCAATTAAGAAGTCAGTAAGAGGTTCTACTTCGAATGGACCTCCTGTAAATCCATGAATACAGAGCACACCAGTCTTCAAATTACTTCCCTCTCTTCAATATTCAGCGTTTTTAGTTCTGACGAACGAAAGGGTCGATAATGTTTTCTAACGCCATTCCTCGTGATCCTTTTACTAAAATAACCGAGTCTTTGTTTGTATATCGTTTTAGCAAATCAATAATCGGACCGTAATCTGCTTCGCTCCATAACAACTTACCTGCATAATCTGTTTGCAGCTTATCATAGAGCCATTTCATTCGAGGTCCATATAAACATACGCCTGCTAAACTTTCCGTAATACAACTGCTAAGTGCTTCATGGTAACTTTGTTCTTCATCTCCGAGTTCAAGCATATCTCCAAGCACTACCCATTTCTTTTCTTTCATCGTTGTTTCACGAATAAAAGTCATCGCTGCTTTCATTGATGAAGGCGCCGCATTATAAGCATCGTTAATAAAGATGGCTCCATTATCAGCCTGAATCATTTGCATCCGCATATCCGTTAACGCAGCATCTTTTAACGATTTACGTATTTGATCTTCTGATAAACCTGCTTCGAGCGCAACCAAAATAGCAGCTAATGTGTTTTTCACTTGATGTTCGCCCAATACTGGAATGGTAAATGCCGCATTGATGATGCCACTTACCATAAAACTGCTGCCAGTTTCAGTCGCTTTAATATCCGTTACTGTTAACTCATTGTTGTCATCAAATCCAAAAGATACTCCTTGCGGAAAAGATTCCATGAATGGCAGTAACAGTGGTTCATCTCCATCATAAAAGAGCTTACCGTGTTGCTGAAGACCTGCAACAATTTCGAATTTAGCTTGTGCAATTGCTTCACGCGATCCAAGGTCTTGCATATGAGCTTCTCCAATATTAGTGATAATCGCATAATCAGGTCGAGCTAGCTGAGATAAAAACTCAATTTGCCCTTTCCCGCTCATTCCCATCTCCAAAACAGCCACTTTTGTATCTTCTTCAAGGGATAAAATTGTTAACGGTAAACCAAGTTCATTATTGAAATTGCCTTGTGTTTTTTGCACTTTGACATATGGCTTTAAAACACTTGCCACTAAATCTTTCGTTGAAGTCTTCCCATTAGAACCTGTAATTCCAATCACCATCGTTGATAGCTCATCGCGATAAGCTCGAGCCATTTCTTGTAGAGCCACTTCACAGTCGTCAACAAACAACAGCGGCAAATCGTCCGGTGCCCCTGGTTCGTCATGCTGCCAAAGTGAAGCTGCTGCACCTAGCTCAATTGCTGAACGGACATACTTATGTCCGTTTACATTTTCTCCACGAAAAGGAATAAACAAATCACCTGGCTTTAGAGTTCTCGTATTAATCGATACTCCTGTAACGTCAAAGCTTTTTAAGTTAGTTTTGATATCCAGCCATTTGGCTACTTGTTCAATCTTTTTTTTCATTTGGCTTCTCCACTCAATCCATTTTAACTTGTAGTAATTGTTTTTCTTCATGTCGTTCAATCGCTAATGTTATAAGTCGTTTGATTAGCTCCGGATAGGGCACTCCTGTATTTTCCCAAAGAAGTGGAAACATGCTGTAAGGCGTGAATCCTGGTAATGTATTGACTTCATTAATTAGAATTTCATTGTTTTCAGTTACAAAAAAATCTGCACGGACAAGCCCTGAACAATCTAGAATTTTAAAGGCTTTTTTTGCGTCTACTTCTAAGTTCGCATAAATTGCTTCGTCTAACTCCGCTGGAATAATCATTGCCGTATCGCCATCTTTGTATTTTGCTTGGTAATCATAAAAAGCTTTTAATGGTTTGATTTCACCAGCTACTGAACAAGCTGGATTATCGTTTCCTAAAACACCCACTTCGATTTCACGAGCAACCACGCCTTGTTCAATAACAATTTTACGATCGAATTTCAACGCTTCTTTTACTGCTGCAACAAGTTCTTCGCGATTATCCGCTTTGCTGATCCCGACACTCGAACCCAGATTCGCTGGCTTGACAAAAACCGGCCACGCTAGTTCTGCTTCTACTTTCGCTACCCAGAAATCCTGATTTTGATCCCACTCTCTTCTTATAAAATACACATAAGGCGTTTGTTTTAAACCTGCCTGCTCAAACAATTGCTTCATCACCACTTTGTCCATGCCAGCTGAAGAGGCTAATACACCATTTCCAACGTATGGAATGTTCAGTACTTCAAGTAAGCCTTGAACAGTACCGTCTTCTCCATTTGGTCCGTGAAGTAACGGAATGATGACGTCTAATGCTTTATTATTTTGTGATGGAAGAAAACTAGAAATATCATTTGGTTTCGATGATTCACTTGTTAGTTGAAGCTGTTCAACCGTTTTAGCCGGTCCTTCAAGAGGGGCATTTTTTCTCCATTCGCCGTCTTGTGTGATATAAATAGGGAAAACGTCATATACATCAAAATCTATTGCATTTGTAACTGCTAAGGCTGTAGACAGCGAAACTTCGTGTTCCGCTGACTTGCCTCCATATAATAAACCAATCTTTTTTTTCATTTAAGAAACCTCATTTCATTATCCATATTGCATAGTTTATCATGAACCTACACTGACTAATAATTTTTTCTCGTTAACTACCAAAAATTTTCAAACCGACTACTCCCGCGATGATGCATGTTAAAAAGAATATTTTCATTGGTTGTTTGCTTTCACGAAAGAAAAACATGCCTATTAACACACTTCCCGCTGCGCCAATGCCGGTCCAAACTGCGTAGCCTGTACCAAGCGCAATCGTCGTTAACGCCACAGACAATAAATAAAAGCTGAGTGCTCCCGTTACAACTGTTAAAATCGTATATCGCTTTATTTTAAAACCTTTCGACAACTTCATTGTTGTAACAAAAGCTACTTCAAAAAATCCAGCAATAATTAATAGGATCCAGGATATCATGAATCCACTTCCTTATCAGGGCTTTCTTTTCCATCAAGTACTTTTAAGCCAATAATTCCAACCAGTAACAACAGTAAAAAGAATATTTTTTCTACACTGGCATTTTCACTAAACAGTAGGATCCCAACTACAGCTGTTCCTGCAGCACCAATCCCTGTAAACACCGCGTATGCTGTGCCAATCGGTATTGTTTTTATAGCAGTGGCAAACAATACAAAGCTGACGCCGATAAAAATAATGGTAACAAGAGATGGAAAAAAGTTCGTAAAGCCATCAGCAAATTTTAATCCGACTGCCCATACAATTTCTGTAACTCCAGCAACTAAAAGATAAATCCAAGCCAAGCGACTCCCTACTTTCATTTTGTGTTTGAGATAATTTTAATTAGGTTAACAGTTGGTCCGAAAAAAATGATACCTGCTTGCAGGTATCATTTCCATGTTTTTTGTTTGCGATCATAAATGATTTTACGCGACACACCTTGCTTTGTATATTCTTCAATATCAGACCAAAATTCATCTAGAAAAGCGATTTCTTCGACTGGGCGAATATGCAATTCAATCGTGTTTTTTGTTTTTTCAGGATCTGCAAGTGAGATCAACACACCTTCACGGTAATTCTTTTTTAAAGACTGAAGAATATCAACAGGTAATTCGGGAATCGCGTCTTTCGGTTTACGACGCCAAAAATTTTGTCCATTTTCTTCACGTCGAATTAAATATGTAAAGTAATTTCCAACAAGTTCATTTAAGCGCACTAAGTTACGGAAATATATTTTTGTGATTTCTTCTTCTTCGCTGGATAAATAAACAAATTCGTTTTGAAGCGTTGAGAAAAACGGTGATTTAACGGGTGCTTTTTTATGACCAATAAACAGCAGTTCAGCTTGTTCTTGAGATGTCAACGAATTCAACTGCTTTTCATTTCTAAAATCGACCCAACAAAATTCACTTTTTTTATTGGTACGTGCTTTGCGCAATTGACCAAACTCTTCTTGCGTTGCAAATTCCATATGAGTATGCATATTAAAAGAAGCATCTTCGTAAGGGTGTTTTAACAACAAAAGGTTTTTAGGTAATTTCATCGCATCTAAGAAATGGGCAAAAGTTAGTCCACTAAACAAAGCAAACTGATCAGATTCGTTTAAATAAATATATAAATGCTGTATGTATGCATCTGTGTACAGAGGTTTTTTTTCCAATTTCCCCACTCCATTCCCTTTTCTATTATACGATTAAAAAGATGAAACATGAAACATCCATACTCCAAATGCGTCATTACTTTTGTCATGCGCACATTATAGTTATATACGTTATAATAGTTTTCGACTCATAATAATAAAAAAGCACAGGTGAACTTACATGCAAACTAACAAAAGCTTTACGGACCGAATCGACTGGCCACTAGCTTTCATCTTATTTCTATTTTTCATCGTCAGTTTAGTCGCTATTTCCTCAGCTCAAACTTCTGGACAATATTTAACAAATTTTGTCCCAAGACAAGCTTTATTTTATATCATTTCCATCATGATGATTGCCGTTTTGATGTATTTCGATCCTGAACAATATAAAAAAATGGCTTACTATTTATATGGATTCGGTATTTTACTACTTCTTTTATTGATGGTTTCACCTGATGGCGTTGGCCAGATAGCTGCACCTGTTAATGGTGCAAAAGCTTGGTTTCACACACCTTTTGTGAATATACAGCCCGCTGAGTTCATGAAAACCTTCTATATATTAGCATTAGCAAAACTGATTTCTTCACATCACGAACAATACTTGCTCAAGTCAATTAAATCCGATTTTTATTTACTCGGGAAAATCGCCCTTTATTTAGCGATTCCTCTTGGCTTCATCTTGCTACAGCCCGATTTAGGGACTGCCCTTGTTTTTATCGCTATTACATTAGCTGTAGTTGTTGTATCAGGGATCACTTGGAAAATCATTGCACCTAGTTTTGGTGGAGTTGCGGTTATTGGCGCTATATTATTGTGGATGACGATTAATGCACAGGATTTTCTTTCTAACACATTTGGGCTAAAACCTTATATGTTCGAACGGATTTACACGTGGCTTGATCCATACTCTTATGCAGCATCAGGCGGTTATAATTTAATCGCTGCAATGAATGCCATTGGATCGGGAGAAGTATTCGGCAAAGGTTATCAAGGAAGACAAGTATATGTTCCTGAAAATCATACTGACTTTATCTTTACTGTCATCTCAGAGGATTTTGGATTTATTGGGGCAAGCGCCGTTATTATTTTGTTTTTCATGCTGATCTATCACTTAACGAAAATCACTTTGCAATTTAAAGATATGTTTAGTACATATGTATGTGCAGGTATCATTGCGATGATTACGTTTCATGTGTTTCAAAACATCGGCATGACCATCCAGTTGTTGCCGATCACCGGAATTCCATTGCCTTTTATCAGTTACGGTGGTAGCTCGTTAATTGGAAATATGTTCGCACTTGGAATTGTTTTTAGTATGAAGTTCCATCATAAAAATTATATGTTTGATAAAAACAAAAAATAAAAACTCCGGCTCACTTTAGCCGGAGTTTTTATTGTTGAGATTGCGTTTGAATCGGTTGAGGCAAAGCAATTGCTTTTATTAATTCGACGCGAGATTTTGTGATTTTTGCTTGGATTCCAAGTTTCGATAAATTTGAAACAATGCTACGAACATCTACGTTTTTCGCCATCCAGATCACCTCTTTGTTTTTTTAAACTACTAATTAACGACGTATGCTAACTTTTCATGTTTCATAAGTAAGGAGTAGATTATTGACTTTTCTATGTCTATGTATATAATACCATTATTTCGTAATTTTAAACTTATCAATTTGATGACAATTACGGCAATATTGTAAATCAGTTGATTCGCATACCCTATAGAGGTATACTATAGTAAGAATAAGAGGGGAGAATCTTCAGATGAGTGAATTAATTGAAGAAACTTTGATATCAGATAATAGTTTTCGAAAAAGCCATCATCCTCTCTCCGTTAAAAAAGATTTGACCAACCGGCTCAGTCGTGTAGAAGGTCAAATACGCGGTATCAAAGGTATGGTGGAGAAAGATGTTTATTGTGATGACATCATTACACAATTAGCAGCAACACAGTCTGCATTAAACAGCGTGACAAAAGTTTTGTTAGAAGGCCATTTAAAAGGTTGCGTCAAAGACCGTCTCGAAAAAGGCGAAGATGAAGTGCTAGATGAGTTGCTTATTACCATCCAAAAAATGATGCGTAAATAACAAGGAGGAATTTCTGATGAAAGAACAAATTAACTTGCAAGTAAGTGGCATGTCATGTCAACATTGCGTGAAATCCGTAGAAGATAGCATTATGGCGCTACCGGGAATCGAAAAAGTAAAGGTTTCTTTAGAAAATAATTCAGTAGATGTAGCATACGATTCTTCTGCTGTAGAAGTAGGTCAAATTGCTGAAGCGATTGAAGATCAAGGATACGATGTTGCCACATTAAGTGAATAGCTGCGGAAACGCAGTTATTTTTTCGAGAAAATCATACCCCCTATAGGTATATTTACATTAAAAAGAGGTGGAATACGATGAGTACTCAACAAACTGAAGTAGCGATTACTGGCATGACGTGCGCAGCGTGCGCCAACCGTGTAGAAAAAGGACTACAAAAATTACCGGGCGTTCAAGAAGCGACGGTTAACTTTGCTACAGAAAAAGCTAATGTCGTATTTGATAATGAGCAAGCATCAATGACTGAAGTACAGAAAAAAATCGAACAATTAGGATATGGCGTGCAACAAGAAGAAATTGACTTCTCTATCCAAGGCATGACATGTGCCAATTGCTCTGCACGTATTGAAAAAGTATTAAACAAAATGGAAGGTGTTCAGCTGGCCAATGTTAATTTGGCAATGGAAACAGGGCACGTGTCGTATAGCCCTGGAACTGTGACACCAGAAGATTTTGTTAAACGTATTCAATCGCTCGGCTATGATGCTGTACTTGAACAAGAAAGAGAAGCAGCAACCGATCACAAACAACAAGAAATCAAAAAGAAAACACGACTATTCTGGATTTCTGCAGCACTTTCCTTCCCGCTCTTATGGACCATGTTTAGTCATTTTTCGTTTACTTCTTGGATGTATGTGCCAGAAATTTTAATGAATCCACTTGTTCAATGGGCGTTAGCAACACCGGTCCAATTTATTATTGGGGCTTCTTTTTATAAAGGTGCCTATTTTGCTTTGAAAAACAAATCCGCCAATATGGATGTGTTAGTGGCACTCGGAACTTCGGCAGCTTATTTTTATAGTGTTTACTTAGTGCTTGCCAATTGGAGCACAGAAAGCACTATGGGCTTGTATTTTGAAACCAGTGCAGTGTTAATCACTTTAATTATTTTAGGTAAAGTATTTGAAGCAAGAGCCAAAGGTCGCTCTTCTGACGCCATAAAAAAACTAATGAAACTACAACCTCAACATGCACTCGTTGAACGTGGCGATGAATTCATCAGCTTGCCGATTTCAGAAGTCAAAACCGGAGATATTTTGCTGATTAAACCCGGAGCCTCGATTCCAGTAGATGCTGCGGTTCTTTCAGGACACTCAGCAGTTGATGAATCCATGCTGACAGGTGAAAGTTTACCGGTCGATAAAGAAGCTGGGGATGCAGTGTTTGCCGCGACCGTCAATTCTAATGGCTCGCTTCATATTCGTGCAGATAAAGTTGGTAAAGATACAATTTTATCGAACATTATTCGTGTCGTCGAGCAAGCACAAGGCTCTAAAGCACCGATCCAACGACTGGCCGATCAAATTTCCAGTGTCTTCGTTCCAATTGTTGTAGGAATTGCAGTGTTAACGTTTATCATTTGGTATTTCGTAGTGTCTCCAGGAAACTTCCCGACTGCTCTTGAAAGTACCATCGCGGTTCTCGTTATCGCATGTCCGTGTGCGTTAGGTCTTGCGACACCGACTTCTATCATGGCAGGATCCGGACGCGCTGCTGAACAAGGCGTGTTGTTTAAAACAGCCGAATCTCTTGAGAATACAAAACATATCGATACCATCGTATTAGATAAAACAGGCACCATCACCAACGGTCGTCCTGTCGTTACAGACTTTGTTCCGGCAGACGGAGTCGATTTAGACGAATTGAAGAATATAGCGGCTAGTGCCGAAAATCAATCCGAGCATCCTGTCGCGCAAGCCATTTCTGATTATGGTGAATCTAATTTGACTGTCAGCTTTTTTGAAGCCGTTCCAGGACATGGTATTCGTGCAACTGTAGCAAATCGTCAAGTTGTCATGGGGAACCGTCGGTTGATGGACGATCTCGTAATTGATGAGGCGCAAGCGGTTGCTCTAGAACAAGATGGAAAAACCGTTATGTTTATTTCGGTAGATGGTCACTATAGCGGACTCGTTGCTGTTGCTGATACGGTGAAAACAACCGCTAAGCAAGCAATTCACGAAATGAAGGATATGGGATTGCATGTTGTCATGTTAACAGGTGACCAAGAACAAACTGCGATGGCAATCGCTAAACAAGTCGGGATTGAAGAAATATTCGCTGGCGTGTTACCCACTGAAAAAGCTGACGTTATTACCAAACTTCAAGCTCAAGGTAGACATGTTGCAATGGCTGGAGACGGCTTGAATGACGCCCCTGCCCTAGCCAGTGCCGATGTTGGCATGGCGATGGGGACAGGAACTGCGATTGCGATGGAAGCTGCAGACATTACGTTAATGCAGGGAGACTTGATGAGAGTTGTTGACGCCGTTCGAATGAGTCGATTAACGGTTCGGAACATTAAGCAGAACTTATTCTGGGCGCTTGCTTATAACACAATCGGCATTCCGATTGCAGCAGCTGGTTTGTTAGCTCCTTGGCTTGCAGGTGCGGCTATGGCATTTAGTTCAGTCTCAGTTGTTATGAACGCCTTACGTCTACAACGTGTTAAATTAAATAAATAATCATTTTCTTAAGAGGACCTGAAATGGGCCTCTTTTTTATTGGTATTGTTCTAAAAGAACAACAAGGGTAAAATGAAGACATCGTCTTTTCAGAAAGTAGGTATTCTTCATTATGAAAAAAACCATCCTGCTATTGATGTCCGTTCAGTTTTTTGTTTACTTAGGATTTGGCATTATTATACCAATTTTACCGGAAGTAATTGTACAGCAAGGCTATGCTGAAATTCATGTAGGTGGCTTGATCACCATTTATGCCTTGTCTTCTTTTTTTACTGCACCGCTATGGGGAAGACTTTCTGACAGCATGGGACGTAAAAAACTCATTCTTATTGGGCTGGCTGGCTTTAGTTTAAGTTTTTTCTTATTCTCGTTATTTCTCAATAATTTAATGCTGTTGTATGTTTCGCGTATTGTAGGAGGCTTGTTCTCTGGTGCACTTTACACAGCGGTAACGGGTTATGTAGCAGACATTACATCAAATGAAGACCGCAATAAATACATGGGTTTTCTTGGCATGTCGATTGGTCTTGGCTTTATTTTTGGTCCGGCAATCGGTGGATTACTCGGTTCAGTATCACTATCTTTACCGTTTACAGCTTCGGCTTTATTGGTGTTATTACTAATGGGCTATGCAAGTCTTGTGCTAAAAGAACCTATTCGAAAAGGCGAGGCCGTAAAACGAGCTCTTTTGCCAAAAGGATCAAGTACGCTTTGGCAATTCCGAATCCGTTATTTGTTTTTAATGTCTTTTATGGTGACCGTTTTACTAGCAGGATTAGAATCGACTTTCCAGTTATTTCAAATCGATCAAATCAACATTACTCCGCTCCAACTTGGTTATTTGTTTGTTGCCAGCGGACTTGTTGACGCAGCAATTCAAGGTGGTGTCGTACGCCGCATAAAAGATGGTGCTGAAACAAAATGGATCATGGGAGCACAAGTTGTTACAGCTCTTGGCTTGGTTATTCTCCCTTTTACTAATAGTTTGATCTTCGCAGGAGTTGCCCTCAGCATCTTTACTGCCGGAAACGCCCTTTCTCGTACAGCATTGGTGTCGCTAACATCAAAAGAATCGGGAGGCAAGTACGGTACAGCTGCTGGGTTGACTTACTCGATGGACAACTTGGGGCGCATTATCGGTCCTTTAGCCTTTACGTCGCTTCTCACCATGCAAGCAGGCGGAATTTATTATTTATCTGCGGCTCTAGCAATAGCCAGCATCTTGTTAATTGTACTATTTGGCGCTTCCACCAAAACTTTAGCTACACCAAAAAAAGCCAACGTTTCTGCGTAATTGGTATACTTAAAATGAGCATCGCTTCTGGCGGTGTTTTTTTATGTTAAGAAAAGAGTTAGCCAATAAAAATGAAGTACTAAGATAGACATGTAAAGTCCATTTACCAAAATGAGTGTACAGCGCCATACACGGGATTGAACGTTTACTAAAGAAGTAAAAAGAAAGCTAAACAAACAAAGAGACAACAGGATTTTCATCATTAATAGAGCAATCGGAGAAAGACTCGCTAACAATGGATTCCGTTCAGTTATTACACCAAACGACAGCCCCATATATGTTAATAAGCCATCCATAAGATTCAAGATGATCAAGCCCCAAATGTGCTTTTTTAATGGCACGTGAACCTTAGTTGCTGTCATATTCGTTCCTCCCTATTGAACAAAATCTATGTCCTTAGTAATGGAGTACCCTTAAATCTAAATATTCAGACAAAAAAATAAGGTATTTGTTCATAGATTTTGGTGCTGCGCTAGTCTAAAGCCATGCATTTCACTAAAAAAACTGGAATTCATCATAAAGATGCTTTCCAGTTAAACTTCTTCTTTTATAAAAATTTCACTTCATGAGGATTCAGCCAGTAAAGAACTTGTTGAAAAACATGCATTGCTTGCAAAAGAATGAATAGCGCCAATGCTAATCGTTCCGGATAAAATATTTATTTTAGAAGTATACAAAAAAATTGCAACATCACAAAAGCCCATCACTTAGCGTGATGAGCTGTTTTTTTTGCATGATAACGTTGATAGCCAGTATAAAATTCGAGAAAATGCTGCCAGTCTTTTTCAAACTCTGGTTGAATGCACGACACTTGAAACAACTCCCGAGCTTTCAAATAGCCACTGACCGAATGCAATTCAAATCCTGATAAATGTGCATCTTCCACTAAAAACGGCATCTCCTCTGCGATTTTAAACGTGCGTGCTGTCGGATATCCTTGTGCTATCACTGCCCAATCTTTTGTATCTTCTTGTAGTTTTTTTACACGCTCGTCCAATTGCTCGTACCTTGCAGGATACACTTTCAATGCACGGCGGAAGCTTTCCAACAAACTTGCAGGAAACGTAAACGGAATGCTTGTGGCGTAAAGTCCAAGGTCCAAATAGCTTGGTAAACTAGCGTCTGGTTCTAATGGATGGCGAGCAAACACCAGCGCAATGCCACTCATTGTCCCCAATGCTTTGCCACTTGTTGCTGTTGCAAGCCAAACATCTTTTAACGACAACGGCACCGCACCAAAACTACTGATGCAATCTAAACATAGGTTGGTGTTTTGCTGTTTACAAATATTGGCGATTTCTTGAAAATCATTTAATTGACCTGTTGACGTTTCACCATGCACCATAAGCAACCACCCAAACTTGCCGGATTCTAGGTAGAGCGAAATGTTTTCGATTTTAAAGCCTTGTCCCCATGCTTGTTCTATTACTTCAAAATCCAAGTTTAAACGCTTTGCTTGATCGACTAAACGTTTGCCAAACTCTCCATTTACTAAAATAAGCCCTTTTGCACGCAGTCGTTTAATTTGTGCGAGCATGGCTTCGTTTGCTAGTGTGCCGCTACCAGAAAGCAGGAGAGGTGTCATTCCTGTCATTTCTTCTAACATACCATCTACTTCTTGACGAATTTCGTTAAAAGCAGCGGACCTATGAGATATAGGAGCTTGTTGAAAAGGACTGGCCAATTCTGGCGTCAGCGCAACAGGACCGGGTAAAAACAAGCGGCGTTTTGCTTGTAGTCTAGCTGCAACAGAGTCATTGTACTGGCGACGCGTCGTGACCATTGGAACAAATATAGCTTCTCCAGTCCCCATTGGTTCTGCAAATGCTTGAAAACCAAGTTGTTTGTACAGTTTTAACTGGCGGACTGTTCCAGAAATCACAGCAGAGTCAAAACCTTGTTCGAGACAGTAATCAGACAAGGCTCGTGCTAAAAGGAAAAAGACCCGTCCATTGCGATGTTCTTTTCGAACAGCAAGCAAGCGAATCTCGCAAACCTTTCCAGCATTCGGTAAAAACGCTTCAATCGATCCGATTTTGAGATCTAAAGAAAATGGTCGTTCAGAACGCAACGCAATCATTCCGACTACTTGTGTATCAGCCAACACAATCAAATACGTGTTTTGTTCATGAAAAGGATCAATCCGCATGCCACTGCTATTTACCTTGTGTTGCGGAATTTCTTCTACAAAGGTTTCATAGTTTAAGCGTGAAATTTCGTCGAACTCTTCTTCTGATCGGGCGATTTTACACCAATACATAATTCTCCCGCCTTTCTTCAGCTCTTGAATGCATCTGCTACTTGATAAAGACTCAAATCAATATCCACAGGTTCCCCAAGTGCTAATTTGGCTAGTTGTTTTCCTAAATAAGGTCCCGCTGTCAGGCCAGAAGCCCCCAAGCCATTTGCTGCAAATAGGTTTGGATAATTAGGAACTTGACCAATAAAAGGTAGCGCACTTGTCGTCGCAGGGCGAAATCCTGTTACAGCTTGAACTAATTCGGTTTGGCCAAGCCCGGGTGCGGCCTCTAATGTTTTATCGAGAATGTGATGAATTCCCGCTGCTGTTAGTTTTTCATCAAACCCTGCCCCATTTTCATGTGTAGCTCCAGCAACAATCCGACCATTTGCAAAAGGTACGATGTATTGACCATATGGAACCATCGCAACCGGCCAATCGCTTGTTGCTGGATCTTCCGCTTGCAACTGTAAAATTTGTGCTTTTTGAGGCACAATATCTAAATCTAGCCCCAGTGGCTTGAACAGCTCAGCTGCCCACGCGCCTCCTGCCGAGACAATGCGGTCTGCAACTACTTCCCGTTCATTTACCCTCACTCCAACTACGTGAGAACCTTCAATTACTAATTGGGCATCGCCTGTTATCCGCCTAGCTCCTAATTTTTCAGCCGCTGAAATTAGCGCATCTCGCATGGCTTTGCCATCTACTCGGGCAGCGCCACTCACCCAAAGCGCACCGTACTGTTCTGTCGCATAAGGAAACAACTTTCGTGTTTCTTCGGATGATAGTCTTTTGACATCTCCCATTTCGGGTGCATCTACTTTTCGCTCATATGCTTTTTGTTCCATTTTGTCCAATTTACTGTCTTCATGGATGCTGACAATGCCTACTTGTTTATAACCAGTATCAGTTTCTCCTAAAGCTTCAAGCTCACAAATCAATTCCGGATAATATTTCGCACCATTTTTCGCTAGTCCATACCATGCTTTATTTCTCCGTTGCGAAATCCACGGGCAAACGATGCCTGCTGCCGCTCCCGTTGCTTGCCCTTTATCTCCACGGTCTACTAAGATCACAGATGCTCCCGTCTTTGCTGCATGATAAGCTGCAGAAGCTCCTAAAATTCCCGAACCAATAATTAATAATGATTTCATTTATCCACCTAGTTTCCACAAGTCTTGTATCTTCATTCTAATGTAGTGCACGAAGAGACTCAAACGCATATCTCGAATTCCCTTACAAGATTGGATTTAGATTTTATTTTTGGGGTAAAGTTATATAGTAGAAGTTAACCGAAGTTATTTAGAGGAGGAGTCAGACTTATGGAAAAGAGTTCATCAACTGAAAGCATTTTACCTATGACATCAATTCGGAGTGGTTTTGGAAGTGAAATAGCTCCTGATGTGTATTGCTATACCACACAAGTCGCAAATGTTTTTTTTATTGGTAATCCCACTGTTAGCAATGAGTGGATTTTAATCGATGCCGGTATGCCGCATTCTGCAACTAAAATTCTGAAAGCAGCTGAAAAACGTTTTGGACCAGAACATCAGCTAAAGTCCGTTATATTAACACATGGTCATTTTGATCATGTCGGAAGCTTGATTGATATCTTATCGGAACGTAAAGTACCTGTTTATGCACATCCGCTTGAATTTTCTTATTTAAAAGGCATAACGGATTACCCACACCCCGACAATACTGTCGAAGGTGGATTAGTAGCTAAAATGTCGAGTGTTTTCCCAGTTAAAGCTATTGATATTTCTACTCATATTCATGAACTACCATCAGACGGTAGCATTCCACACATGCCAGGATGGCATTGGATTCACACGCCGGGTCATTCAGAAGGACATATTTCGCTATTTCGATCACAAGATCGACTGTTACTTGCTGGGGATGCTTTTGTAACGGTAAAGCAAGATTCACTTTATAAAGTTCTGCGTCAGAAAAAAGAAATTCACGGACCGCCGGTTTATTTAACAACCGATTGGCGTGCAGCTTGGGAGTCTATCTGCAAACTTGCTGACCTTGAACCGTCTATTGCAGCAACTGGTCACGGCAAGCCAATGACGGGTGCTGCGCTTGCAAGAGGGTTGGTTGACTTAGCAGAAAATTTCCAACAAACCGCTGTACCTAATCACGGAAAATACGTTCACACAAAGTAAAGTTGAGTAGTATAAAAACAGGACAATATAGTTGTCTTGTTTTTTCTTTATTTTTTTAAAAAAGAAGCTAGAGAATGTAAAAGGTTTCTAAATCGATAAAAAAGGGTAAACAGTCGTTATGACCTATGTCTTCTAAACTAAAAGTAACATCAAAGGAGTTGAGCTTTAATGAGTAAGAAAGCATTATTTATTTCCGATCATGGTGATCCTTTAGCGAAGCTCGGTGGCCAGCAAGCTGGTGGCCAAAACAACTACGTAAAGCAATTAGCTCTAGCGCTAGAAAATAAAGGTTGGCAAATTGATATCGCCACTCACTGGTCTGATTCTTCAGAACCACAAATCGAAACATTAGGAGTTGCTTGCAGGGTCATTAGACTCGAAGCTGGGCATAAAGGATTTGTTTCTAAAGACGATATGTATTCCATGCTTCCTGCTTTTTATCAAGAATTGAAAGAGACAGTAAATCTAGCTTCTTATGATATTGTTCATACTCACTATTGGCTATCGGGTTTAATCGGTAAAAAATTAAAAAAAGAATTTGGACTGCCGTATGTTCATACTGCACATTCACTTGCTTGGGCAAAAGAGCGCGCAACAGGCGTTCATGATCAGCGCCGGATTAGTGCAGAAGGAGTCATTTTGAAAGACACAAATCAAATACTGGCTACTACTAAAAACGAAAAACAATTGATCAAGTCTTTTGTTGACTCACCTTCACCCATCCAAGTTATCCCCATCGGAGTAGACCAAGCCTTTAAAGTACGTGGCAATCGAGCGCATTTACGCAAAAAATTAGGTTATGGCCATCCCCTCTTTGTCTTTGCTGGAAGATTGGAAGTAACAAAAGGTATTTTCACTTTGTTAGAAGCCTTTCAGTTGTTAACAAACAAAAATAATGGTACTCATACACCACGTTTGATTATTGCAGGCGGAGATGCTGAAAATATCGATCTGGAAACAAAATTACCAAAAGATCAAAAGTTGCGTGATGCGATTAAAGGCATTGAAGATCGCGTCGAATTTTTAGGACCACAAACGCAAGATGAGCTAGCACTATTATTTAATGCAGCCACAGCTACGATTGTACCAAGCTTCTATGAATCGTTCGGAATGGTTGCCGCCGAAGCACAAGCTTGCGGGAGTCCTGTCATCGCTTCAGATGTCGGCGGATTAAAAAATGTGGTACAAGACGGCATCTCTGGACTTCTTGTCGAAACGAAAAGCGAAGTTGATTTAGCTATCGCAATGGACGTCTTATCAGCAAATACGCTGTTAGCAGAGCGTTTGAGTCGACAAGCTGTTAAAATTGCTAAAAAAGACTTTGACTGGGATGCGATTTCTTCTCGCATAAGTTCATTATATGAGGTGATTATCGATGCAAAAAGCAACTCACTTATTGGCAACAGATTTAGACGGAACACTCGTCGGCAATAAAGAGAGTTTGTTGATGTTACTAGATTTTTATAAAGAGCAGACATACAAGGTGTCGTTGATTTATATTACAGGCAGACATTACAAATCTGCTTTGTCTCTTATTAAAGAAGAAAACTTACCGGTTCCTGACGTGCTTATTACAGATGTTGGAACCGCAATTTATAGCGGTCATTCACTACAAGAAGATTTAGAGTGGAAGCAGCGGCTAGAGCAATCATGGGTACCTAAACACATAGAAGTTATCGCTAATGGTCTACAAGGTTTAACTTCTCAAAACCTTCCTGTTACAAACCGCTGCTCTTATTACGCTACCGATGCCGCTGTAGTAGAAACATTACGTGAAACGCTCGAGAAAGCAGAGATTCCACATAAACTAATTTATAGTGGAGGACGCGATGTCGACATTCTGCCTATGGAAAGCGGCAAAGGACAAGCGCTTCAATACATTCTTGACAAGTACCAATTAAATAACGCCAAATTATTAGTAGCTGGTGATTCTGGAAACGATATCGAAATGCTGACAATGGGTTTTCCATCCGTTATCGTGGGAAATGCACAAGCTGAACTTCTTGAACAAGCTGAACATTCATTTGTTTATCGTGCTACAAAAGAATATGCTGCCGGCATTCACGAAGCTTGGCAACATTTTTATAAAGAATAACTCTTCCCTTTTGAACAAGTAACACCTGTTCAAAAGGGTTATTTCTTGCTCAAATAATTGGCTTACAAGGTAATCGTTTGTTTTTTTATCTAGATGGTTTATATTTAGTAGGAAGCTATTTATAATTAAATGATTTTTCATACATATTTTAATTAATGTCAAATCACAACAGGAGGAAATTGAGATGAGCAAAGTTTCGAATCTACAAAAAGAATCCTTGGTCATGCTAAAAGAAACTAGCCGGACCTTTTTCATCCCAATCAGCTTTTTAGAACCTACTTTAAAAAAGACGGTCGGCTCTGCTTACTTATGCATGCGCGCTATCGATGAAATTGAAGATCACCCGGAATTAGAAGACCAAGCCAAAATCAAATTATTAAGTACCATTCAGCACATGCTAGAAACCGATTTTAATGAGTTGACCTATTTGGAGTTGGTCACACCTTATCGAGATTTCCTACCACCTGTCACGATGCGTTTAGCTGATTGGATTAGTGTTTGCCCTGCAGACATTAGAGAGAAAGTCATGGAATCTACTGCTATTATGGCTGGTGGCATGTCCAAATGGGTAGAAAAAAACTGGGTAATTCAAACTAAAGAAGACTTAGACGAATACACTTATTATGTAGCTGGTCTTGTCGGCACAATGTTGTCAGACATTTGGCGTTGGTTTGATGGAACAGAAACAGATTCAGAACACGCGATAGCTTTCGGGCGTGGTTTGCAAGCCGTTAATATGCTCAGAAATTACGATGAAGATTTTGAGCGTGGCGTGACATTTGTTCCTGACGGTTGGACGCGTGAAGATATGTTCAATTATGCAAAAGCTAATCTAGCAAAAGCTGACCTTTATGTAAAACCAATTAAAAACAAACGCATCTTGATGTTCTGTAAAGTTCCATTGGCATTAGCCCACAGCACGCTCAAAGCGTTAAAATCCGGAAAAGAAAAAATGAGTCGCGTTGAAGTAGAAGGTATTGTAGAACAGTTAAAACAAGAAGAGCGATTAAGTTAACTATCTCCAGCCTTATCTTTTTAATAAGGCTGGATTTTTTAAATCATTCAATGATTAATTAGTATAAAATTTTCCAGTGCGCTATTACTTGTGACGAGTTACGTTTTATCATTTGTATATATTCGATTTTCAAGTTAGGAGACTTCCAATGACTGTAACCATTCTCAGTATCTTTACTGCGTTGATTTTTATATTGAACATTCTTCTTGCAGCCGCTCTCGTATTTTTAGAAAGACGAGATGCTCCTACTACATGGGCATGGCTATTGGTCTTATTTTTTATTCCTATCTTTGGTTTCTTTATTTACTTACTTTTAGGAAGACAGTTACGAAAAAAGACATTATTCAAATGGGAAGATAATAAAAAAATTGGGATTGAGAGCTTGATTGCTCATCAAATGAACGAGCTACTTGATGAGAATTTTGAATTTGTAGATCCTAATACAAAAAACTATGCGGATTTGGTCTATCTTCACTTGCGGAATAACGGTGCTTTACTAACAGAAGACAACAGTATCGAAATCTTTAATGATGGAAGGAAAAAATTTGCATCACTGATTAAAGACATTCAAAATGCCACTGATCATATTCATGTGCAATATTATATTTTCCGATTAGATGAATTAGGAACAGAAATTGTTAATGCATTAACTGCAAAAGCAAAAGAAGGCGTTAAGGTCCGTTTACTTTACGACGATATGGGTTCTCGACGTTTGAGAAAACGGCATTTTAAAGAGTTAATTGATGCTGGAGGAGAAGTGGAAACTTTTTTCCCTTCTATTTTACCTATTATTAATCCACGTCTAAATTACCGCAATCATCGCAAGCTCGTTGTAATTGACGGACAAGTTGGCTATATCGGTGGATTTAATGTGGGCAATGAATACATTGGGTTAAGTCGAAAGTTTGGCTACTGGCGCGACACTCACTTGCGTGTTGAAGGTAGTGCACTTAATCCATTACAGACACGTTTTATTCGAGACTGGAACCAAGCATCTGTCAGTCAAGACATTGAGTATAAAGAAACTTTTTTCCCTACCCGAACCACAAAAGGAAATACCTCTATGCAAATCGTTTCTAGCGGCCCTGATGAAGATTGGGAACAAATTAAAGATGGATACGTGAAAATGATTAACTTAGCAAAAGATTACGTTTATGTTCAAACCCCTTACTTTATACCAGATGCGACCTTTTACGATGCTATTCGCATCGCCGCTTTATCAGGCATCGATGTGCGAATCATGATTCCAAATAAGCCCGATCATCCCCTTGTTTACTGGGCCACTTACTCTTATGTGGGCCAAATGCTAAGAGCCGGTGCACGTATCTTTATTTACGATAACGGCTTTTTACATACAAAAATGATTGTAACGGATAATAAAGCCTCTACTGTTGGCACTGCCAATATTGACGTAAGAAGTTTTAAGTTGAATTTCGAAGTAAATGCATTTATTTACGATGAAAAGGTGTCTACAGATCTTGCAGAACTTTTCCATCAAGATATGAAACTTTCAACTGAGTTAACGTACGAAATGTATTTAAACCGTACACGTATGATTAAAACAAAAGAATCGCTCGCTCGTTTAATCGCACCTATCTTATAAACTATTTGATCGTTTAACAAGCTGCTTTTGATTAATCAAAACCTATATAAAAAAGCGTCTCCCTTTTTAGGAGGCGCTTTTTTATAATTAAATACCCAAATATTCTTCAAGTGTTATCTCTTTTTTATAAATTTCTAGAGCAATATCTTTTCCAACATAACGAAAATGCCAGGATTCATGCATATAACCGGTAATCTTTTCTTTCTCTTTAGGATAACGCAAAATAAATCCATACTCTTGACTGTTGGCTGCGAGCCATTTGCCACCTTCTGTATCCCCAAACGATGAAGATGCCCAATGCTGTTCTTTTCCAGCTTCACCAATATCAAAAGTCAGCCCTGTTTGATGTTCGGAATATCCAGGACGCGCACTGTATCGATCGGCTGCTTGCTGACCATCTTTCGCTACATAATTTTCGTATAATTGCTTTTGCCGTGCAAAATCACGATACGTACTAAAAGCATTTAAATGGATGCCTTCTTTAGCTGCTGCTGCTTTCATCGTTTCAAAAGCTGCTCGTGCTTCTGGTATTTCACCAGGTGCATAAGTCGCAGGCAGTGGATGTTGTTTATTAGCCAATAGCACACCTTTGATAATAGTAGGCTCTTTTGGCAGTTCACTTTCCGAATAAATAGTAGCATCCGCCGATTTTTCCACTGGTTTTTCTACTGGTTTTTCTGCTGGTTTTTCTACTGGTTTTTTTTCAGTTGGTTTTTCTGCATCTTCTTTTGGCATTTCTGTTATTGACTCTTCAGTTGTAATGGCTTCTGCTAAAGATTTCATACTTTTTTCAACGTCCCAATTATTTATGTAAAACCACATTGCGGCTACAGCAGCTATTATTACTGACAGACCAATCCCCACCCATTTTATATAAATTTTTTTATTTTTTTGTTTTGCGCGATCTACTGACTTCATACAATGCCTTCCTTCTATTGATTTCCTTTTTATTCTACCATTTTTATTACTGAAATTCTCCGTTAACAATTTCTACTTCTAGAATTTATGCATTTAATAACCTTAACGAACCGTGAAGTAATATGTGTATAAAAGACAAATAGGCGCATACAAAAAAAGCACGATCTCAGTAAAGAGATTGCGCTTTTAAATTTCATACTAGGATAACTGCTAAAACAACAAAGAATAATACGCCAAACGTAATAGACATTCCGAGCATCCATTTAGCTTCACGGTGCATTCCTTTTTCTTTCATGTGACGATAGCGAAAGCTATTTGTCAGCATGAATAGTAAAGTCATAAACAAAACAGCCACTTCTAAATAGCCAAATAGTAAAAATGTCAATGCGGTGATACTCAGAAGTGCAATTGCCACTCCTTGTATAAATTTCAAGTTCATATTAAAATCTCCCCAAAAAGAAAGCCGGCATTGGTTGCCGGCACTCTCCATTATTCTTTTTTCTCTTCTACAGCTTCGAGTGCTTTTTCTGGATGATTTGAATAGAATTTACGCCCAATAAACGTTTGGGTAATTAACAGAATCCCTCCGACTGTCCAGTAAACTGGTAAAGCCGCCATTGATGTAAACGAAATAAACATAATCATGATTGGTGAAATGTAAACAAACAGTTTCATTTGTTTTTGTTGTTGTTCAGGCATTGTCCATAGCGATACTTTGGCTTGGAAGAAATAAACGGCACCGGCGATCAACGTCATAATAACATCTGGTGAACCCAGACTAAACCATAAAAATTCATGCGCTTGAACATCTGGTGAGTGCAGAATAGCAAAATAAAGACCCATAATGATTGGCATTTGGATTACGACAGGTAAACAGCCCATATTCAACGGATTTACTTCATGCTTTTTATAAAGTCCCATCATTTCCTGTTGCAATTTCATTTGTTCTTCTTTGTCTTTTGTTTCTTTTATACGTTTCTGGATGTCTTCCATTTCAGGACGCATCACATCCATTTTGACTTTCATTCCCTGCTGGCGTTTATATGTCCGCAGCATAAATGGCATTAAGACCAAACGAATAATAATAGTGATGACCACAATAGCAAGACCATAACTACCGCCAAACAAGTCGCCTAAATAATTCAGCGAGAAGTCAAATGGCTTCACAAAGAAGTTATAAAAGAACCCTTCTTGGTTTTCTATAGCCGAACAGCCACTTAAGAGGATAGCTGCTAGTACCATCATCGTCAATAATGTAATTTTCTTTTTCAAATTAGTCACCTTCACCTTTTTTAACTACTTTGAAGTATAACGATAAGCTGAACAAAATTCAATCCATGGAAGAGACACTGTTGGAATTTTTAATTTTTGTGGCGAAATTACGGCATTTTAGTAGGCTAACGTCTTATTAAAAAACCCAAAGAAAAAAAGAAGAATTTCTTCTTCTTACTTAGCATTTGGTAATGTATACCGGAAATACGGAATGTGTTGGCTATCGCGAAATTGTTTTGGTGTAACTTCTGTATATTTTTTAAAGATTCGTGTGAAATAGCTTTGATTGCAGAAATGGAATTGTTTAGAAATTTCCGAAATCCCTTTATCGGAATGACGAAGATAGTATTGCGACTCTTCTACTCGACGAACGTTTAAGTATTCGACAAGTGTAATTCCTGCATGTTCTCTAAAAATTCGTGACAAATGACTTGTTGAAATACTAAAATGCTTCGCGATTTCTTCAACTGATAAATCACGTTCAACTTCATCGTTAATGTAAATAACCACTTTGTTTACAGTTTGATGGCCAAAAGAAGGTTGCTTACGTTCAGAAATAATCGAGACGAAAAACTCAATCAATTCATCTGCTACAAACATAAACTCTGAATCACTCATATGTTTATCGACCAATTCTACGCATGCAGAATTGAACGCGAATGCTTTTTTAGGTGGTACGCGCATTTCGTAAAGTTTACGTGCCATAACTGAAGACAGGATGATGTAATAATTACGAATAGATCGTATAATGTCTTTTTCTGAACGAAGTGAGAGCATGTCAATTAACTCTCTCAGTGTTTCTTTTGCACGCTCTTTTTCAAGATGGTGAATTTCGTACATTAACTGTGTTTCAACTTCAAAAAATCTGTCTAACCCATCAATTTGGTTTAAATTCTCGGTTTCATTCATAAAAATTTTAGAAATAGTTTCTTGAATGGAAGGTGCTGTAATAATATTCATCATTTCCCCGTCTTTCTTCTACAAGTTTTGCGACTTTATTTCCACTATATACTGAAATAACTTCGAATAACAGAGTAAAGCTCTTATTTCGGTATTTTTTTTATGTAATTTGCTCTATAAGGTTTTCAATTTCCCTAAGACTTCAGTAGTGCTTTAATACAATATTATACTAGATTAGACGCGATTAGTTTGATAAAAGTTTCATTTTTATTTTATAAAACTTAATATTAACAGAAAGACAAAGCAAGTCATGGAAAATGGATTGCTTTGTCTTTCTCGTTATTCAATTAGAAACACCTTTTTATAGAAAAAAGAAGCAATTATGCTTTTTCCGGTGGAATTAGTGCACGAATATGTTTTGGTAATACTTCTATAACGAATGGTGTTGTACACCCCTCATCGCCATCAATGTTACTAGATAGAGGTTCACTTGTTTTAATGGATACTTTCGTGGTATGAACGACTTCTACTGCTGGATCTTCTTCTAGTTTCCCTCGAATTGCCGAAGTCGCAATACGCAAAAAAGCGGGTAAAGCAGCATTTTTCACAATGTAAAGATGGAGCAATCCATCATCTGTCAAAGCTTGTGGTGCTAGTTTTTCAAATCCTCCAACTGAATTGGTTAAAGCGGCTAATATCAACTTGGCTTCTCCAGACCACGTACCGTGATCATGTTCAACTTCAAAATAAGTTTCAGACTCTGCAGCAATTGCTTTTACACCTTCAATAAAATAAGCTAAAGCTCCTAATTTAGTTTTTTGTTCGGAATCCACTTCATAAGTGGACTCCGCAATATCACCAATGGCCAATATATTCATGAAATAATGTTTATCAACCTTAGCTATATCTACTCGCTTTTCATAACCGGTTTTTAATGCTTCAATTGCTTCTGGAGGATCTAAGGAAATTCCCAACGCACGAGCAAAATCGTTGACTGTGCCTAGTGGAATCAGTGAGAATAGAGGCTGGTGCTTTTTTTCAGCCAATCCAGAGACCGCCTCATTAATTGTGCCATCTCCACCCATAGCTACAACAAAATCGTATTCTTTTTCGCATGCTTCTTCTGCAAAATGAGTGGCATCTTTTTGTTTTTGTGTTTCTCTTGTATCCACTTCATAACCCATAGAAGATAGCGTTTTTTCTACTTGTTCTCGGTAGTCAGCTGCTTGTTCTTTTCCAGCAGATGGATTTAATATAAACATTGCTTTTTTCATCTCTAAACCTCCGATGGTATAATCTAACTATAGCTGTCTTTCCCCCTGTCACAGAGTAAACAAACCTGGAAAACTACAATTTGTTAAGGAAAGTAGGAAGCGTCTTGCGCATTTTCATTTACATCATTATCTTTTTTTCTTTTTTCGATTTGTTTGCCCAACTCCCGATTATGAGTACATATGCTGTATCATTAGGCGCTGGTCCTTTTATTGCTGGATTAGCCGTAGGCATGTATTCGTTATCTAATACATTTGGAAACATCATCTCAGGAATTTTCTCCGATCGAAAAGGTCCTTTTGCAATTTTAGTAATTGGTCTTTTATCAACAAGTACTGCTTTGTTCTCTTATTCATTGATTGATGGTCCCTATAGTTTGCTAGTTGTTCGATTTCTTCACGGTCTGACAGCTGGACTCATCGTTCCCGCCGCGTTTACTTATTTGGCTAATCGGACAAAAATAGAAAAACGAGGTAGAGGGTCCGCACTATCGGGTGCCTTTATTGGCTTGGCGGCCATTATTGGTCCAGCTTATGGAGCTATCTATACGAGTCGCAATAGCGTTTCTGAAACAATGCTTTTAACTGGCATATTGATTTTCATCGTTGGTTTTGCAGCTTTTATAGCATTGCGCCAAACCACTATTACAAAAGAGCAAGTGGCTAAAAACACTGTTTCTTTAATTGATATTTTAAAAAACAAAGGCTTGTTACGCTCTTTTTCAGGTGCGTTTTTTCTTATGTTCTCTCAAGGTGTACTTGCTTATATGCTTCCTTTAAAAGTTGAAGAACTTGGTTTTGATTCGCAACTTAGTGGTTTATTATTAAGTACGTTCGGAGTTTCGGCAATTCTGGTCTTTTTATTGCCTGTTAATCGCATTTTCGATATGGCAAAACCTATTTATACATTAATCGCAGGTTTTGCTGTTATGAGTGCATCGCTGTTCTTTTTAAGTGCAGTTTTAACTGAACCGTTACTTTATCTCAGCATGTGTATTTATGGAATTGGGTTTGCGTTATTGTTCCCATCCATCAATTCTATTTTAATTGATTCTACAGACACTTTGTCTCGAGGACGATCTTATGGTTATTTTTACGCTTTTTTCTCTGCTGGCGTAGTTGTTGGTTCAAGTATTACGGGTGCCTTAGCCTTGAACCCTGATCAAGGATTTGTCTTTAGCGCTTGTTTGCTACTCACTGCAGCGTTAGTTAATACGCTAACGCACAAAAAATAAATTGGTAGTAAAAAGGATGGTCAAAGACCATCCTTTTTACTTATAGATTATCTGTGTTGACTTTGTTTACAGAAGAAACAGAACTCGTATTTTCAGCTTTTTCTTCGCTAACGTCATTTGACGATAGTTTTGTATCACTAGCTTCTTGATCCTTTTTCTTTTGTTGTTGTTCGTTGTAGTATTGGATGCTCGTTGTAGCTCCGCCTTCTCCAACCATTTTTTCTTCACGTTTTTCTGTATTATCTACTGCATCGTTTGCTTCTGAATCTTGGTTTTTTTCTTGATCTAAGTTTTGAGATTCCATATAAGAGTTCACCTTCACTTTCGCATTATTAAAAGCTTTTGTAGCTTTTTCTCGATTTTCTGGATTTTTAAAGTATGCGTATGCTCCTGCAGCCAATCCTGCCACTAATAAGCCTCTTCTTTTTGCCATGTGCAACACTCCTCTTAATCTAATTATAATTACTCTTTGTTTACCCGTTATATGTCGGATTAATCATTTATCATATGTCAATTCTATTACAGATAGTCGCGTATCCATTCCATGTCTACATGAGGAATCCCGTCTTCATCATAATAATCAGAGATGGATTGGAAACCAAAAGATTGATAAAATTCTTCTAAATATACTTGCCCTTGCAATTTAATGGCGTCTGCTTTCCATTCTTCTGAAATATAAGCGATACACCGTTTTAGCAACTGTGATGCCAAGCCTCTGCCTCTAGCTTCTTCACGAACAACAACTCTTCCAATAGAAGGCACCTCGTATTTTGTGCCTGCTGGAACCAAACGTGCATAAGCTAATATTGTCTCATTTTCACTGTATACTAAATGAATACATTGTGAATCCAATCCGTCTATTTCTGGATATGCACAGTTTTGTTCTACGACAAATACATCCACACGTAATTTTAATACTTCATATAGTTTTTTCGTTGTAAGCTCGCCGAATCGATATACTTTCCAGGTCATATGTTGTAGCCTCCCTATCGTTCTACCTATTCTACATTAGTGGCTATTCCCCTTTTTTTTTGGTATGATTGCAGAAAGAATTTAGAGGTGATTACATGATTCGTACTGGTACATCTGCAGATATTCCATCTGTCCAAGAAATCGCTAAAGTTAGTTGGAATGATACTTATGCTGGAATTATTCCCTTAACCATACAGGAAAGTTTTTTAGATAAATCGTATTCGATCCCAATGATGGAAATGCGTTTAAAAAAGACGATTATATTGCTTGCAGAACATGAGGGTCGGCCTGTCGGCTTCGCAAATTTCACTAAAGTGGATGAAGATGGTGATGCTGAGCTGATTGCTATCTACATGAAGCCTGAATTTCAACGATCAGGATATGGCAAACAATTGTTATCTCAAGGATTGAGTTATTTACCTAATGGCAATCAATTATTTGTTTATGTTGAAAGTGAAAATAGAAAAGGTCGCAATTTTTACGAAGCAAATGGCTTTGAACTGTTAGAAGAGTTTGAAGAATTATTTGAAGGACACCCTTTGCAGACAGCTAAATACGTTTATACGTTTAAAACGACAGCCATATAGGAAAGGTGTTCTTTCTTCCATTTCAATTAAAAGACGCACATATTGAAAACTATGTGCGTCTTTTGGTATGAAATTTTTTAAAGCGGACGATAAGGGGTATCGTTTTCAGTGCGTGTTGTTGGATCACTAGTCAATGAATCTTCTTTACTGCGGTACTGATCTTCTTGATACTTAAAATCATCATCACGTAATTTTTGGTTATTTTGTCTACCTGGTTTGCGAACAAAGCACATAATCGCTGCAATGTAGAAAAGAATGGAAGTTAAAGACAAAAGTCCTGCAAACAATCCTCCAATGATAAAGAAAACTCCAGCAGCGGATGCATTTCCTTTTTTACGAAGATTGGCTACTGCGACAATCGCCAGGATCGTACTCAATCCTAATAATGCTATCATCACCCATCCCATAACGTTAAAGCCTGAAGACATCATGTCTAGCATTACTTGCACGTCTTCAGGATTTGTTATGGTCGGATCCGCCAAAATTTCATCTTCCATAAACTGCTGCATTTCCGGCATAGTCGAGTAACCTGCCATCACAACACCAATTAAAGCCATTACTAAAATATTAAAAACAATTCCAATGATACCGAGTACTTTTTCTCCTGCTCTATTCACTGTATCTTGGTTCACTCTTACCACCTCTTTTCTTAGTTTCTTATGAGTACTAAGTGCAAATAAGGATTTACTTACTTATTCCTTTTCCCTTAACAAAATTAATAAAACCTGTTTAGAACTTTGTCACCCGGGTAGATTATTAATAACAAACATTTGAAAGGGGTTCTAGAAAATGGAAAAAAACCTAATTTTTAGTCAATCAGATTTTATGTATGGTGTTGGTGGAGCTTCAATTTTAACAGCTCTTGTTTTCTTTTTAACTACTATCTAAAACGGAGGTAACGATGGAAAACTACATAATTACTACTTAGCAAAAGCAATCCACTGTAAAAAATAGCGGATTGCTTTTGTATGTTTAATTGCGTGCTAGTTTTAGCACCTTAATCACTTTTATACCCATTTTTAAACTTTGACGTCGTCATATTCTTTATAGCGATCAAATGCTGTAACAGCATAAGAACAAACAGGTTCCATTTTATAATTATTATCACGCGCATAATTTGCTGCTTGATCTAGTAATTTTTTAGCCATTCCTTGCCCACGCATTGTTTCATCCACAAAGGTATGTTCAATAATCATCACGTCGGCTAGCATCGTCCAGGTTATTTCAGCTTTCATCACACCTTCTTCTTCAAGTCGGTATGCAAATTCATCACTACCTAATTCAGTTAAGTTAAAATCCATCTTTTATTCTCCTCCTCTATATTGATATTGCCCACTTTTGCTACGTTACGGTAATACCAGTTGCTCCTCTAGCTTCTCGTTCGTCTGTTGATAGTTCAGAGCGTAGACATACACATTTAATGCCTGTTACATCATCAAGATTGGCTTTTCTTGAAGTCAGTAAACTCCTTCAAGATAATAACTTTATACTATCACTGGCTTTTCTCTAGCTCAAGCCATTCAGCTTAGACAAAAACAGGCAAACCTTATTTTAAAGGATTGCCTGTTTGACATTAATTAAACCACCCACGTACGGTATCCGCTAAGTTTCTAAAAAACTTTTTAACACTTTCCCAAAATCCTTCATCGTTGACAATTGTAGTGATTTTATCTTCAAGCGATTTGCTTAAGTCTTCTAATTGCGTTGACCATTTTGAAAAATCGATATCCAATTGACGAATACGATCCATCAAATCCACCAGTAACTGACGGTCTTCTGGACTCAATTCGATTTGAAGCTTGTCTAATTGGTCTTGAACGATTGTTTCTACTTCTTCACGAGAAGCAGGATTTTGTTCAGCAATTTGTTTTTTAATCTCCGTTAACAACTCACTCACTTTAGCATCTTCTACGCCGCTATCCGCAAGTTCAGTCGCAACAGATAATTCATCATTTGCTACATCCGTACGTTCTGGATCCAGTGTTTCGCCGTTTACTTCGTATGCTTTGTAGATTCCCACAAGTGCCGAGTGACCCGTTACTGCTTTTGGTGCAGCAACTTCTACCGTAGCATTTTCAATACCCGCAGTGAGCATGGCATTGGCGTACATATCAGTCGTTACTTGTGTGATATTTTCAGGTGTAACGATTTTAATGACCAGTCCAGCACCTTCATCTTTGCGTGTGATTTTAGCAGATGAATACATATTCGCGCGAGAATCCCCATCTTTGATGTATTTAATCAAATCTTGGCCTGTTACTTCAATTTCTTCTACATCTACTTCTTCTGCAACATCTAGGCTTTTAGCAACCGATGCTTTTTCATCAGCTGATAGATTTCCTCCATACACAATTATTGGCAATCCAAATTTTTCGTTAATGCCTACATTTGCTGAGCTATAAGACGGAAGTATCGTAGATAAAGCGAACAACAAAGCTATTACAGTTAATAATTTTTTCATTTTTTATGGTGCCCCTTTCTTCGAATTCATACAAATTGAACTTTTCGGCTTTTTCCACGGTTGGAAAAGTCAATTAGAAAACTTCTCTTAGATCAAGAGAAGTTCAACTTCTATCAATACGAAATGTAGTTGAAAAGGTTCCTTACTTTGTTGACTTAGTCCATCCTTCTTCTTGAACAATTTGACGATTTTTATATAGTTTTCCGATCGCACGTTTGAATGCAGCCTTGCTCATCCCAAAAATTTCTAAAATTTCATCTGGAGAAGATTTATCGGTAAATGGCATTTTTCCACCTGACTCTTCTAAATAACGCATGATTTGTTCCGAATCATCTAGCAAGCGTTCTTGCTTTCTCGGAAGTAAAGAACCATTCAATGTACCATCGTCTTTTACACCAATAATACGTACTGTCTTTTCTTCACCTAAACGTGGTTCTTCTTGACGTTCCGTTTCGTGGATAAAAATTCGGTACATTTCGGGTACTGACAACATAAATGTACCTACCGGCAACAACCGATAAGCGCGTGCTTGTACGTTTTGATTGAATAGTGTTTCTGGAGCCGGCTCCATCATTTCCAATACTTTTTCTTCTGTTGCCAAACGGCCGTATAAATCACCGTGACGATCTGTACGAAGCGTCATAAATATATGGTCACCTTGCTTTGGCCACAGTTCTAAAATTTGCGGAAGATCTGCAGGTAACAAATAGACTTCGCGTGTTGTACCAATATCTACAACGGCTCCTTCACGTTGTGACACTTTTAAAACTTTCGCCCAGCCGTATTCGCTTGGCAAAATATGTGGAATCATTGGAGTTGCTGACACGCCGCCTTGTCGATTGCGGTACAGAAACACTTCAATTTCTTCTCCAATTTCTTGCCCTTCTTCAATTTCTGATGCGTTCATCATGACTTCATCCCCTGATCCATCTGATAAAATCCATTGGGACGTTGAACGATCCTTTACTTGTAGCACTGCCTTTAATCCTGGGTGTAAAGCCATAAATAGTTCCTCCTGTTTTCTTTAGCTTTCTTTTCCTATCGTTTTCAGTTGGTTGAGTTTTTCCTTAAAATCCGGGCTTTCTTCCAATAGTTGTACCAAATCAGCAATGCGATCGATTGAATTCCAGCTCAAATGATGTTCGATGCCTTCAACATCTTCATAAATCTGTTTTTCGTCTACACCAATCAACTGCAAAAACTGCTCAAGCAAGCTATGTCGTTCCAATAGCCGTTTCCCTAATTTTTGGCCTCTTGGCGTCAACACAAGCCCTCTATAACGTTCATATATCAAGTATCCGTCTTTATCAAGCTTTTGCACCATTTTAGTGACAGAAGAAGGCAACACAGATAAGGCTTCCGCGATATCGGATACCCGCGCATAGCCTTTTTGCTCAATTAAAGAATAAATGATCTCAATGTGGTCTTCCATACTTGGAGTAGGCAAAATTCTTTCCTCCCTCACGTAGCTATACTTAGTTTACTATACCGCCACTTCTGAAACAACTCGACTCTCCCCACCACAGAACAGTCCGTTTTTTCAGAAAGGTTTAACGTGAGTATTACTAGGGTAATTTATTATTAGAATCGAAATTGTTATTATAGAAAGGTTAGGTGAAAAAGCATGGGACGCATTCTTTGGATTATTCTTGCAGTTATTCTTGTTATTTGGCTTGTCGGATTCTTAATGGACGTTGCAGGTGGACTAATACACGTTCTTCTAATTATTGCTGCAATCATTTTAGTTATCAATCTAGTTACAGGTCGTAAAGGCGTATAGCCATAATTTCCTAAAACAAAAGACTTGCCACCAAAAGCCACGTTAACTGGCTTTTGGTGGCAGTCTTTTTTGTTTTTTCGTTTATACATAGCAAAAGCAGGAAAGGAAAATAAATTATTTTCCTTTCCTGCTTTTTAGGTCAAGTCAAAATTCGGTTATTGGCGTATTTTAGCATATACACATGTATCATGAAGTTTATTGTCTACGCGCGAAACGGTATCGTTCCGTAAAATTCCTTCTAACTCAAAATTTAATCGGTTTGCTACTGCGCGACTTCGGACATTGTCTGGGTCACAGCGAATTTCAACGCGGTTAGCACCTAGCTCGTCAAAAGCAAAACGTGTAATACGCTCCACAGCTTCTGAAACAAATCCTTTGCCTTCAAATTGGCTATCTACCCAGTAGCCAATTTCAAACTTGCGCACTTCCCAGTCGATGCGATGAAGCCCTGTAGATCCAATAAACTGACCTGTGTCTTTCAAAAAGAAGTGCAGACGCAAATCTTTGCGTAACTTAAAATCTGCAGCCGCTTCAATTAGTGCTGCTTCTGTTTGGGCAAGGTCTGGCTTTTGCTGTGCGAACGGCAACCAAGGTCGGAAAGCTTCTAATGAGCGCATGACCGCTTCGTAACTTGCTTCTGCATCTTCTCTTCTAGGTGCGCGAATTACTAATCGTTCAGACTCAAATTGCTCAGGAAAATCGAGTAATATCGGATTAAAAGGTGATTCTTTTGCTTCTACTATAGCATCATCCCATAACACCGGTGTTGAACTTCCTGCCTGCCAGTCTTCCCGTGTCATGCCATAAATCACCGCATCGTAATAGCGATTTTCTCGTGGAGAAAACCACGCTTGCCGTAAATGAGCTTCCTTCACGAATCCCGTCCGTTCAAACGCTTTGCGCATCGCAAAATTATCGTGTCGTGTATTGCCTTCTAGACGAATTTTTTTCTCCGGCAAGGAAAACACAAAATCCGCAACCATTTTCAGCGCTTTTGGGCCATAGCCTTTGTTTCGATAAGGATCTGCAATTCGTAAGTCAAACAGTGGAATGTCATCTCGCAAATCGAATATTTTCACTAAGCCCACTTGTTCTTTTGCATCATTTTCAATCCAGAAAGTTGTGACTTGGTCTGATTTATACCCACCTTCTTCGATAGTCTTCTTGATTAAAGCTCTAACTGGGTGTTCGTGACCGTGAAAAGGCCATGAGTTTGTTGTCATAAAATGAATTAGCTGTTCTTGCTCTTCCATCGTCCACTCTGTTAATTTCACTAAAAAACCTCCAAACCTACCTTACTTTTGAACTTTCATTAGACGTAGCGCATTTAAAATCACCAACAATGTAGCACCCATGTCTGCAAAAATCGCAATCCACAAGGTTAACCAACCCGGAATAATTAAAAGCAAAGCTAGTATCTTGAGCCCGAGTGCAAAGATAATATTTTCCTTTATTATACGCAATGTCTTCCGACTAAGTCGAATAGTATAAGGAAGTTTTTCCAAATCATCTGCCATTAGCGCAATATCCGCAGTTTCGAGCGCCGCGTCTGTTCCTGCTCCGCCCATCGCAATCCCAATACTTGAGGCAGCTAAAGCTGGTGCATCGTTAATCCCATCTCCAATCATTGCTACGTGGCCATATTGTTTTTTCAATTCTTTAATAGCAGTTAGTTTGTCTTGTGGCATCAATCCAGCTCGAACATCTGTGATACCAATTTCTTCAGCTATAGCTGTTGCAGTTGATGGATGATCTCCTGTCAGCATAATCGTTTGAGATATCCCCATTTTTTTTAACTGGTTAATGATTGAAGGACTTTCTGTGCGAATCGCATCTGCTACCGCAATAATGCCTAGTAAGATTGTTTCTGAAAATACAGCCGTGACAGATTTTCCACTTTCTTGCAGTTTACGCGCTTTTTCAGGAATACGTAATCCTTTGTTTTCTGCCCAAGCCAAACTTCCAACGTAAATAATTTCTTCATTTACAGTAGCATATGCACCTTTTCCTGTAACAGAATTAAAATTTTCAGAAGGATACGTATAGGCTGCTTTTTTTATAATCGCTCTTGCTAAAGGATGTTGTGACATCGTCTCTACTGATGCTGCTAGCTTTAATAATTCTTCTTCTGTAATAGCGCCTTGCGCTAAAACATCTGTCACTTCTGGATAACCTTTCGTTAATGTTCCCGTTTTATCAAAAGCAATCGCTTTAATTTGACCCGTTTCTTCTAAATAAATACCACCTTTAATAAGTACTCCTTGTCGCGCAGCGTTGCCGATGGCCGTAACAATCGCAACAGGCGTGGACACGACTAACGCACATGGACATCCCACAACAAGAACAGCCAATCCTTGATACACCCATAGTTCCCAGTTACCCGTTACAAAGCCCGGAACAAGAGCGACTAAAAAGGCAATGACAATAATTGCTGGTGTGTAATATTTAGCAAACTGATCAACAAATTTTTGTGTAGGTGCTTTTTCAGCTTGTGCTTCTTCTACTAAGTGAATAATTTTAGCAATTGTCGTATCTTCGACTCGTTTTGTAACAGTTACTTCTAATGCACCCTCTTCGTTCAGCGTTCCAGCAAAAACTTCGTCGCCAACAGATTTGACAGCTGGAAGTGATTCTCCTGTAATCGCAGCTTGGTTAACCGCAGATTGTCCGCGAAGAACCGTACCATCCATCGCAATTTTTTGGCCTGGCTTGACGATTAATATGTCGCCGATGTGAATATCTTCTGTATCGAGTTCCATAAGTTCTCCAGCACGTTGAATTATTGCTCGCGCCGGAGCTAAATCCATTAAACTGCGAATAGATTGACGCGCTTTATTCATTGAAAATGACTCTAAGGCTTCGCTAATAGCAAACAAGAAAACGACAACAGCCCCTTCGCGCCACTCGCCAATGATAACCGCACCGATAATGGCAATAGTCATCAATGTTTTCATATCAAATTGAAATGCACCGAGATTTTTTAATCCTGTCCAAAACATGTGATAGCCACCTATTGCCATAGAACCTACAAATAAAGCGATGGCCCAAGAGTCTGTTTCACTTGTTTGAAACGAAATGATAATTCCTACTAAAAGCAGTAACAATGAAAAAGTGGTTTCTATTGTTTGGCGACGTTGATAAAACGGTACGACTTTTATTTTTTGTTTTTCAGAATAGACGCGTATATGATCAAACGCTCCTGCTTTTTCAAGAGCTTTAATTGACACCTCTCCATCAATTGTGAGTTTAGAAGCACCAAAGTTTAAATCTACGCTTTTAATATTAGGTAATCCACGTATGTTTTTTTCGAATTTAGCTGCACAACTTGTACAAGACAAATTTTCTAACCTATAGATTTTAACCAATTTCCATCCCTTCTTTCGCGTGTTCGTTAGCGATGGTCACCAATTGTCGCACATGATTGTCAGATAAAGAATAAAAAACTTGTTTTCCTTTGCGCTCTGATTTCGCTAAAGCTCTATCTCGTAAATAACGTAAATGATGAGAAGCTGTTGCAGTAGACGATCCAATAACTGCCGCAATATCACAAACACACATTTCTTCTTCTATTGTTAAGGCATAGGCGATGCTCAGTCTTGTTTCATCTGCAAGGGCTTTAAATAAATTCGCAACGTCGCCAAGCTCAGTCATGTTTTTTTGTACCCGGTCGACAATTGCAGAATTAATTTTTGTTACTTCACATAGCTCTTTCATATAGCACCTCTTTCATTCAAACGATAGTTTGATTGTTTTCTTCAGTATAATATCCATTCCCTCTATAGTCAAACCTCCGTTTGAATGAATTACATTTACATCTTTTAAAAAAGATGATACAGTCTTGTAGCCTATAATTAACAACTTTTTCAGCTTGCTAGCAATAAAAGAGCGAAATAATTGCTTTGATCTGCGTTCTGTTCTTTCTTTAGAGCCCTTCAAAACTGTTGACTAATTAGCAGAATCCGATATTTACCTAACTAATAAAAGAAGGAAGTGAGAATTTTTGAATACCATATCTTATAAAGAGCAATGGTTTGGGAATATTCGTGGAGATATTTTGGCCGGAATTGTTGTAGCACTTGCACTTATTCCGGAAGCGATCGCTTTCTCAATCATTGCGGGTGTCGATCCGATGGTTGGGTTATACGCTTCATTTTCCATCTCCGTTATTATTGCTTTTGTGGGTGGACGACCTGGAATGATTTCTGCAGCTACAGGGGCTATGGCACTTGCCATGGTGCTGCTCGTTCGCGATCACGGTTTGGATTATTTACTAGCAGCAACTGTTTTAACAGGTTTGTTGCAATTGACTTTTGGTCTTTTAAAAGTTGCACGGTTTATGAAATTTATTCCTCGAGCTGTCATGATTGGTTTTGTTAACTCACTAGCAATCTTAATCTTTATGGCACAAGTGCCATTCATTTTCGGCATCAATGCACTTACATACGTATTTGTTGGTGTTACACTGGCAATTGTATATGTTTTGCCTCGATTCTTCACAGCAATTCCAGCACCATTAATCGCTATTTTGGTCTTGACGGGTGTTGTCATTTACACCGGCATTGATATGCAAAACGTTGGCAGTCTTGGGACCATTTCGCAAACCTTGCCAAGCTTCTTTATTCCAAGCGTACCGTTCAATTTTGAAACCTTGCAAATTATTTTTCCAACTGCATTGGCTTTATCTGTAATCGGCTTACTGGAGTCTTTATTAACTGCATCTATAATTGATGATGCGACAGAAACGGGATCAGATAAAAACCAAGAAGCTCGCGGACAAGGCATTGCTAATATCATTACTGGATTTTTCGGTGGAATGGCTGGTTGTGCAATGATTGGACAATCAGGCATTAATGTTCGCTCTGGTGGACGTGGACGCTTGTCTAGCTTTGTTGCGGGCGTCTTTCTTATGTTCTTGATTATTGTTCTGGGGAATTGGGTTATCCAAATTCCAATGCCTGTTTTAGCGGGGATTATGGTCATGGTTTGTATTGGCACATTTGATTGGGGTTCGTTCAAGTATTTAGCAACGGCTCCAAAAGCAGATGCCATCGTCATGTTGCTAACAGTCGTAGTTGTTGTTTACACACACGATTTATCTAAAGGAGTATTTGCCGGTGTTATTTTGAGCGCCTTGCTGTTTGCTGCTAAAATCTCCAAAGTAGAAGTACGGAAAGAAGGATTGGAAACCGATGCGTCGAATAGATATACCATACACGGACAATTGTTTTTCGCTTCTTCACAAGACTTTGTCTCTGAGTTTGATAAAGTGGAAGCTTCTCAACATGTTGTTTTAGATTTTTCAGATGCATCTGTTTGGGACGACTCTGGCGTTGGTGCAATCGATCGAGTCATGAACAAACTACAAGCGCAAGGTCAGACAGTTGAAATTGTCGGATTAAATGCGTCTAGTCAAAAGCTTGTTGATAAACTAGCAACCTTCAGTAATGCGGGTAAAGGCACATCATAAGGAGGATGCTCTATGTATGAGAAAATTTTAGTTGCAGCTGACGGTTCTGATCATTCAAAACGGGCTGCTCATGAAGCTGTAAAAATGGCCAAAGTTAATCCACAAGCATTTATTACATTATTGTATGTAATCGATTACGAAAAAGCACGCACAGAAATTCTTCACGGTCAAAGTAGCGACGAAGTACACTTGGAACGGCGCAAGCATTTAGTTCCGCTTGAAGAAATTTTCCGTTCATCAGGTGTAAATTTTGAAACAAAAACACTACATGGCGTTCCTGGACCCACCATTGTCAAGCATGCGAATGAGACCGGGTACGATGTCGTCTTGATCGGCAGTCGCGGATTAAATGCATTACAAGAAATGGTACTCGGCAGTGTTAGCCATAAAGTAGCAAAACGTGTGGAAGCTCCTGTTATTATCGTAAAATAAAACCAACCGTTTTTCGAAACTATCGAAAAACGGTTGGTTTTTTGATTTGCAGTCATTTAGGTGGTTTTATAAGCGCTCATAAAAAAACTCCTCTTGCAATAATCGCAAGAAGAGCCAGCACTTATTGCATCAAGATATACCCAAAACTAAATAATAAAATGCCACTAACTAAAGTAGCAAAAACATAACTACCGCCTTGTAACCATTTTCCGTCTTCAATTTCTTTTACTACATCTAAGGCCATCGTTGAAAATGTTGTGAAGGCACCTAAAAACCCTGTAATCCAGAAAATAGACAAACTACCACTGCCAATAAATAAACCGAGAACTAATGAACCGGTGCTGTTAACTAGCCACGTGGCAATTTTTGGTTGCCATACTCGACTTTCAACTAACCTATAAAATAAATAACGTGTAATCGCACCTAAAAACCCACCCATTGCGATGCCTATCATAACGAAGACACCCCTTTTCTACCAAGCCACAATCCAGCAGCTGCAGCTGAAACGCATGCAATTGTCATGCTGCCGGCAAATATTAAGCCTAGCCAAATAGAAGATTGGAGATAATAGAACCAGTCAGCAGAAAATGCTGAAAAGGTTGTAAAAGATCCGAGTAACCCTGTCGAAATGAATAGTCTTAACTCTGCTGACTTATGAGATAAGCGAATAGCCGCCAGCCCGATTAAAAAGCTGCCAATAATATTGACAATCCATAGCCCAATACCATCTACAACCGTCGTGTATATTGCTACACGCAACAACGCACCAATCATACCACCCAGTCCTACCGCTACTAATTGTTTCATTACGCATGCCTCATATCTTTTTCTTTAGTATAACTTATTCGGCAGTTAATATTAACGTCGATCCTTCTACGCTTTCGCCGATTTCTGTTTCATGGTAATCTCCTTGTGCCCAATCGTCTACTTGGTTATGGTAGTAATCCGATTTCATGTGTCCACTCAATCCGGGTCCAACAATATGATAGGCACTTGATAAATCAGCAAGATCTGCGACAAAACGCCAAGATGCCCCGTGATTAACATTACCATCTGCGGTAGAGGCTGCTGCTTGTACTGTTACATTTGATCCGCCAATTGGAACGGGTTTCGGGTTCAAAAGCTTTTCAAAAATTGGAGAAGCTCCTGCTAGTGGATGCGGGAATGTCAATTGATGATGTTCTCCCCATTTCCAGTCAGCTGGGTCATTTCCTTGTTCTTCTTCAATTTCAGCAACGGCTGTTTCCAATGAATCCACGAGCCATTTTTCTATACCGCCATATTCCCTTACCCAAATGCCTTCAGTTCCTTTAAAAGCATCACGCATCATTTCGTCTGTAATGTGATTTTTGCCATCGAGCATTTTAAAGACGTCTTTTGGAAATTCATCCGCGAGCAAAGTTTCTGGTAATTGCTTTATCCACGTATGGAAAACTAGCGGAGCACCTTGATCTTTATCATCAACTTGATCCCATTTTTCTAACAGCGCGAGAACTTCATCATAATCGTCTGTATTGTTACGCACTGTCGAAATCATATCTTTTAAAAATTCTGCTGCGTATAAATTCTTTTGATCCATTTGTAAGTTCATCATGTCTTCTGCTGTTAGTTTGTCCGATGCTTCTAACACTTCAGCAATTCGTTCGTAACGATAAGGTTGCGCCCAAAAATCAGTAATATGATAAGGATAAGAATCATCGATTACTTCATTATTCGCTGTCGCAATAAATCCATTTTTTGGATTTACTGAACGAGGCAATTCATCAAACGGTACGTAGCCCTCCCACCCGTATTCTGCTGAGTTTCCTGGAACTGGCAATTGTCCATCTCCTGTTTTCCGAATCGGAATTCGGCCGTTAGCTTTATAGGCAATGGTGCCATCTGTAGAAGCAAAGACAAAGTTTTGAGCGGGCGCTTGAAAATCTTCGAGCGCTAGTTCAAACTCTTCCCAATTAGATGCTTTATTAAAATTTAAAACGGCCTGCAGCTCCAGTGTGGGTTCTAGAGCCGTCCATTGCATTGAAAAGACAGCTCCTGGATCTTCATCGTCATAAAGAATATTCGACACAACAGGACCATGCCTTGTCACCAGCACTTCAAAATCCTCTGTTTTTTTATCTTTGATTTTAATCGGTTCTTTTCTAACCTCCGCTTTTTCCCACTTTCCTTCGTATTCGAACTGTGTTGGGTCTTCAGGCTTTGGTGTTTCGATATACAGATCTTGAACGTCTGGTCCGACGTTCGTTACACCCCAAGCAATTTTTTCATTGTGCCCTAAAATAATTCCTGGCACTCCGGCAAAAATAACGCCGCTGACGTTTTGTTTAGGAGACTCTAAATGCATTTGGTACCAAATAGATGGCGTGCTTAAGCCAAGATGCGGATCGTCCGCAAGTAACGGCTTGCCACTTGCGGTTTTGTCACCAGATACCACCCAGTTGTTGCTGCCATTAAATTCTGGTGGAATGACAGACGCATCAAATTCTCCTGCTACTTGAACTGGTTGTTGTTTGTTTGCAGCTAAGATGGCTGGCGCATTTTCAGGATAGTTGATAAAAAGTTCTGCTGCTTTATCTTCTGGAAATTCATTTAACGCCCAGTGACGAACAGCCAAGGTATTCCAATGGCCACCTAGGTCATAAGCCATAAACTTGCCAATTGTTAACGAGTCCACGGGTGTCCACTCTGTCGGTTCATAACCGAGCAGTGCAAATTCATAACTTAAATCGTTGTTCTTTTTTGCTTCATCTATATAAGCATTTACACCTTCTGCAAACCATTCTAAAACTTGTTGCGCTTCTTCGTCATAGCCACTCCATGATTTCTCTGCTGCATCGCGCAAACTAAACGTTCTAAAAAACTTATCCGTATCAACCGCATCTGCCCCAATCACTTCAGCTAGCTGACCACTTGCTTGTCTGCGGGATAAATCCATTTGGAACAAGCGATCTTGCGCTTGTACATATCCTTGTGCGCGATACAGATCTGCATCGGTCTCGGTTTTTATATGTGGTACCCCTATTTCATCACGGATGACAGTCGCATTATTGTCTAAAATTTCTACTGTTGCCTCTCCTTCAATAAGCGGTTTAGATTTTGCTATGTAAACGTTCACAAAAATTAGCGCAGCAATTGCAATTGTTACAACTATACCCAAAACAACTAAAAGTCTTTTTAGCCATTTTCTTTTTTTCACTTTTTTATCCATTGTTGCTCCCCCTTTTTCCTATGCTGTTTTATTCGACTAAAGAAGGAAAAACCCCTTTTTGAACATTCATAGAGTCTCACATTCTCTTTCACTAAAAAAAAGATGTCCTCATTAAAGGACATCTTCTCCAACAATTTTCACTTCAAGTTCTAAATCTATACCAAATTTCTCGAATACAGTTTTCTTAACCATTTCGATTGTTTGAATATAATCGTTCGCTGAAGCATTGTCTTTATTAACAATAAAACCAGCATGCTTTGTCGAAACTTCCGCTCCTCCAAATCCTCTTCCTTGTAAATCACATTCTTGAATTAGTTTTCCTGCAAAATTACCAGGTGGGCGTTTAAAAACGCTTCCTGCCGATGGAAACTCCAATGGTTGCTTTGTTTCACGCTGATATGTTAATTCGCTCATTTTCGCATCAATGATCATTTGCTTTCCAACTTCTAATTCAAATTCCGCCGATAAAACAAAATAACCTTTTTTTGTAATGATGCTTTTGCGGTAACCAAGACCCAAATCTTCTTTGGATAAAACCAACATGTCGCCTTCTCTTGAAAGAACAGTCGCTTGTTTGATAATGTCTTTAATTTCTCCGCCGTAAGCACCTGCATTCATAGCCATAGCACCACCAATTGAACCAGGAATTCCACAAGCAAATTCAAATCCTGTTAATTGTTTTGCAGCTACTACTTTCGATACTTTTTTAATATCTGCGCCACCTTGAGCATAGATGGTTGAGCCTTCTATGCGAATTGTCTGCAATCCTTTTAACGTTAAAACAATTCCACGAAACCCTCCATCTCGAACGACCATATTCGAGCCGTTTCCAAGCAGTAATAATGGAATCTTATTTTTATATGCATATCTCACTGTAAAAGCCGTTTCTTCTTCTGTCGTTGGTTCTACAAAAATATCAGCTGGTCCACCCATTTTAGTCAATGTATGAAGGTGTAGCGGTTCATCCATTTTGACATGATCTTCTTTTAAAAAACCGCGCAAATCCGCCAACCATTGTTCTTTCGTCATCTAAAGCAAATCCCTTCTAAACTTATAGCTTCTACTAGTATCTAATTTTCACCTTGTTTTGACAAGCAATATAGCAAATTTTGAGTAAAAAGTCCAAGATTTTAAAATACCTTTAATTCGAGAATCTTTAATTAAAAACTATTGACTTCAAGATAGTGATTTGTTATATTAAATTAAGATAACAACTTTAGGAGGAATTTAACATGAAAAAATGGACAGTAGACACAGCACATTCAGAAATTGGGTTTTCAGTAAAACACATGATGATTTCAAAAGTAAAAGGTTCTTTTACATCGTACGAGGCAACAATTGAAGCGAACGAAGAAGACTTGCAAGGCGCATTGATCGACTTTAAGATTGATGTAGATAGCATCAACACAAAAAACAAAGACCGCGACGCTCACTTGCGTTCAGCAGATTTCTTTGACGCTGAACAGTTCCCACACATTACGTTCAAAGCAAACGAGATCATAAAAAAAGCCGACAAGTACGAAATGACTGGCGATCTTACAATGAAAGGCGTTACACGTCCAGCAACTTTTGAAGTAGAGTACAATGGAAAAGCAACAGATCCATGGGGTTCCGAAGTTGTGGCATTTGACGTTGAAGGCAAAGTAAACCGTAAAGATTTCGGTCTTACATGGAACCAAGCGCTTGAAACTGGTGGCGTAATGGTTGGCGAAGACATCAAAATCACTTTAGCAATTGAAGCTAAACCTGCTGAATAATATACAATAAAGAACAGTGAGGAACATTTCCTCACTGTTCTTTTTAGATGATTTTATTCTTGTTCTATTTTCTTCAATGGCTTTACAGCTGGTCCGTTTAAAACGTCTCCTGTATAGGAAAAACGTGATCCATGACATGGGCAATCCCATGAACGTTCTGCATCGTTCCACTTAACATCACAGCCCATATGCGTACATGCGGTATCCACTAGATGGACTTGACCGTACTCATCACGGTACCCACCTGCTTTTTTCTTACCAACTTTGACCAACGAACCTTCATCTTTGCCCAAGTCATCAACTGTTTTAGAAGCTCTTTTGAGCTTGCCAGTGACTAGCGCCTTTGCAACCGAGGCATTGTCTTTCGCAAAACTTGCAGCATCTTTGGGTTTTAACTTTGTACGTGTTGGATCAAAAACTGGTGCGTATTGATTTTCTTTGCCTAGCACTTGATCAGATAACAGCATACCCGCCAATGCACCGTTTGACATTCCCCACTTGTTGAAACCAGTAGCTACTAGTATATTTTCATATCCGGCTGTAATTGTTCCAATATAGGGAATTTTGTCGAGTGTTGTCATGTCTTGAGACGACCAGCGATAGGGAATTTCTTTAATACCAAAATACTCGTCACCAAATTTTTCAAGGTTGTAATAATGTTCCATGGTATCACTTGAGCTTTTGCCAGTTGTATGACCTTCGCCACCTATTAACAAGAGCTTTTCACCATCTTCTCCTAATGCATAGCGTAAAGAACGAGAAGGCATGTCTCCACTAATATACATGTCATTTGGAATCTCGCCGCTCACTTTAGCCGCAATCGCATAGGAGCGATTAACCGACAACCGTGAAAAATACAGTCCATCAAAGTCGTTAAATGGATAGTGGCTAGCAACAATGACCTTATTGCATGACAAATGAGACAAATTTTCAGTTTGAATGACCGGATCGTGTTTGCTTAGAATTTTCATTGCTCGCGTTTGTTCATATATTTTCCCGCCGAGCCGTTCAATTTCTTTCACCAATCCTGCTAGAAATTTAACAGGATGAAATTGAGCTTGATTGCGCATTACCAATGCCTCTTCTACGGAAAACGGTAATTCTACTTCCTCTTTTGCTAATTCACCGTCAATGCCTAAACGTCTATAAGCTTCAGCTTCTTTTTCAACAAGTTTAGCTCCTGCTGCCGTTTGAGCATAAACAAAGGCATTGTGATGAGAAAAATCACAATCAATCGATAACTCTTTAGCAGTTTCTTCAATAAACGTCAAAGCATCCATATTGGCTTGATAATACAACTTAGCTTGTGCTTCTCCTGCTACTTGAATCATAGAATCATAATACAAACCGTGTTGTGCTGAAATTTTAGCAGTGGTCTTTCCTGTTACACCATCAACTAATTTTCCAGCTTCGATCAAAGTGACTTGTCGTCCAGCTTTTGCTAATAAATAGGCACTAATAATCCCTGCCATTCCTCCACCAACAACTGCGATATCGGTTGACTCGTTTTCTTGCAACGCGGGATAGCTTGGAATGTCTTTATATTCTCTCCAAAATGATTTCTGTTCTTGCGGAACTTGACTATTGTGAGCATGCTTCACTTTGTCATTCCTCCTCAACAGCTTTTAATAAGCTTTTAATCCATATCTACCCCTATCAGGAATTTCTAATCCATTTTAAAAAGCGAAAGTTGAAAATCCCCTTTTTTTGGATATACCATCTAATTTGATTTTAATACTGTCCAATTTTCGGAAATACTGTCTGTTTCAACTGATTTACTGTCTAAACAAAAAAAGGACACCCCATTAAGGTTGTCTTTTCACAAAAAATTATGCATGTACTTTAACTAACGAGTTTGCAGCTTGTTCTACACGTTGCATTCCCTCGGCTTTGATTTCTTCAGCGCGATCAGGATACATATTATGCCCCTCGATGATGACTTCTTCAATGTCAGTGATGCCGAAGAAATCCATAATCAACCGAATGTAGTTGACACTCATTTCAGCAGGAGCCATTTCAGGTGTTGAATAAACTCCGCCACGAGCATTCAAAATGATGACTTTTTTCTCTGGTACTAGACCCACTGGGCCTTCAGGTGTGTATTTGAATGTTACACCCGCACGGTAAACGTAGTCGATAAACGTCTGCAATGGCGCGGGAATTGTTTTGTTCCATAATGGGAATGCAAAAACAACAACATCGGCTTCCATGAATGCATCCATCGCTTTGTTTGCCGCAGTCAAAATACGTTGCTCTAACTCAGTCATTGGCTCAGCCTGTGCAGACTTTTTCATAGCATCAAAGAAATCTTGACCAAAATAAGGCATATCTTCTTTGAATACATCAAAAGTATTAATATCTAACTCCGTATCCATACCGATTGCATCCATAAATACTTCGTACATTTTGCTTGTAACTCCTTCAGATGCTGGGCGGTTATTTGCTTTTACTACTAAAACGTTTGTCATTAGCTTAAATCTCCTCTTAATAATTGCATAAAATTATTTACCTCAATTGGAAAATACGTTTCTATTTTAGTAAAAAAGCAGAGTAAAAGTCAATTACTCTGCTTGAGTCATTAAATTCCATCACATGAATCGCCTGTGCAATAACTTGTTTTTTTGCCAAGCGATTTTAGCTCTGGACGTAGTCCTTCTTCTTCAGCAATTTGCTCTAATGCTTCCACAAAAGCTTCTACAGGTTGAGCACCCGATAGTGCATATTTACGGTTCACAACAAAAAACGGTACACCTTGTACACCAATTTGACCGGCTTCAGCGATGTCTACTTGAACTTGTGCCATAAACCGATCTGATTCCAGCACTTTTTTCGCTTCGTCTCCTGGTAAGCCAATCGATTCAGCACTGGCAACTAACACTTCGTAGTTGCCTACATTTTTCGCTTGAATAAAATATTCATCCATCAGCTTTTCTGTAAGTTCTCCATCTTTTTCATACGTTTTAGCCCATTTCACGAGACGATGAGCTGCTAAAGTATTTGCTTCGACCATATTATCGAAATCATATTCCAACCCAACTGATCGAGCATGTTGTGCGATTCCTTCAGTCATTTCTTTTGCTTGTTCTATCGTCTTGCCGAATTTATTAACTAAGCTGTCATAAGTTGATACAACCGAATCAACTGGCGTGTCGGGATTTAATTGATAAGCTTTGTACGAAACATCTGCTTGACTTTCAAATCCTGATTGAACCAGTGCTTTTTCTAATGTGCGTTTACCAATATAACAGAATGGGCACACATAATCTGACCAAACTTCAATTCTCATATTATCCACCTCGCCATTAACTATAGCAACGAACACTATAGCCCTCAATTTTTTTGCCTGTGGAAAGAAAAGCGTAGGCAATCGTGCTAGACCTGACAGGCATAAGACGCGGCGGCAGAGTGGCATGTCTTCAGCTACACAGCAGGCGTGACTTATGACCCGAAGGTCTGATTGCCGCAGCTGGACAAATAGAAAAGCGTAGGCAATCGTGCTAGACCTGACAGGCATAAGACGCGGCGGCAGAGTGGCATGTCTTCAGCTACACAGCAGGCGTGACTTATGACCCGAAGGTCTGATTGCCGCAGCTGGACAAATAGAAAAGCGTAGGCAATCGTGCTAGACCTGACAGGCATAAGACACGGTGGCGGAGTGGCATGTCTTCAGCCACAGCCGGCGTGACTTATGATTGCGTCTCCATCAAAAAAACTGACTCCCAAAAGAGAATCAGCTTAATGCTTCTGTAATAACAGGAACGATTTGCTTTTTACGTGACACAACACCCGGCAACAAGACGCGGTGATCCACGACACTTGATTGAAATGCTCTTTCGATAATCCCAGCTCTTTCACCAAGAACAATGGCTACTGAATTGTTGTTAAGAATATCCGTAACTACGAACAGGAAGAGCCCTAATCCTTTAGTTACAATAGTATTTTCCATCAATACTTCAAGTTCTTTTTGGCGAGCCATTACTTCTTCAACATCAATGGCATTAACTTGAGCAATTTCAAATCGGTGATCGCCGGCTTCGAATTCTTTAGAATCTATGGAAATCAAGTCTTCCAATGTTTTATTGCTTAAATCGGCACCTGCTTTTAATAGATCGAGGCCATAATTTTGTGCATCCACATTGGCAATTTTAGCGAGTTCAGTAGCTGCATCTATATCTTGCTGTGTGCATGTGGGTGATTTGAATAAAAGAGAATCCGAAATAATAGCAGACAACATCAATCCCGCGATGTTAGAAGGAACTTCTACGCCATTTTCTTTAAACAACTTAAGAATAATAGTTGTTGTGCAGCCAACCGGTTCTGCACGAAAATACAATGGATCTGTCGTCTCGAAATTAGCAATGCGATGATGATCTACCACTTCAATAACTTGAACTTCATCTAAGTCTTCCGCGCTTTGTTGACGTTCGTTATGATCTACTAAAATGACTTGTGTAACTTCTTTAGCCACGTGCGTCACAAGTCTTGGTTGTTCAAACTTAAAAGTTTCCAAAGCAAATAATGTTTCGTTATTTACTTCACCTAAGCGAATAGGTTCTGCAACCATGCCCATTTCATTTTTTAAATATGCATATGAAATAGCCGAGCAAATTGAATCCGTGTCCGGGTTTTTATGACCTAATACTAAAACGTTTGACATAAATAATAGCCTCCTGAAAATCTAAATTTCTGTACTTATTCTATCATAAAAACAGCCGTTGAAAAATTCATAGTTTTTTTACTGAAAAAGTTCCAGAAAAATTTAAGTTTATAGAATTATCAGTAAATTAAAAATTTATTGTGTACTTTAGCATATGCCAATGGTATAATATGACTAACTAATTATAAGTTATACGGAAGGAAGAGGTGCCCGTGACCGTTTTATTGGAAAAGAAATACATTCCTCTAGCTAATTATTTTGCTGGAGCAACGAATTCTTCAATAAAGTTAACATTTTCTGAAATCGAACAAATTATGGGACAAAATCTGCCCAATGCTGCTTACTTGAATAAAAGTTGGTGGAAAAAGGTAAAAGCTCCAGCTAAACATTTTCATGCATGGCTAGACGCGGGTTATTATGTTAGCAATGTAGAACCAGATCGCTTTGTCGTTTTTGAAAGAATTGATGCCTCAACTGGCAATGGAATAGACGATGACGATGATGATCAAGATATTTTATTGATTCGAACAGCAGAGCACGGCGATGCTCGGACTCTTGCTGCTTTGCAAAAATTGGTTGAGTCAGAGTCTGATTTCATGCTCTACGCAAAAGATGAACGTACACAGTCTACTCAAAAAGTTCGCAAGCAAATCATTGAATGGAAACAAAGTGGCCACTCTGTCATCATTGTCGCAATTTTAAATGGTCAACACGTCGGTTTCTTAACAATTATGGGAAATGACGCAAAACGCGCAGCACATCGAGCAACCATCGACCTTGGACTTCAGAAAGATGCTCAAGGAAAAGGAATAGCTCAGTCTCTCCTAAAAAAAGCAGAGGAATGGGCAAGAGCAAAAGAAATTACTCGACTTGAAGTAACGGTCGTTGAAGAAAATGAAGCTGCTCGGAAACTATATGAAAAAACTGGATTCCATTCGGAAGGGATTCGTGAAAAATCGATGATGATTGATGACAAACCGCATAATGAATTATATTTAACTAAGTTTTTAAACTAAACAAAAGGAGCATGCCAAGAGCACGCTCCTTTTGTTATGGAGTTAATTTAAAATGTTCAACCACAAGTAAAGAGCTGTTAACGTGATGAACAAAGTGGGCAAGGTTAAGATTATACCAATTTTAAAATAATAACCCCAAGAAATTTCTACACCTTTTGTTTTCAATACGTGTAGCCATAATAACGTCGCAAGAGAACCGATTGGCGTAATTTTAGGTCCTAAATCTGAACCAATGACGTTAGCATACATTAACGCCTCTCTAACGACCCCTGTTGTATTGGTTTCCGCAATTGCTAGTGCATCAATCATGACGGTCGGCATATTATTCATAACAGAAGAAAGAATGGCCGCAATAAAGCCCATGCCTATTGTTGCTGCATACAAACCGTGACTCGCTGTCCACTCAATTGCTGTCGCCAAAACTGATGTGAGGCCTACATTTCTTAATCCGTATACGACTACATACATACCAATTGAGAAGAAAACAATGGCCCAAGGCGCACCTTTTAATACAGTCATTGTTTCTACTGAGTTACTTGCACGAGCAATTGCTAAGAAAATAATAGCAACGCCTCCAGCGATAAAGGATACTGGGATTCCTAGCGCTTCACTGCTGAAATAACCAACCAGTAAAATAGCAAGTACTGCCCAAGACAAACGAAATAGCCGAATATCTTTTATAGCCGAAGCCGGCATTTTTAATATGCTATCATTAAAATTTTTCGGAATATCTTTTCGGAAATATAAATACAATACAAGCATACTTGCCGCAATACTAAATAGATTCGGAACAATCATATGAATAGCGTATTCCGTAAAACCAATATCAAAAAAATCTGCTGAGACGATATTGACTAAATTACTGACGACAAAAGGAAGTGACGCAGTATCTGCAATAAAACCACTGGCCATAATAAACGGTAAAATCATCGTATCTTTAAATTTCAATGCGCGAACCATTGCCAAGACAATTGGCGTCAAAATTAACGCTGCTCCATCATTTGCAAATAACGCTGCAACAACTGCCCCTAACAAAGTGACTAAAAAGAACATACGCAACCCGCTACCTTTAGCGAAACGTGCCATGTGCAAAGCTGCCCATTCAAAAAAGCCAATTTCATCAAGAATCAGTGAAATGATAATCAATGCAACAAACGTCAATGTCGCATTCCACACAATTCCTGTAACATCCCAAACGTCACCAAAGTCAACAACGCCAAACAATAAAGCAATTACAGCCCCTGTACTAGCAGACCAACCAATAGACAAGCCTTTTGGCTGCCAAATAACAAAGATTAATGTGACGACAAAAATAAAACTCGCTAACCAAATATCCACACTTATCCAACTTTCTATTTCTAATTTCATTTTTTTCGTAACTTACTATAGAAGTGTAGAATTCTATTGTGATCTCTTCTTCACTCAAACACTTGTTTATTATATAAGCAAAAACTTATATATTCAAGAACCAATTTAAAGCTTCAACTCATCATCTCTATAAAAAACCCCGAATCAGCAAAGCTGATTCGGGGTTGAGTTAAAATTTTACTTGTTTAATTGTTCAAGTACACGTAATGATTCTCGATTAAACGCTGGAATGTCATCGGGTTGACGACTAGTAACCAATTGGTCTTGACACACCACTACTTCTTCATCAAGAACCGTTGCACCTGCATATTCCATATCGACTTGAATCGATTGATAACCTGTAGCTTTACGCCCTTCTAATGCTTTGGCTGTAATTAATAATTGAGGGCCATGACAAATTGCAAAGACTGGTTTTTTCGCATCCATGAAAGCTTTTGAAAACTTCACAAACCGATCATCCGCACGCAATTGATCCGGTGAAAATCCACCTGGTAAGAACAAAGCATCAAAATCATCTGGGCTGACATCATCAATCCCTTTATCGATTGTGACAACCGCTTCACCTTGTTTACCTGTCACTTTTTTGCCAGCTTCTTCTTCGATAGTGAAAACTTCGTGACCTGCATCATTAAACGCTTTCAACGGGTCCGTATATTCCACATCTTCGAACATATCAGTAATTAAAGTTGCAATTTTCGCCACTATCTTCCACTCCTTTTGTTTGTTCATTCTCTTTTAGTATTCCACAAGGGAGTAGAGTTAAACACAAAGTTAACGAAATTTCGAAACAAAAGGATTTTCAGATTCCCAAAAACGGTAAGGATAATGAACGGCATCGAGTGAATTTCCGATCCCTATACGTGGGCCTACTGACACCGACTCGACCGGATTTCCTTGCGCAATATAAAGTGGTTTCTCCGTAAAATAATGACCGTAATAATCCATGTTGATCGCCATAGCCTTTGTCAGTTTACCGGGTCCACTGGTCCATTGTTTCATTGGCATATGCTTGCCACGCCGTTCTCTCATCAGTTCAATACCTTCAACGGGTTCGACCGCTCGAATTAATATCGCCCGCGGCGTTTCTTCAGGTCCCGCGACAACATTGACCAATGTATGTGTATGCATTTGATACGTGTAGACAAGTCCAGGTTTACCAAACATAATTTCGGTGCGTTTTGTCCGACGGTTTCCAAAGCTATGAGCAGCTCGATCTTCTGCGCCCATATAAGCCTCAGTTTCAACGATGCGCCCGGCAACAACGCCTTCAGGTAATTCGTGAACTAGAATTTGACCAAGTAAATTGCGGGACAATTCCAGCGTTGGCGCATTAAAAAAATCAGCATGAACTGGTGTAAACATAACATCCCCTCCTAACAATATTATACCGAATGAGAGGCTGTCACTGCATGTATAAGAGGTTCGAGTACTTCAATTTCACCTGCGTTAAAAGCTTCAACAATTGCACTTCCAACGATAAACCCATCCACATCATCACGCAGCAAGTCAACGTGACTGCTTTTTGAAATTCCGAATCCAGCATAAACTGGAACCGGACTTTTCTCACGAACTTTTTGCATAAAAGCTTTCACATCTTGTGACATTTCATCGCGAGATCCAGTAATTCCTTTAACTGTTACGGCATACACAAAACCTTCTGCTTCGTGTAGAATTGCATCTAATCGTGCATCAGTTGTTGTTAACGTTACCAACTGAATCAGCTTGATGCCTTCTTTATCGACATATGGTTGAACCAATTGCTTATGTTCATATGGAAGATCTGGAATGATCACTCCCGACACCCCGGCTTTACTGCATTCCGTGGCGAAACGCTCTACACCAAAACTTAGTACTGGATTTAAATAAGTCATCACCAGTAAAGGAATGTTAACTTCGAATGTCCAGCTTTGTAGTTCTGCTAATACCTTTTGTAAAGTTACACCTTTTTTCAACGCACGGTTTCCGGCCGCTTCAATCGTCGGACCATCTGCGACCGGATCTGAAAAAGGAATGCCGATTTCGATAGCAGTCACACCTACTCTTTGTAAATACTGTACTTGATCTTTCAGACGATCAAGACCGCCATCTCCAGCCATAATATAGGCGACAAAGGCTTTGTTTCCTGATTTTTTCAGTTGCTCTAGTCGATTCATGATAGCCCCTCCAGATTCTCTGCATAGGTCGCCATATCTTTATCTCCACGACCGGATACACAAATAATCAGTATCTGCTCTTTCGTCATAGACTTTGCTTGTTTTTCTGCTTCTGCAATAGCATGCGCCGTTTCAAGTGCTGGAATAATTCCTTCAAGACGAGACATGCTAATAACTGCAGCCAGTGCTTCATCATCAGTAATCGAACGGTATTCGACACGACCAATATCTGCTAAATAAGCATGTTCTGGTCCAATTCCTGGATAATCGAGACCTGCAGAAATCGAATGTGCTTCCTGCACTTGGCCTGCATCGTCCTGCAATAACTTCATTAAGGCTCCGTGGAGTACACCTTCTGTTCCTTTCGTTAAGGTTGCAGCGTGTTTATCTGTATCCACACCTTGACCCGCCGCTTCAACGCCAATCAACTCGACTTCTTTATCTTGAATAAACGGATAGAACATCCCAATCGCATTGCTGCCACCACCGACACACGCCAAAATAGCATCAGGCAAACGTCCTTCTTTCTCAAGAATCTGACGTCTGGTTTCTTCGCCGATAACACTTTGAAAATCACGAACCATCGTTGGAAACGGATGCGGCCCGAGAGCCGAACCGATTAAGTAATGCGTATCTTCGACATTGGCAACCCAGTAACGCAAAGCTTCATTGACTGCATCTTTTAAGGTCGCACTGCCTTTTGTGACACTTTCTACACGTGCTCCCAAGAGCTTCATACGGAAAACGTTCAATTGCTGACGCTTAATGTCTTCTTCACCCATGAAAATAACACAATCTAAATCGAATAGCGCACAAATTGTCGCAGTCGCCACACCGTGCTGACCCGCTCCTGTTTCTGCTACAATTTTACGTTTGCCCATCCTCATCGCTAGCAAAGCCTGACCAATGGCGTTGTTTACTTTATGCGCACCGGTATGATTCAAATCTTCTCGTTTCAAATAGATTTTTGGTCCACCGTATGCTTCAGTCATGCGTTTTGCGAAAGTCAATGGCTGTTCACGACCCACATACTCCGATAAATAATGATGGTATTCTTTATGAAATTCCGGATCTTCTTTGACTTCATTATAAGCATCTTCTAATTCCTTAACGGCTTTCATCAACGTTTCTGGCACAAATTGCCCACCGTATTTACCGAAAAAGCCTGTTTTTTCTATTGTCTGTTCCACCGAATCATCCTTTACCTGTTTAATGAATTCTAGTATTTTTGCTGTATCTTTGCGACGTTCTGTTTCAACTCCACTAGAGACGTCTACCATATAAGGTGTTGTTTGCTCGATTGCCGCACGGACATTTTCCGGTGTTAACCCACCCGCCACAATTAGGCGAGATGGATCGATACCCACTCCGTCTAGTAACGACCAATCAAACACATTACCGCTACCTCCGCGGTATTCCGTACCCGGAGCGTCTACTAAAATATAATCAGCTAGAGAATTTTTCAACTGCTCTACATCTTCTTTTGTGCGAATCGAGAAGGCTTGGATAACAGGGACACGAATAGCTTTTACCAACTCATCGGGTTCATCGCCGTGAAGCTGAACCATCGTTAGCGGAACACCTGCAACAGTATCTTCAATTTCCTGTAATGACGCATTAACAAAAACTCCAATTTTATCGGTATCTACAGGAATGTGTTTAGCCAGTTCAGCAGCTTGCGCAATCGTCACTTGACGTCTGCTCGGAGCAAATACGAAGCCGATAGCATCCGCACGACTTGCTGCGTTAACATGTTGTTGTTCTTGTAAGCCACAAATTTTCACTTTTGTCATCTCACTGCCTCCTCACTAGTCGCCTGGCGAATCCAATTACCTGGATTTTCAGAACGCATTAACGCTTCTCCGACTAAAATTCCGGAAGCTCCATTTGCATAAGCGAATTGCGCATCTTCTTTTGTGTGCATTCCGCTTTCGCTAATTAACACCCGTCCTCCGTCAAATGGAAAGCTCTTAGCCAATTGTGCTGTGCGTTCAATCGATACATCAAAGGTTTTCAAATCACGATTATTGATGCCTACTAGTTTTGCATCTAGCTCTAGTGCTACTTGCAGTTCTTGTTCGTCATGTACTTCTACTAAAACTTCAAGTCCTTTTGAGAGCGCATAGTCGTTAAGACGTTTTAGCTGTTGCTTTTCCAGTGCGGCTACGATCAACAGAATGATGGTAGCCCCTGCATGTTGAGCACGATCAACTTGAATTTCACTCACCATAAAATCTTTGCACAAGACGGGAATCGATACGACTTTTGCCACTTCGCACAAGTCATCAATTGACCCTTTAAAATACAATTCATCCGTAAGTACCGAAATTGCGGCTGCTCCAGCTTTTTCGTATTTTTTGGCTTGCGCAACAATATCTATTTCCACTTTGATGTCGCCTTTGGATGGAGAAGCGCGTTTAATCTCTGAGATGACGCCATTTCTTTTTTGTAGATGCTCCAGTAGCGTTGTTTTTTGGGGGAAATCGATTGCATTTACCCCAACTGGTTTATACATTTTTATCTCTTCGTATTTAGTCGCAATGATGTCATCTAATATCGTCATACAAATACCCCCGCAGCTAACCGGTGCAAGTCAAAGACACGCGCGGTTTCGCCTGATTTGATTGAAGCTTTCGCCTGCTTTACGCCTTCTGTCACGCTTTCAGCTTTACCACTGACGTACAGTACTACTCCTGCATTTAATGCGACTGTATCTAAATAAGGGCTATCTGTTCCAGATAAGACATCCATAAAAATTTCGGCGTTACGTTTTGGATCGCCTCCGCGGATTGCTTCGATTGATGCCACTTCTAAACCAACTTCGTTCGGGTGAAGGGTCATTTTTCGTTTACCTTGTTTATTGAAGATGATCAATTCATTAGTGCCCGCAAGCGACAATTCATCCAATCCACCTGCTCCATGAACAAGTGCACCTTTTTTTCGACCTAAGCGAATCAACGCATCCGCCATTGGTTCCAGCATGTCACGGCGGTAAACACCAGTCATTTGAATCGTAATCGGCAATGGATTTGCTAAAGGTCCTACTAAGTTAAAGATAGTCGGGGTTCCGATATCTTTACGAATTTGGCGTAAGCCGCCGAGTGCCGGATGGATAGCTGGTGCAAATAATAGCGCAATCCCCGTCTGATCAAGCATTGTAGGAATTGATGCAATATCTGTTTCCGTTGAAATGCCAAGTGCTTCTAGCACATCGGAACTGCCCGTTTTACTAGAAACGCTCCGATTGCCATGCTTGGCAACCGTCATACCGCATCCTGCTAATACAAAGGCTGTCAATGTACTGATGTTAAAACTGTAAGAGCGGTCACCACCGGTTCCACAAACATCAACGAGCTGTCCTCCGACCTCTGGAAGCGCCACTGCCTTTTCACGCATTGCTTTGACTAGCCCGACCAACTCGTCTGCCGTTTCTCCTTTTTCATGTAAACCGGATAGAAAACTCTTTATTTGTTGTTCATTTATATCGCCATTCAACATTGCTAATGATTTTTCGTACATTCCTTGTTCACTCAAATTCTCTACTCTGCTCATACTAATCTCTCCTCGTCTCGTTTTTAAATACAAAAGTCCCCGCAATCAGATCGTTATCTGATTGCGGGGACGGGTTAAAAACCGCGGTACCACCACGCATTAGCGCATTCAATTTCTGCACTCACTTAAACAGGCTCTTCGCCTTTCCCTTTAACGCAGGGCTTACGTCTCCCTTACTCGCTTCCGCTTTCAGGCAAGCTCTCCTAAGTCCATTCGCGCAGATTACCTAATCAGCTCTCACCAGCCGCTGACTCTCTAAATAGATTTCCCTGCCTACTCGTCTCAATCCTCGATTTATACACTCTTCTATTCTCGTCTTCTCTAGGCTCTTCTCTCAAACAGACTTGCTTCCGTACAACAAGTTGTTCCCTATACTAAAAGGTTTTGTTTATTCTGTCAAGTAAAAGGAAAAGCGTAGGCAGCCATGTAGATTCGACGGGCATAAGATGCTCTGGCGAAGCGGCGTGTTTTTAGCCGCACAGCCGGAGTGACTTATGACCCTAGAATCTGGCTGCCGGAGTCTGGACACTAGGAAAAGCGCAAGTATCCGACGTATTTTGGACCTTTACGCTTTCACTCTAACCCTTACTGATAATAACCATCCAACTCTTTTCGCAAAGCCGCTTTCAAAAACTTACCAACCGATGTTTTTGGCACTTCTTTCAAAAATACCACATCGTCCGGAACCCACCACTTGGCAAATTGGCTCTCCAAATAGGTCAGCAACTCTGCTTTCATCGCATCGTCTTCAGCGTGCCCTTCTTTTAATACAACACAAGCAAGCGGACGTTCCATCCACTTCTCATGAGGAATAGCAACAACAGCTGCTTCAAAAACGGCTTCGTGCGTCATCAACGCATTTTCCAAATCAACTGACGAAATCCATTCTCCGCCACTCTTGATTAAATCTTTTGTGCGATCCGTCAACTTGATATAGCCGTCCGGTTCAATTACCGCAATGTCACCTGTATAAAGCCAACCATCTTTAAATGCATCTTCAGTTCGTTCGTCTTTATAGTATTCGTCAGCAATCCAGGCACCTTTAACGTTCAGTTCACCCATCGTTTTGCCGTCCCACGGCGCTTCACCGTTTTCGTTGACGATGCGCACTTCAAGCCCAGGCATGGGTAACCCTGCCATAGAGCGGCGTTCCACGCGCTCGTCCATCGTCATATTAGTCATCCCAGACGTAGTAATTGCTAAACTAACAAGTGGAGACGTTTCTGTCATGCCATAGCCTGTTACAAATGGCACATTGTACTTTTCTTCAAATGCGCGAATCAAGCCTTTTGGCGAAGCCGAGCCACCACAAATAATCATTCGTAGCGTTTTGATATTTCGCGGATTCGCTTCTAGCTCTTTTAAGACACTCATCCAGATAGTTGGGACACCTGCCGTTAATGTAACTTTTTCCGACTCAATCAAGTCTAAGAGCATGCCAGGTGCAAAGCCTGGTCCTGGTAGCACTTGTGTAGTTCCAAACAAGACCCCAGCAAACGGCAACCCCCAAGCATTTGCGTGAAACATTGGAACAATAGACAAAGCAATGTCACGTTCGGACAAGCCCATCGAATCAGACATTCCTAATGCGTAACTATGAAGCACAAGTCCACGATGCGTATAAACAACTCCTTTTGGGTTGCCGGTCGTCGCAGATGTATAGCACATGCCCGCTGGTGTATTTTCATCTAAATCTTCAGGGAACTCAAAGCTACCATCTTCTGCTGCCATAAGCTTTTCATAGGAATGAACATTTTCAAGCGAAGTTCTTGGTAATTCCAGTCCGTCTTTCATGATGACAAAATGCTTTACTGTTTTTAGCATAGGCGCTAACTTCTCAATCAACGGGAACAAATCATGGTCCACTACCAAAATCTCATCTTCCGCATGATTAATAACATAAGCAATATGTTCGTGCGACAAACGAATATTGATCATGTGTAAAATCGCACCCGTACTTGGAACACCAAAATACAATTCGAGGTGACGATGATGATTCCATGCGAAACTGCCAACTTTCGTGCCATGTTTCATGCCAAGACCTGTCAAAGCAGCAGCCAATTGACGCGTTCTCACTGCAAACTCTTTATAAGGAATTCGGTGAATCATATCTTCTCCAGTTCGTGAAATGATCATCTTTTCAGGGAAATAGCGTTCCGCTCTTTTTACGAAAGATGATAGTAACAATGGTGCATCCATCATGTCACATCCAGCTCCTTTTCACTTTGCTTTTCTCAATAAAAAACGGGTGCTCGTGTCGCTCATGTGCTTTTAAAACAGGTGTTAAGCACGCATCTACTTGAAGAGATACTTGATACCATTCCTGCCAATTTTTCGACTTAAAAAAATCAGCGACTTGTTGATGTTCGGGACTTCCTAATGGTTTGTCTCCCCATTCTAGCCATTCCGGTCGTTCAGCAAACTCACAAAACACTCGCCAGAATTTCGCTTCTAATGCACCTAACGTTACATAACGTCCATCTTTTGTTTCGTAAATGGCATAACTAACGCGGGTCCCGCCTATTTCTGGAACTCCATTTTCTGAAATTCCTTCTGTGTAGTAAATGTCATGATTCCCCAAAAACTCCGCCATCACTTCCACTAAAGCAATATCGAGGTATTGCCCTTTTCCAGTTCTGAATTTTTTTAGTAAAGCTGCAATCACTTGTTCTGCTGCCATCAATCCGCCAGTAAAATCAGCGAAGGTATTCGTTGGATGAATCGGTCTACCAGAACTATCTTTTAATTGATCTAAAGCTCCTGACAGCGCCATGTAATTCAAGTCGTGACTACCTAAACTGGCCATTTCGCCAGTTTGTCCGTATCCTGACAAAGAACAATAAACTAAATCTGGTTTCACCATTTTCAACCTATCATAATCCAAACCTAATTTTTTCATTACCCCTGGTCGGAACGTTTCAATGAGCGCATCTGTATTTTTCACTAGTTCCATCATTTCCATACGACCTTCAGCTGATTTCAAATCAATATGAACGACTCTTTTACCTCGATTATTTGCTTGATGAACATACCCCCCTCCCATATACCGGGAAGGATCACCTTCAAGTGGTTCTACTTTGATGACGTCCGCCCCTAAATCAGCCAATCGCATTCCTGCATATGGCCCCGGAACATAGTATGTAATGTCCAGTATGCGCACACCTTCTAATGCATTTTTCATTTAAAGACCCATTCGTTTAGCAATTATGGTTTTCATGATTTCATTAGATCCTGCATAAATCGCAGCTACTGGAATGTCACGGTAACGCCGTGCAATTTTGTATTCTTCCATATATCCGTATCCCCCATGTAATTGCATGCAGTCTCCGGAAATTCGCTTTGCCGTGTCAGTTAGCCAGTATTTGGCCATCGATACTTTCGAAACAATGTCTTTTCCGGCCATATGTTCTTCAATTAACGATTCTAAAAATGAGTGGCCTAATTCAATTTCAGTCGCGATTTCCACCAATTTAAACTGAGAATTTTGGAATGATCCGATTGGCTTACCAAATGCTTTTCTCGACTTTACATATTCCAATGTCATGTCTAGCATGTCTTCCGAAGCAATTTGAGCTGCCATTGCAACCATTAAACGTTCTTGCTGTAATTTTTCCATTAAATACGTAAAGCCTTTGTTTTCTTCTCCGATTAAATTTGCTGCCGGAACAACGCAATCCTCGAAATACAACTCGGATGTATCTTGTGCATGAAGTCCAACTTTATCGAGCTTGCGCCCTTTTTGAAAACCAGGCATTCCTTCTTCAACCATTAACAACGAAATCCCGCGATGCTTAGACTCTGCTTTCGGATCGGTTTTCACCACAACCAATATCAAAGTCGAATTAATGCCATTGGTAATAAACGTTTTTTGACCATTGACAATATAATTGTCACCGTCTCGAATGGCTGTAGTTGATATATTTGCTAAATCAGATCCCGCACCCGGCTCTGTCATCGCAATCGCTGTAATATGATCACCTGAAATACACCCTGGTAACCAACGCTGTTTTTGTTCTTCGTTTCCGTATGCTTCGATATATGGAACCGTTATGTCATTATGAAGACCAATACCTGTTAAACTAGCACCTACCCGTTCCATTTCTTCACCAATAACAACGGCATACCGGAAATCCAGTTCAAGACCCCCGTATTTTTCTTCGACTTGAGGACTCAAGAAACCCATGTCTCCAAGTTTTTTCCAAAACGATTTTGGAATTAAGCGATCTTTTTCCCATTGATTATAATTTGGAACTGCCTCTTTTTCCAGAAATTTACGTAATGACTTTCGGAACATCACGTGTTCTTCTTCTTCAAAACGGTAGTTTGCCATCTTGTTTATTCCCCTCTTATTTCGGTTGCATGCGGATTGCTCCGTCGAGCCGAATTGTTTCTCCATTTAACATTGGATTTGCTACAATGCTTTCTACCAATTGAGCATATTCATCAGGCTTTCCGAGTCTTGCTGGAAATGGCACTGCTGCTGATAACGAGGCAATGGCCGCTTCCGGTAATCCTTCTACCATTGGCGTTTCCATTAGCCCAGGAGCGATAGCCATCACGCGAATTCCATCTCTTGCTAGTTCTCTAGCAATCGGCAACGTCATCGATACAACTCCGCCTTTTGAAGCGCTATAAGCTGCTTGTCCAATTTGCCCTTCATAAGCGGCTACAGAGGCTGTTGAGATAATTACTCCACGTTCGCCATCTTCATTAGGCTCATTTTTCTGCATAGCTGCTGCTGCAACGCGAATCACATTAAAGCTACCAATCAAATTCACTTTGATTACTTTTTCAAATTGTTCCAATGCAATTGGATTTCCTTTAGATAGCACTTTTCCAGGAGTACCAATTCCTGCACAATTAACCACTAAATTAATACCACCAAAACATTCTAAAGTTTCGCTAATATTTCGTTCCACTTGCTCAGCATTCGTTACATCAGTTTCTTTGTAAATAACCGATTTTTCACCTAACTCTTCAATTATTTTTTTTGCGCGATCCGCATTTAAATCAAAAATAGCTGCTTGCCCACCACTTTTTACAATTCGACGCACTGTTGCTTCTCCGAGTCCCGATGCTCCACCTGTCACCACTGCTCTCACTTTTGAAAATCCCATTCTGAATCCTCCTTAGTTTTCAATACTGTTATAACTTTTCAATTATAGTGGCATTGGCCATTCCCATTCCTTCACAAATAGCCAGCAATCCATAACGACCACCTGTTCGCTCTAGTTCATGTAAGAGCGATACTAACAATTTAGTGCCAGTTGCACCAAGTGGATGACCTAACGCAATAGCTCCTCCGTTTACATTTAGTTTTTCTGGATTTCCACCAATATCGTGTAGCCATGCAAGCGGAACCGGCGCAAATGCTTCGTTAACTTCATAGCGATTCATGTCTTCAATTTTAAGATTTGCTTTTTCAAGAACTTTTTTTGTTGCAGCAATTGGACCGGTCAGCATTAATGTCGGATCAGAACCAATTACAGAACGGGCGATAATTCGCGCTTTTGGCTTTAAGCCAAGTTCGCTCGCTTTTTCAGCTGACATTAACAACACTGCAGAAGCACCATCACTCATTTGACTGGCATTTCCTGCAGTAATGACTCCATTTTCAGCAAATACTGTCTTCAGACCACCTAACACTTCTAATGTCGTTCCAGGGCGCGGTCCCTCGTCTTCAGAAACCAGTATAGTTTCACCGTCTGGTCCTTGGGTTTGAATCGGGACAATTTCACGTTTATAATAGCCTTCTTTAATGGCATGTTGTGCTCGATCATGGCTCTGCACAGAAAAAGCATCCAGCTGTTGTCGCGTAAAGCCCCATTTTTCAGCAATTCGTTCTGCCGACAATCCTTGGTTGATAATTTCGTATTGCTCTGTCAGTTTTTTGCTTGGTTGGACTCCTTGAACATTTGAAAACATTGGAACACGCGTCATGCTTTCGACACCGCCCGCAATAACGATGTCCATATCTCCTGCCAAAATCGCTTGCGCTCCGAAATGCACAGCTTGTTGACTCGATCCACATTGACGGTCAATGGTGACTCCTGGCACATAATCGGGAAATCCTGCAATCAACCCAGCGGTACGTGCAATATTGCCTCCTTGTTCGCCAGCTTGCGACACACATCCTAAAATAATATCTTCTACTTTACTTTTCTCAATACCTGCACGTGACATCAGTTCTTCTAGTACGGTAGCTGCTAATTCGTCTGGACGCTCATTAGCAAACTTGCCTTTTCTTCTTGCTACTGGCGAACGTACTCCTTCTATAATGACAACTTCTCTCATTTTCTCCACCCCATCATGTATTATTTTATTGAGAACGCTTTCACTTCACTGAATTGAATGACTATTCACTCATTAAATCTATTGTACAAGAATTATTTCTTAAATGCTATAAACAAATTCACGCACTTTGGTAGCATTGATGCGTTTAAAATTACTTCAAAATGGCAGTACAGTAGGTAATAGACAATCCGTGTGAAATTTTTGTCGAAAAAAATCCACAGCTTCAAGGCTATGGATTTTAAGGTCTATTCTATTCTTCAATGAATCCTTTTTCTACCAAGAAATCATGTGCGACATCTTTTGCTACATCTTGATCAATATCTACACGAGAATTCATAGCAAGCATTTCTTCTTCACTAATTTTGCCTGCTAGTTCATTTAATACGTCCTTGAGTTCTGGATACTCTTCAAGTGTCTCTAATCTTACAACCGGAGCAGCATCGTATTTCGGGAAAAATGACAGGTCATCTTTTGTTGTTTCGAGGTCAAACAAGCCAATGCGGCTGTCCGTTGTAAATGCTGGAATAACATCCACTTCTCCACTTTTTACAGCTTCGTACATAATGGCTGGATCAAAACTTTCAGTTGCCGCAAATTCAAACGGATATGTCGCAACTAAATCATCAAAACCATCACCTTTTCGTTCATAAAACGGATGTGGTGCTCCAAAACTCATATTTTCTGATTTTGAAATTTCCGCTAAATCCGAGTAAGTTTCTGCATCGAAACCGCTGTCTTTCGAATAGGCTAGCGTATAGCCATTTTCAAAACCAAGTGGCTCTAACCAAGTTGCACCCAATTCTTTTTCATACCCTTTTCTAACAATCTCCAATACTTCTTCTGAAGTTTGACCAGGAACTGATTCTTTTTTCAGTACATCCTTCATCCCAGTACCGGTGTACTCAACGTACATATCGATATCTCCTTTTTCTAAAGCAGGTGTTAAAATCGATACCTCTCCTAGTCCATCTTTATATTCGACTGTGTAGTCCGAATTTGCTTCAATGTATTCGCCAAGAATATAAGGCAAGATGTATTGTTCTGTCCATGGTTTACCACTAATAACAAGTGGGTCTAAAGTATCACCGCCTGCTCCACATCCTGCAATAAGTGTTGTGGTTGCCAAAAAAATTCCTACTGTTGCTTTTTTCACGAAACTTCCCCCTTATGTTTTCAAGCCTTTTGGTGTCGCTCTCTTTTCAATCCATTTTAAAATCTGATCAAAACCAATTGCCAGTAAAGCAACTGGCAGTGCTCCTGCCAATACGAGTGAGTTGTTATACGATTGCAACCCTCTATAAATAATATCACCTAAACCACCCGCTCCAACGAATGTCGCAAGCGTTGCAATACCGACAGTCAAAACTGTAGCAGTACGTATTCCAGCCATAATAAACGGCAATGCCAAAGGCAATTCAATTTGGCGAAGAATTTGCGTTCGTGTCATCCCCATACCTCGACCTGCTTCGATAGTAGAATCGTCTACACCTGCGATTCCTGTATACGTATTCCGCAAAATTGGAAGCAATGCATAGATGATGAGTGCAATTAATGCAGTAGGTGAACCAATGCCAAGAATAGGAACCAAAAATCCAAATAAAGCCAGACTAGGTATCGTTTGAAATACAGCTGTTACCCCAATAATCGATTCGGCATAGCGCCGATAGCGTGTAATGAGAATCCCTAACGGCAAAGCAATGGCAATCCCGATTGCGACCGCTACGAACGATAAATACATATGTTCTAGAAGAGCACTAATAATCATGTCTTGACGGCTCACAAGGGTATTTAAGAAATTTCTCATACCGTTACCTCCGTTACTTTAGCTAGAGCCGCTTTCAATAAGTCTCGATCATTCGCATATGCTACAATCCGGTCTTCTTTAACAATTGCTAAATAGTCTTGGTCGCTTTTATCTAACTGCAAAAAAGCATGTTCAATCGTAGTATCAGCAGAAATTTCTTCGAAGTCACCTGTCCAGTTGTCTGTAAAAAGGTCCAAAAACTCCACTAATCTTCTTTCTCCAAATGTCCGTTTTTGATTGATACGCTCTACACCAATAAAACTGCGAACAAATTCGTTAGCAGGATTATCGATCAGTTGCTGCGGTGTTCCAATTTGTTCAACTTGCCCAGCACGCATGACAATAATGGTATCAGCAATTTTTAACGCTTCATCCATGTCGTGTGTTACAAAAACAATGGTTTTGTTGATAGTTTGTTGAAGGTTTCGGAGTTCATCTTGAAGTTGTTCTCGACTAATAGGATCGAGTGCTGAAAACGGCTCATCCATCAAAACAATATTAGGATCTCCAGCAAGTGCTCGGACTACCCCAACGCGTTGTTGCTGACCACCACTTAGCTCAAGAGGATAGCGCTCCATGTAGACTGCCGGATCTAAACCGACTAATTCGAGTAATTCACGTACGCGTTCTTCTTTTTTGGGTTTTGACCATTCTAACAATTTTGGTACTAATGCTACGTTGTCTGAAATGGTCATATGAGGAAATAAGCCAATTCGTTGAATGACATAGCCAATCGAGCGCCTCAACTGAACTTCATCCAAATCATTTATAGGCTTCTCATCAATATAAATGCTTCCTGTAGTAGGCTTTTCTAATTTATTGATCATCTTCATTAGCGTCGTTTTACCGCAACCACTCGGACCGATAATAGCCGTTAACTCACTTGTGGGCAAAACGAGTGAAACGTCCTTTAATGCTTCTGTTCCATCTTGAAAGCGCTTTGTGACATGTTCAAATCGGATCATCGTATTCGCTCCCTTGCTCTTTAGAGTCTATTTTTTGTATACCCTTAACTCTCTTTTTTCACTCCTAAAAAGCTACTGCAGAATACTATTGCTTTTTGAAAACAAGATGAACCGGATTTGCAATTTGCTCGTAGCCAATTGTTCTGTAAATTTTATTAGATGTCTTGTTATCAAGATCTGTATATAGCATAACGAAATCGTATTCTACTAATAGTTCATTTGTAATTTCAGCAACTAAAGTCCGCGCATACCCTTTTCCACGCTGTGCTTTTGGCGTAAAAACGAAAGACACTGTGATGCCGTTTTTCGACGGACGAGATTTCTTCATACAGGAAACGACTGCTCCGTCAACTTCCCATACATACACTTCTTTGTTGTCTAAAAACTTCATAATCTGTTGTGTAGCCTGTGCTTGCGTAGAACATCGATCGATTCCTGTTTCCACTTCAAAATCCCGGTACCATTCCACTAAAGTGTCGGCATCTTTTTTACTAGCAACTCTCCAAGTTCCTATACTTTTTGTCACATTTTATTGACTGCATCAATTCGATATAAGCCTTGATCCATCAATACGTCTATCTTTTCTCCTGACTTATCGATCCAGGCTTTTGCAAAAAGACGACACACTTTTCGCTCTCCAACTATGCCACTCACTTGAATACCGAGATTTTGCAAATGTCGGGCAATCTCTTTTTCACTACCAGGAACATCCTGAAAAACCACTAACTGTAAAGCATGCGGAGGCGTCAGTAAACAAGCTGCAATTATTTCTTCTCCTTCTTTTACTAGAGCCAATAAGTAATTTTTATAATGTCCGGTTTGGATTTGTTTAAGAATGCCTAAAAATAAACTATTAACATCTTCATTTTGATATAGAAACGGTGATACTTCAGCTGAAAAGACAGCTGAGTCTGAGTAGATAATCAATTCCATTTCTCCACGTCCATTTCCGCATTAATTTACTGTTCATCTATGTAGTATTGGCTATATTGTAGAAAATCTCCTTCTAACAGCTGTTATTTCCTTATTAAAAACGTAACCGACATGATATCGATTACGTTTTTAGTTTATAGCATTATTCTAACTCTAATTGTTTTGTTTCTTTGCCGAGAAATGCTACAGCCATCGCTCCAATAAGAATGGAAGCACAGAAAATCCCGAAGATTACATTGAGACCTGTACCAGCTGTTAGCAGTGTGCCGACTAGAAGCGGCCCAAGAACTCCACCGATACGGCCAAATGCAGCCGCCATTCCTGTACCTGTACCACGAATAACTGTCGGGTATTGCTCTGGGGAATAAGCATACAAAGCTCCCCAAGCACCCAAGTTAAAGAACGACAAGAAAGCACCCGAAACAATTAATAAAGTGATGGTATCTGCATTACCAAAAGCCAACGCACTAATTGCTGTTCCAATTAAGTAAGTGACCAACACAAATTTCCGCCCTGCCCGTTCGATAAGCCATGCAGCTGAAAAGTAGCCTGGCAATTGAGCCAAGGTCATAACCAATACGTATTGGAAGCTTTTGATCAACGTGAACCCTTTTAATACCATCACACTTGGAAGCCACAAGAACATGCCATAATATGAAAATACTACTGTAAACCAGACAATCCATAGCATTAAAGTCGAACGTCTGTATTTCTTTGACCAAACGTCTTTAATGTTTGTTGAAATTGATCGCAACACATCTTTTTTTGCAGAAAACTGTGGTGAATCCGGTAGATTGATACGTAAATACAAGGCATAAAATGCTGGCAACGCAGTTAGCAAAAGCGCTACGCGCCATCCGAAAGATGGAATAATAAAATAAGAGATAACTGCTGCCACTAGCCAGCCTGCTGCCCAAAAACTTTCGAGTAAAACAATAACACGACCACGCTCTTTTGCTGGTACACTTTCTGATACTAGAGTAGAAGCTACCGGTAGCTCACCACCTAATCCCATTCCTACAAAAAACCGTAAAATCATAAATGCTGCGAGTGTTGTTGTAAAAGCAGAAATGCCGCTAGCAATTGAAAACAACAATAGCGTAATAATAAATATTTTCTTTCGTCCCACACGGTCCGCATAGATCCCAAACACGAATGCACCAACTGCCATTCCAATTGAGTTGACGCTACCGATCCATCCCATTTGACTAGATGTTAAACCCCAATCTTCATGCAATGCCGCAATAACGAACGCTAAAATACCAACGTCCATTGCATCAAAAAGCCAACCAAGACCGGCCACTCCTAGTAATTTATTTCTTGATATCGATTTCGGGTTTTTTTCAGCTAAAGTTGACATCATCATTCCCCTTGTCTTTACACATGTATGGTATTGTCTTTACACAACTATACGCCGACAAAAGATTGATGACAAGCTGTAAATAAAAGTCAGTTTTTTCAAACAACTAAGTTTCATTAACGTGTTTATAAGTCTTCAATTAGCTGGATTAAGTACTGGTTGTTGATATAATCGCGGCATTGATGCTAACCATCATTGCTGCTTGTTGGGCTTGCATTAATGTTTCTAGCGATGTTGAGAAAGTCACATTAGCAACATCTTGATCTTCTATATGATCAGCCATCGTCAGTTGAACTGCCGTTGAAAATGCCATATCTTTATACCAACGAAATATTTTATGATTTTCGAGTTCACGTGTATTTGACACAATTTCACTCAGCACGTTACCGCCTACCCCCGTTACAGCTAAAAAACCGACAGTTGGGTACTGCGTATAGGCAATCTTAATGTTTTCATCTTTGAAAAACTGCTGAATTGCCAAAACTTTTCCAACCATTTCTGGATTATAGTCAGCAGATTCAAAAGTCATAATTTGAGATAACCATTGAAGGTTATTGCCCATTGTGAATCCTTGCTCGTGCAAGTCACGGTAATACATATTCATTGTAGCTGCACGTTTTTCAAGTAATCCTTCTCTACTTCCTAACAATGCGGCGTATGGAATATCTTCATTTGAGGTTAAGAACTTATGGTATTTTTTCATTTCTTCATATAATGTTCTCGCCTGCTCGGCTTCTTCAGGATTTTTCATCAGTAATGCAGCTAAATACGTATACGATGTTTTCCAAAATCCTGAATCGTTGAGTGCTTGTTGGTTCTGATTAACCAATTTCAACGAACTTTCTACATCTTCTTTTTTTACCACCATAAAAGCAGCCGCAACATGAAGTAAGTGAGAGCGCAACGGTGACGTCCATCCCTCTTTTTTTTGAATAGTTTCGACCGCTTCTTTATGCGTTGTAGCATTAAAACTTTGTCCGCTTGCTACATATATATTAGTGACAGCTAATGAAATCCGCTTATCTACTGCCCATCCTGCTGCTTTTGAAACTTCTGAGAAAGTTTGTTCAATGCGTTTGCTATCCATTAAAAACGCCTCCCTTTCTCTTTACTACGAGAAAGGGAGGCGTTTGGTTTCATGATGAAGCAATTAACGCCGAGCCAATAGCTATATTTGCTAGCCCAGCAAAAAAAGAAAACCAAATACAACTAAAAAAGCGTCATTTATAAATATGCCTTGTCTTTGTAAATAACATAACAACCATTATTTCACTTTTCCCAAAAGCTCTTTTAATCTTCGCCAGTCTTCGTCTTTCAGCTCACGAACCGCTGGATTATAAAAAACACTGGCTGGATGAAAAGTAGGGAAAATATGATACACATCAGCTGTTTCTTTAAAGCAACTTTCTTCATCATCCCAATACTGAATTGGCGACTCTATTAACACACCATGAAGTTCAGTAACTTTTGCTTTTGGACCAATCAATCTTTGTAAACCGATATTTCCTAAAGTAACAATTAACGGCGGATGAATGTCTCGAATTTCTGTATCTAAAATTAGCGCATGCGCGATAATTTCCTTTTTAGTTGGCGCTCGGTTATACTTTCGCTCAATTATTTCACCATTGCGCTTTTTTTTGGTTCCCCATTTGTAAGGTCTACTGCGAACAGCGCTCGTTATATAAACATCTTCACGCGCCAATCCTACACTTTCTAAGGAAGCCATCAATTCCTTTCCTGCTCGGCCTGTAAAAGGAATGCCTGTTTCTAACTCATTTTCTCCAGGTGCTTCTCCCACTAACATAATGGCTGGGTTTTTAGGACCACTTCCCCATACAAAGCCCTCAACGGGGTATCCCTCGATTCTTCGCTTTCCTAGCTCTGCTAGTTCTTCAGAAATTTTATACATGCAAGTTCACCTCTATACATTTTCGTCGATATAAAAACGATTAGGATCATCACCAAACGTTCTTTACTGAAGTAAGTGCCTATTAAAAAATCTTAAAAATTGCTGATTTCTTTCTATTTAGAGATTTAGACAATCATTGATTTAAGTGTAACGGAAATTGTCAAAATCGAAAAGCAAGAAGATTAACATCCAAACAAACTAAAAAAGGTATTCCCGACTATTCAGGAATACCTTTTTATCAACTCTTTATTCAAATGCAGACTGTACATCTGTTACCATTTGAGTGACAGACTGCAATCCGCCACCTGATAGGTACCAGTAATCTGGATCTAAGTAGATAATTTTATCGTTTTTATAAGCATTCGTTTTTTGAACCAATTCATTTTCAAGAGAATCTGCTGCATTCGTACCATTTCCAACAACTGCATTGCGATCGACCACGAACATTATATCTGGATTTGTTTCTAACACATATTCGTATGAAATACTTTGTCCGTGAGTTGACGCTTCGATGCCTTCATCTGCTTGATTTACTCCGAAAACATCATGAATAAGTCCAAAGCGTGAAGCTGCACCATATGCACTTACTTTGCCTTCATTAGCAAGAACGATTAACGCTGTTTCTTCTGAACCACTTACTGTTTCTTTCGCTTTTTCAATTTGTGTATCAATCGCTGCAAGTTCTTCAGTGATTTGATCTTCTTTGCCAAAAATTTCTCCAAGAGTTGTCATGTTTTCTTTAAATGACCCCATATAATCTTCTGTATCTACAGCCATATGAATTGTTGGTGCAATTTCAGAAAACTCATCGTACATGTCCGCTTGACGTCCAGAAATAATGATTAAGTCTGGCTCCATGGCGTTGATTGCTTCAAAATCTGCTTCTTTTAAAGTTCCTACGTTTTCATATTTTTCAGCGTCTGCGTATTTTTCAAGGTACGCGGGAACATTGCCTTGTGGTACACCTTTAACCGCTTCGACACCCAATTTGTCTAGTGAATCAAGAACACCAAAGTCAAATACGACTACTTTTTCAGGATTTTTATTGAATGTTGTTTCACCGAGTTCATGCGTCACTGTCATTTCTTCTGTTTTTTCTGCATCTGTATTTGCTGTACCGGATTCTGTCTTTTCTTCTGTTGATCCACAAGCCGCAAGTACTGCGATTATCATTAATGTGAATGCTACCAATAACCATTTTTTCATATCGTTTCGAGCTCCTCTTTTTTTAAGAATTGAAATACACACAAATTCGGCAATCGTTCATCTGCTGAATGGGAATATCCATATCGTATATTTCTTTTAATGCGGCACTTTGAATAATTTCTTCTGTTGTTCCGTCTTTCACAACGCGGCCGTTTTTCAAGGCTACAATTCGATCAGAATAAACCGAAGCAAAGTTAATATCATGAAGAACAATGACCACTGTTTTGCCAAGATCATCAACTAAGCGACGCAAAATCTTCATGATTTGAACAGAATGTTTCATGTCTAGGTTATTTAATGGTTCATCTAGTAAAATATAATCGGTGTCTTGTGCAATAACCATAGCAATAAATGCACGCTGACGTTGTCCTCCGGATAGTTCATCGAGGTAGGAATTTTCCATTTCTTTTAAATTCATGTAATCAATCGCTTGATCAACCATTTTCTCATCTTCATCATTGAGACGACCTTTTGAATAAGGAAAGCGACCAAAAGAAACAAGCTCACGAATCGTCAAACGGACATTCATAAAGTTAGACTGTTTTAAGATTGATACACGTTTTGAGAATTCATTGGATTTCAACTTTTTTGTACTCGTTGAATCAATCAACACTTCTCCGGTGTCGGCATCCAAAAGACGACTGACCATCGACAGCAAGGTAGATTTCCCAGCGCCGTTTGGTCCGATAAAGGACGTGATTTGACCCCGTTGAATATCAACAGTAACATTCTCCACCACTGCTTTTTTTCCGTACAACTTTGTCAATTCGCGAACTTGGATCATTTAGACCGACTCTCCTTTAATAGTAGATGGATAAAGTAAATTCCACCGATGAAATTAATAATTACACTTAAGGTCGTATTAAAAGTAAAAATTCGCTCCACTACCCATTGACCACCCACTAAGGCGACTACACTGGTAACAATAGACCCCGTTAACAACACAGAGTGTTTGTAGGAAGTAAAAAATTGATAAGACAAATTCGCGACAATCAATCCAAAAAAAGTAATCGGTCCGACAAGTGCCGTAGCAATCGCGATTAAAACAGCCGATAAAACTAACATTTGTTTAACTAATGCATCGTAATTAACACCTAAGTTAATCGCGGTATCACGTCCTAATGTCAATACATCGAGAGCTGCATTTTGTTTCCAAGCAAAAGCGATTAAGACTGTAATAATGACTAAAGACATCCATACCAAATCTGAATTGACATTATTGAAACTCGCAAACATACGGTCTTGAATAATCGAAAATTCATTAGGATCGATCAATACTTGCAGAAACGTGGTAATACTTCCAAAAAACGTTCCACAAATGATACCGACCAGCAAAAGAAAGTAAATTGGCCGATCATTTTTTTTAAAGAGCAAGCGGTAGAATAACAAAGCGAAGATAACCATTACAGCAATCGACAACATAAAATTTACTTGCTTGTTGATAATGGTGAAGTGACTCGAGCCAAGAAAAAAGACCAATACTGTTTGAAGCAGCATGTATAGTGAATCTAACCCCATAATACTCGGCGTCAATATCCGGTTATGGGTAATGGTTTGAAAAACGACCGTTGCATACGCAATGGCGACTCCAGTCAATACCATGGCAAACACTTTTATACCACGCCGCGGCAATGCATAGTCAAAACTACCGTTCAAGTCTTGAAACAAGTACACGCCGCAAACTACGAAAGCTAGACCGATTACTATGAGCATTTTATGTAAATCACGCATAAGCTTTCCTCCTAAACAACAAGAAGAGGAAAACAAAACTTCCAATCACGCCGACCATCAAGCTAATGGAAATCTCGTACGGGTAAATCAAGACCCTTCCCAAGATATCGCACACTAGCAAGAAAATAGCGCCAAGCATTGCCGTATGTGGCAATGTTTTTTGAAGATGATCTCCTTTGAAAATGGATACGATGTTTGGAATGATCAACCCAAGGAATGGGATAACCCCTACCGTTAAAACAACTGTCGCTGTAATCAAAGCTACGAGTGTCAATCCGATGTTGACAACACTCCGGTATTTCATCCCCAAATTTTTGGAGAAGTCCTCACCCATACCTGCCACTGTAAAGCGGTTAGCGTACAAATAAGCGATGATAAAAACCGGAACGCTGATGTAGAGAAGTTCATAACTTCCTTTCATCACCATCGAAAAGTCACCTTGTAACCAAGCAGACATATTCTGTATTACATCTGCTCGATAAGCGAAAAACGTTGTAATAGATGACAAGATGTTTCCGAACATCAAACCGACTAAAGGAATGAATATCGCATCTTTAAATTTGATGCGGTTTAGTATTTGCATGAAAAGAAAGGTACCGGCAAGCGCAAAAGCAAAAGCCACTGTCATTTTTTCTAGCATCGAAGCGTTTGCGAATAATAACATCGATACTAAAATCCCAAGCCGAGTGGCGTCTAATGTACCTGCCGTTGTCGGAGACACAAACTTATTGCGGCTCAGCTGCTGCATGATGAGCCCTGCCATGCTCATCCCTGCACCTGCTAGCAAAATCGCGACCAGCCTTGGCAGCCGGCTGATCAAGAATATCTGTGTCTCTTCCGATTGAAAATCAAGCAAATCAGCTATACTGATACTGCTTACTCCGACAAACAAGGAAATGATTGACAGTATGATTAATGTTGGTATTAAGTAACGCTTCTTCACGACTGTCCCTCATCTGTCTTCAATAAATGATTATTGATTATTGATTATTCGTTAGTGATAATCATTATCACTGGCTTACGTGTTTCAGTATAGCATGTTGGGAAAACGAGTCAATAGTTAATTGAGAACAATTTTCATTTACATGATAATGATATTGGATTGTCAAAAAGTTGTCATTGGGATAAACATAAAAAGAGCATGCCATTTACGCATGCTCTTTTGCTCTTATAAAAAAATCTAGTTGTCAGACCGTACTTTTACTTAGTAGATCAATAACTATTAATTTACTAGATTAACCCGTAATTTCCTGCGCTTGCTCTAATACTTCAGCTGGTATAGTAATGGCTTCAATTTCATTGAAGTTGCTATAGTCAGCTTGCATATCGGATTTGATGTTCATCATTTCATCTTCAATATTCATATCCATGTCCATCTTCATATCCATACTTGTCGTTAAGAAAGTTTCTTTATCAATAGTAATCACGTAGTTTACAGAATGTATTGTCATGTCCTCGAGTATCATTTCTGCTTCAAGCTCCATTTGCCCTAATGTTTTATCAAGTTGCTGATCCATCAATTTTTTGAATTTTTCACCCGATGCCTCCAACGTCAAAATGTAAGCTTCTTCTGTTTGTTTAAATGTAAAATCATCTTTAAACTCCGCTAGTTCTTCAAGCTGTTGAGAAGGATCGGCTGTTTGCTGATCAGCAAGCGCTTTTAAATCGCCAATGCTTTCATCGGGCATTTTCAGCCAAGTCGCCATCGTTTCTTCGTACATATACATGCCTTGATCTGTAAAATACATTTCCATATTCATCGGACTTGCGTTATCGATATCTTCTGACACAATGGAGGTTTCTGCTTTTTGATGGAATGCTATCGGATCAATGGTCATATCCATAGAGGAATCTACTGTCATCTCCATTTCCATGCCATCGCCTTCCATTGCCATTGTTTGATCCGTTACAATGTCTGCATGCACACTCGTAATGTCTTCAGATGCTTTTACTGACTTCGTATATACTTCTTGAACAGTTAGCTTACTATCTTCTCCTTTTGTCTCTTTATCTCCAGATGCCGGCTCTGCCGTTTCACTGCAAGCAGAAAGGCCGATAGCTAACGTAGCAGTACTCATAAATAAAATCCATTTTTTCAAAATAATCTTCCTCCTTCAACTTGTTATAAGCTTCTTTTCGATTTACTGAGAAACTCAGTTAAATTGCATCTCTCTTTACTTACGAATTAACCTAAAAATAGTTTCATATTTCTTGTTTATTCAATTTCCAGTCGTTTATTTCTTCGACTTCGACTATACTTTTCATTATGAGAAAAAAAGAGGCGGGATTTTTTGAGATTAAAACAATTTTTCACATATTATAAACCACATAAGCGGCTATTTATCATTGATTTTTCCAGCGCTGTTTTTGTTGCTATTTTAGAACTCGCATTTCCAGTTGCTGTTCAGTGGTTTATCGATGACTTGCTGCCGAGTGGTAATTGGGGAACCATCACCACAGTTAGCTTCTTGCTGCTTGCGATTTTTTTGTTGAGCACATTCTTGCAGTATGTCGTCAGCTATCTCGGTCACAAATTAGGAATCAATATCGAAACAGATATGAGAGAAGAGCTATTCACTCATGTTCAGCGACAATCTTTTCGCTTTTTTGACAATACCAAAACCGGTCATATTATGAGCCGTGTCACCAATGATTTGTTTGATATTGGTGAACTTGCCCATCATGGACCTGAAGATTTTTTTATTGCCATCATGACCTTTTTCGGAGCATTCGGTATTATGTTTTGGATCAACCCAAAACTAGCACTAGTTACACTTATCGTGATTCCTTTCCTAGTCTGGCTTATCACGTTTTGCAATATCAAAATGAACCAAGCTTGGGGCAGCATGTACGGGAAAATTGCAGATGTTAATGGACGTGTAGAAGATAGTGTTTCAGGAGCGCGTGTCGTTCAGTCTTTTACAAATGAAGAGTTTGAAATCGAGCGCTTTAAAACTGATAACGACCGCTTTCGTCTAGCCAAAATGGTTGCTTACAAAGTTATGGCAGCAACACATTCCAGTATTTATATGATGACTCGTCTATTAACTCTAGTCGTACTGGTTTACGGGGCATGGCTCAATTTCCAAGGCGAATTATCATACGGAGAACTTGTCAGTTTTGTCTTGTTCTTGAACGTTTTGATTAAACCCATTGATAAAATTAGCGCATTGTTAGAACTTTATCCGAAAGGCATGGCTGGCTTTAGCCGTTTCCGCGATTTAATTGAACAAGCACCCGACATCAATGACCGGAAAGACGCTGTAGCTGTCGAAAACTTAACTGGAAATATTCGATTCGACGATGTCTATTTTGGCTATGACGATCATAAATCGGTCTTATCAGGCATTGACTTAAACTTGCATGCGGGAGAAACCATTGCGTTTGTTGGTCCTTCTGGAGCGGGAAAAACAACGATTTGTTCATTAATCCCACGATTTTATGATATTCAACAAGGAGTTATTTCAATTGACGGCATTGACATTCGCGATATGACTAAACATTCGTTGCGTTCACAAATCGGCATTGTCCAGCAAGACGTTTTCTTATTCACAGGAACTATTCGCGAAAACATTGCTTACGGCAAACGTCATGCCAGTGAAGAAGAAATTTTAATCGCTGCAAAAAAAGCGCATTTAGAAGACTTTGTTCAAAAATTACCGCAAGGCTACGAGACACAAATTGGAGAACGCGGATTGAAATTATCAGGAGGGCAAAAGCAACGTCTAGCCATTGCTCGGATGTTCCTGAAAAATCCACCTATTCTCATTTTGGATGAAGCTACTTCTGCACTCGATACACAAACAGAGCGCGTTATTCAAGAAGCTTTAAATGAACTAGCAGAAAACCGAACAACACTGATTATCGCTCACCGTCTCGCAACTATTCGAGATGCAGATCGCGTAATTGTTGTAACAGAAGATGGAATCGCTGAACAAGGCGGATACAGCGAACTACTTAAAGCTGACGGTATTTTCGCAAATCTCCATCGCATTCAGTTTCAACAATAAACCTAAATATTATGCAAAAAAGGCAGATCTCAAATTTGAGATCTGCCTTTTTTTAACTTCCAATAATAAATTCTTGATAGCGGTCATAATCAGCACGACTCAGTTCCACTTTTAACAAAGTACCTTCTTCTTCGTATTCTGTTTTTTGAATATTGGCATTGTCGTTTAAGTATGCAACAATGTCTCCGCGATCAAATGGCACCATCATTCGACATATAACATAGTCTTCAAAAATTTGCTTTTTGATAATTTCCAGCAATTCATCAAGTCCTTTGTCTTCTTTTGCCGAAATCCATATACCGTCTCCATTGAGTACCGGATAAGGCACTCCCGCTAAATCTGATTTATTGTACACATAAAGCGTAGGTACATTTTCCACACCAACAGCATGCAAAGTCTCATTTGTTACTTCCATCATATAGCGATGTTCTTCATTAGAAACATCGACGACATGCAACAGAAGATCCGCGTTTCGTGCTTCTTCTAGCGTTGAACGGAAAGCCTTAACAAGATGGTGAGGCAACTTGCTGACAAAACCAACTGTATCTGTCAGCAAGAAGCTTTTATTGTCTTCTAAACGAATTTGTCGAACCGATGTTTCCAATGTAGCAAAAAGCATGTCTTTTTCGAATACTTGTTTTTCTTCATTTTGACCTGTTTTTGCTAACAACTCATTCATTACTGTTGATTTTCCAGCATTGGTATAACCCACTAGTGAGACAACCGGTGTTCCTTTTTTCGTACGTTGTTTGCGTTGCGTAACGCGTTGTTCTTTAATATGCTCTAACTCTTTATGCAGCTTTGATATTTGGTCTTCAATTTTTCGACGATCCAGTTCCAACTTCGTCTCACCGGCTCCACGGTTAGCAACTCCGCCACTACTGCCGCCACCTTGTCGTCCGAGCGAAGCCCTCAGTCCAACTAGACGAGGCAACATGTATTGAAGTTGTGCCAATTCTACCTGTACTTGTGCTTCACGTGTTTTTGCACGTCGTGAAAATATATCTAAAATTAACATAGTCCGATCAATCACTTTACATTCTAAGTCTTCTTCCAGATTTCGAATTTGTGAAGGCGATAATTCGTCATTGAATATAACTACATTGGCATCCGCTTCTTCATAGAATGCTTTAATTTCTTCTAATTTCCCACTACCAACATAGCGTGAAGGATTGATTCGATCTAAATTTTGTGTAACTTCTCCTACCACTTCTACGTTGCAAGCTTCTGCTAAATTATGCAACTCTTCCATTCCATAAACGAAATGAAGATCTTTTTGAAGCTGAACACCGACTAAAACTGCTTTTTCTTTTAATTCATCCATTGATATTATCCTCCAATTTCAGGAAAGGGAAATTCCTATTCAGTTTATTTATTTTATCATAGTTTCTTTTTTATCTAGCTCTAGGCGTGGTAACCAATAACGCCCTTGTTCGAATTTTAGCTCTTCTGTACCTTCGCTAAAATAAACTTCTTCTAACCGTTCTTTTGGCTGATCTGTTTTTCTAAATTCAATGCGACAATTCTCTAATTTTAAGTTATCACCTATAATTTTCTTCCATAATTTCTCGGTTTCTTCTGGATTCCAGACACCAAACACACAGCGATCCATAGTTAGCTTTTCATTGACTGCTCGAATAGCTCCTTTGTTTCTTAACTTGTTATATCGCTGATCATCTGTTTCTTGCCATTCAATAAAAAATGGAGAAGGCAAGCTGCTAGATACTTGCTCAACAATAAATAGCATTTTCCATTTAATCAGTTCACCATCTGTAGTTTGACGTTGTGCGTCAAGCACTCCAGTTGTTTCAATTCCACGCTCTTGTAAAATCTTATTCACATCTGAAATGTTTTTAGTCCGTAAGCAAATAGTTCCAAAACCTATTTGATCATGCATCAAAAGACGTGTTAATGGATGATCGGCATCGTTTGCGATTTCTAGTTTTTCGACTGATAGCCATTCGATATAGCAATCTTGTAAATACAGCAACACATTTTGTGTTCCCCAACCGATATGTTGCCCACCTAGAGAGGCTGGCAAACCTTTTTCTTGCCAATAGCTTGCGGTTTCCCGTGTGTCATTGCGAACAAAATGAACAATGTGATCCAAATTCATAGTGCACCTCACTTATTTTTGTCTATCTATTACCGTTCGCCATCACTTATCAGGTTCCCTTTATGCGTTTAAAGAAAACACCAGGAGAATACAAATGCATTAATATAAAACCTAAACTGCATGTCAAAAATTATAGCCTTCCCAAATCATTAAATAAAAGAACAAAAGGCGTACAGCACTTCCTCGCAGAAGTGCTGTACGCCTTTTTGGTGTTCATATTACTTATCTTCGTTGATTAAACGAACTGTTTCATCGAATTCTTTCTCAATCTGCGCATCTGGTTTGTATGTTATCAGACTCACAACCCAAGTTATAAGTAGACACAAGAAGAAACCAGGAATGATTTCATAAACACTGCCTATGAAATTTGTCATTTCAGTTGCTCCAGGATCGTCTGCGACTGTACCAATTGAATCCCAAACAATCACCGTAACTGCACCGATAATCATTCCAGCTAGCGCGCCTTTTGAAGTCAACTTGCGCCAGAACAGAGATAACAAGATAATCGGTCCGAAAGCAGCACCAAACCCAGCCCATGCATAAGCAACTAAGCCTAAGATGGTATTGTTTTGTTCCCAAGCTAGGAAAGCCGCAATAACAGCAATCAATGCTACAGCGATTCGTCCAAGCGTTACATACCCTTTTGCTGACGCTTCTTTTTTGAAAGCAATTTTGTACAAATCTTCAATAAGTGCTGACGAACTTACGATAAGTTGAGAAGAAATCGTGCTCATAACAGCTGCTAAAACAGCTGCCAATACAAACCCTGCAACTAATGGGTGGAACAAAATTTGACTCAAATCAAGAAACACCGACTCAGGATCTACTAACGTCGCTGAAGGATTTTGCTGGAAGTAAGCAATTCCAATGAGCGCTGTTGCAGTTGCTCCAAGAAGACTAAAAATCATCCAGCTCATACCAATACGACGAGCTACACGAACTTCTTTTAAAGTTTTAATCGCCATAAAGCGAACAATGATGTGAGGTTGTCCGAAGTAACCAAGACCCCAAGCGACTGCAGAAATAATCCCAATTGTCGAAGCTCCAGAAACCAAGCTCAGCATATTCGGGTCTACTTCACGAATGCTTGCTGCTGTATCACTAAATCCACCGGTCGCGAAGATCCCGACCACTGGTACTGCAATTAACGCCAGCACCATCATAATACCTTGTACGAAATCCGTATAGCTGACAGCTAAGAAACCGCCGAACAACGTATAAGCTACAACTACAATTGAGCCTAACACTAGTCCTAAATGATAGTCCATTCCGAAAGAGCTCTGGAAGAACAAACCAGCGGCTACCATACCGGATGAAACGTAAAATGTGAAAAAGATCAAAATAATAATGCCTGCAACAATTCTTAATAACCGTGATTTGTCTTTTAAACGATTTTCCAAAAAACTTGGGATCGTAATCGAATCACTAGTAACAAACGAGTAAATTCTGAGACGTGGTGCTACAAAGTACCAGTTTAAAAAAGCACCAATTGTTAACCCGATAGCAATCCATACCTCAACTAATCCTCCAAGGTAAATTGCACCCGGTAAGCCAAGTAATAGCCATCCAGACATATCCGAAGCGCCTGCACTAAGTGCTGCAACTGCCGGTCCAAGTCCTCTTCCGCCAAGCATGTAATCGGATAAGTTGGCAGTTTTTCGATAAGCGTACCAGCCAATGTAAAGCATGGCGCCCAGATAAACAGCTAAAGCAATGATTTGATAGGTTGTATCTGTCATTTTATCCCCTCCTTGTTTAACAGTGTAACATTATTGAAACACATTAAAAGCCTTCATTTATGGTTTTTTCTTAAAACAAAACGGGAATCAACACAAAAAGGAGGCGATTTTTAATGCCATGGAGCAAGGATAATTATCCAGATTCATTTAAAAACCTGGACACTCCTGTCCGGAACAAAGCCATTGAAATCGCGAACGCATTGCTTCGCGATGGCTATAAAGAAGACCGCGCTATCCCTATCGCTTTAAACCAGGCAAAGAAAACTGAAAACGGCGATGAAGATCGACTTATTTACGAGATAAAAAAACATAATGATGGCTGGCAATTAAAGAAAAAAGACAGTAAAAAAGCTATTTTGATCGAAAAAACAAAAGAAAGCTTACTGTCAGAAGCTAAACGCTATGCGAATAAAAATCACGGAGAGCTTCATATTTACACTGAAAACGGCTCTTTATCAGACACACTTTACGAATAACGTTAAAACGCCGCCGTCATTTGACAGCGGCGTTTTACTTGAACCATCCTTTTTCTTTAAAACGAGAAATGGCTTCGATTCGATTTCCAACTTCTAATTTGTCTAGGATGGTTGAAATATAGTTTCTAACTGTTCCAGTTGTAATGAATAATTCCTTAGCAATTTCTTTCGTACTGCGGCCTTCGGCGATTAGTTCCATAACTTGTTTTTCACGTTCCGTTAATGGATTTTCGTCTGCATAAGCTAAGTCCACCAATTCCGGCGCATAAATGCGACGTCCCGACATAATTGTTCGAATTGACGTAGCTAAATCTTCACTCGGGCTGTCTTTTAACAAATAGCCACTAACCCCTGCTTTTCTCGCACGTTCAAAATAACCTGAACGCGCAAATGTGGTCAAAATAATAATTTTACACGGCTGATCTTTTAAAATTTCTGCAGCATCCAATCCACTTTTTAACGGCATTTCAATATCCATAATGCAAATATCAGGCTGCATTTTTTCGACAAGTTCAATAACTTCTTCTCCATTTGCAGCCTTTCCTACTACTTCCATGTCTTCTTCCAAATCCAACAGCGAGCCTAAAGCTCCTAACATCATACGTTGATCTTCTGCTAATACGATTTGAATCATTTTATAACCTCCTTTGAACTATAGAGAATTACATTTGGGACTCTAATATTTAAAGTAGTTCCATCCATTATTTTGATATCCACTGAACCGTTTACGAACTCCAGGCGTTCTCGCATACCCGCTAGTCCATTGCCTTGCAAAGACGTATTGCCTTCTGGAAATCCATTGCCGTCATCTTGTACTTGCACAAGAAGCTCTTCCGGATTTTGCTTAATCAGCACACTGCAACGCGATGCACCACTGTGCTTGACAACGTTTGTTACCGCTTCTTTTAAACACATACTTAAAACATTTTCGACCAATAACGGTGTATTCGTTAACTGTGTAGAGCCATAAAACACAAAATCGATTTCCGCAGCTTTTAAAATTTGCTGGACGCGCAAAAGCTCTTCATCCAATTTGGTTCCGCGCATATTAGACACTAATTCACGCACTTCTTTTAGTGCAGTGCGTGCTGTTTGCCGAACATCATTTATTTCATTTAAAGCCGACTCAGGATTCCGATAAATTAATTTACCCGCTAAATCACTTTTCAGACCAATTAAAGATAATTTTTGTCCCAGTGTATCATGTAGATCACGAGCAATTCGTTCACGCTCTTCAATAATAACAAGCTGTGAAATTCGTTTGTTAGCATCTTCAAGTTGCCCTTCCAATTTTTCACGCTTGTTTCGATTGTACGTGTTAAACGGCAATAAAATAACACCTAATATGCTAAGCACAATAAATGGCAACTGAGAAAGGTACAATTCACTATGATCAAAAAAGCCAAATACAACAGCTGCAATCGTCATGCCGATATGAAGGCCATAAATAATAAAAAACCCAACTTTATTGCGTAAATTGCCGATGAAAAAAGCGACAAAAATAGATAGATACACATAACCAAATAAGAAAATCATGCCAATATTAATGGCTATTTCAAAACTTACCCAGACATACACAAAGCCAGTTCTGGAGTTATAAGACAGTCGATAAGCTATGAAAAACAGCAACAAGAGCAAAATACCGAAAATAATTTCAGGTAGCGAAGAAGAACGAAAGATAAAAAAGAATGGCAAAATACAAAAGATCACCCACGCATAGAGACTCAGCCAAGGATTTTTAGGAAATATTTGATACCAACTTTGCATAAGATCCTCCTGTTCATTTCTATGTAATCTCATCATAGCAAATAATGAGCAAAAGAAAAAACCATTCCTTGAAGAATGATTTTTTCTCTATGTTTTCTTATTGTTCAGCCGTCTTCGCATTGACTAATAAGTGTTTGACTTCACCAAATGTAACAAAAGTTTTATTTGGTGCATCGTATAATTTATAGCTCAATGATTTAAGGCTAGATTTAATATCAATTGTTGTTGCTCGTTGAAGTGGAGGTGTCGATTCATGTGCTTTTTCCAAGTTATAATTGGGTACACGCGGGCTCAAGTGATGCACATGATGGAAGCCGATGTTGCCAGTCACCCACTGCAATACTTTTGGAAGTTGGTAATACGAACTTCCTTCGATTGCTGCTTTTACATAATCCCACTCATTTTCGTCTTCAAAGTATGAATCTTCAAATGTGTGTTGAACATAGAATAACCAAATCCCAAGTGCTCCTGCGATGAACATTGTTGTTCCTTGCACGATTAGAAATGCCTGCCAACCAATTGCTAAGATTAACAGCGTGTAAATGACCACTAGTGAAATATTGATTAAATACGTATTGTTGCGTTCTTTTTTACGTGCGTCTTTACGATTGAAACGACTTGAAATCAAGACTAAGAATAGAGGTCCGAATCCGAACATAACTAAAGGATTACGATACATACGGTATTTGAAACGTTCCCATTTTGAAGCTTCTACATATTCTTCAATCGTCATAACCCAAATATCGCCAACTCCGCGTTTATCAAGATTACCACTTGAAGCATGGTGAATCGAATGTTCGCGTTTCCACTTTTCATAAGCGAAAAGTGTCATAATGCCTGTGATTGTGCCTACAACAGCATTTGCTTTTTTGTTTTTAAAGAACGATCCGTGTGTGCAATCATGGAAGATGATAAACGTACGGATGACGAATGCTGCGGCTACTGCTGATAATGCAATTGTTAGCCAAATTGAGACATCAAGTGCTTGGTAAGCCAAGAACCATGCCAAGATAAAAGGTGGAATTGTATTTAATATTTGTCTAACACTCGATTTTACGTCTGCTTTTTCGAAAGGGGCAACAAATTTGCGTAACTGTGCTGTTTTTTCTCTGCTCATGCTTTCAAATTCCTCCTTCAGCGGACTTTTCGGTCCGGATAACTTATTAACTTAATCATAAAGGGAAGGGCACCTGAACATAAGACACAAACGTCTATATTTCTATATGACAGTTGTCATGTATTTTTAAAAATCTCTTCTTTTAAAATTACAAGTAATACGTGTATAATAAGAATAGACAGAAAAATCAGAATGGAGTGACGTGTATGACTGGCATGATTGCTGTCATTATGGTCTTTTCAATTCCACTAGCTGGCATTATTACTAGCCATCTTCAAAGTCAATCCAAGCTAAAAAGTAAAATGATTGAAAGTGAACTGGAGCTTGAAAAATTAAAACATGATAATTTTGTGATTGAAACACAGAAAATGCGCTTAGAGCTTGAACAACTTAAATTAGAAGATGCAAAAAAAGATAATAACCGACTATTGAAATAAAGTTAAGGAGATGTTCGGTGAATAGTAAAAGCACTGTCCAGAAAGTCATTTTTATGAGCTTTTGTTGATAGGGCTTTTTATGCATGGAACAATTGTCTAATTCTCATTACAATCGATCTCATCGCTAGGAGACGGATATACAAATTAAACCCCATCGAAGACATCAATCGTTTCTTCGATGGGGTTTTTTAGTGACTTATGGAGTAGTTTCTTTTAAATTTTAGTGCTCGTCTTATGCCCGTCGAATCTACACGGGCGCTCACGCTTTTCTATGTCCAGGCTTCAGCACCCAGATTCTAGGGTCATAAGCCATTCCAACTGCGTGGCAAAGTGCGCCACACTGTTGGCTCGTCTTATGCCCGTCGAATCTACACGGGCGCTTACGCTTTTCTATACGAATACGCTGTTTTCTATTTGTTTTAACTGGTAGAAATACCCTTTTTTAGCCATTAGCATGTCGTAAGATCCGCTTTCTACGATACGGCCTTTTTCCATCACAACAATTTGATCCATTTTTTCAAGACCTGCCAAATCGTGACTGATGATGACAAATAAATCATCTTTGTGTTGCTGAAACAGTTGCTGATAGATGGCTAGAGCTGTCACACTATCTACCGATGAAACTGGCTCATCAAGAAGCCAAAGTGATTTCCCTTTTACGAGTGCGCGCGCAATGGCCAGTCTTTGTTTTTGTCCTCCAGACAAATTTTGACCTTTTTCTTCTACTTTTATGTCTAATGAAAAATTATCTAATTGAACTTTCATCAATGCGAGATTTAGCTGCTCATCTGTTGCGGCAGAATTAGCAATCAATAAATTGCTACGAATCGTTCCATAAAAAAAATGATTTTCCTGCAAAACGATATTCATTTCTTGCCAAACGCCTTCTTGCATGAGCGTCTCAGCAGATTTTCCCCCAATTGATAATTGCCCTTGACTAAGCGGGAAAACAGTTAGCAATACTTGCATTAAAGTTGATTTACCCGAGCCACTTGGTCCTACAATCGCTGTTTTCGTTCCCGGTTTCAAGTGAAGTGAAACTCGATCGACTGCCAAATCCTGCTCACCTGGATAACGAAATGACGCGTTTGTTAGCTTGATATCAAGCGGTCCGTTCGGTACAGCTTCTGTTCCTCGCTGTAAAATAGGTTCATCTACAATTTCTTCTAAACGAACAGCCGCTTTTCGACTTTCTTCAAAATAAGTCGGGAAAGCTGCCATTGGGGCCACATTTTCAAAAGCTGCAATTGAAATCATCACAAGCAGGGCTAAATACAAACCGTTCAACTCGCCTGCTGCAACAAAGTATGCGCCCACAGCCAAAACAAAAAAGGAAACAAGTAAAGCAACAAAGGCATTGATGGATTGAGCCAAATTTTCCTCTAATCCTTCTTTTCGTTGGCCTTCGTTATATTGAGCTGCGTCATCTTTCAATTGTTGCTTTTTTCCTCCAAGTTGCTGATGTATTTGCAAATCGCGAAACCCATAAAGAAATTCAGTTGCTTCAATCGCAAAATTCCCTCTTTGCGCTCTAACTTGTCCATTCGCATGACGTTTTCTACTGGAAAAAAGAGCTGGTACAACCACAACTGTCAGCAACATTCCAATAAAGATCACAATCGCAATACCTAGTGAAAAAAACGAAGTGAAGAAAACTACACTTAAAAAGACGATACCGAGCACTACAGGTGGATAAAAAACACGCAGCAAAAAATTCTGCAAGCTTTCAACGTCACCAACAATTCGTGATAGTAAATCGCCACTTCTGTACTTGCTGAATATTCCTGGAGCGAGTGGTGACAGACGTTCAAAAAATGACACTCTTAAATGACTTAACATGGTAAATGTTGCGCGATGAGAATACAAACGCTCTCCATAACGGCTAAGTGCTGATGCGAACCCAAATAGCTTTAGACATGCAGCCATGACAACAAGTGTAGTCATCTGAGAAGTTAAAGCAGCTTTTGAAATCAAATAACCACTTGACCCCATTAACGCTACGCTAGCAATGCCTGCTAAAAACCCAAAAAAGATAGCAATTAGCACATCCTTTTTTTCGAGCAATGTCAATTTTAAAATATGCTTTAATTCGCTCATTGCAAACCACCTCCTTGCTGTGCTGCAAGCATTTCTTCGTACGGAATATAAGTTTTTAAGAGCTCCTCGTGACTTCCGCTAGCATCTAGTTTGCCATCATCTAAAAATAGGATTAAATCAGCATCTTTGATGGTGTGAAGTCGATGCGCAACTGTAATAACCGTCGATGTCCGTTGCAATTCACGAAGTGAATCTTGCAAAATTTTCTCTGTTTGTAAATCCAAGCCTGTTGTTGGCTCATCAAATAAAATAAGCGCTGGTTTTTTTAGAAAAGCCCGCGCAAGTGCGATTCGCTGCTTTTCTCCACCAGACAATCCGCGACCGGCTTCACCAATTGGTGTTTCAAACCCTTTTTCAAGCGTCGATACCATTTCTGCAATGCCCGCTTTTTTAGCTGCAGCTAAAACTTCCTCATCGCTTACTTTATCCGTTACTCCCATTTTTATATTTTCCCGGATGGTACCTGCAAAAAGATAAGGATGTTGAGAAATGTAACTTAATTGAGCAAACCAAGATTTTTCATTGATGTCTTCTCGAGCAATCCCATTCACAACAAAGCGTCCTTCTGTTTGAGGAAGAAGACCTGCTAGCAGATGCATCAATGTCGTTTTGCCTGAACCGCTTTTTCCAACAATCGCCACTTGACTATAAGGTGGAATCTCCACATTGAGCGAAGCCAGAGTGAATCCTTCTGCGTATTGAAAAGATAATTGTTCTAGTGACAAATGTGGTGGCTCTTGTGCCATCGATTCGTTGCCCCACAGTAAATCGACTTTAGGTTTTTCCAGTTCGGTAGACAATTGCTTTGCTGCTGATAAACTACCTCTCGCTGTGTGAAAAGCACTGCCAAAATCTTTTAGCAAGTTAAAAAAATCAGGTACTAAAATTAAAATGAAAAACGCTGTAAAAAAGCTGATACTATCAAACACGACAAGTCGCAGCCCTATTTCTAATGCGACGATCCCAATACTCAGCATGGAAATATACTCCAACATTAGAGAAGAAAGAAAAGCTGATTTTAATACATCCATTGTAGAGTCACGAAAATTTAAGCTACTTTTTTGAATGGCTTGCTGTTGTTTTTCAGCTTGTCCAAATAATTTGAGCGTTGATAGTCCTTGTAAAACATCCAAAAATGTTCCTGAAAAGCGACTGAGTTGTTCCATTTTTTCATCGGCTTTCTTTTTTGTTCCTTTTCCAACCAACGCCATAAAAAGCGGAATAAATGGTGCTGTAATTACAATGATGACGCCACTTGTCCAATTTTGCGAAAAAATAACGCCTAGTAAAATGACAGGGATGATATACGTTTGAATCATTTGGGGAATGTATTTACTAAAAAAACCATCTACTTCATCTACGGAGTCCAGTAACAAACTTACCTTCTGACCCGACTGACCTTGCGCTGCAGTAAGCAATGGATTGCTAGCGAATGTTTGAATTAAGTTGTTTTGAAATTCACTTTTTACATCAGCAGCCAAATCGACTCCTGCTTTTCCTATAGCATATCCTGATCCTGCCCGTAGTAAAATCGACATCATCAGTCCACCAAAAAACGGCATTAAGCTCTCAAAAGTCGCATGTTGAAGAAAAACACGATCTGCAATTATCACGAAAAACAAGGCTTGTCCGATTGTGGCAAGTCCTTTTAAAATCGACATCATAGCTAGAAATGTCATTGTGCTTTTTCGTTGAAATGCCAATTGCTTTAAATCGTTCATACCATTCGCTCCCTCGCTTTATCTCCTTTCATTATAGAACACCCCTTACTGAAACCCTCGTCGATTGCCCACGCAAAGCGAATTTTTGACAAGCTTTGTTACAGTATTGTTCACAAATCATTATTAGTTGAACACATAAAAAAATCTGTAAGCAAAATGCTATACAGATTCCAAATCGTTCATTTTCAATTGGTGTTCATAAGTGCCTGCTGAAATAATAACTGTCTTTAACCAAGCAATATCTTCGTGAATTTTCACTTTTAATGAATGATCTACGCATTTCCGGTATTCGTTCATTAGTTTAATGAGTTCGGACTCGAAAATAGCTAGCTCTCCATCTTCAATCATTACTAACATCCTCTCAAGCCACAATTTTTAAATACCATGCTTTATTACCTATAATAGTATGTATATTATATCGAGAAAATTATTAATTTACCATTAAAATATTTTTTACGAATATAACAATAAACAAAGCTATTCTTTTACTTATGTCCCCTTTGTTATAAAAGTGTAAACTAACAGGCTCATTAAGAAGCACTTCTTCTATACCTAACTAAAAAAAGCGCCTCGAAAGACGCTTTTTTCTCAAACTACTCTGTACGTTTAGACTTCTTCTTTTTGACTATTCGCAATGGACAATTCACGCAACTTAAATTTTTGAATTTTACCGGAAGCAGTCATTGGGTATTCTTTCGTAAATTCGATGTAACGTGGGATTTTATGATGAGAAATCTTGCCTTTACAATAAGCTTTTAACTCTTCGACACTTAGTTGCTCATGCTCTTTTAAAATGATCCACGCCATCAATTCTTCGCCGTATTTCGGATCTGGTACTCCAACAACTTGAACATCTTGAACAGATGGATGCTGGTAAAGAAATTCCTCAATTTCACGCGGGTAAATATTTTCTCCTCCACGAATCACCATATCTTTAATACGTCCTGTAATCGCAATATATCCCGCTTCATCTTCAACCGCTATATCTCCTGTATGAAGCCATCCTTCCGAATCTATAGCAGCTCTTGTTGCTTCTTCGTTTTTATAATAACCTTTCATAACGTGGTAGCCTCTCGTACAAAGTTCGCCAGGCATTCCTACTTCTACTTTATCGCCTGTTGCCGAATCGATAATCTTCACTTCTACTCCAGTGTGTGGCTTTCCAACTGTTGAGACACGTTTTTCAATATCGTCATCTGCACGTGTTTGTGTAATTACTGGTGACGATTCTGTTTGCCCATAGGCGATCGTGATTTCCGACACTCCCATATCAGTGATGACTTTTTTCATTACTTCAATTGGGCAAGACGATCCGGCCATAATCCCAGTCCGCAAAGTCGATGTATCGAATGATGAAAACGCTGGATCATTTAATTCTGCAATGAACATTGTTGGCACTCCATGAAGTCCGGTACATCTCTCATCTTCTATCATTCGCAGTACACGTTTTGGATCAAACTGCTCTGCGATCACCATCGTTGTCGAGTGTGTCACTGCCGCCATTGTTCCAAGAACACAGCCAAAACAATGAAAAAATGGTACAGGGATACACAACCGATCTTTTTCCGTTAAACTCATTGTGTCGCCAACTAATTTCCCATTATTGACGACATTCAAATGAGTCAGCATGACTCCTTTTGGAAATCCCGTTGTTCCTGATGTGTATTGAATATTGATAACATCATCAGGATCCATTAAATCAAAGCGTTTTTGAAATTCAGCGTCGCTGACATTTTCAGCAAAAGCCTCAAACTCTTGCCACGTATAAATTCCTGGATAACTATTTCCACTCATAACAATTACTCGTTTAAAATGTGGCAATTTGGCACTTTTAACGTGTCCTTTTTCAGCTGTCCTCAATTCTGGGCAAACTGTGTTCAAAATATCTATATAATTCGTCCCTTTAAATTCTTCTCCTAAAATCAACGTCGTTGCGTCTGACTGGTTCAACAAATACTCTAGTTCGGTTGATTGATAACTCGTATTCACAGTTACCAATACCCCACCCATTTTTCCTGTGGCAAACTGACTCAATAGCCATTCACGTTTATTGTCGGACCAAATAGCGATATGTTCGCCTTTTTCAACGCCACTACCAATAAATGCTTTAGCTAGACGATCCGTTTCTTCATCAAATTGTTTATATGTTTTCCGAATTCCATGCTCTGGATAAACATATGCTTCTGTTTCCGGATTTTGTTCCGCTTGTTCTTTTACGATTTGTCCAACCGTCTTATGTAGAATATCCATTGTACATCCTCCTAGTTGAAAACGTTTTTATTTTCTTTTATATTAGCACAAAATTCCGAATCAACAGAACCTATCCGATTTAAAAACAAGACAACTCGCTCTTTATAGACACTACATGCTACACTAAAATCATTACACAAAACGGAAGGAATCGACCATGGACTTACAAACAATGCATGACCAACTAGCAGATCGACTTTTTCAACAGCAACTTGTTTCTGCAACTATTAGCCAACCTCGATTAAAATCAAATGACATAAAACGGATTAAGTTAAAGCCTGTTGAAATAAAAAAAGAATACTGGATTCAATTCGAATACCAATATGAACGCATTTTGAAACACGAAAATCTTTTACTTGATGAAGCTGCAGAAAAACTAGTTTCGTTATTTGCTGATTTCCGACAAGGCCTTTTTCAATTCATAGACGAAAAAGTTCAAATTCAGCTTTCTAAAAAGTTGAAAGTTAATTGGAAAGCAGAACCAACTGGAACTCAACAAGTCGAATTATCGCATAATCGCAAAAAGCACTATTTATTGGAAGATGGTGTGCCTTACCCTTTTCTTATACGTCTTGGTGTCCAAAGTACTGATGGCAAAGTGAAAAAGCAAAAATACGATAAATTCCGTCAGATCAATCGTTTTATCGAATATATTGATGATACGCTCGCTTATTTACCACAAGATCGTACCGTCCGCATACTCGATTTTGGTTCTGGAAAATCATATTTAACTTTCGCATTGTACCATTATTTGCGTATTGAAAAAGGATTAGATCTTCGCGTTACTGGTCTCGATTTGAAAAAAGAAGTCATCGAAGAATGCCAGCAAATTGCTGAAGACCTTGAGTATGAGCAACTTGAATTTTTGGTCGGTGACATTAATGACTACAATAATGAGTCAGCTGTCGATATGGTTGTTACCTTACATGCTTGTGACGTTGCAACAGATATGGCGTTATCACGTGCTGTCAAATGGAATGCCCAAGTGATTTTAAGTGTTCCTTGCTGCCAGCATGAACTAAACAGTCAAATTGACGCACCGGAACTCGGCATCATGCTTCAGCACGGCCTAATCAAAGAGCGTTTTAGTGCACTTGCAACCGATTCAATCCGTGCCGAACTCTTGTCGCTTGTCGGTTATGAAACACAGTTGATGGAGTTTATCGATATGGAACATACGCCTAAAAATATTTTAATCCGTGCTTATAAAACAGGTAAAAAACCAGCCGTTGGCCAATTCCAACGCTATCAGCAATTTACATCATTATTGTCAGCTAAACCGTTTCTTGAACATGAATTAGAGGAGTATTTATGAAACGAAAAAACTTAGTAAATGGCATCATCTTAGCTTTTTCAGTCGTACTGATCCGCTTTATCGATGTACGTATTTATGATATGAACTTGATTGTGACATTACTTATTCTAGTCGCTCTTATTTATAGTGCTATGCGAGTGGTCGATCGTTTCCCTTCACTTGATGAGCCTGTCAGTAAGCGCGCTTCTTTTGTGGTAAACACGTTCGTTATTATTGCCATCTTTTTAGCATTTTTTGTATTCAAATTATAAAAAACGAAAACTGACTCGGTAAATCCGTGTCAGTTTTCGTTTATCCATTTTATTAAAGTAGCGATTGTTTGATCTTGCTGATCGATAGGCGTGATTTCAGCTAGGTTGTCACCTTTTTGCTCACCGTATAAACCAAACTGCGCATGATTGCCTCCTTTTATTTCCATAAAAGTAGCTTCTTCTACAAATAGTTGTCGGCTTTCTTTAATCTTTTCAACTGTTGATAAGCCATCGAATTCTCCATATATGGAGAGCATTGCTAAGTCGCTTTCCGAAAAATCGCTTGCAGGATAAGATCCTAGAAAATACAATCCCTTAAGCTTTGGTGATGGGTCTTCTGCATAAAAAGAAGCAGCAACGCCACCTAAAGAATGCCCTCCAAGAAACCATTCTTCTACTTCAGCGTGTTCCGTAATCACGGCCTCGGCCGTCCTAGAACCCAGAATCCCAAAGTTTAAAGGCATACGAGGAATCGACACCAAAAAACCTTGCTCACTTAGAGTTTGTCCTAAATAAGCATAGGCTTCTTCTTCAACTTTAGCTCCTTGATATAAAATGATTCCTTTACCATTTGGCGCTTCGGGTTGAAATATTAATCCCTCCCCATCGCTTTCAATCTTTTGGACATCCACATTCTCCATTAGTAAAACACTTGGTTCATAATCAAATTGAGCATAAGTAAAAAAACCAAAGAATGCAATTAAGACGACGGCAAGGATACTTAAGATTATACGAAAGAGCCATTTTTTCATCAGGCCACTCCTTGTTTGAGTCTATTAATAAGCCAATCCGACACGACTTTGGCTAAACTCTTCAGAGTCTAATTGATGATAGGCAAATTCTGCTGTGTCGCCCACTGTAATTTCTTTTCCTTCTTCTGGCAACAAGTCTTTCTCAGTCCGATAATTACCACGGACTTCACCATCTGGCAGATAAGTAGGACAAACAATTGTCCAGTGAAGATCTGTCTTTTCGAGCAAATGATAAACCGCTTCGTGCTCTTCGGCTGCGAACGTCATCTTGCGTCTAGAATCTCCACCTTCATAGCGAAGCAGTCCAGGACTCAATCGGCTGTTTAAAATTCCAGCTGTTCCAATCGTGATAATGCGTTTAATTTGGTGATTGTCCATCGCCTTAATCATAGAGGGTGTTGCATCTGACAAAGTGGTTGTTCGATCGGTTCCGATTGCGCTAAACACGGCAGCTGTTCCAGCGATTGTTTTTTCAATATCTTCTGGATTTCGTACATCTCCAACAATTATTTCTAAATTTGGATGCGTTGCTAATTTTTCTGATCGAACCAATGCTTTTACGTGATGACCATCTGCTAGTGCCCACTTAAGAAGCTCTCCGCCTACACGGCCCGTTGCTCCAAATAATGCGAGTTTCATTACTTTCGCCTCCACGTTCTTCATCTATTTTTTTGTTGAGTTGAAATCATTTAAAGTGGTAACCCTTTTTCGCTAAAACGTCTTTTATGTCTTCACGGTGCGGTTTGCTAAGAAAATGAGCCATTTGCTGTGTCCATGTTGCGTTTTTTTGATTTGAACCGCGACTCTCATAATAGGCTTGGATTGTCTGATCGTATTCTGGTAGAATTTTTTCATATTTCGCTTCGTCGTATTTATTTTCATGTAAAATAGCTTCTACTGGTAACCGAGGTTTCACACCATTCGCTTCATTTGGTAGACCTATAGTCAAGCCGTAAACTGGAAAGACGCCTTCTGGCAATCCTACTAGCTCACTAATTGATTCCATGTCGTTACGAACGCCTCCAATATAACAAATGCCATAGCCTTTTGATTCGGCTGCAAGCACCAAGTTTTGTGCTAATAAACCAACATCTGTTACTGCTACTATCATATTTTCTGCACGGTCAAAAACAATTTCTTGTCCTTGTAATTTTCCAGCATGTTGCAATCGGTTATAGTCGGCACATAGCAAAAACACCGCTCCTGCGCCTTCCATTTGTTTAGCATTTTTAGATAATTCCCCTAATAATTTGCGCTTTTCTGGATCTGTTACCCAAACAATCGAATATGCTTGAACAAAGTGAGACGTAGCTGCGTGTTGCGCAGCACTAATTAGTTCGCTAACTTCCTCACGTGATAATTGCTTTTCTGTATAATCTCGGACAGAAGCATGTGCTTTCATTAATTCAATTACCATTAATTGTATCCCCTTTCTACTCTTTCTTCTATCCTACCAAATTCTTTGCAACGATACTCTTTTAATGATTTTTGCTACAATAAAAAGAATAGAGGTGAACCATGTTGAAAAATATAAGAACCGCTTTTTCTGTTTTTTTCTTACTAATTCTTGGCGGTTTTTTGTTTGTATGGGTCGGCAACGAAGTAACGTTTCGTGAAGAATTACTCACTCGTTCTTTGCCTTCCGGACTTTATTCAATAGTAGAAGAAAAACAAGATTTATTAATCGATCAAGCTTCTGAAATCGGCATTGAAATTTTGATTACAGACGGTTATCGTTCTCCAGAAGAACAAGATAGCTTGCATGGTCAAGGACGCACGATGTCCGGATCTATTGTTACTTATGCAGAAGCTGGTGAATCCTATCACAATTACGGTTTAGCCATTGATTTTGCGTTGCGTTTAGATGACGACTCAGTCGTTTGGGATATTGAACGAGACGACAATGGCAACGGAGAAAGCGATTGGTTTGAAGTGGCCATGATTGGCAAAAACTTAGGCTTTGACTGGGGAGGAGACTGGCAACGATTTAAAGATTATCCTCATCTAGAGATGACTTTTGGTTTGTCAATTCGTGACTTACAGCGTGGATGGCGTCCTGAAGATAAGATAGATTAAAAAAAGAAAGTCGTTTGGTATGCATAACCAAACGGCCTCCTTTTTTACAGCTTCTTGGAGTGTTGAACTAAGCTAGTAACACGTTAACTATTCTCCACGCGCCCAAGCGATGCGGGGATCGATTTGCCTTGTCATCCGAACCATTACAGGCTGAAAACCCATTTTTGGCCAGAAGTATGAAGCTAACTGGTTTGATGTACGCCAGTCTGCAATAATATAGTCAAAACCTTGCTTTTTCATCTCGCTAAAGCAGTGATTGGCTAATGCGCGTCCAATGCCTCTCCCACGAAGGGCAGGATTTGTTGAAGCAGCAGGTAATTCTACGCAGTTTTCAGGAATGACCAAACTTACCGGATTTTCTTTACGAAAGTAAACATGGAATCCGGCAACTCGATCTCCTTGTTCTGCCATCCATAAATAAGCATCTTGATTTTCACTAAGAGCTTCATAGCTTTCTTTAACATCTTCTAAGGTTTCTTTTGTAATCGGTTGCCAAGAAGGAGCTGTTGCTTGATAAATACTGTTCCACATGGCTACTTTCTTCAATAGCGGTGAATCTTCTTTACTTCCTTCGCGAAACTTTAGCTTTGGAATTGGTTCTTCTTTAGGCTCGTAGTCATATAATGATAGAATTCCATATTTTTGGTCAAAACTAAACGACTGGTCCAGCCATTGATCAATGACAGTTTCGTCGCTGAGAGGCGCTAGAAGTATATGGTTAAAGTAACCATGCTTGATCCACTCGGCTCCAGCATTCGCATACAATAACCTCAATAGCCGAGGATGCTCACGCTCACTAATCGCAATCGATTCGTAATCCATCCAAACATAACGTCCATTCTTAGCGTCTTCTTTGAATTCATACAGTAAATAGCCAATGACATCAATGCCTCTTACTGCTACAATGCCATTAATAAAAGGACGTACAAGTAACTTTCTTAAAACTTCTTCTGTATCATCAATTTCTTCAAACCGTTCAGGTAGAAAGTTAAAGACTTTTCGTTCTCGTTGTTGCCGCTTTGCTAACAACGCAGACATTTGTCGAATATGTTTTTCTTCCATCCCTATAATTTGAATCATCAACAATCACTCCCCTGACTGAAGTTTCACTTCTAATATACCGTAATGGTCAAAGTTGATTTTTTCACCAAATTCAACAGGTATCGGCTCGACAAAAATTGGTCCATCCACGATAATGGTGTGAAATTCTCCTTCTTCTCCACAAGCATCGACACCAGCAGCCTCCAACTCGTCAATTAGCTCAAGTGTAAATTCTCGCCCTAAAAAGCGCTCATCTAGTCTCTTTGTATCAACTACAGTAATGACAGCCTTAAAGCCTTCTTTGATTAATTCTTTTAATAAATCTTTACGCGGCTCTTGCCAAAGCGGATGGTGAACATCCATTTCAGCTTCAGCACTAACTTTCTTAACCCATGCTACATGATCCTCTAAATCAATATCGCCATAAACACCCATATCGATGCCTTGTGCTTTGCATTTTTTGAGCTGTTCAATAAATTCTTGTTCATACCCAGACCAACTTGCTTTACCAATGAGTAAAGGAAGACCCATACGTTCAGCTTGTGCTTCCATCACATCAATCGGCAACCCATGTGATCTTGACTTTGTGCCGTCTTCTTCAAACATTGTAAGCAATGCCAGCGGCACATGTCCTTCTAATACTGCTCTGTAATAAGCAAGAGCCGAATCTTTCCCACCACTCCATGACATAACAAATGACTTTTGCATAATGCACCTCTTTTTTAAAATTCGTCTTTGTTTTATTAATTCGCCACAGCTGGATTAAAACCCTTTTGTACCCACTAAGAATGCTGAACGCGTTTATGTACATGGACATGTTGCTGATGAATTCGTCAAAAAACTGACTGCCATATTCGAATCGAAAGTTCTAGACAATCCACGTCAAAATAAAGATGCAGATGTCGGTCCTCTAGTCAGTCAAGACCGCCTTGATAAGGTACATGAAATGGTTAAACAAGCGGTAAAAGAAGGTTCAACTGTCGCAATTGGTGGCGAACGCGATACGAACCTGCCTGGCTTTTTCTACAAGCCAACGCTATTAACAAATGTGAACATGACTCGATGATTATCCGCGATGAAATTTTCGGACCTGTCCTACCAATTGCAACGTATAATAAGCAGAAGCAATTGAAAAGGCCAATGATACCGAATTCGGTCTTTCTTCATCGGTTTATACAGACGATTTGAATGAAGCCATGCAAGTTGTTAACGAAATGAAGTTTGGTGAAACTTATGTAAACCGTGAAAACTTTGAAGCGGTTCAAGGCTACCACGCCGGCATGCGCAAATCCGGACTCGGAGGCGCAGATGGCAAACACGGCATGGAAGATTTTTTAGTTACACAAGTAGTTTATATGCAATACAAGAGCGGAAAGTAAACGAACAGAAAAAAAAGACCGGAAAATTCCGGTCTTTTTTTATTTTCCTACCATATTCTCTGGTTTAACCCACTCGTCAAACTGGTCTGCCGTTAAATGTCCGCTGTTTACAGCCGATTCTTTTAACGTCAATCCATCTTTGTGAGCTTGTTTTGCAATCGCTGCTGCTTTTTCATAACCAATATGCGTATTCAACGCTGTTACCAACATCAATGAATTGCTAACGTGGTTTTGAATCACATCAAGATTGGCTTCAATGCCAATTGCACAATGATCATTAAAACTGTTCAAGCTGTCTGCCAACAAACGAACAGACTGAAGGAAGTTGTACGCAATAACTGGTTTGAATACGTTTAATTCAAAGTTTCCTTGGCTTGCAGAAAAGCCAATTGTTGCATCGTTACCCATTACTTGAGCTGCAACCATCGTCAACGCTTCACTTTGTGTTGGGTTTACTTTACCTGGCATGATTGAACTCCCAGGCTCATTTGCAGGAATGGTGATTTCACCAATGCCACTGCGTGGACCACTCGCTAACCAGCGAACGTCGTTTGCAATTTTCATTGCGTCTGCAGCCAATGCTTTGATCGCACCATGTGTATAGACCATTTCATCGTGGCTGGTTAGTGCATGGAATTTGTTTTCTGCAGAAGTAAATGAACTACCAACAGCTTCACCAATAAATTCTGCAACTGAAGGTCCAAAAGTTGGATCAGCGTTAATGCCAGTTCCTACTGCAGTTCCCCCGATTGCCAATTCGCGCATGTACTCAACGCTTTCACAGATCATGCGCTCACTTTTCTCCAACATATGTCTCCAGCCGCTAATTTCTTGGCCCAATGTTAGTGGAGTTGCATCCTGCAAATGAGTACGTCCAATTTTGATGACTTCGTCAAATTTTTGTGCTTTTTCATTTAAAGTTGCTTTTAACTTTTGAACAGCTGGTATCAAATTTTCAGTTACCGCTAAAACGCCTGCAACATGCATGGCTGTTGGGTACGTATCGTTAGAGCTTTGAGACATGTTTACGTCATCATTCGGGTGAAGTTTTTCATCCGAATTTTGTTCTGTTAAAATCTCATTGCCTCGGCGTGCGAGGACTTCGTTCATGTTCATATTCGATTGCGTACCACTTCCCGTTTGCCAAACGACCAATGGGAAATGATCGTTCCATTTGCCTTCGATTACTTCGTTTGCAGCAAGTTCAATAGCTTTCATTTTCGCTTCAGCTAGTTTTCCAAGCTTATGATTTGCTTTAGCTGTCGCTTTTTTCAATTGGGCAAAAGCCATAACGACTTCATGCGGCATACGTTCTGTGCCGATTTCAAAGTTCTGCAAGCTGCGCTGTGTTTGAGCACCCCACATTTTATCCGCTTCCACTTGAATTTCACCGATGGTATCCTTTTCTGTACGATACTGCATTCCATTCACTCCAATTCTGATATGTATGAAACTCTCTCTTCTATTATAACCATATTCATCACTCAAAAAGCGACTTTTATAGTTAAAAGTCGCTTACTTTGCCACTGAAAAATTCTTCAATAATCGCTTCGTCAGAATGTGGAATGTACTCTCCGCGAACAATTTGCGCATTGTTAATCGATCCACTCGATAAGAGCACAAGATCATTTGGACCACTTTCTCGTAATGCTGTGAGAACGGCCTCACGACGAGATGCAGCTGTCAGTACCGGTTGCATATAAGGCACTGTAAAGCCCTCTAACACCGCATCAATAACAACATTCGGGTCATTGTCACCAGGATGATCTACGGTTACAACGAGTATATCTGCTTTTCCTTCTGCTGCTTTAGCCATTTTTGGCATCTTCGAAAAATCTCGTATGCCGATTCCGGCAATGAGCGCGATCAATCGATTGTGTGATAATTTTTTCACTTCTCGCAACACAGCCGACAAGGCAACTGGCGTATGCGCATAGTCTAAAATAATTTTTCGGTTTTCGGGACCTTTAATTACTTGAAAACGTCCTTCGACTTGAGACATATTTGGCAATACGGTCAAAATATCTTCTATAGAGATACCTGACAGCAAAGCAGAACCGATTGCTGCGGTCAAATTAGCTGCATTGTATTCACCATAAAGAGATACATGAATTGGCCAACATCGCTTTTCATAGTACAAATCAAATTTCAAACCGGTATCAGACGATTCACATGCTGTCCAAATCAAATCTGCACCCGATTTTGACTTATTGCTGTAAGTCAAATAAGGATAAGAAAGAACAGCTATAATTTCTTTAGCCATACCTTCATCATCAATATTCACGACTGCTGCCTTAGACTGTTTAAACAGCATTAATTTTGACTGAAGATAATGTTCGAACGTTTTATGATACTCCAGATGCTCTTCTGAAATATTTGTATGAATCGCCACATCAAAGTGTATACCTTCTACTCGTTTTTGATCTAATGCAATCGAAGAAACTTCCATCGCTACCGCTTGATCGCCTTCATTTAAAAACTCTTCAAAGATCTTATGAATGTCAGATGAAACAGGAGTCGTGGGGGTACTCTTGTAAAAAGGAAGCTTGCCACCTACTCTTGAAATCCCTGTTGTACCGATAAACCCACAACTAATACCAAGAAGATTAAATAGATCGTAAACATATGTAGCTGTAGTCGTTTTTCCATTAGTTCCTGTAACAGCAATTTTACGCAAGTTCTGTTGAGAAAACCCATGAAAAAAGTCTGCGACATAAGCAAGAGCTGTCCGAACATTTTCTACTACTATAAAAGAAAGTTCAGGATGTTTTTCAGCATACTTTTTAATTAAAGGTTCGATCGATCCAACAATGGTCGTTGCACCTTTTTCTATTGCTTCACCAATATACAAATGTCCATCGGTAGTTTCACCAGGCACACAAAAAAAAGCACAGTTTTGTGTAGCATGTGTTGAGTTGTATTCGATTGAATTGAATTTCGACTTTTCTGGTCCATACTGCATATTGATAGAAAGAAAAGGAATGGTACTAAATTGTGTCTCCATTTACAGACTCCTCATGGAATAATATGTTAAATACCTATGGTTTCACAGGAACATGTATCACTATTCTATCATTTTCGCATCCTTGCTGAAACAGTTATGATTGAAACTTCCAAAAAGTATTGCATTTTTTATTGTAGAACAAAAAAAGTCTTTACTCTTGAAACTTGAGTAAAGACTTTTAGAACTGTTTGATCGTTTTGTACTAACTAATAATTTATATTTTTTTAAGTTACCTTATACTTCGTTTGGTTTGTCTCTCAAGGTCTATCGTTTGATAAGCTCGGACGTATAGCGTATCTTCACTTACTTCAAGTACTACTACTTTCTCATTCTGATCAAATGATTCGTTGCTATAACCAGTCGCACGTTTTGAAAATTTTCCTGCATACGTTTCAAAAACGACTTCTCCATAGCCATCAACTGGTATGTGCGTAGTAACATTTCCCACTTGTCCAGAAAGCGATTCTTCTATTTGGGAGTTCCGTTCGTAAGAACAAGGAAATAAAACAAAAAAACTCAATAAGAAATTCAATAAAAGAGCTGCTAATACTGAAATGCCTAATACAGACCATTCATTAAATTCTGTCGCAGTTTCTAGCAAAAAGCCGATTGCTGAACTACATGTAAAAAAGGAAAAAATAAGTACGGGTTGAAAAACGCGTACGACTTTTTCAGAGTCTGGATCTTCTCCAAAAAAGACACATAGAACCGTGAGTGCTCCAGCTAAGAGAAGGGTGTACATATAGAGCTGTTCCATTGAAAACCCAAAAACACCCATCCCAACACTTCCCATTCTAGTTAAATAGTTACTCCTTACTTAACTAATACGAATAACACAAGAATAAGTTTCGGAATAATGGAAATAAAAAAACCCTTTCTTTTTACAGAAAGGGTTTTGCAAACTGAAGTTCATGAAAACCATGCACTAGTTGAAAGCCAATGCCAACATATCCGTCATCTAACAATTGACGTTGCTTTTCTAAATCATCCAACTTTACTGTAATGTGGCTCGTATAATGAACTTCTGGCTTTTCTATGTCTTTTACTAAAATGTATCGATTTAAGCCGGCATACTTTTCTTTTAAAGAAGCAATGTACATAGACTGCGTAAATTTGTCTTTAAGACTGGGGATATTCATTGGAGCAACTGTACAACAAATATAGCGAAATTCTTCTTTAAGAGTTGATAGCTCTTTCATAATAACTTCAGCCAACTTTTGTTGAAGACGATTTCCGCGATATTCAGGAAGAACTACCGAAATTTCCTGATAAATTACTTTTTGCAACTCTTCTGGTGAAAGTCCGATATCCCACCCCAAATGCTCATCGTCAATTTCAGGAATTAATAAGGCTCTAAACCCAATCAATTCAGCCTCGACAAAAGCACCTATTAGTAGTCCACGTTCATTTAAAATAAATAAAAATTCTTCCGTTGTTAAAGCTTGAAGCGAATTTTTCTCAGAGATTGAATCGATCACTTTTGCTTGAACTTGTTCTATTACAGGTAAATCTTCTAAGTACAAGCGCTTCATATAAAAAGGAAGTTTTTTGTGAAGCACTTGGTTCGTAATTGTGCCTTCATACAGCAACTTCATCGGCCATTCTCCTCCATTGTTTTATGTAGCTCTAGAATAACACTTCCACTTCTACACGTCTTTAAATTTTTAAAATCATCTTATTAAAGGATTACTTTATTTATTTTTTCATCGCTAACTACGATGAGTTAACGTCATATCAAAAAGAATATTGGAATATCACTTGCAATATATGTAACCCCGTGTTATTCTAAGGAAGAATTATTTTTGTTCGGATAACTTTTTACGAAGTGTCAGATGTTCATCTGCAAGATTTGAGCAAGGATAGTAATACAATGTATGCTCACGCATACGAGGAGGAAATACACATGGAACAAGGTAAAGTAAAATGGTTTAACTCAGAAAAAGGATTTGGCTTCATCGAACGCGAAGGCGGCGACGATGTATTCGTACATTTCTCTGCAATCCAAAGCGAAGGCTTTAAATCACTTGACGAAGGTCAAGAAGTAACGTTTGATATCGAACAAGGCCAACGCGGTCTTCAAGCTACTAACGTACAAAAAGCTTAATCTAAAGCTAACTTATCAATGAGCTCTTCTTCGGAAGAGCTTATTTTTTTGTTTTTAAATACCCCAATTAGGACATGTCCTAATTGGGGTATTTTGATTAATTCATTGAAAAATACAACTGAAAAACTGCAAAAATCAGTGCGCTAAAGCCAATTGTACCAATAACAATTGCCATCGCTAGTTTTTTGCCACTCATACCTTCACTCCTTTTTAATTTTTAATGTTTTAATTGTTTCACTAATTTCACTTGCACCATCTGTTTTATTCGATAAAACTGTCAAAATAATAGATTCTTTTGGATAAAATGCTGAATAAAAACTGATCCCTGGTCCATTACCTAAAATAGAATAGTTTAAAGCGCCATTAGCTCCATCGTTTATGTCTATTCCGTATCCGTAATGACGATCCGCTGCAGAGACATGGATGTGAAGCAAAGTCTTTAACATGTCTTTAGACATCAACGTGCCATTCATTAAACACTCCCAGAAATTCGCCATGTCGCTTGCCGTAACGTAAGCCCCTCCGTCAGCACCTCCACGAATCGGAATGGCATATTGATTTGTATGCCATTCCACATCCTCTATATAACCAAAAGCAGTTTGACTCGGTAGACGATTTAAATCGAAGTAACCTGAATTTTTCATACTTGCTGACTCAAAAATTTGTTTTTCTATCACAGTGGTGAATGCTTGTTCTGTTACTTTTTCAACAATCAAACCAAGTGCAATAAATCCAGCATGATTATAATCGAATTTTTTACCTGGCTCAAACATCATCGGTCGTTCGTTAAACAAGGTGATAAAATCTGAAGCCGTTTGCATCAAATACATTGGTGTATCTTTCCATACATTTTCTACACCCTTGTTTTGTTGTTTATCGCTATAGTCTGGTATACCAGAAGTATGCGTGAGCAATTGATGGATCGTAACAGGGAAGTTCGGAAAATGTTGTGGAAGCAATTCAGATAAGGTATCAGTAAAATCAAGTTTGCCACTTTCCACTAATTGGCAAACAACAACTGCAGTAAACAGCATACTAGCAGAACCCATGTTGAATTTTGTATCGATCGCATTTGGACGACCATTCGCACGATCCGCTAGCCCTCTTGCTACTGTCCACGTTTTATTGTTTAGTAAGTACGCCACTCCCGAAAAATCGTCTGTTTCCATTTTATCCATTATGGGATTGGCTGGCTTTTGCTGTTGAAATTGTCCTTCTTCAGTTATGTTGATTTGACGCCCGTCATGTAATTCGATTGATAATGGATGCGTTTCGCTTTTCTGCTTAGAAAAATACCAAGTACGCTTTGGTGCCACTAAAATTATATAAGCATCTCCACTCCCTAGAAAGTTTAATGTCTTTGAATCAACACCTTTGCTGCCGCGCACTGGAATGTCCATTTTCTCGATTAGTTCACCTACTTTTTCGACATAGAGCGTAGTAATGCTTACTTCACTTATATCGAGTAATGAGTCTACAGTGAAATTACCCATACGGTCCACATTGCGTCTTGCGATAAATTCAACGACGTTGCCAGACGGATCTTGAAAATAAAACGCATCTGCATCAAAATTAGCATAGTAGATTTCATCCATGCCTTCTTGACGATTTAACGTCACACGTTCACTAGCCCAAAACTTGGCAAGCGTAAACTGATTGCCAGGTATATTAAATGCAAAATGATACACAGCAGAACTCTGTGACTCCTTAAAAACTAATTGAGATTTGCCAATTGCTAAAGTAAAGCTGGTTTCATCTTCTTCAATAATCCGAAAACCTAACTGGTATTCATAAAACCCTTTCATGTCTTCTAATTGATTTGTGTATAAGGTCACCTTTTTAAACATGTCCTCACTCCTTGCCTTAAGCATACCTAAAAACTGACGTGTTTACCTCTTTTAGCAACAAAAAAAGAAGCTCGCGGCTTCTTGTCTTTTAACATATAAACAGTTTTTAGTTCTTTTCTTTAAACCCTTGCTCAATTAAATAGTCTTCAGCATTATCAAAAGTACCAAAACTTTCTTCCAAGTTTTTGCCTGTGTAGACATTCCAAAACGGCTCTTCGTAAACCAAGTCCAATTTCTCATTATCGCGATTTGTCCATGTTTTATCGTACGGTGGCTCTGGTTCTAAAGACAAATAATCCAACGAATCTGCAAGTACACTACGCAACTCTTTTTCAGAAAAATCTCGAATGTTCACAAATCCTTTTTTGTCTACTTCATAATGCGGTAAGTTGCCTACGTACACAAATCCGTTACCTGTCGGGTGTAAATGATAGACCGCAATTTTTTTGTCATATAAACTTTCTTCAAAATGAAAGTTCACACGTTTCATCGACACGTCTTTTCTCGTTAATCCTGGAAAAGACTCAATAATTTCTAATTTTTGTTCAAATGTTAACAATTTCATTCCCTCGTTTCTCAGTTTTATTTATTTCATCAAAAATTTAAGGAAATTCCAAGACATAATCCTGCTTAGCCTAACTGCCACTCACAGAAATATATAAGTATACCCAGTTCACATTTTTAATTACCATTTAGTATACCACGCTTAGCCCAATCCAACATCCATAGAAAAAAGCTGCGCGAACGCAGCTTTTTTTCTTTCTATTACTTCAACCTAAAAGTGGTAAGTTCTACAACAACATCAGTGCTTCCACGCGTTAGGCAAAGTGATCCGAGAAAATGATGCAGTTTAGCAATCCACGACTTACCTAATTACTTTTTCTTACCAAACGGCCACCAAACACCGCGATCAAAAGATACTGATATTGCTGGAATTAATAACGGTAAGACAATCAGTCCGTACAAAAGTAATCCAGTAATAACGATTGTCGCAATTTGTACGAGACTCAAGACACCTGAAGGCATCATAGCACCAAATGTACCTGCTAAAATGATTGCAGCTGTAATGATAACTGTCCCCATCTTCGCCATCGATGTTCGCATTGCATCACGAACCGTAATACCGTTAGAAGATTCTTCACGGAAACGGTCGAGCAAGAAGATCGAATAATCGACTCCCAGCGCCACTAGCATGACAAATCCAAAGAACGGCACTGCCCAACTAATCCCATCAAACCCAAGACCATTCACAAAGATCAGCTCTGCAATGGAAATCGATGTGTAATACGTCAGTAAAAGTGAACCGATCATATATAAAGGCATGATCAACGAACGGAATAAAATTGCCAGAACAACGAATAAACTAACCAACATGATGATTACTGTATTCGTAAAGTCACTAGAAGATACTTCTTCTAAATCGCTGTTGATGCTAGAAATTCCGCTAAACGCGATTTCTGCTTCCTCAAGTGGCGTTCCTATTACAGTACGTTCTACTGTTTCTTTGATTTCGGCAGTAACATTGATCGCTTCATGAGAGTACGGATCTTCTGATAAGACGACTTCCATCATGACTCCTGTGCCATCTGCAAAAGAATAACGATCTAGTACTTGCTCAAAATCTGTACTTTCCAATGTTCCTTCTGGAATAAATAATCCTGTATCACGTACTGCGCTGTCATCGCTCATTTCTTGCATCATATCAACTGCTTCAGTCAACCCGGTCTGAATTTCGGCAAGACCGTCATTTGAAGCACCGATACCTTCTGCTAATTGAGTCAAGCCAGCACTAAGTTCTGCTGTCTGTCCAGCTGCTCCAGCTAACCCTTGTTGAATTTCTGACAAACCTCCACTAATTTGCGTCAAAGCTCCCACAGTTTGTGGAATGTTCCCCGTTTGCTGAAGTCCTTGAGAAACCTGACCTAATTGTGTATTGATTTGACCCAATCCTTCAGCTGCTTCAGTCAAGCCAGCTGAATTACCCGCTTGTTCACTAATAGCCGTTAAGTTGGATTGAACTTCTGTAAGGCCTTTTTGTACCTCACCCATCCCATCACGTGCTTCACCTAATCCATCAGCTAACAAGCCAAGTTGTTCGTCTACATAAAGCTCTTCAATTATATCTCCTGTTGGACGTGTGATTGACCGAACAGTTTCGACACCATCAATTTTTTCAATTTCTTCACTTAAAGATTCGAAATACGGAACAGTCGAACGCTCTATCAAGGAATCATCTGATTTCACAATTACTTGAACAGGCAACGAATCACCTTTTCCAAAGCCTTCTTCAATAGCACGTAATCCTTTTACCGATTCATATTCTGAACCGATCTCATCTACTGTGTTAAACGATAAAGAATTATCGTACGTAAACAGTAAAGGTACTGTAATTACAGCCACTACTAACATCGACAGTAAAGGTCGGTTGATTGATAGCTTACTCATCGTAACCCATAATTTACTATCTTTATGCGATGCTGATTTTTTTGCTGGCCAGAATAGTTTTTCCTTTAGTAAAGACATGAAGAATGGCACGATAGTATACAATACCAATAGCAACACAAATATACCAACTGCTACTGCTACTGCTGATTTAAAAATTGGGAATTCAGCAAAGCCGATAGCAAAGAACCCAATAAACACAGCAATACCGCTAATCAGCAATGTTCTTCCAGCTGTTTTATAGGTATTGATAATTGATTTTTCTACATCATGCCCAGCTGCTAATTCTTCTTTGTAACGACTTAGTAACAAGATACAATAATCTGTTCCAATCCCAAATAAAATAGCTACTAAGAATATTTGTGTGTAGTTTGAAACTGGAAATCCAAACCAATCAATGAAAAAGGCCACAATCGACTGGCTTAATAAATACGAAATTCCGACTGCCACAAGTGGAACAAAAGGAGTCACAATTGACCGGAACACTGCCAGCAATAAACCAAAGATCAAAATCACGGTAATGATTTCTGTGCGTTGCAAGCCTTCTTGCGCACTAATATTCACATCATTATTAATGATGGCTTCTCCTGTTACATAAGCCGTCAAGTCTTTAGGAATAATTTTCTCTCTAATTTCATCCGCAACAGCATTTACTTCTTCATCTGTGCCATCCACTGTAATGGGCATCAAAATTGTTTGCTGGTCTTCTGAAATAAGTTGTTCTTCTAATTCTTTACTTTCCACTGGATTTAATACACTCGTAATTGGATCACCGAGTGCTTCGATATCGGTTACCATTTGTTCGAGTGTTTGTCGCGTTGAATCCGCTATTTTACTTTCTAACGGAATAACTAAAGAAATCGTTTGTTCTGCTGCATCTGCATCCACTAAAATTCGTGAAGCAATTTGAGAAGAGGCTTCATCAGATAACTGAAACGAACCTGCATCTTCTGCTTGTTTTGTTAAGTTCGGCGCCAATAAGAATAAGACAACCGTTAATACAATTAAACCAATCGCAATCGGCCATTTAAATTTTAATACATTGTGCACGTATTACACCCCGTCCATTTTTATAATTTTTTTCAGTTTCCTAAAAATCGTTAAAAATTGGTCTATCTCTTCATCGGCAATATTTTCGGACATTAGCTTTCCGATATAATCGGTTAATACTTGATCTAGCTCTAAAATAAGCGCTTGTCCTTTAGTCGTCAGTTCCAACAATTTCTCACGTCTATCTGTAGTCTGGACAACTTGAATCACTTCTTTTTGCAGCAATTTTTTAATGCGACTGGAAATCGCACTTTTATGTACAGCTTGTAGCACTGCCAACCTTGTTGAAGTAACTTGTGTTTCCTTGTCAATGAGCTTTAGCATCTGAATTTGCTCAGGTGAATATTCTCTCCATAAAGGATGATCAACTGATTTAATAACCCGCTCAGTTCCATAAATCAGCACCTCTTGAAAAAGATCCACCGCCTCATTTATTCGTGTGTCCAAAATAGTTTACCCCCTCTACCAATAGTAATAGTTTAGGGTGTAAACCTTTCAAGGTCAAGCCAAACAAACTAATCTACAAAAAAAACCTGTGAACAAAGTTCACAGGTTGGTTTATTCGATATCGCGTGTAGCTGTTTTGCGAATTTCAAGGCGTCGTGCATAAACGTTTTTGGCAATGGTTTTAATAACAGCATATACTGGAATCGCTAAAATGATTCCCCATAATCCCGCAATATTTCCGGCTGCCAAAATTAACGTAATTACTGTCAATGGGTGAACATCAAGCGATTTGCCCATAACATTCGGCGTGATAAAATTACTTTCGATTTGTTGTGCAACAAGCATGATGATAGCTACATAAACTGCCATAATTGGATCTTGCACGAGAGCAATGATAATTGCTGGGAAGACCGCAATGTAAGGTCCTAAAAACGGGATAACGTTTGTAGCCATACCAATCAATGCTAATAATAAAGCATAGTCTAAGTCGATGATCAAATACCCAATTAGCAACATAACACCAACAAGGAAACTGACAAGTAGCTGACCTTGGATGTATGACTGTAAGGTATCATCGATGTCGTGCAAAGTTTTGCGAAGCCATCCTTTGCGTTCTCCTGAAAAGAAACCCGTAACAAACGGAACAAATTTTTTATGGTCAATTAGTAAATAAATCAAGAAAAATGGTACGAGCACCAATGTTACAACACCTGAAACAAAGCTACCGATAAAGGAAATAACCCATCCTCCAATATCACCGATTCTGTCTCCAATTTGGCTCGCCATCCCACTCAATTGCTCTTCAATTGAATCCGGAAGACGATCTCGCTGATCAAATATGTATTGAGCAGATTCTTCAATACTTTCTATGATCTCGGGTGCATTATCTACTAATGCATTGATTTGATCAGTTACAATTGGTCCAATCATAATGTAAAACAAGTAGAGCACTAAAATAAGCGAGAAAAGAACGGTAAGAACCGCAGCCCATTTCGGAAATTTCCTCTTTATTAAAAAGTGTAAGACTGGTCTTGTTAAGTAAAACAAGACACCTCCCAATAATAACGGAACAAAAATTGTACCCGCAATAATAAATAAAGGATCAAAAATCCCTTGTACTTCAATAAATAATCGAATAATGACTAAAGCCAGAATAGTCCCTATCCCTACTTGAAACCAGAGCTTGTTCGTCAAACGTGTCACTTCCTTTCTTTTTACTAGTATACCCAGTTTACCATGAAAATATGGTATTATATTTTTTATGCAGTTTTAAAACGATTGATTAATAACAGTCATTTTTATAACGACTGAATGAGCATTGGAGGATTTTTTCAATGGAACAATTGTGGTTAACACTTAAGTTTCTACTTCTTGGCCTATTTCAAGGCCTAACCGAACCTATTCCTATCTCTTCAAGTGGACACTTGCTAATTGCGCAGTACTTCTTAGATGTGCACATTGAAGGAAGCGTTTCGACTTTTGCTTTACTAGTTAATAGCGCATCACTCATTGCCGTACTCATTATTTACCGCGAAGACATAAAGCGTCTAGTTGTTAACGGCTTGAAATACGTTACAGTTAAAAATGCAGAAACCAAACGAGACTTTATGTTTATTGTCTATCTTGTAGTTGCAACAATTCCCGCCGCAATTATCGGACTGCTGTTCCAAGATGCGATTGATAACAACCTCTCAACGATCGTGACAGTCGGCTTAACCTTAATTGTTACAGGCTTTGGCCTTTGGTGGATTCGCAATATGCACGGACAGCGAAAAGATGGCAGTCTAACAATGACAGACGCAGTGATTATCGGAGGAGCTCAAGCTATAGCACTTGTGCCAGGCATTAGTCGAAGTGGCGCCACGATTGTCGCTGCAATAGCTCGAGGCATCAACCAAGAAACAGCTTTGCGCTTTTCTTTTCTATTATTTATCCCTGTCAGTCTAGGTGGTGCGATTCTCAGCATTACGGACATTCTTAACGATGACAACTTAGCTTCCATGGCGATTCCTTATTTGATGGCGTTTATCGGATCTCTTGTCGCTTCTTATTTCTCATTAAAATGGTTTATGAATATTATGGCAAAAGGCCAATTAAAGTATTTTGCTATTTACTGTTTTATCGTGGGCCCAATTGTTGTATTAGCATGGCTCGTATTAAATTAACTTCAAAAAAACAGACTGTCGTTTTACTGACAGTCTGTTTTTTGATTATCGATTAAAAAAAGTCTCTGTATAATACGGCTGGTTTTGCGTATTAAATGCAGTCCCTATTCCTAAAAATCCAAACTCAGGTTTGACAATATTTTCACGATGTCCTAAGGAATTCATCAATCCTTCGTGAGCATAAATGCTGCTGTATTGACCATAAGCTAAATTTTCACCCGCTACATAAAACCCAATACCGTCTTCTTTCATTCGATCAAAAGGTGATTGTCCTGCGAGATTTGTATGACTAAAATACTCATTTTCAGCCATATCTTCACTGTGTTTTCGAGCAGTTAGTTTTGACTGTTCATCCCATTTTAAGAGAGGTAAATCACGCTGGATTCGTGCTGAATTGGTTAGTTCAAAAAGAAGAAATTCATAGCCTTCTTTTAATGCTTCATCCGATTCCGCGTATATTTCTGGACGCGCTTTCTCTAATGTTTCATCGATTACTTGTACGGCAGTTACGGTATCTCCTTCGTGAATATCGTAGAAAACCGTTGTATAAGCGTCATTCGTTTTAAAAACGTCGTACTCTTCCCTTGTATCTAGTATATATTGAACATTCCCTTTTTGGAGACTTTTTAATGGAGCACCCAGCAAAGAACGAACTTCTATTTTCGTAGACTTCATGGTAATGCCTTCATTTGAAGAAATCAAATCTTGATTCGTAAACATTCCATTTACTTTGCCCTCTGTATCGAAAGACAGTAAAACATAATTTTGATAATCCTGGTGATAGCTGTGCCAATCAGTACCATACTCATTACGCATCAACCGCAGAGGCAACCCTGTTTTTTCTTGAGCTTTTTCTTTGCTCATGCCGAGTGTCACATTGTGAACAGCGATCAAGGAATCTGTTTCAGCGAGTTCTGGTTTTGCGACGGCTTCTGGCAATTCTACCGCACTCGAAAACACCAATGCCTGCAATTGCCCACTAACACGTGCAGTAAAGTCTTGAGCCTCATCAAGAACTAAAGCAATCTCTTCATTTTCAGCAATGTTTTCAATTGTGCGATCAACAGAATCTAGAAAACTTAAATCGACATATTCTCCAACTGGCTCTTCCCAAATCGGCCGCGCAAAAAAAGCGACGAGCAGCAGAACCATCAACCAAAAAAGTTTTCGCACACACATCACCTCTTTTCCTACAGTTTAATGCCAAACAGAACATCCACAAAGCAAAAAGCCTTTGATTCAGAAAAGCGTAAGCGCCTGTATAGATTCGACGGGCATAAGACGCACTGACGAAGCGACGTTCGTTGTCGCACAGTCGGGGTGAATTATGACCCTAGAATCTGGGCGCTTGCGCTAGACAATCAGAAAAGCGTAAGTGCCCGTATAGATTCGACGGGCATAAGACGCACTGACGAAGCGACGTTCGTTGTCGCACAGTCGGGGTGAATTATGACCCTAGAATCTGGGCGCTTGCGCTAGACAATCAGAAAAGCATAAGCGCCCGTGTAGATTCGACGGGCATAAGATGCACTGACGAAGCGACGTTCGTTGTCGCGAAAAAAAGCGCCGTCACAAGTGACGATGCCTCTTTTGTAAAATTAGACTTCTTCTGTTATAGCTGTTTTTTTCGGTGAACTAAAAAGCAAGGTGAATCCAAGACCTAACGCAAATGTAATCACACTCGTGATCAATGTAGCCGTATCGGTCGAAAATCCAGGAAACACAACAAATAAAGACCCAATAATTAGTCCAATAATTGCTGCATACGTAACATACGTAAAATGCTCCAGCAAATACTGAATTGCTTTGCTGCTGACGATAAACCCTACAATCACGCCTGAACCAATAGCCATAGCCACAGGGATGTTTAACGTGGACAAAGCATTGATGGCCGTCGAGTACACGCCTAGCAATAATAAAATAAACGAACCGCTAATTCCTGGTAATAGCATCGCCATACTGGCAAGCCAACCCGAGAAAAATAGCAGGAAAAACACGGGAACTGTCAGTGACGTAATTGGCGCTAAATCTTCTTCTGTTGGAACAAAGGCAGTAGCCGCCAACGCTGCTCCAATCACTAGTAAAATGACCATATGTCGTGCAGTAAAATGCTTTTTCACTTCTGCTTGTTTCATGATATACGGAATGACTCCAATGATCAGTCCCATGAAGAAAAACTGAGTGGCTTCATAGTGATGCTCTAACAAATATTCAATCACGCGACTGAACAGTAGTAAGGTAATGACGATTCCAATACCCAATGGCACTAGAAAGCCTAAATACTTTTTCCAGTCACGACTAAAAAAACCACTAATAGACTCAAGCAACCGATCGTAAATCCCTAAAATAAACGCAATTGTTCCACCGCTCACACCTGGGATTAAATCACTAATGCCCATTAAAATTCCGCGGTATACATTCTTCCATTCCATTCGTCTAATCTCCTCGTTTTAAAAATCACTTGTTAGTATAGCATGTACGAATCGGCAATTCGAGCATCTCTTCAAGCATTTCCTGCTCTAAATCAGCTTAAACTAGTATAGATTTCGCTTGTTTTATAATCTCTCGAACGATATCACCGGCAGCCATTTCTTTTGTTAAGCTTCGTGTGGACTGCCCTGCCCACAGTGACATGAATTCAGGATTCCCTAATTTCGTAGCAGCTGTACGTATTTCTTTCGTAATTGTATTTTGAGAAGGAAAAGGCAAAGGATCAATGCCACTTTGTTCAAATTCACGAATAAAGCGATTTTTAATGCCTCGTGCCGGTCTTCCAGAAAAGCTTTTTGTGACGACTGTGCTTTCTTCATCACTTTCAAATATTGCTTGCTTATAAGCTGCATGCGCACCAGATTCTTTAGCGCTAACAAAGCGAGTACCGATTTGCACTGCTTGTGCGCCAAGTGCTAATGAAGCAACCAACCCTCGTCCATCGACAATGCCACCTGCTGCAATAACAGGAATATTGATGGCGTCGACTACTTGAGGCACCAAAGAAAGCACACCAATCTGCGCACCTGACGGGTGGCGATCCAATGAAAAGCTGCTGCGATGTCCACCTGCTTCACTGCCTTGAGCAACTACGGCAGCAGCTCCAGAGTTTTCTGCCTGTTTTGCTTCTTCTACTGTCGTAACCATCGTCACAATATTCACTTGATGCTTTTTTGCTACTATCATTTGTTCTTCAGACAAACAGCCAAAAGCAGTACTAATAATCCGAACACCTTCTTCAATGCAAATCGCAAATTGTTCTTCACTCCAATTAGAAGACGCATAAGAAGATGAGATGTTGCCGATCCCCAGCTCTGTTCTAAAGGGCTCAACTACTTTTTGCACTTCTGCTAAACGATTAAAATCATCTTCTGTGCCGTTTGCAAAAATATTCACAGCAAAAGGCTTATCAGTTTTCGACTGAATTTCTCGTATCGCTTGCCTTACTGCATCTGGCGTCATGTATGCAGCTCCCAAAGTTCCTAGACCCCCTGCATTGCTTACCTCAGACACAAGTTCAACCGTAGTTGTCCCTCCTGCCATACCAGCTTGAATAAGTGGAGTAGCAATTTTAAACAAATGACAAATCTCCGTTTCCAATGACATCATGATTCGTTACCCCCTCTTTCATATTATTATTTCCAGTATCCCGTAAACCGCAGCAGACAGCAACAGGGAACTTTACTGCAAGAAACATCGTTCCTTCTATTATGAATAGACAAAAAGGCGGGATTTACTTATGAAAGGGTTTCTTTCACTTTTGAGCATTATTTTAATTGCTAGCGCTTGCGGATTAATCCTCCTCACTTTTTACGGAAATCCCTTAGAAAAAGCAATCAATCGAGAAAGCATGTACGCATACATTGAAACACGAGAGAATAATACTTTAGAAATTCCCGAAAAAAATCAAGTAACTACAAAAATTCCTGAACAAGCTGCCTTTACTACAACAGCCTACCAAGCGATAGAAAGTAGCTGTTTCAGCGTTTCATCAGAAGAATAAAAATCTACTGATTCATATCAGCTTTTTCTCTCCTATTAAATCAACAAGCGCTTACCCAACTTACTGGATAAGCGCTTGTTTTATTTTTTTTGTAATTGTATGATGTGCTTCAACCCTTCATGGGCTGTACTGAATATCGGAGTCTTACTATCTATCTGGACAATTGACAGCGCCAGCTTGGGACTGATACCTACAAGAATGCAGCTAGTTCCTATTAAATTCAATGTATCATTCATCATTTGAATCTGGTACCGAACCTGGTTTTCAAACTCTGTGATACCACTTAAGTCGATTAGGACATACTCGATTTGCTTCTCAGAGCATTCCATTAAAACCGTCGCAATCAATTGATTTGTTCGATTTCTGTCGAAATTTCCAATTAAAGGCAAAGCAATTGTCTTATCCCATATGTTCAAAATAGGGATTGATAATTTTTCGATCAATTTTGCGCTTCGTTCCTGTTCTTCCGCTTGCATCGTGACATCCATAAGCATGACAATGTAACCTTCTGGTTCACTGCTATTGCTCATAATTGGCGTAATTACGATATCTGCCATTACTTTGTTGCGAATGGTTATTCGCGTCCGGTGAGTGTCGGTCAATTTTTTCATAAGCTGGTTTTGATACTGAGGGTTTTCATGGAATGCGTCCATACTTTTTCCAATCATGGCTTCGCAGTCCGTCATCCCGTATAAAGGAGCAACTTCATTTAGTAATCGACAGGCTTCAGAATTCATCCATCTGATGATATACGAACTATCCGCAATAATGATGGTTTCTCCAATAACATCTAATGCATTCAGTAACAGTATATTTTCTGGTATTTTTCCTATGGCTGACATGTGCGACCACCTTGTCTTCTAATTTCTACTTACTCATGTTTATCCATTATGCCATAGCAAGCTAAAATTAACTGTACTTCCGAAAATTTTAAGTTGCAGGCACTATGATCTTTTCTCGCGCAGCTGAATAGTTTCCATTAAACCGCTCGATTGTTTCACTTCTTAACCAATACGTTACTGGAAACAGTTTATCCAGAAAATAACGGTCATGGGAAACGACAATGATAGTACCTGGAAATTCGCTTAAAGCTTCTTCCATCACTTCTTTCGCTTCTAGGTCAAGATGGTTGGTTGGCTCATCCAAAATCAGTAAATTATGATTTTGATGCATCAATTGGGCTAGACGAAGTCTCATCCGCTCTCCTCCACTAAGCTGCTGAACCGGTTGAAAAACCATGTTGCCCCAAAAAAGGAATTTGGCTAGCATCGGACGTGCATCATATTCGGAGACGGCAACAACATCTCGGAATTCTTCAATAATAGTTCTGTTACTGTGCATTTCTAGCATGTGCTGGGACAGATAGCCGATCGATAACCCACTACCTAATTTTACTTCACCTGCATCGGCTTGTCTTTTTCCCATTATCATATTAAGCAGCGTTGTTTTCCCTGTTCCATTAGACCCTACAATCGCGGCGCGTTCCCCGTAACGAATATGCATCGAGACATCATGGAACAAAATCCGATCACCAAACTCCTTCCAAACTCCATCTAGGAAGACAACATCTTTTCCGCTGCGTCCGTCTATTTTAAAATCCAGTGCCATCTGCTTTTTGGTGAACGTTGGACGATCGATTACTTCGATACGATGTAACGCTTTTTCTATACTTTTCGCCTGTCGATGCATTCCTGCATTTGGTGGATTAGCGCGATTGGCCCATTCTTTCAATCGCTTAATGGTTTCTTTCATCTTTTGGATTTTCTTTTGTTGGTCTTGATATTGCTGAAATTCAACCAACAAACGCGCTTCTCGTTCTTTCACATACCTTGAATAATTACCCGCGTACTGAATCAAGTCTCCTTGATCCAGTTCCCAAATATGAGTAACCGTTTCATCCAGAAAATAACGATCGTGTGAAACCAATACGATTGTTCCTTTATAATGGCTGATAAATGAACCTAACCACTCAATAGCTTCCAGATCTAGATGATTTGTCGGTTCATCTAACAATAACAAATCTGGTTTTTGCAAAAGTAGTTTTGCCAGTCCTACCTTTGTTTTTTCCCCTCCACTTAACTGTTTCCATTGCTTTAATTTCAAGTGTTTAATTTTCAATCCATTAAGCACTTGATCAATCTTCATTTCAATATCGTAGCCACCGCGCTGAATAAAACGATCTTGTAGCACTCCATACTGTAACAACAGGCGATCCATTTCTTGTGGAGAAGTAGTTTCCATTTTTTGTTCCATCAGTGTCAACTGCTGCTGAAGAATCGTTAATTCTGAAAACACCGCAATCATCAGTTGCTCAACAGTTTGTTGTTCCTGTTCATCAGGCAACTGCTCTAACAAACCGATGCTACACTCTTTTTTCCACGTCACAATTCCTTCGGTCGGTTGTAAAGTTCCGGCTAAAACATTCAAAAGAGTCGTTTTCCCTTCTCCATTTCTCCCGACTAACCCGATGCGTTGGCCTTCCATAATTTCACCTTTTATATGATTAAATATTTTTTTCGTTGCAAAATGACACATTACTTGTTGAAACTGACTAATAATCATTGTTCTCTTCCTTCCTAATGAAGAAACATGCATACAAAAAAAGACACGCCAAGAGGCATGCCTTTGTCAAAATCCGATCGTAGGCAGATGTCTCTTACTGGTAGTATTCACCCGATTTTGTTAGCTGAAAAAAGACAGACTTCTCCCGTCTAGCTACTCCAGTGAAAGTAACGCCATGAAGAATGTAGAGATATTCTTGACATTCTGTCATGCGCTTACCAGTTTGATTCATCTTACCCACCTCCTTTTCATCTTCCTTCTATCATACATTTCTATTTAAATTCCGTCAATTTATTATCAGAACATTCTTATTACGGAACGTCTTTCAAAGATTTGCGGATAATTTAGTTGAATTCGGGGTATTGTTAAATAACAGCACTTTAATAGAAAGGGAGATCAGAACATGTCGTTGTACTCAAAAATGACTTTTGATACCGATACCCGCAAAGTGGAAAAAGCGTTAAAAAAATACGAAGAAAAGAAGAATGAGGCGTTAGTATTGTTGGCGGAAATAGATATGCTTGAAAAAATAGAAGACGTGGAAGATGCCGAACTGCGGAAACGACAATCGATGAAAGAAAAACTCGTAACGGTCGAACGTCTGCGAAAAGATCTATTGGAACAGGTCACCGATTACTTAAAAAAGCATGGCGATCAAGCTTCTCTGTCCTACATTGAATTAGTACAGGAACTTGAAAATGACAAAGCAAAATAAATGAAAAGAAAGCACAAGGAGAAACAACTTTCTCGTTGTGCTTTTTGATTACTTAGAAGAATTTCTTCCAATTGATTGTAGAATATCGCCCATCCATCCTTTGCGTCTTAAATACAAATACAACGCAAACGTAGATCCCAAAATCACAACAATCGATCCGACATAGCCAAATTGCCATTTTAACTCAGGCATATTTTTGAAATTCATTCCCCAAAGAGCTCCCCACGCCATTACTGGCGTAAACAACGTCGTCAACACGGTTAAAGTTTTCATAATTTCGTTGCCTCGATAGTTTGCCACGACATTTTCAATATCCACCATATTGTTGACTTCGTCTTCATATGAATTCACAAGCATGACACAACGTGCAATACGGGTAGCCGTGCGTCGGTATTCGACTTCTTTTGTAACACTTTCACCAAAGGTTTCTTCAATGGCCATTTTAATTTCTTGAAAGCCCATGATCAAATGCTTCCATAATAAAATTTCATGGCGGATGGTTTCAATTTCCCCCAAGGTTTTTTTGTTATTTTTTTCTTTAATGGCCCATAACAAATCATGCAAACGTTCTTCAAAACGATCAATTTTATGTAAAGTAGATGCGATGATTTCTCCAAGGATCACCATCATAACTTCTATAGAAGAAGCAGCACTGTCCATTTGGTGCAAAATCTCATCTTTATCCAAGTCTGCATCTTTTTCAAAATCAATTTTGCTCGTAATAAATAGATCTTTGGATAAATAAAAATGAAACACTTCACGCGCAGATTTCGACTTTGCACTTTGCCTGTAAATGAGTGACCCCACAAAGATTCTTTTCCACGATCAATCGTATGTGTATGCAAAATATTAACTGCTGGATCTTTTGACTGATCAATCCATCTATACATTTTATCTGTTTTCGGCAAAAATTCCCGAAACTTTTCATTGTCCACACTGTCTTCTTCATGCCAAACGGCATATTTAAAATCATATTGTGGCATTGCACGATCTCCTTTCGCTAAGCAATCAGATAGAAAAAGCAAGCCAATACATGGCTTGCTTTTTCTATTCTTGTGTATTGTCTTTGTATTTTTCATTTGAATTTTCTTCGTATTCTAAATCCCGATCTGGCATGGGATCCATGTCTTTTTTAGTTGGCATATCGCGACGGGGTTCAACTTCTGGAATCAATTGTTCGCCTTCTTTATGTTCACTGTCTTTTTTCATCCAACACACCTCCTTGGATTTCTATTATTACCGTAAATACCCGTTCCATTCTTTTATAATCCCTCTATTTTCGTTTATTGAATAGTTAAGGATTCGATTAATGCCACATCGTCTGGATATACTAACGCTAGTTGATCCAGTTCTGAAATAGGCTTCCAGGCCACATCTTGGATCCAGTCATCGTCTTCTTGCACCACGATATTGCCGCCGATTACGGTTACTTGAAAATATACAACTTCAAAAGATACTTTTGAATCTTCGTATTCGCCAGTACGCATGCTCAGTTGTTTCTCGATTTGAATAGTTAACCCGGTTTCTTCATAAAATTCACGGATGCAACTTTGTTCAAGCGTTTCTCCTTGCTCTTGCCCGCCTGCTGGAACCGTCCATTTTTTTTCTTCACCTGGAACGCCTTGCAATACTAACAAGACTTCGTTTTTTTCATTAATGCAGACGCCTGCAGCGCCTTTCCAATTCGACATTTCCATTTAACCGCCCCTACTCATTTCAATTTCATTCACTCATTTTACGTTACCACATATTTCTATGCGCTGGGTAAGCTTCCACAAATAATTCCACACAAGACAAAACGGCTTGCCTCAGCAAGCCGTTTCTTGTGGGTGGTTCTATGCCTTTTTTCGATGTTCCTGTGCTAACACTAAGATATGAGTAGCTTCGGGTAAACCTAGGTCTCCTGAAAACCCATTTGCTCTATAAAAAGCATCGGCTGCCGAAGAGTCTGTTCTCACTACAAGTTCATTGAAATGACCTTTGGCGTCTTCAAGAATTTTTTGCAATAACTTTGTTCCTACGCCTTGTCTACGAGCATTAGCAGAAATGTAAAATCGGCGAAGCCTGCCAACGCCATCTTTTGTAGAATATGGATCACGATTTAATCCACCGATTGCCAACAAATGATCTTGATGATCCCAGACACCATATAGCACCTCATCTACTTGATCAAATGTATTGCTGCCATCTTCATACTGATCGACAAGTCTTCTTAAAAAACGATAGCCTTCTGCTTCACTTTCTTCTACAAGCTTAGACACGTTCATGTTCTTTAAGTCTTGAATTTCTTTAATTTCAACCGTCATGTCTCATCCTCCTCATTATAAATACCATCTTATACTTAGGATTGTAGAACGTTGCCTGCTCTTTTAGTGTATATCAGTTTTGAGAGAAACGCTATTAAATATCAGAATCTTCTTTCAACAAAAAAAGAAAGGCTACAGTTTACTGCAACCTTCCTTGTCTGTTATATCGCATCTTCAACTGTTGATTTTCTTTGTTCTGTTTTCTTGATGATAAAAATGCTAATTTCGTAAAGACCAGCCATTGGAATTAATACCAACAACTGACTTAAGAAATCAGGCGGCGTAATTAACGCAGAGACAATAGCCAGCACCAGATAAGACCATTTTCTAACTTTTTTCATCGAAACAGAAGTTAATACACCAATAGATGCTAAAAACAAAGCAATAATTGGCATTTCAAAAAGCAAGCCTAATGGAACGGTTGTCATGATTAGAAAATGAATGTATTCATTTGCAGAGATCATGACATCAAAATTGGCCATTCCTAAACCAATCAAAAATTGATAGCTTAGTGGATTGACGATAAAGTATCCAAAAGCAAGTCCGAGAACAAACAGTATAAACATAACAGGGGAATAGAGACCAAGAAAACGAGCTTCTTTTTCTTCAAGCCCCGGTTTTACGAACTTCCAAATAAAATGAATGAGAAACGGCAAAGACAATCCCAAAGCCAATGTTGCAGAAATGGAAGTATAGAATTTAATAACTTCCAAAGGCCCTAAAATAACCAAATCATTTCCTTTAACGATATAAGGAAACCAAAAATTCAACGTTGAGAAAACAACAATCAAGAAAAACACGAAAACTAATGCACTTTTAATCAATTGTTTTCGTAAATCTCCTAAATGATCAACCAAGGTTTCTACATGAATCGTCGCTTCTTCTTTTGGTGGTTCGGGTTCAATGATAGGAGGTTCCGGTTTTTTTCCCGAAGCCTTTTCCGCAGGCTCTTCTGGTTGTACCGCTTTTTTATGCAACGGACTTGTTAACTTGCTGTCTCCATACGGATCCATTTAACCACCTTCATAGCTTCTCAGATTTTTTTAAGTCTTTATCCTCGACCTTTTGTTTTTTTACAGTTTCTTCTTCGTCATCATCGTCCATCAACCCTTTTGTTGAACGCTTGAATTCAGAAAATGTTTTTCCGACCGCTCCACCAATTTCCGGCAGTTTTTTAGGTCCGAATATAATTAACACAATCACCAAAATGATGATGAGGCCTGGTACGCCAATTGAAGCTAATCCACCCATATTTTCTCCTCCTTAGTTAAACAAGTGAGCCGCCTTCACGACTATAGCGAATAATACCTTCTGCACAACGATAAGCTAATGCACCAACAGTGCCTGTCGGGTTGTAGCCTCCGTTATGAGCAAAGTTACCTGCTCCAATAACAAATAGGTTTTCTGCATCCCAATGCTGCAAGAAGTTATTCACTACACTATTAGCAGGATCTGCACCCATTATTGTTCCGCCTGTATTGTGTGTCGTCTGGTAAGGGACAATATCGTAATCTGTAATTCCACCACTTGCGGCAACTGTTTTGGCACCCATTTCTTTCACAATGCCAGCTGCTTTTTCCGTGATATAGCTTTGAAGCGCGCGATCTTGGTCAGTAAAGTTATACGTTAATTGCAGTAATGGAACACCGTAAACGTCTTTATACGTACCATCAAGCGATAAGTAGTTTTCTTTGTGAGGCATGGAAGCTCCTTGACCACCTACACTTAATGTTCTCGTAAAGTTCTCAATTGAAGCTTTTTTAAATTCTGCGCCCCATGACGGAGTACCTGGTGGTGTCGGATTAGATAAAATTGGACGGGATCCTGTTTGAGTTGAAGACAAGCTTGCACCATGAATAAAATCTAAATCTCCATGGTCAAACGTATCGCCATTAAAATCATCTATCGTCATACCAAGTGCGCCAGCTCCCATAAAGGTATTCATTTGTTCGTCAAAAAACCCTGTAGCACCAGGAAGAATTTGGTATGCATAGTTTTTGCCCAATGTTCCTTTTCCTGTTTCGGGGTCGTATTGCTGACCGATGCCCGAAATCATCAGTAATTTAGCATTGTTCATTACATAACTTGTTAGTACAACAACATTTGCCGGTTGAATAAATTCTTCAAAAGTAACTGTGTCAAAATACTTAACACCGGTTACTTTGTCGCCTTCTTTCATGACTTCAACCACGTTTGAATTAAATCTAACTTCATAATTACCCGTTTCTTTAGCTGTCGGCACTACCGTAATTTCCGGGGAAGTTTTAGCTCCGTATTCACAGCCAAAACGCTCACAAAAACCGCAATATTGACATGCATTGATTTTTTGACCATCCGGATTTTCATAAGCTTCAGATAAGTTAGCAGAAGGCATCATAAATGGTGAATACCCTAAATCAGTTGCCGCTTTTTCAAAACGCTGAAGAATAGGCGTTTTTTTCATTGGTGGCGTTGGAAAATCACTTGATCGCTTGCCCCAAAACGGATTTTTATCTTCTCCTGAAATACCAACTGTTTTTTCAAAACGATCAAAATAAGGTTCTAATTCATCGTATGTGATTCCCCAGTCTTGAATAAGGTAATCTGCTGATAGTTTATTGGCACCGTATTTTTTATCCGTCATGGTCTTTATTTCAAAATCATAAGGAAGAAAACGCCATGTTTGACCATTCCAATGTGTTCCTGACCCACCTAGTCCTTCGCCGAGTAAAAAGGAACCTAATTGACGCATTGGTAATGCTCGCTGCTTACGGTTATTTCGGAACGTAAGTGTTTCTTTAGATAAATCCTGCATTAGCTCATAGCGAACCGCATAACGGTATTCATCGTGTACCATGCTAAAGTCTTCTGTTCCACGTTCACGACCGCGTTCTAGTCCCACTACTTTAAGACCCTCTTTTGCACATTCAGCAGCGATGATTCCACCTGTCCATCCAACACCTACTGTTACTACATCAACGCTTTCTAAAGTTGTCGCCATATTGATTCCCCCTCATCTTTTAATGCTTCATGCCTAGAGACTTTGGTTCAATTTCTACAAAGTCTTCGCTTTCGATGTCTTTAATATAAGCCATTTGGTGCCCAGGGAAGCCTTTCATGCGCCAAGCATCCATGTTTTCGTTCCCACCGTATATTGGATCAGCATATGCACCTTCTAATGTCGCTAGTCTCAATAATCTGAAAAACAACTGAGATTCAACGCCTCTCAATTTAATTTCATTTTCTTGAAAAGCAGTTAAAATTTCATCCATTTGTTCGCCTTCTAAGTCAACAAAGCTAGCTTTAAATCGACTATCAGCTTCTTTTTGCATGGCTCGAATTCCTTGCATGAAAATTTCATTTCGTTTTAATCGACTTTGATAACCTTGAGTAGGTTCTCCTTCTGCAAATGGTGCTTGCATGTATTCTTTCGAGTTTTCGCCGTAACTACCTGCAAGCTGACCATCAATAAAGTAAGGCACCCCTAATCCAATTGCACCTGGTCCTAAATCATCTTCGGGAAAAATCCGCTCAGTAGCTTGTGATAGGATTTCAAAATCGGCCATCGTTTTAAAAAATGTTAACCCTCTTAAACTAGTGGATGAAACTTCTTTCGATCCTCCAGAACTATCTGAAGTATCTTTTGCAGTATCTTGTTTGTTTGTATTAGCTCCTATTAAGCCTCCAATAATACCTCCACCAATTAAAGCACCAGTAGCAATACCCGAAGTCTTCAAAAAGTCTCTTCGAGAAAAGTTTTTGTCTTTCTCCGCCATTTCGCAAACCCCCTTCAATGTTTATAAAATAGTTAGAATATTTATTACTATACCCCCATTTATTGAGATTATGCAAATTGTCTGACAAACAAATGACTTCAGTGGTAATAAAATCGCTATTTTTTAATTTCAAACGCAAAAAAAGCCGAAGGAATGAACACCTCGGCCTTGTAGCATGTAATTTTAGTTTAGTACTTTGATTGTAATGTTTTTGCGTCCCCAGTTTAAAGCTTCTCCTTGCGTTGGAATAAAGACATCAATTTTATTGCCTTTAATTGCACCGCCTGTATCGCCTGCGATTGCTTCCCCGTATCCTTCAACCCATACTTTAGAGCCTAGTGGAATAACTGAAGGATCTACTGCGATTACTTTTTGGTTTGGATTTGCACGAAGATCGATTCCTGTTGCGGTTGTACCTGAGCACCCTGCGCAATAAGCTGTGTAAGCTGTCGCAGAAACAGTCATGGTTTTACCAGATTGTGTTGAAGCTGGTGTTGGTGCTTTCTCAACAGGTGCTGATGTTACGGGCGCTGAAGCTGGTGCTGCTGATTTTGCAGGTGCTGGCGTTGTAGCTTTTTCTGCTACTGCTGTTCCACCTTTAACCGTAAATGTTTGGCCAGGATAAATCATAGAACTCGAAATACCGTTCCAGCTCATCAAGCTATCCAATGAGATTCCATGTGCACTTGCGATTTCAAATAATGTATCACCTGATTGAACTGTATACGTCGAGCTGTCTGTTTTTGCTTTTGATGTTGTTTTACCGTCCACTGTAAGTTCTTGACTTGGCAAGATTAAATCTGACGATAAATCGTTCCATCCTTTTAAATTTTCTACTGATACGTTCTTATCTTGTGAAATTTCCCAAAGAGTATCCCCTGATTGAACTGTATATGATGACGAAGCGCTAGCTGAAGTAGCTGCTCCTACACTTAATGCCGCAATTGCAGTTAATGTAATGATGTGCTTTTTCATAAATTTAATTTCCTCCTTTTCACTAACAAAACTGAGCATAACACCTTCACATGTCAAGAGCATGACAAAACGACAGATAGAACATCACAATTTAATGACAAGAATTCTAGCTTTATTACAATCTGTAATAAAACTAGAAAGAGGATCTATTTCAATTTGCTCAATTGAAAATTGATTATTGTTGTTTAGGTATTGGAAATCAGGGAACGCTAAAAAGTTATTTAACAAAACAGAAAGGAGCAGGACATTTGAAAAATATTACGATGGTTTTTTGGACTTCATTATCAATTTGTATAGGACTGGTTGCTTGGGGATTAATCGCACCTAAGGGCTTTAAGACACAAACAAGCGAATGGACTTCTACTATTTCGAGCGCCTTTGGTTGGTATTATCTGTTAAGCGTGTTTCTGATTTTGGTTTTTTGTATTTATTTGATTTTTTCCAGGTTTTCAAATTTAAAACTAGGAAAAGCGGATGAAAAACCTGAGTTTTCACTCATTTCATGGTTTTCCATGCTCTTTAGTGCAGGTATGGGAATGGGTTTGGTTTTTTGGACAACCGCCGAACCCATTTCACATGCCTTTATTCAATCGCCTAAATCTGAACTTGGCTCTAATCAAGCTATACAAGAAGCGTTGCAATTTTCATTTTTCCATTGGGGATTACACGCATGGGCCATTTACGGCATTGTCGCACTCGTCTTGGCTTATTTTAAATTTCATAATGATGCCCCAGGACTGATCAGTGCGACACTCATTCCGTTGTTTGGGGAGAAGCTGATGGCTGGGCTCTTAGGAAAGCTGATTGATACACTAGCCGTTTTCGCCACAGTTATCGGTGTTGCGTCTACTCTTGGGTTTGGGTCAGCACAAATAAACGAAGGCATGTCTTTTCTTTTCGGTACGCCTAACACATTTTCATTTCAAGTAGTAATTCTTGCTGTCACCACTGTGTTATTTATTGGGTCAGCTTGGTCGGGCATCGGTCGAGGCATTAAGTATTTGAGCAATATTAATATGATTCTCGCCTTTGTATTGCTTTTGCTTTTATTAATTGTTGGACCTACACTTTATATTTTTAATTCATTTGCCGAATCGATCGGTGGATACTTGTCCAACTTCTTTTCGATGAGCTTTAATGTAGAACCAAACAACGAAGAACGTCGTGCGTGGGTAGATGGCTGGACTGTCTTTTACTGGGCTTGGTGGATTTCGTGGGCACCTTTTGTCGGCATCTTTATTGCACGCATTTCGCGCGGACGTACCATTAAAGAGTTTATGCTAGGGGTTTTATTGGTTCCTTCGTTAGTATGCTTTATCTTTTTTGCTGTGTTTGGCGTGTCTGCTTTACACCTTGAGCAAAATGGGATTGCGAGAATCTCAGAGTATAGTCTCGAGACAGCCACGTTTGGCGTGTTGCAGTACTACCCGCTTGGCACCTTATTGTCATTTATCACCTTGATTGTCATCGCAATTTTTTTCATCACTTCTGCCGATTCGGCTACTTTTGTACTCGGCATGCAAACAACAGGTGGAATGTTGAATCCCCCCAACCTTGTTAAAATTACATGGGGATTGATTCAATCTGCTGTTGCTGCCATTGTAATTTACACGGGTGGGACACAAGGACTTCAAAATGCGTTGATTATTGCAGCTTTGCCTTTTTCTGTGGTCATTCTGTTAATGGGTCTATCTTTCCTCAAGGCCGCTTCTCATGATCCGCTCGTTAAAGGTTCGCGAAACCCATAAAAAATCCCGTTGCCTTTATGAGGCAACGGGATTTTTTAACTTTTATTTGAATACACTCGTACTGTGCAACGGTTGAACTTTTGATTTTGGATCCAAATAAGATTTCGCATTGTTGATAGCTGTTGGTGCTTCGCCAAAGCCTACTGCTATCAATTTTACTTTTCCTTCATACGTAGCGATATCGCCTGCTGCGTAAATACCTGGAATATTCGTTTCCATTTTGGAATTGACGACTACTGAGTTCTTATCCATCTCAAGTCCCCATTCTTTAATCGCGCCTAAAGATGTGATATTGCCGTAGTTGACAATGACATGGTCTACTTCAAGACGTTCTTCGTTGCCTTCCTTGTCGATCAGTACAAGCTCGTTGACTTGGCCATTTTCGCCGACTAGTTCCTTAACACCAAATGGTTTTTTCACTGCTACTTTTGAATCCATCAATATGTCAATGTTTGCTTCATGTGCAGTCATCTTTTCTCTGCGATGGCTCAACGTTACATGCGATGCCACATTTTCAAGCATCATCGACCAATCAACTGCTGAGTCGCCTCCACCTAGAACAACTACTTTTTTATCACTAAAAACAGTCAAATCTCGAACACCATAATGAAGAGTTTTCCCTTCAAAAGCTTCACATTCTTCTACCGTTAATTTACGGGGTTGGAATGCGCCGACGCCAGCCGTTAGCAAAATTGCCTTTGTGTAATGGAGACCTTTATCTGTTTGAATGACAAAATGGTCTCCGTGACGTTCAGCAGCTGTTACGGTTTCTTCTAAGCAAATTTCAGGGTCCCCGTATTTTGCTTGTTGTACTAAACTGTCTACTAAATCTTTTGCTAATATTTTGGGAAATCCACCTACATCGTAAATAAACTTATCTGGATATAGCTCAGTCAATTGGCCGCCAAGCTGTGGCAAACTGTCTATAATTTTTACTTTCATTTTGCGCATACCACCGTAAAAGGAAGCAAACAAGCCCGTTGGCCCGCCGCCGATAATCGTAATATCAAAAACTTCGCGTTCTTCCATTTATAACACTCCTAATCTAATCAGTAACTATATTCTATCATATTTACCCTAGTTTCACGCCATTGGACTTATGACGGAAATTTAAAAAATAAAAGTTTGAATACTCTTTCTTTTATCTTTAAACTAAAGAAAGGAAGTTAAGAAAGGATGAGTGTAGTGAATTTAGGAATCAAGGAAAAAGTTGTTGTCGTAATGGCTTCTAGTCAAGGGTTAGGCAAAGCGACCGCACTCGAATTTGCTAAAGAAGGCGCCACAGTCATTATCTCTAGTCGCAATCAAGAAAAGCTTAACGTCACGCTTACGGAAATTAAAAATATGTCAAAAAATCAACAAGTATTTGCACGGGTTTGCGACAGCACAAAAGAACAAGACATCCACCAATTTTTTCAATATGTTGGAGATCACTTCGGACGGATTGATGTTTTAGTCAACAACACAGGTGGTCCAAAAGCCGGCGGATTTGATGCCATAGAAGATGGTGACTGGTACCAAGCGTTTGAACAAAATTTATTGAGTTACATTCGCACATCTCGAGCCGTGCTTCCTTATATGAAAAAACAACAATTCGGGCGCATCATTAACGTTTCTTCTTCTTCCGTGAAAGAAGTGATTGATGGATTGATTTTGTCGAATACTTTCCGGGCAGGGATGGTAGGTTTTGCGAAGACTTTAGCACGCGAAGTCGCAGGAGATAATATTTTGGTCAACACAGTAGGACCTGGACGTTTTGCGACTGACCGCGTTACTGAACTCGACCAATTAGCAGCAGATAAACAAGGCATCTCGATAGAGAAAATTATTGAAAAAAGCAAGGCAGCCATTCCAGCTGGACGTTACGGTGAACCTGAAGAATTCGCAAAAATTATCGTTTTTCTTGCATCATCGGCCAACTCATTCTTGACAGGACAATCGCTAGTTGTAGAAGGTGGTTCATTAAAAGCTTTGTAATGTGGCAAATGATTATACAGCCACACCAAAAATCGATATAATGAAAAATGAACCAATTATAAAGGAGATGTTTAACATGGCGAAAAAAGGACACATCCACATGGAAAACGGCGAAATCATCGAATTCGAACTTTTCCCGAACGAAGCACCCAACACAGTTAAAAACTTTGAGGATCTTGCAAATTCAGGTTTCTACAATGATGTAACATTCCACCGCGTAATTCCAGGCTTCGTAAGCCAAGGCGGCGACCCAACAGGCACTGGCGCTGGCGGTAGCGGCAAAACGATCAAATGCGAAACTGAAGGCAACCCTCGTAAGCATCAAGAAGGAAGTCTTTCAATGGCGCATGCCGGTAAAGATACTGGCTCAAGCCAATTTTTTATCGTTCACGCACCACAACCACATCTTGATGGCGTTCATACGGTTTTCGGACAAGTAACTTCAGGAATAGAAATCGCTAAAGCAATGAGCAATGGCGATAAAATGACAAAAGTTCACGTTTTTGACGAAGAATAAAAACAATTGAGCTTTACCGGTCTGGATTCCCATCTAGACCGGTTTTTATTTGTGTATTTCGCGTTGTCTTGTTCCACTTTTTTCAAATACTGTCGAGTCTAGCTTGAATACTGTCTGATTCGACTAGAATACTGTCCGATTTGAGCAAATACTGTCCAAATCACATCAAATACTGTCCAAACGCTAAAATCCATAAAAAAATACGCCCTGAGGCGCATTTCTCTACAATATTTTACTCAAAAATGCTTTTGTTCGTTCATGCTGTGGATTACCGAACAATTCTTTCGGCACATTTTCTTCTACAATATAACCTCCATCAATAAACAACACGCGGTCACCCATTTCAGCAGCAAATCCCATTTCGTGTGTCACAACGACCATCGTCATCCCTTCGCGCGCTAATTGCTTCATAACATCTAGCACGTCTCCTACCATCTCCGGGTCAAGCGCAGAAGTTGGTTCATCAAAAAGCATAATTTTTGGATCCATTGCCAGTGCCCGGGCAATCGCTACACGTTGTTTCTGACCACCTGAAAGTTCTCCCGGATAAGCTTTCGCTTTTTCACTAAGTCCAACTTTCTCTAACAATTCATAGGCTTTTTTCTCAGCGGATTTTCTATCCCCTTTTTTTACTTTCATCGGAGCTAGAATGACGTTTTCCAAAACTGATTTGTGCGGAAACAAATTAAATTGCTGAAACACCATTCCAACATCTTGACGAATTTTATTGATGTCTACTTTTGGATCTGTAATATCCGTATCTTCAATATAAACATGACCGCCTGTAATTTCCTCTAGTCGGTTTAAGCAGCGAAGAAATGTGCTTTTCCCTGAACCGGAAGGACCGATAACACAAATAACTTCTTTTTCTTCTACAACTGTACTCATATCTTTTATGACTTCCAACTTACCGAATGATTTTTTCAAGTTTTCCACTCTGATCATAGTCATCGTAAAACAAACTTCCTTTCTACATAGCTCGCCAGCATGGAGAGCAAGTAAATGATGACAAAGTAAATAATTCCCAGGATTAAGTAAACATTAAACGCATCAAATGTAGCACTGGCTTGAATCCGACCTTCTTGCGTTAAATCTGCAACACCAATGACTGACAGCAAGGAAGTATCTTTCAGTGAAATGATTGCTTGGTTCGTAATTGTCGGCAACATGCGTCTAAAAGCTTGAGGCAAAACAATATAACGCATATTTTGCGTTGAAGTCAACCCTAGTGACCGAGCCGCTTCGGTCTGTCCTTTATCAATTGATTGAATACCGGCGCGAATGATTTCTGAAAAATAAGCACCTGCGTTAATTGCTACTGTCACAATTCCCGCTGTTGTATTATCCAGAGAGATAAAAGCTAAAGAATTTAAGCCAAAATAGATAAAGAATAATTGAACGATAAACGGAGTTCCACGAATCGCATCAACAAAAATTTTCGCAATCCAGTTTAAAATTTTCAAAGGTGCCAGTCTGAACAAAGCAATAACTAACCCAATTAGAAAGCCGATCACAATGGCAATCGCGAAAATATATAAGGTTACTTTCAGGCCTTCCATTAAGTAAGGAAAGGCATTGATAATTGTATCCATGTGTACATCTCCTTCGCATAAAAAAATGCAGCGCGCATATGCGCGCTACATTTTTTGTTATTCTGCGATATACTTCGCTAAAATTTCATCGTATTCTCCACTATCACGTAATTCTTGTAAACCCGCATTGATTTGCTTTAACACTTCGTCGTTTTCACCTTTTAGTACAGCAATTCCATATTCATCTCCAGTTAAACGTTCTCCTGCAGTTTTCAAATCCAGTCCACTTTCAGCAATTGCATACGCAATAACCGGATAATCTTCTAGCAACACCGCTGCATTTCCGTTCGATACTTCTTGGAACATGGATGGGCTATCTTCAAATTGCGCCACCGTGTAACCATATTCTGCTTCGTTATCACGCGCAAACTGTGCACCTGTCGTTCCACTCTTCACAGCTACCGTTTTTCCTTCAAGATCTTCTAAAGAAGTGATTTCACTGTTATCTGCTGCAACAACGAGTGACAATCCTGCTTCAAAATATGGATCAGAAAAATCCACTACTTTTTTACGGTCATCTGTAATACTCATACCAGCAATGGCAATATCCAGTTGATCTGCTTGTAATGCCGGAATAATCCCACCAAAATCCATTGGACTGAATTCGATTTCAAAGTCTTGGCTTTTTGCAATTGCTTTAATCAAGTCAATGTCGATTCCGGTGTATTCGCCATCTACTTCAAACTCAAAAGGTGGATATGTCGTATCAATTCCTACTTTGTATGTTTTTGTATCACTCCCGCCATCTTCATTTGTCGGATCTTCTTCACTTTCATCAGATCCGCAAGCAGCAATTACAAGTAGTAGTGCTATAAGTAATGCTAAAAGACTCCACTTCTTCATCCTAATTCCTCCTCTTTTATTTTACAGATCATTCTGAATATTAATATACCATATTTCTCTCTTTTTCAGAACCTTTGAATAAAAATAACTAGAAAACCAAGTAAAAAAATTTCTTTAAAAGGTCTTTCGCACTAGCCACTTCTCTTTTTTTACGTTATCAATTGGTTAACACCATCTACAAAGGTTAAAAAACGCAATCCATTTTTAAAGAAAAATATAATAATTACAGGAAGTAACATAGCTGATATGTATTTAAAAAAAATCTTTTTAATCCACAACTTTTTCACTTCTACTTTTCTTTTGTTTTAATTTCGACATAAAAAAGCGAAAACAACTTTACGTTGCTTTCGCTTTTAGTTGCTTTTTATTTGTCTTCTTCAAGCTCTCGCATTTCTTTATGCGTTTGCGGAAATCCATTAGCCTGCCAATCATCTCGGTAAATAGAATCTAATTGAGATAAGCCTTTCTCAGCAGAATCATCTAGTGCATCTACACTTTCACGCTCATCTATTTCTCTGCTATTGCGCATATCCATATCTGGTTCTACACGCACAGTATTTCTTTCTTGGTATGCTCGATAAACAAACACACCCGAAGCTGCTGCAAGTGCACTACCAATCACTGTATTCATTATTGATTTTTTCATAACCATTCCTCCAAAAAATAATTATTCTTTCATCTTTTTTATATACCCGATTAACTCTAATTAAACTAAAAACACTGAAATTTTCAGCAACAACTACCCATTCTCTTGATTTTTAGCATTTAATATAAAGCAAACTCATTTTATTACTTTATGCAAAGATTTTTGTTAACTTTTTATAAATTTTATGGTAGAATAAGATCAAAAGGGAGGGATTGATATGAAGACTATTGTGTCTTTAATTGCAGCTGCCATCCTGATGTTCAGTGCGTTTTTAACTCCCGCCAAAGCGATTGTTTTGTTTGACGACGTGTATGCAGATCACCCGTTTGCTTTTGAAATTGCTTACTTGTATGAAGAAGGAATCATCAACGGCTATCCCGATGGCACCTTCCGACCAGATAATCCTGTTACGCGTGCCCATGCTGTAGCCATGATTGGAAGAGCGTTGAATTTAGACGATACCGCTCGCTCTACAGGCTTTAGAGATGTTCCCGCGAAGTATCCGTTTTCAGGTTATATTGCTTCAGCTGTCGAAAAGGAAATCATTATCGGTTTCCCCAACAATTATTTCCGTCCAGAATGGACTGTCACTCGCGCTCAAACGGTTACCATGCTTGATAGAGCTTTCTATTTTCCTGAAGCAAAAGACAATACATTTAAAGATATGAGAAAAAAACACTTTGCTTTTGATGCCGTATCTAGACTTGCGGAATTTGGCGTTGTACGCGGTTATCCAGGAAATACATTCCGTCCTGATATTCCGGTAACACGTGCTCAATTTGCTGCATTTTTAGCACGCGCTCTCGAGCCTGCTTTTATTCCTGAAAAGCAGAAATTACTTTCAACCGCTAATAAAATTTTGGCAGAACTACAAGCCGAAGATTTTGCTGACGTCGCAACTTATGTTGGCTCGTCAGATGGATTGACTTTCTGTCCATACAGCGGGGGGTGTGAAGGTGTCACATTCAGCAAAGCACAACTTACCAGCTTTATGAGCAGCCCAGATAGTTATATGTGGGGCTATCAAGACGGTAGTGGCTTTGAAATCAATTTGACACCAGCCGAGTATTATGATGACTACTTGATGAATGCAACGTACACTAAAAAAGAACGCTACGGACGGACAAGTCAGCCGATGACACAAGAGTTTATTCATCAGCTATATCCGGATGCTATGATCGTCGAATACTATTATCCAGGCACCGAACAATACAGCCAGATGGATTGGCAAAGTCTTAACATGGTATTCGAGAAAAACAGTAGCGGGAACTGGGTGTTAATCGCGATTATTAATGATCGTTGGACCATTTAACACCTCAAATACGAAGGAAATGCCTGATGCTTTATGTATCAGGCATTTCTTTTTTTTCACTCACCTGTTTTAACAATTCAGTTAAAGCGGCTTGGAAACTTTCATTGTCTTCAGCTCGTCGTTTTTTAGGACCTTTCATGCGTCCTCCACTTTGTCTTATTTTTTTGGCTACATGACGACCATGAAGCAATTGCTCTATGTTTTCATCTGAATAAACGCGCCCGTTTTGATCAAGAGGAATTCCTCTTTTGGCAAGGACCATGGCGGCAAGTCCATAATCTTGCGTAACAACAATATCGTCTTTTTTCACTCGATTAACTAGCACAAAATCGACAGCATCCGCGCCTTTAGAAACAGTGATGGTTTCTGCGCCTTCTCTGTGCATTTCATGAGACGTATCACAAATCAAAACGACTTGCAGTTGATAGGCTTTCGCTAATTCAATCGTTTGCGCTACAACTGGACAGCCATCTGCATCAATTAAAATTGTGACCATTATGCCTCCTCGCCTTTCTTCATCATCTCATCTACTAATTTTTCAGCAACTCTTCGGTATAAATTGCTCGTATGAACGAGTGAGGCAATTAGCAGTACACGTGCTAATTCCGTGGAATCTTCAACTTGTTCTACTTGGTCTGCTGCTTGTTGTGTTTGACGTTTTAGTTCGGTTGTAAAGCTTCCGGCATTGGTTTGTTGAAGAACTAAGTAACTTTCGTAAAACTGCTCTAAGTCGATTTCTTTTTGCTCTGCTTTTTCGTTAATGCCGTCTAATACTCGCTTTACATCATTAATCGATAACGCGCTTTTCATCTGATAAATCAAACTGATCAACATAATGTGATTACGACTGTACTTCTTGTTTTGAATTGGATAAAACAATTTTCCTTTCGCATAATTATTGATCATGGTTTTAGTCAGAATTTTTTCATCTGGATGTCGTTTTGAATCAGCGAAACTAGTTTCAAACAATTGAATTACTTGGTCGATATATAAGTCGATTTTCGGAATGTCTTCTGGTAAAACTTGATTATGAAAAGCCATTTCTCCAATAAGCTCATTTGCTTTTTCCATGTATTCACAACGCTCCTTGTGGTATTTCATACTAGTTATTTTACATCATCATTCGTTTTTCTCCAAACTTGACTCTGTTTAATAATACAAGTATCTTTATAGGTAGTTTCAATAACTACATAAAGCGAGGAGCTTTTTTATATGACAACATACATTCGTGAACCATTTAATGCTTTATCCCATTTAGCAGGTGCTATTTTATCTCTACTAGCCTTGTTAGCTATGGTCATTAAAACAGCATACGCTAATGAACCTGCTTTGCATGTAGCCGCCGTTTCTATTTTTGGTATTAGCTTGATCTTGTTGTATACCGCCTCTACCATTTACCATTCAGCTATTTCTCAGCCGCCTATTATTGCCTTTTTGCGAAAACTCGATCACTCGATGATTTTCGGGTTAATCGCAGGCTCTTACGCACCATTTTGTTTGATTGCACTCGGTGGAACGCTTGGTTGGACCTTGTTTTCTCTCGTAGCAGTTCTCGGACTAAGTGGCATCTTCTTTAAAATGGTCTGGTTTCATTCTCCGAGATGGTTATCTACAGCCATTTACATCACAATGGGCTGGATTATCATTTTCGCAGTCGTGCCTTTAGCAGATAGCCTTTCTTTAACAGGTCTGCTTTTACTTGTTGCAGGTGGCGTTTCTTATACCGTTGGTGGTGTCATTTACGGAATAAAACCCAATTTTCTGTCGTCTAAATACTTAGGCTTTCATGAAATTTTTCACCTTTTCATTCTTTTCGGAAGTCTTTGTCACTTCTTATCTGTTTATTTTTATGTATTGTAAATCCACAAAACATTCAAAATATATCGTTAAAATGATATGCTAGAGATGACAGTGCAGGAAAGGAGCTTACCAATGAAACAATTAGATACATCTCAAATAAAAATGATGACGATTTTATACGAGGCTTATAAAAAAAGACAGCCTATTTCGAAAGAAGAAATACCTGTTTCTTTAGAAAAATCTCAAGCTTACTCAATTCAACACGCTGTTACTGCAAAGAAAATACAGGATGGAGAACAATTGGAAGGCTATAAAATTAGCTTAACGAGTAAAGAAACACAAGATCTTTTCAAATCAAAAACTCCTTTATATGGCGCTCTTACTACTCCAGCTTTATCAGATGGGCAGATTCAATTAGACTCTATGTCTTCTCCATTAATTGAAATGGAATTGATTTTTATTGCGAAAGAAGAGTTGTCCATTAACGATGATGTTCATCAACTTCTGGAAAAAACGCTGGTAGCTCCAGGCATCGAAGTACCAGATTCGCGTTTTGAAGATTGGTTCCCGAAAATCACTTTAGAGCAAGTGATTGCTGATAGTGCTGTCGCTGGAAAAATTGTGATAGGCGTACCGAAAGATCATATTCGTTACGAACAATTGGAAAAGTTGCCTGGGAAATTAACATTAGACGGTACAGAAATTGCTGCCAACGATTCTTCCGAAGTGTTAGATCATCCGGTCAACGCCGTTAAATGGATAGTCGAAGAGCTAGCTAGCCACGGACTATCGATCGAAAAAGGCATGGCCATTTCTTCAGGTACATTTATTTTGCCGAAAACTTTAGAAAAAGGCATTTATGAAGCGAGCTATGGCGAGATCGGCTCTGTTACTTTAACAGTCCATTAAAAAGGAATGCACAAATTTACTGTGCATTCCTTTTTAATTTGCCTGCTTTTGTTGTTTGGATGCAATCCACATATAATAAAAAACCGTGAGGATAACGAATATACCAAGCATTAGGTAGAGATTTGAATACCCCGCGATCCCTGCGATTAACCCGAGCAATACAGATCCAACTGCGATTCCGCTATCATAAAAAGCGAAAAAAGTTCCTGTGGCGTATCCGCTACGGTGTTTATCTGCAGCTTGTATAGCTAAACTTTGGAAACTTGGAAGCAACGTCCCATATCCAAGACCAACGAGCGCTCCTGACAGTAACAACATCCAAGAAGATTCTGTAAAGCTTAATGAAATCAGTCCTATTCCAAAGATAATGATCGAAGGAATAATGACAACTTTTGGACCAATGGTATCAAACAACCTGCCAGATATTGGACGAACGACTAACATCGCAATAGCGTACACGACAAAGAAGAAACTAGCAGCTTTGATCAATCCCAGTGATTCGGCATAAATTGAAATGAACGTGATGATGCTTGCATATGCAAACGAAATTAAAAACCCAACTGTTGCAATAGGTACCGTTTTTTTCTCTAAAAAATCACTTATCGACAATTTATGCTTTTCTTGTTTCGTAAATTGCGTTTCATCCACTTTAACGACTAACGCACAAAAGAATCCGATCACCATAATTATTGCTAAAATGATAAAAATTGTTTGCGCTGATACATACTGCTGCAAACTCAACGCAATAAAAGGGCCGACCACAACGGCAAGATTCATCGCGATGCCATAATACCCTAAGCCTTCACCACGCCGTTCTGGCGGAATAATATCTGCAGCAATGGCTCCTGCTACTGTGGTCAACAAGCTAAACCAAATGCCGTGGAAAAAACGCAGCATTAGCAGCACAGCAAAACTGCCAACAAATATATACAGTATGGTACTAACCGCAAACCAGAAAAGAGAAATCATTAAAATTCTTTTCTTTCCGAATTTCTCTAAAATCATTCCTGCAAAAAAACGCATAACGATCGCAGACAGCAAGAATACAGTTACCGCTAGTCCTCCATCTGTTGCTGTGCCACCTAAATCGTTTATTACATACAGCGGTGTATACGTGAGCAACGCATAAAAAACAACAAATATAAAAAATGTACTTATTGATATAGTAATAAAGCTTCTTGTCCAAATGGGTCTTTTTTCAGCCATTCATTCCATCCTCTACTGTAAATTTTGTTGCTGTTATTTTTTTCAACAAAACGAGCAACTGCTCTTGTTCTGTATCTGTCAGACCTGAAACTAAGGCTCTTTCTACTTGTTGAATTTTGTATTCGATTTCAGGCATCTTTTGTTCTGCAAAATGCGACAGATACACTATTCGTTGTCGTTTGTCTTTGCCTTCTTGCCGACAAATCCATCCACTGTCTTCTAGACGAGCAATTGTTCTTGTAATAGTTGGTGCTTCAACACTCAAATATTGCCAAATCTCTTTTTGTGTCATTGAACCAAACTGCTTTAAACAAAAAAGTATCGACCATTGCGAACTATATAACCCAAAGGCTTTTAACGCTTCGTTTACTTCTTTAATAGATAAACGAGATTTTTGATGGACTTCGTGGAACAATAATTTTTTCATGCGCTTCACCCTCTAAAGTATTTACCTAAGTAAGTATATTCTTGAACGATAGACTTGTAAAGACAAGTGTTTCGTATTCAAAATAAAAAAAGTCGTTTTCAAAAGAAAACAACTTTTGGTTTTATTAAATTAACAAGCCTTGTTTTTTAGCATCAAACAATAATTCGTCACGGAATTTTGGATGTGCAATTGCAGCTAAGCGCTTTGCTCTTTCTGAAATAGAAACGCCGTGTAAACGAGCTACTCCGTATTCTGTAACAATATTGTCTACGTCATTTTTACCAGTTGTTACAATCGAACCTGGAGCAAGCTGTAGTTTGATACGTGATAATGTGTCGTCTTTGGCAGTAGACGGCATGCAAATATAGCCTTTGCCATTTTCGGCAAATCGTACACCTCGTGCAAAATCAACTTGTCCACCGCTAGATGAATAATATTTGCCTCCTACAGTTTCCGATGCACATTGACCAAATACATCTACTTCTGTCGTGGAGTTGATGGATACAATGTTTTTTTCTTTTGCAATTTCTCGCGGATCGTTCACAACGCTAACCGGTAAAAATTCAACTGCTGGATTGTTGTTAATAAAATTGTATAGATTTTTAGAGCCAAAAGCGAAAGTTGCAACGATTTTTCCTGGGTTTGTGAATTTTCGCGTGCCATCTACGGCACCTGCAGCTACTAGATCCGCTACTCCATCTGGCAACATTTCTGTGTGAATCCCTAAATGACGGTGATCTTTTAGCATGCTTATTACGGCATTTGGTACTGAGCCAATTCCAATTTGCAATGTATCACCATCTTGAATATCTTGAATAATGTTAGAGGCGATCAATAAATCTTTATCGTTAACTCCTGGGACTTTTTCTTCTGTAAGAGCAGCATGATGTTCTACGTACCCTGAAATTTGGCTAACATGAATTTGATTCTGGCCAAATGTCCGTGGCATGTTTTCATTTACTTCTAGAATAAACGGAACTTTCCCTATAAATTCAGCAATATAGTCAGCTTGTGTTCCTAAAGTGAAATACCCATGTTCATCCATCGATGATGCCACTGTCAAAATCATCGACATCTTCGTCGTTTTTTGAAGCAAGCGTGGCACTTCGTGGAAATTGTTCGGAATGAGCTCCATCTTTGCTTGTTGATATACTTTGCGTGTCGCACCACTTAAAAAATACGAGACGTGTTTTAATTGAGCAATTTCGCCTTGAATATATGAACGTGAGTGCAATGCAAGCATTTGATGAATTCTCACTCCATCTAATTGCGCTGCATGCTCTTCTAATATATCCAGTAGTTTGATAGGTTCGCCATTGGCAATTGGAATAATAATATCTGCTTTTATATCGATTAAATCAATAACTTCTTGTGGCGTTAATTTCTTACTCATTTTGCGCCCTCCTGCTTCTTTGTATTATCTTCTGATTTTATCATATCTCTTGTAAGCTCTTTTACTTCTAAAATATAAAACCGAAACCGTCATTTTGGAAGACGGTTTCGGTTTTTCACAGCAAATAAAATACCCGTTATACCAAACAATGCCATTAGCGCCCATAAAATCACGAGAATGATTGAGCCTAGGCCGTCAGATCCTTGCATCACAGCTGTCAGTTGCAACACAAAGAAAGCCAGGCTGACTAGCGCAATGGCACTAAAATAGATAATTCGTCCTTTAAAACTAAAATTTTTCATGCGCTAAACTCCTTTGCTTTTCGTTAATATCCACGAGAATGAGGCGATTGTCTCGAACCTGCTGAAAGTCACTTTGTTACTTTACCATTCACTTTTCACGAATACGTTAAACACGACCAACCTTGATTTTATTCTTTATTTGATCAAAAACTTTGTACGGCTATATCCTTCTTTGGATTTTTCAACTTGTAATATGGCAGGAATCGCAGCTTTTAGTTCTTGTACATGTGAGATGACGCCAATCATTCGCCCTGATTTTTGCAGATCAATCAAAGTTTCAATTGATTTATTGAGCGACTCTTCATCGAGCGAACCAAATCCTTCGTCAATAAACATTGTATCAATTGAGACATTGCCTTGGAAACTTTGAATGACGTCCGCCATTCCAAGTGCTAAACATAATGAGGCGTTGAATTTTTCCCCACCCGACATGGTTTTCACATCACGCGTCTGTCCCGTGTAAGCATCGTAAACGTCTAGACCCAATCCACTTTGTTTGCCTCGTGATTCTTGTCGATCACTGCGAATCAAATAAAATTGTCCGTTCGATAAATTTTTCAGTCGTTCATTGGCAGATAAAATGATTTGTTCAAGATACTCGATTTGTAAATAGCGTTCAAATGAAATTTTTAACTCATTTTGTCCTCGAATCATATTATGCAAATCAGCAATTTGGTTGAATTTTTCTTCAGCTTCCAGTGCGCTTTCAACTACTCCTTGAATACTTTGACTCAATTTATTCCCTATTTTTTCGTAATCATGTGAACGAGTTCGTTCTGAAAAAGCTGTTTCGTAAATTGCTTTCAATTTAGCAAGTTCTTCTTCTGATTGGCTTAAATCTTTTACGGATTGCTCTCTAAGTATCTCTTCTAATTCATAGACTTGTTGCGTTAAGGTATGACGCATTTGGTTGAATTCTATCATTTCTTTTTTCAACGACACAAATACCGCTTCTGTCATTTTCGCTTGTTGATACGCTTGTTCTGAGTCAAATGATGATTGAGCTAAAGCTGCAGTAAATTGCAGTTGCGCTTTTTTTCTCTTTTGCTCTATTTCTTTGGCAGTATCTTGAGCATGTTGAACAGAAACTCCTGCACGGATTGATTGTTCTTTGGACTGTTGGAATTGTTCTTGCGCATTTTTCCAGTTTTGCTCAAGTTTTTTCTTTTGAGCAGATGCTTGTTGCAACTGCTCTTGTAAAACGGCTAACTCTCGAAGCTCTTCTGGAACAGCAGCTAATTCGTTTTCAAAAACTGCCTTTGCAGTTTGGAAAGCGGAACTATGCTGTTGTAGTTGTTTTGAAGCCTCTTCTTTACTTTTTTCTACTTCCTCCACTTTTTTTACACAGCTAGTCAATTGCTCTTGCCATTTCCGCAATTCGAGTTTATGTGCTTGCTGTTGTCTTACTTTTTCAATTAATTGTTTTTTTGTTTGCTCAAACAAAGTCACATCTTCTTCTGCTCGATTGACTTGTAGTTCATGCTTTGCTAATTCACTGGTTTTGTTTTCCAATTGTTCTTGCAACGTACGTAATTTAGCTGATGCATTGCGAAATTCTCCATCCACTCGATCAAAACTAAATTTCGTCGATTCTACTTGTTCTTTCGTTACTACATTTTCTATATTCGTCAAATCTGCTCCAGGATGTTCAATACTTCCACAAACAGGACATGCTTTTCCGTCATGCAATTGCCCGGCAAGAACATACGCTTGGTTAGCAAACCATTGCGCTTCTAGTTGATGATAGGATGTGGCCATTTCTTCAAATTTTACTTTGTTTTCTTTTTCTATTGCTCGTTGCTGTTGTACTTGCTGTTCTACTAAAACATAGTCACAAAGTACTCGATGTTTTTCAGTAGCAATTGACAGTTTTTGTTGCGTTTCTTCAGACGAGTCTAAAACATCTTGTAATACGGCTATGTTTTCATCTAATTGCTGTTTTTCGTTTTTCTGTATGCCAAGTGCTTTTTCTGTTTTTTTAAATTGCGTTTCTGAATAATTTACAGTTTTTTTCAAGTTTATGACATTGTTTTCTTTGTCACTGAGTTCTTGAATAACCGGCAATAATTTTTTTAAATAAACGAGCTTCTCACTCAGTTGCTCGCGATCATCTTGAAGTTGTTCTTGCGCTTGAAACATTTTTTCAGCAGAAATTTTCGCTTGTTCTGCTTTTTCTTGCTGAAGTATTGCTCGTTCTAGCTCGTTACTTTTCTCAATTTCATCTTTGCGCAATTCGTCAAACGTGGTTTCGATACTAGCAATATAGCTAGCGCGTTCTGCTGCTTGCAAAGCCTTTTCTTTTTCTGCGTATTCAGACTGACGTTGTTCTAACTGTTGCAATTGCTTTTGTTTTGTATGAAGTTCGCTAAACCGATCATTCCATTTTTTCGCTTCGTGATAAGCATTCAACTTATCTTTATGAAGTTGATATGCTTTTTCATATTTTTCATCATCTTCATTAATTTTTTCTTTATAATAGAAAATTTCTGTTTCTAATCCTTTCAGAACTTGGTTGATGTTCCTGTGCTCTCGACTTAGCACTTCAAAAAGTTCGGAGTCTCGACTTGGCAAGGAATCACTTATGCGCTGAATGTAAATAGAGAGATTTTGCTGCTCTCGCACTACACTTTTTTCAGCTTCATCTTTTTTTTGTTTAAGTCGTTCGCTAATCAATTTGTAAGGCTCTGTTTTGAATATTTTCCGAAGAATTTCTTCTTTATTGTCTGTTTCCGATGTCAGCAGTTTTCGAAATTCACCTTGTGGTAGCATGACAATCTGACTAAATTGATTTTGCGTCAATCCGACAATTTCTTCGATACGTCGATTGATTTCCGAAACAATTTGACGTTCAACAGCCGGCTTTTCACCTTCTGCTGTTAACTCGAAAAATTCATAACGCTCTCCAGTCGGACTTTTATTGCCTTTTTTCACATGACTCATTTGGCGTAGTACACGGTATTTTTTTCCGTGAATTTCAAACTCCATTTCAACAGCAGTATGGGTTTTGTCATCTGCAAAATCACTTCTCAAAATTCGTGACTCGCTGCGATCAGAACCACTAGCAGCACCATACAAAGCAAAACAAATACCATCAAAAATGGTCGTCTTTCCAGAGCCCGTACTTCCAGAAATAACGAACAACTGGTTTCCTTGTAAATCGGCAAAATCAATTTCTTCCGTATTTTTATAAGGACCAAATGCAGTCATTTTTAGTTTTAAGGGTCTCATGACTTCACCTCTTCTTTTTTGACAGGTTCTTCGTAAAGGAATTCTTGTAAAACTTCTTTAAAAATTTCAACTGTCGCATCTGTCGCTTTTTCACTTTTTACTTCTTCATAAAAAGCATGGAATAACGACAAGGAATCCATTTTTCGGCGCGAACCTGTATGACTTTCAACCATAGTTCCAGAAAAATTTTTCCGTTCTATATGCATCGCATTTGGATAAACAGAACGCACTTTTTCCATTGGAAAAAGCACCGGAGCATCATCTAGTAATGTGACGAAGACAAAGTCTTCACTTATTTCGTGACTTAAAATATCGTCCATCGTACCTTCTACCGTTCGCATGTCACGTGTTGGCGCAAACAAGCGCTTTTCTACAGTTACTCCACCTTGTGCATCTAGTTCCACGATATGAAATCCTTTTTTATGATGTTCTTCTGAGATTGAATATTTTAAAGGCGATCCTGAATAGCGGATGGTTTCATTCAGCACATAATGTGCTTTATGTAAATGTCCTAGCGCTGTATAGTGAAACCCATCAAAATGACGCACATCTACATGCTCTGCACCGCCAATAGCAAGAGGGCGTTCCGAGTCGCTCGTATTCTCTTCTTGTTCACCATGACTTGTTACAAAAGCGTGACCAACAAAAACATGGCGAGCTTGTGAATCATACACCGATTTAATATTGTCTGTAATTGCCTTCATGGCATCATCATGTGTACGAATAGATTCATCTTTAAACTCATAGCGAATCACCGAAGGATCTGCATAAGGAATCAAATGAAAATAGACTTTTCCAAAGCGATCTTCTAACACTACCGCTTGATGATTTTTATGTACATGTCCTGCTATATAAATTTCGTTTCCTTTCATTAATCGACTACCAAAATTTAATCTTCCTGGGCTGTCGTGATTGCCTGCTACTGCTAAGACTGGTATTTCCAACTTTAATACGATTTGTGCGAGCACCTCGTCAAGTAAATTAACTGCATCTGTTGGCGGTACAGCTCGGTCATACAAATCTCCAGCAATAATAATAGCATCCGGCTTTTCTTCTTCGATTGCATCTATAAATTGTTTAAGTACGAATTGTTGATCTTCTGTCATATAAACGCCTTGTACTAATTTTCCTAAATGCCAGTCGGCAGTATGAAAAAACTTCATCAAATTACCCCTTTCGTTTGTTGCAAAAGAATATACGTTCGTTCCATTATACACGATATTACTTGCTTGTTTTAATCTAGCTCTTGTTTTATAATAAGAACAAACGTTCTATTTATAGAGGAGGGTTATTCATGAAAACACAAATTCAAAAAGCTTTTTCGTATCAACAATTAGTTGATATGATGTATATTGCAAACGATGGCACGATCAGCAAACGACGCGTTAAAATTTTATCGATTCGTGGAGATTCATTCCAAGCTTATTGCTTTCTTCGCCACAAGAAAAGAACCTTTAAAATAGATAATGTCCTTTCACTGATGCCCGTTATAGTTAAAGAACGTCAAATCATATAAGCTGCTATGTCCATTATGATACACTTGAAGAAATACCTTTTGGAGGGTGATATGATGAAATTGACTGTTTATCTTGCTGGAGAAATTCATAGCGATTGGCGCGAAGAAATTAAAAAGAAATCTGCTGCGTTAGATTTGCCAATCGATTTTGTAGGTCCAATGGAAATTCACGAACGTTCAGATAATATCGGCGACGATATTCTCGGTGAGCAATCTACCGCCATCGCAAAAGATCATGCGGCTTCTAGCTTTAATAATTTGCGTACAAGTGTGTTGATGCACAAAGCTGATTTAGTTATTGCGCTCTTTGGCGAACAGTACAAACAATGGAACACTGCAATGGACGCTAGTGCAGCACTTGCTTCGGGTAAACCTGTCATACTCATTCGTCCAGAGAAATTGCATCATCCATTAAAAGAATTGTCGAGAAAAGCAAGTGCTACTGTCGAAACGTGTGACCAAGCTATCAAAGCTTTAACGTATATTCTCGAATAATAATAAGTAAATGAAACTTTTGAGCTACTTATCCGTATATAAAGAATAGTAACTATTTGACTGGAGGTTAAAAAATGGAAAATACCGGATTAAAAGTACTTGTCCATGCCAGTGCATTTTTTGCACCATTTCTTGTTCCAGTGATCGTGTTCTTAATTTCTGATGACAAAGAAGTAAAAAGATTATCAATTCAAGCTTTACTCTTCCAATTAGCGATAGGCGCATTGCTGTTTCTTTCTAGTTGGTTAGTCATTTTCTTGATTGGCATTCCAATGCTAATTGTTTTCGGATTGATGGGCATAATCGTTCCCATCATGGGAATTCTTAGAGCACTCAAAAACGAAACTTTCGACTATCCCATCGTCGGAAGTTGGTATCAATAAAAAAAGCCCCGAGGGGCTTTTTTTATTGATTAATACTTAAAACGACTTTACCAAACTGATTGCCAGATGCTAAATAATCAAATGCTTCTTGTGCTTGACCGAGCGGATAGATTTTATCAATAATTGGGTTCATGTTGTGAGATTCCATATGAGCTAACATTTCGCGCAACTCTTCCCGACTCCCCATCGTTGAACCAATTAATTGATATTGCCCATAAAAGAATGTACGCAAATTCAACTCAACTGTATCTTCTGTTGTAGCTCCAAAAACAACAATACGACCACCTTTTTTCAACACATCAAGCGAGCGATTAAAAGTTGCTGCTCCGACACTGTCAATTACAAGGTCAATGGTTTCACCTTCTAGTTCTTTTTCCCAATCACTGTCTGTCGCAATAGCTAAATCTGCTCCAATTTCTTTTGCATACTGTCTTTTTTCTTCACTGCGCGAAGTTACAATTACTCGAGCTCCACTGTTTTTAGCAAATTGAATTAAGAAAGTTGCAACGCCGCTCCCTGCTCCTGGGATAAATAACGTATCGCCTTTTTTTAATTGTCCTTTTGTAAACAATGCACGGTACCCAGTCAATGCTGGCAATGCTAAACTTCCGGCTTCTTCCCAACTTAAATGAGCAGGCTTTTTCTCTAATTGTTCAGCAGATATAGCAATTTTCTCAGCAAAAGTTCCGTGATCTGGCATGCCCAGAATATCAAATTCAGCAGGAGGTGCTTCACTATTGGTATACCAGCGCAGTGCTGGATTAATAATGACTTCATCTCCATAAGCAAAATCAGTCACGTCTTCGCCAACCGATTCTACTATTCCAGCTCCATCAGAACCAACAATTAAAGGAGCTGAATTATCTCCGTAACGTTTGATCAGACCTAAATCTCTGCGATTGATTCCTGATGCTTTTAACGCTACAACCACTTCATCTGACTTTGCCTTTGGTTCTGCCATATCTGTTAGTTTCCACTGACTTGATGCCATTACAAATGCTTTCATTTAATTCATCCTTCCTTGAAAAAACTACTGAACAATTCTAGTTGTTTTTTGCTAATAATGTCTTGTGAAAAAAAGGGAACATAGACAAGTTTCTGTTTTGAGAACGTTTCTTCAATTTGGTGCATATATTTCTTTTCATGTTTTTTTCTTTCCATTAAAAATTCACCATCTGCTTCTTCTGGTAACACTTTGTTAATAATAAGTGTCTTAACGTGGAGATCGTAATTGTGAAGTAACTCTATTGCTTTTTGGGTTTCCAAAATAGGTAGTCGTTCTGGATTTAAGACAAAAATAAATCCTGTTTCTTTTTCATCCAACAATAAATCACGCGCTTTTGAAAAACGTTTTTGCCGTTCTCTCAACACATCATAAATGGGATCTTCTCTCGGTTCACCATCATTCAATAACTGTGAGTAGTTTTCATTGGTTTTACGACGTTTTTCAAGCAACCCTTCAATCCAAACTCCCATTAGTTCGGGTAATGTTAACAATCGAATCGTATGACCTGTAGGAGCCGTATCAAATATTAACTTATCGAAATTTTTTCGTTCTTCTAAAATGATATGAATCAGTTTATCGAACAGTGCCGCTTCATCAGCACCTGGAGAAGCTTTTGCGGTATCTAATTGTCGGTTCACTTCTTCCATCATACTAGAATGAACCGTTCCTTTAATGTTGGCTTTTACCGTTTTAATATAGGCATCTGTTTCAATTTCAGGATCAATTTCAAGAGCATACAAATTATCGGCAATCGCTTTTATTTTACCTCCAATTTCTTGGTTAAAAATGTCTCCTACATTGTGAGCTGGATCTGTTGAAATCAACAAGGTTTTATTGCCTGCTTCAGCTGACTTCCAAGCAATTGCTGCTGCTGATGTTGATTTGCCAACACCCCCTTTTCCGCCTACAAAAATGATCTTTTTAGATAACACATCCATTTTTTTACCTCATTTCTGAAACAACTAACAGCAACGAATACCAGTTAATGGAGATTTATCCATCCCCATACGTAGATGCCAATCATGAAACTCTTCAATCATATATGGATACAATTCTAACGTGTAATAATACACAGGATTAGGGATTCCTAACATCTCTGAATACAGCATTAACAAGAATAAATCGTCTTCATCTCGTAGTTCACGTGCAATTTCAGTGCGATGTGGCAATTCAAGGACAGCTTCATAAAAAGCAATCAATTGTTTTAATTTATCGAACACCAGCATATCAGCACCTCTTTCTACTATAAATGGAAAGGACCACATAACCCATGAGCCTTTGCTGTTTTTTTGTTTTACTCGTCTTCTGAGAAACCTGGATCTGTTTTATTTAACAATGCCTGAACCGCCGTCAAAATAATCCATAGCGTAAAGACAAAGATGATGGCTCCAAATATGAACAATAACATACTTGGTTGTTCTGCATACCATGCCCATTGCAAGAACACTTGTTGGAACATTGCCCAAAGCGTCATAAACATGAGGAAAACCATTGGGATAATGGTAATCATGTAGTTTCGCCCAAGCTTCTTAAGCCATATGGATATGAGCAATAAGCTGATGCCAGCAAGCAGTTGATTGGCTGTTCCAAAAAGCGGCCATAACAAGTAGCCACCTGACCCAAATCCGTTTGGTCCTTCAGGCAGCAAAACTAATGCAGCACTTGCACCAACCGCAAGTGTGGTCGCTACATGCTTTTTCTCAAGAGACGGAATTTTGTATTCGACACCTAACTCAGAAATGATGTAACGCATCAATCGAACTGACGTATCCAAAGTTGTCGCAGCAAATGATACAACAATAATCGAAACAATCGTTGAAGCAACTTCCGCTGGAATTAGTAAGCCTTGCGCTAAGTTAGTAGCCCCTTCAATAAATGCGCCTAAACCCGCTCCATTCGAAGCTTGAAAACTACTATATGTCGCGAAAAACGACTCGCGATCAGGGAACAAGGTGATAACAGCAATTATCGAAATCAATGCTAAAATCCCTTCTCCAATCGCTCCTAAATAACCGACAAAACGAGCATCTGTTTCTTTATCTAATTGCTTTGAAGACGTCCCCGATGAAACAAGTCCGTGGAATCCAGAAATCGCACCACAAGCAATGGTAATGAACAATAACGGGAACCAGGAAATATCAGCGTCTGGATTAGTCATGGGGGCTGTGATTTCAGGATTAGTAAACAACAACCCTAAATAAAGAATACCCAGACCAACAATCAATTGATGAGAGTTGATAAAGTCACGCGGCTGAAGTAATTTCCAAACTGGTAATGTAGAAGCAATATAGACATAGACCATCAAAACAATAATCCAAATAAAGAACGCTGTTGAAATTGGATCAAGTCCGAATATGCCAGTTCCATTTTCTCCTCCCATATATTGAACAAGATCAATTTGAAGAAAACTAACTTGGCTAGCAATAATAGCTGTTATATACATGACCACCAAAGCAAATACAGAAGGAATCAACATTTTCTTGTTTTTCTTATAAACAGCATGACCAATCCAAATCGCTAAAGGAATTTGAATAAATACCGGAATAACACTTGCTGGATAAGAAATGAACAGTTTGGCAATAACCCAAGCGAACACTGCATTGACCATTAGCACTAAGATTAAAATGATGAACAAGAACAAAACTTTTCCTCGCTGACCGATCAACCGGTGAGCAAGCGTTCCAACTGACTGACCTTTGTTTCGCACCGATAGCACCAATGTACCAAAATCATGAACCCCAGCGGCAAATACGGTTCCTAGCACTACCCAGAGAACTGCTGGCAACCACCCCCAATACACTGCAATGGCTGGCCCTAAAATCGGTGCAGCACCGGCTACTGAAGTAAAATGATGTCCCCACAAAACAAATTTATTAGTTGGCACAAAATCGACACCGTCTTTAAAACGATGTGCAGGCGTAACATAATTTGGATCAAGTTTAAAAATCTTCTCTGCTATAAATTTGGAATAAAAGCGGTAACCCAATATAAATATAAAAATCCCAATAACGGCTAATGCAATTGCATTCATTTTCCCAACTCCTTCTCTTTACTTTTGAAGACACCAAAGTCCGTTTGTATGCTCGTCGTAGCTAACTGCAAAAAAATTATATGTTCTAAAGGATATTTCTTTAGTCTTTATTTATCTGCATATAGATTCTGTTCATACAATTTTAACTTCGTATAAATCAGTTCAAGAATTGGTGTTTGCACAGCTTTTTCTTTAGCTCTTAAAAGCAAGTAACCTTGTAAATGTTCAAATTCTGTAGGTTGGAACTTTTCGATATCTCGTTGCATAGACGATTTCATCTCCGCTGACATACTATTGATTCTTTTTAATTGCACTTCAGCAATTCCTTTTTGAATTGGTGCATCTATCTTCTCCATAATTGCTACAAGTTCTACTAAAAATGTCTTTATTGTTTGTTGTCCTGATTCAAGCTCTTTTATAGGTCCAATGGGCATTTCCATCATAGAAGTAATTCCAGACATTGTGGTTATGAACAAATACTTATGCCACATCTCTTGATTGATGTTGTCGCTTTTGACAAAGTCTGCTTTTGTACCTGTAAAGCTTTTCTCCAATTTCTGAATCCGCTCAGTTTGCTCACCCGTTCGTTCCCCGTATATCAGTTGGTTGACAGGACTCGTCTGAACAATAGTTCCGTCTTCCCCTAAAGTGGTTTCGATAAAGCATAAACCACCAATCACGCGTTCTTCACCAAAGGCTTCGATTAAAGTTTGCATATGAGCGATGCCATTTAATAGCGGTAACACCATCGTCTCTGGTCCAACAAATGGTTCTACGTCTTTTATCGCATGTTCAAGCTGATATGATTTTGTCGAAATCAATACGACATCAAAGACTTGATTGGGGTCTTCTTTTGTAATGAGTTTAGGTGTCAATTGAAGATCACCATTTTTACTGCTAATGTTCAAACCTGTTTGTTCTAGTTTTTCTCTTCTTTTTTCTCTTACCAGAAAAGTAACGTCTTCTCCTTTTTCCAACAAACGACCACCGAAGTATCCACCGATTGCACCAGCACCTACAATTAAAATTTTCATTTTCCTTCTCCTTTTCTATACTTTTTTATACTGCCAAATGCCATTGACTCGTTCACGCGTACATTCATTTTCGTATCGCAAATATTCTAAGTGAGATAGTGTTTCACCAACAGCAAAACGCAGTTCATGCACTGTTAAAGGTCGTTTAAATAACTCTTGGCATGCTTGATAAACCGTAAGTGGCTCTTTGATGACTTTTACCGTCTCATTTAACCGTTCATCATGGTGAGCCAGTAGTTCATCAATCCGCTGATTCGATCCATAAAATGGGTCTCCGTGAGACGGAATAACAAATTCTGCATTTAACTTTCGTATATTTTTCAAAGATTTGATATAAGATGCTAAAGGATTTGAATCTCCGTGAAACCAATATGAAATGTTCGGCGTGATTTTCGGTAAAATATGATCAGCGGCAAACAAAGTACTTTGTTCTTCACTGTAAAAGCAAACCATCCCGTCTGAATGACCTGGTGTACGAATCACTTGGTATTCGAACTCTCCTATTTGCACAGTGTCTACTTCTGTTAAGTACTGACCAATCACGGGTAATGGAGAAACAAGCGCCTGAAACTCCTCTACGTTTTTTGTCATCTTCAATATCTGTTCTTCAGGTATTCCAGATGCACGATAATTAGCAGGAATCGTTTCTAAAAAAGAAGTTTCCCAAGCATTCATCCCTAATTGCGTATCAATTTCTGACATCCATACTTTAGCGCCTGTTTTTTCTTGTAAGCCCCCAGCATAGCCAAAATGATCTGGATGATAATGAGTAACTAATATATCGGCAACTTTTTTATCAATCAATTTTTTGCCCCATAAGTTTCTTGTAACCTTATTATTCAACCCAGCATCAATGATGGTCCATCCTTCTTCTTTTTCTGCCATAAAGCAGTTGACATGATTTAAACGAAATGGTAAATCAATCCGAACCCGTTCAACGCCTAGTTTTTCTAACATCGCGTTAGCGGCGAGATTTTCATTGGACGGAGCTCGCATCATGGTTTTAAAACCAACTTGCCAATGGTTTTTCTTCCTTGAAGCGATTCATGTGCTTTTGCAGCTTCTGACAACGGATAAATCCCACCAATCGTTAGCACGAGTTCTCCACTCTTCATATAAGCCAGCAATTCACCAAAACTCTTTTGAAACAACTCTGGATAACGCATAATTTGTGGTAGGAAAAACCCAATGATTGACTGGTTTTTACGCATCAATTGTCCTGGATTAAAAGAAGATTGTTCACCACTAGCAGCCCCAAATACAACGAGACGACCGAATGGAGCTAAACACTTTAAGGTTTGATTGAATACTTCTCCACCAACCATTTCGAGTGCTAAATCAACGCCTTTTCCGTCAGTTAGCGTTTTTATTTTTTCGACCCACCCTTCTTCTGTGTAATTGACTAGGTGAGTAGCACCCATTTTCTGTGCATGAAAAAGTTTTTCTTCTGTACTGGCTGTAGCAATAATTTTTTCAGCTCCAAAAATCCGTGCCAATTGCACAGCAATAGCACCTACCCCACCGGCTGCTGCATGAATCAACACTGTTTCTCCTTTTTCAATGCGTCCCATTGTTTTTAATATATGATATGCACTTAAGCCTTGAAGTGGCAACGCTACCGCCTGGTCAAAGTCGACACCTTCTGGAATTTTTGTTAGTACATTTTCATTAACTGCTGCATATTCAGCGTAGCCTGACGAACCAATTAAGGCGACAATTCGATCTCCTTTTTGAAACTTCGTTACATCTCGCCCTACTTCTACAATGACTCCAGCTACTTCAGATCCTGGAACATAAGGCAGTTCCGTTGGTACGACATACTTTCCTTCGCGCCTTGCTGTATCTGCATAATTAATACCAATCGCCTTTACTTCAACGATGACTTCTCTATCGGAAAAATCAGGTTTCTCAGCTTCAACAAATTGTAAAACTTCAGGACCGCCATATTCTTCAAATTTGATAATTTTCATTCTTGCTCCTCCTAAAAAAATATTTTTTGCTTTTAATACGCTTTTGTACCGTGTCGCTTTCCTTTATCGAGTCCATTTAAATCAAATACCTTTCAAGTTGCTGACGTTTGTCTTCAGGCAAATCTTCACTTTTTTGCGTATCGAAGTTAAAGTGGACCGCATCTGCTTGTCCTTTTGCAATCAATTGTCCACTTTCCACGTCTTTAATTTTATGCACTAACTGAAAACTCGAATTCCCAATTCTACTAACTTCTGTTAGAACGATCAATTTTTGGTCGTAATACCCTTGACTGATAAAATCACAGGAAATTGAAGCGAGTATAATTTTCCAATTATTAAGGTCGCGTCCAAAACCCAATTCCGCAAAAAAATCAGTACGCACTTCTTCTAAGTATATAAAATAGCTAATGTTGCTAATATGCCCCAATGCATCTGTTTCACAAAACCGTACTTTTACTGGAATTTCATATACCATTTCGGTTTCTCCTTTCACGTCTCAAACAATGCCATTAAAAATTAAGTCACAATATACATGTGCTAGTTGGTCTGCTGAAATTTCTCCTGATGGATTAAACCATTGATAACTCCAATTGGTAACGCCTAAAATGGCAAACGCGATTATTTCAGGTTGAAGTTCTTTTCGAAATTCCTGTTGAGCGATGCCTTTACTTATAATATCTTCTAGATTTTTTCGAAATTTTTCACGCTTTTGCTTTACTTGTATCACATGATCTTCGCGAAGGTGGCGCATTTCTCTAAAAAACACTTTGCCATTCGGTCCATAGTCTGCTATATCTGTGATCAATAACGCAACAAGCTCTTCTACTTTTTGACGATTGCTAAGCTGATTTTGACGAATTCTCCCTTGACGCTCTAGCAAATCATCGATATAGCCCATATGTATGTCCATCAGTAATTGCTCTTTACTTATGAAATAATAGTAAAAAGTCCCTTTAGTAACCCCTACAGTTTCAACAATGTCTTGTATGGAGGTATCACTAAAACCTTTCTTTTCAAATAGTAGAATGCTCGTTTGTTTGATATCATTTTTCATAATTTTCCACCGCCATTCATTGTCCTTGAAGTTAAAGGACGTGCATGCCACCATCGACGATAACGACATCTCCAGTTATATAGTCCGATGCCCTAGATCCTAAAAACAAAGCAGTTCCTTTCAAATCTTCTTCTGTTCCAAAACGATTTAAAGGCGTTTTAGATAACAATCCTTGCTGTCCTTTTTCCATCACCGTTTTTGACATTTTTGTCGGAAAGAATCCAGGGGCGATTGCATTTACATTGATATTGTGTTGCCCCCATTTTGCAGCTAAGTCTTTTGTAAATGTAATCACCGCACCTTTGCTCGTATTGTAGCCGATGGTATCCATTAACATTGGATCGATTCCACCTAGTCCTGCAACTGATGCAATGTTAATGATTTTCCCGCTCTTTTGCTCAATCATTGTTTTTCCAACTTCACGGCTCATTAAAAATGTGCCCGTCACATTAACATCCATCACTTTTTTCCATGCTTCAAGAGGCATATCCACAACAGGCGCCCCCCATGTGGCTCCCGAGTTATTGACTAAAATATCTATCGATCCAAATTTTTCGAGTGTTTTTTGAATGACATTTCTTACGTCTTCTTCATCGGTTACATCACACGCCAACGCTAACGTCTTTACACCCATTTCTTCTAATTTTTTTGCTGTTTCTCGGCACGCTTCAACTTTTCGGGAGCACACGACTACATTGGCTCCTGCTTCTGCAAAAGCTTCAGCCATTATTGCCCCTAATCCTCTTCCACCACCTGTGATAATGGCTGTCTTACCGTTTAATGCAAACAAATCCATTACATTCATTTTTCATCCTCCTGACTCATGATAAACTTTACACTAACTAGTCGGTATGTTCAGAATAATTAAATTTAATGTTACAGCTTCTAATTTTGGATTGCAAGGATGCATTTTTCATAAAAAAAACAGGCTGACCATAAAATAATGGTCAGCCTGTTTTTTAAATTTCGTTAGCTTTTTTAAAGTCATTCCTTTAGTGAACTTTTTGCGCTGAAGTTACATCTAGTTTTTTATCAGCTAATTTTTCATGCGGTCTTTTTTCTGTATTTATACTTTCATCTTCTTTATCTATTGCACGCTATTTTGTTATCGCTAGTTTACGCTTTAAATTTGTCTAATCGTTCAGTTTTCAATAATACTTGAAATCTGCTGTAAATCGATATTCCCACCAGACAATATAACTACGACTTTATCATTTTTCTTGCCGGCTTTGCCCGACATGACTGCAGCGAGAGCAGTTGCACCTGATGGTTCTACAAGTTGCTTCGTGCGTTCTAAGAGAAATTGACATGCTTTTTTTATTTCGACTTCTGTCACTAAAACCAGTTCGTCCAAGTGTTCTTTTAAAATTGGAAAAGTCAAATCTCCAGGCTGTGAGGTGCGGAGTCCGTCTGCAATGGTTGAGGTTCCAGAAATTGCAGTGATTTTCCCGTTTTGAAGGGATAGAAACGTATCGTTTGCAGTTTCGGGTTCTACACCAATTACCTTAATTTCTGGCTTTATGTTTTTGATTGCGCATAAAATGCCACCAATCAATCCCCCTCCCCCCACTGGTACGACAATTACGTCAATATTCGTTACTTGCTCTAAAATTTCAAGCCCTACTGTTCCTTGCCCAGCGATAATTGCAGGATAATCGTAGGGCGGTATATATACCCCGTTGTTTTCTTGTGCACACTGTTTGGCTCTTGGTATTCGATCTGCAGATGTTAGTCCACAATACTCAACTTCTGCGCCGTATGCTTTAATAGCGGCAATTTTTACACGATTGGCATCTTCCGGCACTACAATTACTGCTGGTATACCTAGCTGATTGGCAACGTAAGCAACAGCTTGTCCATGATTTCCCGACGACGCAGCTGTAACAAAACGCGCTCCTTTCGCAAATGCCTGCTTGACAGCGTTAGTAGCTCCGCGTATTTTAAAAGACCCTGTTTTTTGAAGATGCTCTGCTTTTAAAAAAACGTTCATTCCACACTGCTTATCCAATTGAGAAGAAGTCAATATTGGCGTTAAGTGAATGCTACTGCGTATTTCTTGAAGTGCTTTTTTCATTTCGTTTAAGCTAATCATATGATGCCCTCCTTTGTTGTTTATTGCTTTACTAGATGCTTCTCATCTTATCATGAATAGCCATTGAAATTTAATTATTCAAATAAATAAGAATAGATTTTTAACACTTTATGAACGTATTCAATTTATCTCTTCTCCTGTAAACTAAGGAGTGACTAACTAAAAGGAGTGTCGCTATTGTTGAAACGATTAGTTGTTACAGGCTATAAACAACACGAACTCGGTATATTTGACGAAAAAAACCCAGGCATTCGTTTTATTAAAAAAACCTTAGAAAATCGCTTTCGTACGTTGTTAGATGAAGGATTAGAATGGGTTATTTTAAGTGGTCAGCTAGGAGTGGAAACCTGGGCTGCGGAAGTAGTTCTAGAGTTAAAAGAAGAATTTCCTCAATTGAAATATGCTTTGTTACCTCCATTTCTTGATCAAGAAAAAAGGTGGAACGAAACAAAGCAAGAAAACTATCGACTGATTGTCGAGAAGGCTGATTTTTATCGTAGTTTAACGAGCAAACCTTACGAAGCCCCTTGGCAGTTTATCGAGAAAAACAAGTTTTTCTTACGTAATTCAGATGGCATTTTAATCCTTTACGATGAAGAAACAGATGGCTCGCCTAAATTTATAAAAAAAGAAGCAGAACGTTATGCAGAAAAATCGAATTATGAAGTATTAACCATAACTGGCGACGATTTAAGAGTTGTAACAGAAGAAGAACAAATGGAGAATTGGGACAACTAAGCACCCATATGACTACTTCTCTAGTTGACTACTTTGAAGCTTTTAGGTAACCTTAGTAACTATGTTAAAAACATTTTAAAGGAGGATTTATGAAAAAAGCTTCGAAAGTCTTTTATATCACATTTGCACTAGTTATTTTAACTGTTGCTTTTGGCGTTATCGCGCCTGAAGCCTTTGAGTCTGCTACTGGAAACATCCGCAATTTTATCAATACAGCATTTGGTTGGTATTATTTATTGATTATGGCTATTCTAATGATTTTTGTTGTTATCATCATTGTTAGTCCATATGGTAAGATCCGGCTTGGAAAAGATTCAGATCGACCAGAATTCTCAACATTCACTTGGATTTCTATGTTATTCTCTGCAGGAATGGGGATTGGTCTAGTCTTTTATGGGGCTTCTGAACCTTTGTCTCATTTTGCCGTTCAACCGGCAACTGCTGTTCCAGGAACGGATGAGGCATTCAAGGAATCCTTGCAACGAACTTTTTATCATTGGGGAATTCACGTTTGGACGATGTACGGAATGGTTGCGTTGTCTTTAGCCTTTTTCCAATTTAGAAAAGGCCAACCTGCATTAATTTCATCAACGTTAAAGCCCATTTTTGGTGATAAAATGAACGGTCCTTTAGGAACGCTTGTTGATGTACTTGCTGTTTTTGCTACAGTATTTGGTGTAGCAACTTCGCTTGGCTTTGGTGCTGCTCAAATTAATGGTGGACTCGCTTATTTATTTGGCGCACCTCAAACTTATTGGGTACAGATGGCGATTATCGGCGTGGTCACCATTCTGTTCATCATTTCAGCATGGTCAGGACTTAACAAAGGCATCAAGTATTTGTCTAATACCAATATGGTTTTAGCCGTCGTTCTTCTAGTAATGGTGTTAATATTAGGTCCAACTTTGTTAATCTTGAACATGTTCACGGAAAATTTCGGAGAATATATTCAAAATCTAATTAGTACAAGTTTCAAATCTGCTCCATTAGATGCGGAAAACCGTAGCTGGTTGGACGGCTGGACTATTTTCTACTGGGCATGGTGGATTTCATGGGCACCATTTGTCAGTATGTTTATCGCGCGGGTCTCTAAAGGCCGTACCATTCGCGAGTTTCTGACGGGTGTCGTACTTGCGCCAACGATTTTTGGATCGATCTGGTTCGCCACTTTTGGAACAACAGCAATCAACTTTCAAAAAAGTGGTATAGATTTAGCTTCTTTCCCAGCTGAACAAACTTTGTTTGCGATGTTCAATGAGATGCCTCTCGGGTTTATCATGTCAATCGTCGCCATTTTACTGGTCAGCACATTCTTTATCACATCAGCGGATTCAGCTACTTTTGTGTTGGGAATGCAATCAACACGCGGCTCGCTACTACCAAGCAATCAAATCAAAATTTTATGGGGAATTGCTCAATCTACGGTAGCTGCAATTCTATTATCTGTAGGTGGTTTAACTGCAGTGCAAAACACCATAATCGTTGCGGCATTGCCTTTCTCTTTCGTCATTATTTTAATGGTCATTTCTTTATTCAAAGCGTTAAACTCTGAAATGGACATGATAAAAAACAAAAAATAAGAAAAGTCGTCTTTGAGAAACACTCTCGAAGACGACTTTTTTTATTGATTAAATCAAGAAGGTTGGGGTATAGGATAATAAACTATATATTCGGAGGTGTTCTAGTCATGCAGACAGAAACTCAAAAAGTCATACAGGAATCATTAGATGCCTTACTAGAAAATGACTCTTTTTTACCCGACCTAGAAAATCGCAGACAGGCATTTACTTCACTAAGTGCCATTCTTTCCACACCCGACAATATCCATAAGTCATTTCTGAGAATTCCTTTGGATGATGGAAGTGTGGTGCGAATCCCTTCTTACCGTGCACAACACAATAATGCAATGGGTCCTTATAAAGGGGGAATTCGTTTTCACGAAAGCGTCAATGAAGATGAAATCATCAACCTTGCTTTTTTGATGACTTTAAAAAATGCACTTCACCAAGTACCATTTGGTGGGGGCAAAGGTGGGATCGTTATCAATCCACGGAATTACTCAGAAAAAGAATTACATCTTATTTCTAGAGAGTATGTTCGTTATTTTGCGGATGTTATCGGTCCTGATAAAGACATTCCTGCACCGGATATGGGTTCAGGAGAACGAGAAATGGATTGGATGATGGCAGCATACAAGGAAATCAATGACGGCACCCCATACTTAGGAAGTTTTACTGGTAAAAGTGTTGTAAATGGTGGCTCTCTTGGCAGACGCGAAGCAACCGGTAAAGGTGTATACTTTACTTTTCGCTACTTGCTTTATGATTATGTGAAGGCTAACAAGCAAATGCTTGCCAATAGCGACAATCCTTTTGCAAAAACGACACTAGAGCTGTACGACCGTCCACTGAAAATGGCTGTCCAAGGATTCGGAAATGTGGGCTCCGTTGCAGCTCTTGAAGCCTTCCATTGTCATTTGATCAATCACAAAATTGTGGCTGTCAGTGACCGTAACGTCACTCTATATAACGAAGACGGATTGGATATACCCGCACTAGCCGAATTTGCCAAAACACATCGAGGGGATTTACCTTCAACTGAAGAGCAACTGCAAAATGCCACTATTAAGGCTGATGTTAAAGAACGAGACAGTCTCGTTACGTTGCCTGTCGACGTTCTACTTCTTGCAGCGCTAGAAAATCAAATTCGAGAAGATAATATGAAAGACGTCCAGGCCCGCATTATCATTGAAGGCGCAAATGCACCTACCGCACCAGAAGCTGATCAATACTTGAGTGAACAAGGGGTAGTTATCATTCCCGACATTCTAGCAAATGCTGGTGGCGTTATTGTTTCTTACTTTGAATGGTTACAGGGTCGTGAAACCCAATTTTATGATGAAGCCGAAGTTTATCGTTTATTGATAGACAAAATGAAGGAAACAATGGACATGATGTTGCCGCAATATTACGGAGATCCATTTGCACTGCGTCAAAATTGTTTTATACACGCTGTTCAACGCTTATCAACCGTATTGTATCGTCAAGGAAAACTTTATTAAAAAAACACAGCTCTTTTTTTCGGAGCTGTGTTTTTTAACTTTCTAACATTCGTCGTTGATGAGAAATTTGGTATGCATGATGACGAAAGTTTAAAATTCGATCTTCTGAGCACTCAATTCCTTGAGTTACACATGTTGGATCAAAAACAATTTTATCTATTTCTGCAGCTTCTTCTGTAAGCGTTAAAGAGCCTATTGTGAGTCGTTCACGATCTTGTGGCCACTCTACTGTCGGATCATCTGTAGGGTCATTAGGTTGTCCCAAGATGACATCTAGCCTGAAATTCACCGATCCTTCTGCCATTCTGTCTTCCAAATCTGCTTCAAAAGATCCAATAGGCAGTTTAACCACATCTAAAGGAGATAAAGTAGCGACTGTTTCGGGTTCCCACACATATTTAATCGGTTGTCTCTGTCCTTGTTGATTTATAAAATAAAAAACATGAATCGCATGATACTGTCCTGTCGTAAAACTAGAAGGAGCTTGCATTTTTCGGATATTTTTTATCATTGCACCGCTTTCAGGATAATCCATTAACAAACTACCTAATTCTTTTAAATTCGGTTTGCCTTTTTTAAACGATTTCACAACGCCAATCATCTCACTAAAGATTTCAGGTGTTTTAGCAAAGAAAATCGGAGAAGTAACTCCAACAATGTTCGTCGTTCTACCGTCTGATAAATGAAATTGGACAGCCATTCCTTTAACTGGAGACATTGCATCGGTCCACATCGGGTCTGGAGAAAAATGTGAAAACCGTACAAACGCTCTAGTCTCTCCTTTTTGAAAATGCGAAGCGATGGTAAACTGTTCAGCTGAACCGGTAGCGGTAAACTTTGCTTTATAACTCTTTCCTCTCGCATGTGCTCTCCGGTATCCAGAAGGAATATCAAATACTTTTTCAATCTGATCAATCGTTTTTTTTGCTAATTGTTCCATTATCATCACCTCTTGTTCTTTGTCATACCCCATTTTTCACTTTTAACTACTCTGCGGTAACAAATAACTAAAAACTTTGTGAATGGTTGACTAGCTATAGTAATAATGGGAATACAAGAAAAGACAAAGTAACTCAAATTAGAGAGGGGATTCAAAATGGATTTCACACATAAAGACAATAAAATCTCAGTTTCAGAAAATGCTGAAGAGCTAGCATTTCTTAGCTATACATCAAACGATGATGTATTAACTGTCGACCATACTGAAGTTTCTTCAAAACTTGAAGGGCAAGGCATCGGCAAAAAATTAGTCGAGCAAATTGTTGAATATGCACGTAGCGAAAACAAAAAAATTAACCCTGAATGTCCTTTTGCAGCTAGCATTATTAACAAAACACCTGAATTACACGATGTATTAAACACATGAGTCATGTGAAATTCGTAAAAGCAGCATCTTTTAAGAAATGGAATCAAAAAAGACGACCCATAGGTCGTCTTTTTCATGATTATCTGAAATCACCGTCAGCAACATTGTATAAGTAGCTCCAGTTATCTGCTTTATAGAGCTGGTGGAAAGTAAGTCGGTCTCCTGTACCTAAAGTCACTTCTTCACCAAAAATCGCTACTACCATTGCTGTTCCTGTATTATCTAAGTTTAAGTAAACATCGCCAATTGAAGGGCGGATTGCGTTTTTCTCACGCAGTACTTCTTCCAACTTAGCATCTTCTTCCAGCTGTTCTGCTGGAACATCCGCTATTTTAAAGTAAGCAATGTCGTTGCTACCTGATATTTCACCTGGTGCCATTACTAGAAACTCTTTTGATTTAACAGTGTTTTGACGTGTTGTAATTACATTATTACCTTCAACAGACTCCACTTTTTCGAATTCGTTCAATGAGTAATGGTCCATATAGTCTGGATCTGGTTTAGTAATCAGAATATACCCGCCTTCTTCGGCTGGTTGTTTCTCAAGTAAAGTATACTTAGATCCGAAAAACAAGAAGCAATCCATGTGCTTGGGTTTGTAGAAGGTAATTTCCTCAGCTTTAGCATCTACTTGCTCCATATCTTTCACACGGAACATCAATACCGACTTTTTAGCCAATGGTTTTACAGAATATACTTTGTGTAACTCATTTTTGTAATAAACAAACTGTCCTTTTCGTACTTGTAATAATTTCATCATTTACCCTCCGATACTGTCATTGCCTTGCCTTTATTCTAGAGGAAAAACAACCAGAAGTCCATGCAAGTACCCCATTTTTTTGGTATGCTACTACCACCAAACTATTACTGCAGGAGGCGTTTATCTATGGATAACGAAAATAGAGATGAGTACATCATTAAAAAGTATCAACAGGATGAACAAATTATGATTCAACTTTTTGTTCAATGGTGCACAAACCATCAATTAGATCCTGCTATTCTTTATCAACGAGCATATCCCGATCAATTGCAAAGTGCTGTCTTAATCGATGCGATTGAACAAGCAGATACAGAAATACTCGATATTGATCACGATACATTATTGGATATCCTTCAATCTTTTGGAAATGACGAGTTAGCGTTTGTGGTTTCACAGGCAATCGAAAAACTCCCAAAAAAATAAGAGCGCAAGTGCATAAGCACTGGTGCTCTTATTTTTTACGCTTTCGTAATTCTTTTGCTTTAATTTCAATGTAACTCGTCCGAAGATTTTCATATCGATTAGATGCCACATTGCTATAAATTTTATCGAACTTTGACTCCGTTTCTACAGACTCACCTTTTTCAACTTCATCTGTATCTACAATTTTTGGCTGCTCAACCTGTTCTTGTTTTTTTTTATCTTCCACCATCTTCAAGCACTCCTTCTATAAGCTCATACTAGTTATTTAGCAAAAGAAGCTGGCATAACTACTGCCACTACTTCACCTGTTGCACACAGCGTATCACCCGCGTAGACTTCTGTCTTTACTTTGAATTTCTTCGGATGAATTTCTTCAATAACACCTATTGCTTTTAATGCAATACCTTGAGGTGTAGGTTTTACATAATCCACATGCAAAGAAGCTGTTACAAATCGCGGTGGCTCTTTCCCACTACCTGGTTCGAAACCGTTTTTTCGGTGAAGCGCTAAAGACGCTGAACCCGTTCCATGACAATCAACAAACGAAGCGATCAGTCCACCATAAACAAATCCTGGAATAGCGGTGTGTGCTTCTTTTGGTTTATATAACGTAACTGTTTTTTCTCCATTCCACATGGTACGGAAATGATGTCCTTCTTTATTTAATCGACCACAACCATAACACCAAGCAAAACTATCCGCATATTCATCTTGTATTGCGATTTCCGATTGGTTTTTCATAGCCCATTCCCCTTTGGTTGTTTTATTTCATATGTTACATAAACTCCATTTTTTATGAAAGTCTATACTTGTAGCCTACACTAAAAAAACTGATTTTTCAAAACCGAAAAGGAAAAGCATAATCCTTTTCATCGGATTATGCTTTTCCTTTTTCCTTCTCTCGAAAATTCCGAGAGATCTTTTGCACGCGGAAAATCTTATTAAATTCTTTCTACAAACTGTACATTTCTGACGAATACGAAACTCTCGTCATTGCAGTTTAGTTACGCTGACTGTCACTTGCCTGTAAGGCACTTCTGTTCACATCTACTTCTCTGTGAGTTTTTGGTTCTGCAGCCAGGCTTTCAAATGCACTTCCACAAAAAACTTACGACTTACTGTTTAAAACACTTACCGGATAGAAACCCGAATAACGATGGTTCCTGACAAGAGTAAATATCGTCAGTAAAGCAAATTTCCCGCCAAGGCTGTGCAGTTTCTCGTCGGAAGGCGATTCTGGATTAAATCCAGTCGTATTCTTCTGACGGTGATTCCGCCTTGTATTTATAGAGTACCCACCTTTGCCATACAAATAAACCTATTTTTAAAATTTTTTAATAAATTCTGATAGTTTATTTTTACATTTTCATATTTGCCTATTATACTGGTAATTAGTTCAAAATCCGTAATACATAGAGGAGAGATAAAATTGGTCCATATTTTACCCGCACGTTCAGCTGTTCCTGTCGAAGAAACATGGGATTTATCAAGTCTACTTAATGGTTCTACTGATTTTAATGAAGAGTTAACTAACCTAGAAAAGCAAGCGCTGGCTTTAAATAAAAAATTTAAAGGAACAATCAATGATTCAAAAATGGTCATTTTAGTTTTAACAGATTATATGCTTTTTACTGAAAAACTAGTTTTAGTAAGTACTCATGCTAATTTAACAGCAAGCACGGATCAAACCAACGACAAAGCACAATTACAAGCGAGTAAATTTGGAGCTACTGCAGCAAAAATTGGTAGTCAATTATCCTTCATCACTAGTGAACTGCTTTCTTTATCTACAGAAACTCTGGAGCAAGCAATGGAAGAATCCACGGAATTTCGAGTATTTTTGAAAAACTTACTTCGCCAAAAACCCTATCAACTGCATCCAGAAGCAGAAAAAAGTTTAGCAGCCTTTTCATCGACTTTTAACGCACCTTACAGCCTCTATAACACCACCAAAATGGCTGATATCAACTTCGGAGATTTTGAAGTAAATGGTCAAAAATATCCGCTGAGCTACGGTTCTTTTGAAGGCGATTGGGAAGTAGAAACCAATACAAAACTCCGACGTGCAGCCTTTGATGCATTTTCAACGAAACTCAAAGAATATCAGCAAACAACCGCTAAAACTTATGATATGCAATTACAAACAGAAAAAACCACTGCTGACCTACGCGGCTATGCTAGTATTTTCGACTATCTATTATTCGACCAAGAAGTAGATCGCTCTCTTTACGATCGCCAAATTGATTTGATCACAAGTGAACTTGCGCCACATATGCAAAAATATGCGAAACTTTTACAAAGAGTTCACGGACTTGATCAAATGACTTTTGCTGATTTGAAAATTTCTTTAGATCCAAGCTATGAACCAGAAATTACAGTAGCCCAGTCCAAACAATATATAGATGATGCTCTTGCAATTATGGGACCTGATTACATTAAAATGGTCGATCGTTCTTATTCTGAAAGATGGATTGATTTTGCGCAAAACAAAGGAAAATCCACAGGGGCTTTTTGCTCAAGTCCTTATGGAGACCACCCTTATATTTTAATTTCTTGGACGGGTCGAATGAATGAAGTTTTTGTATTAGCCCACGAGCTTGGACATGCCGGACATTTTTACCACGCTCACCAAGAACAGAACATCTTTAACGGCAGACCCTCTCTTTATTTTATTGAGGCTCCTTCGACCATGAATGAGATGCTCGTAGCGAATCATTTATTAAAAGATTCGAGTGATTTGAAATTCAGACGATGGGTAATTTCATCAATTGTCGCTAGAACTTACTACCATAACTTTGTCACCCACTTACTTGAAGCCGCTTATCAGCGAAAAGTATATAAACGAATCGATGCTGGACAAAGCGTTAATGCTGGTATTTTAAATGAGCTTAAGCGAGGCGTTTTAGAAGATTTTTGGGGAGATGCTGTAGATATAAATGATGGTGCTGAGTTAACATGGATGCGTCAACCTCATTACTATATGGGCTTATATCCGTACACGTATAGTGCAGGACTGACTATCTCAACTCAAGTATCCAAACGAATTCTATCAGAAGGACAGCCCGCTGTAGATGAATGGCTCGAAGTATTAAAAGCCGGAGGCACCCAATCGCCAACAGAACTCGCGCAAATGGCTGGAGTTGATATCACAACAGAACAGCCTTTGCGTGATACGATTAGCTATATCGGTGAACTTATTGACGAACTGGTTTACTTAACGGACGAAATAGAAAAAGCCGATGGCGTTGAAATTTCACAATCCTAACATCTTTCTATCTAAAAAGTCGAGTGCATATGAATGCACTCGACTTTTTACTTTACCTTTTACGGATATATAATACTTGTTCTACAATAATCGCTAGAATTGTTCCAGTAATTAATCCATTTGATAAAGTAGCTGCCACTACGGAAGGTAAGTTCGCCATGCTTTTTGGAGAAATAAACATAATTCCGATACCAGTCATTAATCCAAATGCAGCTACTTTATAGGAATGTTGTCGATTTTTTTCATTTTCAAGTTCAACAAAAGCCATTTCCACCATTTTTGTAAACAATGCAAAAATAACAGCATACGCAACTGCAACTGGTAATGAAGCAAGAATTGCCATAAGCGTAGGAAAAAAGCTAATTAGTACAATAATCAGTCCCCCCAAAATAAAAGGTCTAAGCGCAGGCGTTTTAGTCGCGCTGACAAATCCTGCTGCTCCTGAAATAGGTACAGGGCCGATTGAAGAAAATAAGCCTGCAAGAATATGATTAATGCCAGATGCCGCAGATGCTTGCTTGACACGATCAGGTACTTTTATCGAAAACGCGTTTTTCAACAAACTTTCCATTACTCGAATCGATGCCATCATGTTAGCCAGCAACAAAACGGTTAAAAACAATGCAGTGACAAACATGCCAGTATCCCAAGTTAGTGGTCCAAAGACAAGTATTTTTGGAAACGATATTAATGACTCGCTAACAATTGCGGGTTTCGATGATTTACCAAGAACCCAGAAAATAAACCAACCTGCAGCGATTGCAAATAAGACTGAATACCGGCTGATCCAGGGCACTTGGTGGCTCATAAAAAAGAACGTCAATAAGATGACGAGCAAACTGCCAAATAAGATGGTTACGTCTACCGGGTCTCCTTCTGAAACAATGCCCAGTAACCCAGCAATAATCGACTCACAAATTTGAAGCACCAAGAGCAACAAGTAAACAAAAGTAATCGTAGGAGTAAACAGTGTTTTTAGTTTGTCCACCAATCCCGTGTAAGCAAAGACAATAAATAAAATACCACTGTACACCAAACCGCTTTGCAATGCTTGAAGAGATTCTTCCATAGTTGAATACATAACTCCAACTAACCCTGCGTAAACAATAAAAATTCCCCACCATAAACCAGCAGGTCCTTCATTGATTGGCATGCGGTGTCCAATAAATGCTTGTACTAAACAAGCAATCCCTAATACAAACATCGTTCGTTGTAAAAATAAAGCTGTATCTGTTGTGCCCATTTCAAAGATACTAGCAATTGCGATTGGTGCTGCAATAGAAGAAGCGATTAAAAAAACGGCCCATTGCAAACCACCGAAAATATTTTTCATAAGCCCAGTCTCCACTCTTTTGTTCTTATCAATTGGTTTAAGTATATACCTTTTGACAACATAAAAAGAGACCCAACAGTTGTCAGGTCTCTTTGTTATCGTGCATCCGTTTTTGCTCATCTGCATTAGCTTGTGTTTTTTTTAGTTCTGAACTGTTATCATCTACATTTTTAACATCCAAACCATCTTTGTAAACAACTGGATATCCTTGCTCTTCTAACTTCTTCACTTGCTTGCGGGAAGCTTTAGTTAATAACCGCACAATCAGTATGGACAAAATAAATATAATAACGACAGAAATAATCCCAGGGATATACTCTGACTTGTCTTCAGGAAAATATAAAAAATCCATTTCGTTAGTTCCCACCTTTAAACCTCAAGTTTCATTTCATTATACATCATTCAAGCTTCTATACTTTTATGGAAGGTGAACATTTCATGGCAATTCTTTTCTACTATCTACAACGACACATGAGTAAAAAAGCTAGTTCTGTAAAGGACCAGCTTCTACTTTCTAAATGCATTAAGAGAAACCTTAGTCGAAAGACAATTAACGAGTTGCCACTTTGAAATGAGCGGTCGCTTGTTTTAGAATTTCAAATGAACGCTTTCTTTTTTCTTGGTCGTAAATATAAGAAACTGCAACAATTTCGTCAATCTGTAATCGAGAAACAAATTTTCCCAAGCGTTCGCTAATTAATTCTTCAGTACCGGTGAATGTATATTGCGACATGCCGCGTACCATCATTTCTTCACGATAGCTCCATTGTCCATCCATCGTCTCAATCGGTGCTTTTAATAACTCTTTACTTCCTCTTATGACGTTTAAATAGAACTGGTCACTAGAAGTAGCTAATTTTCCCGCTTCTTCATTGGTCATTGCCCCAATGACGTTTACGCAAACCATCACATATGGTTCACTTAAATATTCAGAAGGCTGGAACTCGCTTCGGTAAATTTGTAGCGCTTGCTCTACTTGTTGCGGTGCAAAATGGGCAGCAAATACGTAGGGCAGTCCCATACGCGCAGCAAGCTGAGCACTAGATGTACTAGACCCTAGGATATAAACAGGCACTGAAGTTCCCACACCTGGATGCGCTCTTACAGGTCCTTGTTCTCCAATTGGCTTTAAATAATTTTGCAATTCTACTACGTCTTGTGGAAATGCAAAGGCTGTTTCTTGAGTGGTTCTGCGAAGTGCATGCGCTGTTTGCATGTCCGTTCCTGGAGCTCGCCCAAGACCTAGATTTAAGCGACCAGGATGCATGGTTTCCAACGTACCAAATTGTTCTGCAACAACAAGCGGTGTATGGTTGGGCAACATAATGCCACCTGACCCTACTTGAATTGTTTCTGTATGGTCAAGTACTTTTGAAATTAAGATTGCTGTAGCAGAACTTGCTAGAGTGGCTGTGTTGTGATGCTCTGAAAGCCAAAATCTTTTATAGCCAAGCTTTTCCACATGCTGTGCAATCGCGATCATCTCTTCCAAGGCGTCTTTAGTTGTTCCTCCTTCGCGAACCGGCACAAGATCTAGAACTGAAACTGGAAATGTATCTATGGGTTGTAACATTTTCATCTTCCTTTCATTCTATATACAGCTTTAAGAATAAAAGGAAAATAGTTGATATACAAACTATCTGCCTGTTACGTCATAGCTGTCACGCGTCAAACTTCATACGTTTTTCCGATAACAGCAAATTCAACTTGACCGGTGTAACGAGACTTGGCGGCTTCTAAAACTTCTTCAAGTTCTCCGTATTGCGGTAAGTGGGTCAACAGTAATTGCTTCGCACTCGCGAGTTCAGCAAGTTTGCCAGCTTGACTACCGCTCATATGTCCTTGGATGATACCAAGGTGTTTTTCGTAAAGATTTGCTTCTGCCACTAAAAGATCGCTCTCTCGAGAAAAGTCGATTAGTTCTTTTTTCCAACTAGTATCTGCTGTAAATACCACAGTCTTTCCGTCCGCAGTAAATTTCATAGCTAAACAATAGACCGGGTGAATCGTCTCACAAAAAGAAACTTGCCACGGACCCAGCTCTAGCGTTTCTGCTGCTCGTATTGCACGACCTTCGGTGACGCCTTTATAAGATAACTTCTTAAATTCTTCTAAATCTTTGTCGTGGGCGTAAATAATCAACGGTGTGTTCCATTCTTTTAGTTGCATGCCGACCATCGCTGCATGTTGAAGCACGCCGATATCTGCTATGTGATCAGGATGATAATGACTAATGACGACTGCATCTAAATTACGCAACTCTACATAATTTTGAACAGCTGCTAATACGCCACTGCCACAATCGACCAAACAGCGGAAGCCATCTTGTTCAATTAAAAATGCTGATGTCGCTTCGTTTTTATTGGGATATCCTCCCCAAATACCAATCGGTATAACCCTCAAAAAATCACTCCTTCTCTCCCTTTTCTTTTAGTATAACGGATTGTTCTTGGCTTTTTTGTTTAAGCTCCTATTCGTTGTGGTATATATATAACAAGAACGAAATTACTTGGAGGGATTACATTGACTTTAAAAATGACAGTCGAAAATGCACTACAAGCTAAAGCAGAAATCGAAAAATTAGAAACACAAGGATTTACACACGATGATATTTATATATTTGCACACGATAAAAAACGTGGCAAAGATATCACGAAAGCATTAGACACGGAAGATGTTGGGATTAAAGAACAGGGATTCTTGGATAGCATGAAAAACATGACTATCTCAAGAGGAGACGAGTTGCGTGCTAAAATGGCTGCAGCTGGTTTATCTGACCAAGAAGCAGAACAGTATGAAGAAGAACTTGACAAAGGCAAATTGGTTATTATCGCAAACAAAGATATAAAGTAATTGATCACACTAGCATCACCGATTTTTTCGGTGATGCTTTTTTGTATTAATAGTATACTAGACAATGTAATTGACCTTCTTTTCCTATCTTGATTACTCTGTCTCTTACTTATAGGTATATAGAGTGAACTATACGCAGTCGCATTGATTTCGATTGAGTGCTACTCTATTTTTTGTTATATTCACATAAGGTATTTTAAATTTTTAAAAAACTCATCACAGAAACAATTTGCATCAAGGAGGAACAACATGAAAAGCTTAAAAATGGGAAGTGCTTTTGTTGGTATTATTGTAGGTGCAGGATTTGCTTCTGGACAAGAAGTTCTCCAGTACTTTACTAGTCACGGGTCTATGGGGACTATCGCCGCTATCATTGCTACCGCCTTATTCGCATATTTGGGAATGAGTTTAACACGACTTGGAAGTCGAATGAAAACAACATCACATAAAGAAGCCATTTTCGGTATTAGCGGGAAAATAATTGGAACCATCGTTGACTACATTATTATCTTAACGTTGTTTGGCGTAGGCGTTGTGATGATTGCTGGAGCAGGTTCTATCTTCTCTCAACAGTTTAATTTACCTGCACCTCTTGGCAGTACCGTTATGGCAATTTTAGTCATCTTGACGATTATGCTAAATGTAGACAAAGTAATTTCAATCATTGGAAGCATAACACCATTTTTAATCATTGCCGTTGTTGTATTAGCTGTTTATAGCTTAATGACAATGGATACTACTTTTACAGCATTAGATTCTATTGCTAACAAACAAGATTCGGCTTTATCAAATTGGTTTTTGTCTGCTATCAATTACGTTTCCTTTAATATTGCGGTGGGAGCTTCAATGGCTATCGTAATGGGAGGTACTGAAAAAGATGAGAAAGTAGCTGCACGCGGCGGACTTATTGGCGGCCTTATTCTAGGTGGATTGATTATTTTAAGTCATTTAGCCATTTTCTCTAAAGTAGATGTTGTACGGACTGCAGAAATGCCTTTACTACAGATTGCTGACAACCTTTCACCTGTGCTTGGCATTATCATGTCACTCATTCTTTTTGGAATGATTTTCAACACAGCGGTTAGCATGCTTTACTCATTTTCGGCACGGTTTATTGTAATGGGTACAGTAAAATCGCGCATTTTTATTATCATAACAGTTAGTGTCGCTTACATATTAAGCTTTGTTGGTTTTACTAAACTTGTCAGTCTCTTGTATCCAACTATTGGCTTTCTTGGCTTATTCCTAGTTGGGGCTTTAATCGTAGCCGACATCCGAAAAAATCCTTTACGCCTTACTCAATAATCAAAAACAGAGGTGAATGAGAGAATGGCAATGCACATTTGGATTAATGACACGCAAATACATGCTTTAAACTTTAAAGAACAATGGCTTGAGGCATCTGATACTCAACAGAAAAAACGAAAAATTATTTTTGACTTTAAAGTGACAAGCGAAGATTATTACGACATAGCAACATTGCTCTATAAAATACATTTCCACATACGCATACCTACTCTAGAGGCAGAATTTGATGCTTCAATCGTTGATTATTCTACATCCATTACAGATTTGTACAAACCCAATCAAGTAGCTGATTATCATTTAGAATTGATCGAACAAAACTAGCTCTACGTCTATAATTAAAAAAGTCTGAAATCCTTAAAAGATTCCAGGCCTTTTTAATTTCGCTTAAAGCGACTCTTTTTTTTCTTTGTTCTCAGCTGTGTCATTAATTCTTGCGTTTGTTTAGCCTTGATAAAAGAGGTTTCTGTATCTAACGTTATGGCTAATTGGTCGTTTTCTAAACCAATGATAAACCAAGAATGGATCTGGCTTCCTTCAGGCAATCGATCAGCAGGCAAAATCAATTCAAGCTCTTCGTCTTCTACTAAAATGACTGCGAGTCTGCAATCTTCGATCCTGTCTAAAATCCCTTTCATCTTATTCCCCTCCTATACAAACCAATCCTTGTTCTTGAATAACCTCTATTGTTCCTAGACCAATTCCTTTAATGGCAGTGAGTTCTTCTATTTTTTTAAATGGTCGTTGTTCCACTATTGCTTTAGCGTAAGTCTCGCCGATCCCTGAGATTTCCTGTAACTCTGAAGAGGAAGCTATATTCAAATCAATACACCGATTTTGCCCTTCAATTGGAACTCCTGTTTGCTGCATCTTCACACTGTAAACTGCTCCATCTGTTTCCACAATAATCGTTCCATTAACGTCTGTTCCATAAATTTCTGCTCCTGTGTTTTCAACGGTTGCAATAACTTCTGCATGCGGATGACCATATGAATTGTCAATGCCCGCACTATAAATAGCAACTTCCGGAGTTACTGCATGTAAAAAGGCTGAACTTGTCGAAGTGTTCGAACCATGATGTCCTAAATGTAAGATTTCCGCATCCAAGTCAATTCCTGTATCAATCATTTCTTGCTCTTCTTTAACACCTGCATCTCCTGTAAAAATAAAGTCAATATCTCCATAAGTGATTTTCAATGACACAGATTCTTCGTTCGCGTCACCCGTAATTTCTTTTGGATGGAGCACTTTAATTTCAAGAGGACCTACATCGTAAACGTCTCCCGTTCTCGGCTCAACATATTCTGTTCCACTGGCTTCGATTGCTTGTAAAGCATTCGTAAATGTGGCAGAAGAACTTGAATTACCAGACATCCATGCTTCGCCAACTTCAAACTCACCAATAACTTGCGCCAGCTGTCCAATATGATCGGCATCTGGATGCGTTCCGACGACAATATCGATATCTTTTATATTTTGTTCTTTTAAATAATCCACTACTTCTTTTGACTTCCAATTCCCTGCATCAATTAAAATCGAAAACCCGTCAACTTCTAGCAAGGTGGCGTCTCCTTGTCCAACATCAATGTAATGCACACGCATTTCATCTTCATCGTCTTTAACGATAGTCGACTGTTCAGATTTTTTTTGATTTTGTTGTTGATTGATTTGATTAACAGTCTTTTCTTTTGATGATTGTTCATCTCCCATGTAAAAAACTACTACCACAACAAATGCCATGATGGCTAGCAGTAAGAACACTATGCTCTTTTTCAAAAACTCACTCCTATTCTTCAGTGAATTTTACCATAGGTCAGCACTGATGAAAAAGCAGACCAAGGAAATTCCCTTGGTCTGCACGTTAAGTAGACATGTAGTCTCCGCCATTCATATGCAAAAATTGACCTGTCATATAGGAATTTTGCGAGTCTGCTAAAAACACATACGCCTTTACTAACTCATAAGGTTGACCCGGTCGTCCTGCTGGCACATCTTCACCAAAATCGTCCGCTACGTTTGGATTTAACTCACCAAACGTTTTGGTAATAAGCGGTGTCCAAATCGGTCCAGGGGCGATGCCGTTTACTGCAATTTCCTCCCGTACTAATCGACGGGCAAGCGCTCGTGTCATAGCTACCATCGCACCATTTGCACCAGAGTAATCGATCAAATCCGAATGACCTCGATAAGCATTGATCGATGCTGTGTTAATAATGCGAGCCCCTTTTTTTAAATGAGGAAGAGCCGCTCTCGTTAAATAAAACATAGCAAATGCTTTGATTTCAAACGTTTTGAGTAATTGTTCATCCGTGATATCGAGTGGTGAGGTTTGTGGGTATTGATACCCCGCATTATTAACCAAAATATCGATTTGACCAAATTCAGCTAAAGTAAATTGTACAAGTTTATCACAATTCTCCGATTTGCCTAAATCGCCAGCCAAAGCTTTAGCTTGCCCGCCATAAGACTCAATTAACGAAATGGTTTTTTGAGCGCCTGGTTCATCTTCCAGATATCCGATGACTATTTTTGCACCTTCCTTAGCATAAGCAATTGCTACAGCTTGGCCGATTCCGCTACTAGCTCCTGTAACAATCGCTACTTTGTCAGCGAGTACTCCACTAGCTTTATAAGCTTTTAAATCCGTATTATCAAATGCATTTTCTGCCATATCTTCACTCCTTCAGCAATTAGTGAATACTGGGAACTTTGCTTAAATGCCAAACATCATCTGAATATTGCTGAATCGTACGATCACTCGAGAAAATACCTGAAGCAGCCATATTTTTAACGCTCATCTCTGCCCATTTCATTGGGTTGTCGTACGCTTTCAATATTTTTTCGTGAGCTTTTGCGTAGCTATGAATATCTTTTAACACAAAATAAGGATCCTTATCTTCCAATAATTGTTCTACAATAAAATCAGCATTTATTTTTCCATCTGTAAACTTTCCTGTTGCTAGTTGTCGCATCATTTTTGCAATTTCTGGATCTCCTTCAATTATTTCTTTCGGATTATAAGATTTTTCTTTTTCATATTGCATGATTTCTTCAGCGCGCATCCCAAAAACAAATGCGTTTTCTTCTCCCACTTGTTCAAACATCTCAACATTCGCCCCATCAAATGTCCCAATGGTCAATGCTCCATTCATCATCAACTTCATATTACCCGTACCTGAAGCTTCTTTTGAAGCAGTAGATATTTGTTCGCTTACTTCAGCTGCCGGGATTAAGTATTCCGCTTGCGTCACATTGTAATTTTCAACAAATACAATGTGCAAATGCTCTCTTACTAAAGGATCATTATTCACTTTTGATGCGATTGTATTGATCATTTTAATCACTTGTTTTGCAAAATGGTAAGTCGGTGCTGCTTTGCCTCCAAAAAAGAATGTTCTAGGATAAGGACGATAAGTTGAATCGTGTTTAATCCGGTTGTATAACATTTGAATGTGTAAAATATTCATCAACTGTCGCTTGTAGCCATGAAAACGCTTGATGTGAATATCAAAAATAGAAGCCGAATCCACAACAATATTTTGATCTCGCTGCAAATGATAAATCAACTGCTCTTTTTTCAACTTTTTTACGGCTTGAAAATCTTGAAGAAATGATGGATTTTGCGCAAAACTATGCAATTCATCTAACCGTTCAGGCTCTTTTACCCAGCGCGCACCAATTGTTTCCGTAATCAATTCCGATAACTCGGGATTGGCTTTGATCAACCATCTTCGGTGTGTAATGCCGTTGGTTTTATTATGAAACTTATTCGGAAATTGTTCATTTAGCTCTTTCATTTCTCGTTTTTTCAATATGTTTGTATGCAATTTGGCAACGCCATTAACTTTATAACTACCAACTACCGCTAAGACAGCCATCTTAATGACACCTTCTTCAATAATCGATAATTTACGGAGGACATCCACGGTTTTCCCTTGATTTTGCAAACTTTCTTTAAAACGCAAATCAATTTCCTCAATAATTAAATAAATTCTCGGAAGCAAGGATTGAATCAAATGACAGTCCCATTTCTCCATAGCCTCTGTTAAAATTGTATGATTTGTATAGGAAATAGTGCGCGTGGTAATGTCCCATGCTTGTTCCCATCCAAGAGAGTGGTCATCTATGAGGATCCGCATTAATTCTGGGATCGCGAGTGCAGGATGTGTATCGTTGATTTGAATGGCAATATTCTCTGGTATTTCTTCTACGGGAAAACTAGGATTTCTTAATAAATCCTGGAGCGATGCACTGCAAAGCAAATATTGCTGTTTCAAACGAAGAATTTTTCCACTCTCGAGCGAATCGTCTGGATAAAGACGATCTGTGATTTTAGCCGTTTCGTGCTCATATACGGTATGGTCCTTAGTGCTAGGAAATGGACGTTCTGATACTTCTGCCTGCCAAAGACGAAGCGTATTGATGGTACCACCGTTTGCTCCAACAATTGGCAAATCATAAGGCACCGCTTTGACCCATACAGGATTTTCTATTGTTCTTTTTACTCCTGCTGTCCCTACTACCAATTGAACATCTCCATAATAAGCAACTTCAACCGCCAAATCTTTTTGTCGGGCATCTGCATTGTTTTTTTCTTTAATCCATTTTGTGGGTTGTTCGGTTTGATTGCCATTGACGAAATGCTGTGTGAAAAGTCCACCTTTATACCGTAATCCATAACCGTGTCCTGGCAATGCAAGTGAAGCTAAAGAATCCATAAAACAAGCAGCAAGTCTTCCTAAACCGCCGTTACCAAGACCTGGTTCGTCTTCAAGTTCTTCAATTTCGGATAGTTTAAGGCCTAGTTCATCTAGACCTTCTTTGACGACATCGTAAAAATTTAAATTGACGAGGTTTTGTCCTAATACACGGCCAATAAGAAACTCAATAGAGAAATAATACAATTGTTTCTCAGGCTCTTTTTCATATAATTGATTTGTTCGATTCCAATTTTCTTGAATCCATTCATGCGTCATTTCCCAAAGCGTTTCAAAAGCCATCTCTAGACTTTTTTGTGATCTTTTATCTGCTATACGATTCATGAAAAATTTTTTAAACTCTTCTTTTGATGAAAACATTATCGGCACGCCCCTTTAGCTTAGCTTTTCATAAAGTTTGGCGTATTCTGCCGCAGAACGCGACCAGGAATAATTGCCTTCCATTCCATTTTTCTTAATAGTTTTCCAATGCTCAGGCTGTTGGTAAAAACTTAAAGCACGCTGTAGCGCTAAATCAAAAGGTTGATTTGTTAAAAAATTACTTAGAAAGCCATTTCCAGACTTGTCTTGTTCATTGTATTCGATGACGGTGTCTTTTAGTCCACCTGTCTTATTAGCGACTGGCACAGTCCCGTACTGCATTGAAATCAATTGACTTAAGCCACAAGGTTCAAAATGCGACGGCATAAGAAAAATATCAGCTCCGGCATATAACAAATGAGCAAATTTTTCATCAAATCCAATATAGACCGCTACTTTTTCAGGAAAATCCTCAGCTAACTTTTTAAAAAACAGTTCATATTGTGTTTCTCCGGAACCCAATAAGACAAACTGAACATCTTCTTCTGTCAATAATTTTGGCAGTATTTTTTGTAGAACGTCTACTCCCTTTTGTCCTGCAAGTCTGGAAATCATCGTCAGCAATGGGGCATCTCCACGATCTGGCAACCCGACTTTTTGCTGAATTGCCCGTTTATTAATTTGTTTTCCTTCTATGCTTAATGCATCAAATTCTCGTTCGATAAACAAGTCAGTTGCAGGATTGTAAACTTCTGTATCAATACCATTTAAAATGCCCACTAAATCTTGCTCTTTTTTCTGCAAAAAGCGATTCAGTTTTTCACCATAGATATCTGTTAAAATTTCATCTCTATACGTTGGGCTTACTGTTGTTATTGCATCAGCATAAGAAAGCCCTGTCTTTAATGAGTTATAGTTTCCATTCCATTCAACAAAGCCATCGTCATAAAAACGTTCATCGACTTCAAAATTTTCTAGAAATGTCTTTTTCGAAAATTGCCCTTGGAATTGCAAATTGTGAATGGTCAATACGCTCTTCATTTCTTTTATAGAAGCATAGCGTGAGTCTTCTTTTAGTAAAAAAAGAATAGCTGCCGTATGCCAATCATGTACATGAATGACATCTGGTTGTTGCTGTTGTTGCTGAATAATCTCTAACACGGAGCGATTGAAGAACGCATAACGTTCCGCATCATCTGATTGACCATATATGTGATCTCTTTTAAAATAGTCGTCTTTTTCAACAAAAAGATAAGTTACGCCCGCTTGTTCGAATTCAAAAACCCGAAAGGAATGTCGCTGTCCTTTAAAGGACATTTCAATCGTTTCTTTTAAGATGAATTCTGCTGTATATTCAGACGAAATGATACTGTATTTCGGGATAATTACTATGATTTCATGGCCCAGTCTGCTGAGTTCTTTAGGCAGAGCTCCCATTACATCTGCTAGTCCGCCAGCTTTTGCAAAAGGCGCACATTCTGCTGCTGCCATTACAATCTTCATCGCAAATCCTCCTTTCTAACTGTTTCTCCTTTACGCAAAACGATGGGGTGTTCTGCAGTTCCGTGTAGAACGACGCCTTCACCAATAAATACGTCTTTGTCAGCTATCACATATTTTAAATCACAGTTTTCTTCGACACTGGACTTTTGCATAATAATGCACTTTTCAATGCGTGCACCTTTTTTAATATAAACTCCTCGGCTAATCGTACTGTCAATTACTTCCCCCATAATGGTGCTTCCGTTGGCAATTAGAGCTCGTTTCACTTTAGAACCATTCATGTAACGAGTAGGTGGTTCATCTTTTACCTTTGTATAAATCGGACGATCTTTAAGAAATAATTGCTCTCTATTTTCCTCGTCTAGTAAAGCAAAGGAAGCTTCAAAATAGCTTTGAATTGAATCAATCACAGCGAAATAACCCTTATAGTCATACTCATTGAATACATGTGGACTTTTCTTCAAGTTAACGACATCTTCTACACTCACTACTTTTTTATCTTGATGTGTCTGGATCAATTCCAATAATAGCTCTCTGGATAAAATATAATTTTTTAGTGACACACCTTGACTGACAGCTTCTGTGATATCCGCACCTGAGTCAATGTGTTGTTCTAGCATATCTTTGAAGTCTAGTTGAGTAATAACGAAACTATTCGTTACCACCACATGGGGCTGGTTACTTTTAGTAAAAAATTGAATATGTTCTTCTAAAGCAGCAAACGCACCTACACTCGATAACCCACCATCTCTTTGAGTAACCGGTAAGAAATACAGCCCGTTTTTTCTTCGATCTAAATCCCAACTCTTTCCGACACCAATGTGATCCAATAATGATGCTAGTGGGTAAGAAGGAAATATGCCAACCGTACTTACACCCGAATTCACTAGATTTGATAAAGTAAAATCAATCAACCGGTATCTTCCAGCAAATGGGACAGACGACACCGTCCGTTGCATGGTTAAATCTTGCAATCCTTCTTTTTTAACAGAGGCATCTACTACTGCAAGTAAGTTCATTTACGGACACTCTCCTTCCACTCATCCAGCTGTTCTTGTGTTAAGAGAATCACTTCACCTTGCTGGTTACAAATTTCAAATCCCTCAGGAACTACTAATTTTGGTGGCACAATTACGCGATGAAGCTTCGCTCCTTTGTTGATGATTGCACCACTCATAACGACACTTTCTGAGACTGACGCATCTTTTTTGATGGTGACGTTTTGAAAAATAATCGATTTTACAACCTCTCCCGAAATAACACAACCTTCGTTTACCATAGACCCCACCACTGTTCCCGTTTCATTAATGACTTGAGGTGGTAATTGTGGGTTTGAAGAATATATCCGCCAATCTGGATCATGTAAATTTAAACCCGAGTTTAAGTCAAGTAAGTCCATATTAGCTTCCCATAAGCTTTCAACCGTTCCAACGTCTTTCCAGTACCCCTTAAATGGATAAGCCACCATTTTTTCACCATTGCTTAGCATGGCCGGTAAAATATCTTTTCCAAAATCATGAGAAGACGCTGTACTTCTATTATCTGATTCTAAATATTCTTTTAGTTTCTTCCAAGTGAAGACATAAACGCCCATGGAAGCTAAGTTACTTTTCGGCTTTTCTGGCTTTTCATCAAACTCATTAACGCCCATTTTGTCATCCACATGAATAACACCAAATCGACTTGCTTCTTCCCAAGGAACTTCTAACACAGAAATGGTTACGTCTGCGTCATGCTCTTTATGATAATCAATCAACAGTTCGTAATCCATTTTATATATATGATCTCCTGACAAAATAAGAACATACTCGGGTTCACAGGTTTGAAGAAAAGACATGTTTTGATAGATGGCACTGGCTGTCCCTGCATACCATTTGTTCCCATCAATTTCAGCATAAGGTGGTAACATAGTCACCCCGCCATTATGTCGGTCTAAGTCCCACGGGGTTCCGAGTCCGATATATGCATGCAAGACATGTGGTTGATATTGAGTCAAGACACCGACCGTATCGATTCCGGAATTGGTGCAATTGGATAAAGGGAAATCGATAATTCGGTATTTTCCTCCAAACGGAAGTGCAGGTTTAGCTATTGTATAAGTTAATGATTTTAACCGACTTCCTTGTCCGCCTGCTAAAAGCATCGCAACTACTTTTTTGTTCATTGTGCTTCACTTCCTTTCTTTTTTTTCCATATACTCATTGTAAATGCAGGTAAATCCAGTAGGATCGAGTAAGGCAAGTTATTACTTGGATGGTTTATAGCATAAATAATTGGTTTTTGCTGATCCGTCGTTGTTGTAAATACTTTTTCGTAAACCGTGTTTGTTGGAACTCCTACCGCGATTTTTTTATGATCGTTTTCAGAAAAGTTGCAGATGACGATGCAATCATCTTTCGGCAAATGCCCTCTTCGAATAAAGGTAGCAATGCTTTGTTCATAATTATCTGCGTCAATCCACGAGAAACCGTCAGGATGATCATCTAATTCAAAAAGCGCAGGTTCTGACTTATAAAAAGCTAGTAGTTTTTTTGTAAAATTCGCCATTTTTTTATGATTTTCTACTTCTAATGAAGACCAATCGAGCGAAGGCTTAAAGGTCCATTCCTCAAAATGACCAAATTCTTGTCCCATAAACAATAATTTTTTTCCTGGATGCGCAATCCAAAATCCTAAAAGTAATCTTAGTTGAGAAAATCGTTCATCCAAAGTCCCTGGAAGTTTGTTTAACAATGAGTTTTGTCCGTTTACCACTTCATCGTGCGAAAGAGCCAAAAGATACCGCTCTTCGTATTGATACATTAGCGAAAAATTCATTTTGCCATGGACTGTTGAACGCTTTGGAGGCTGCGTTTCCATGTAATCTAGCGTGTCACGCATCCATCCAAAATTCCATTTATAGTGAAAACCAACGCCCCCATCTGCCACCTCATGCGTCACTTTTGGAAAGTTCCATGCATCTTCAGCAATTAATAAGATGCCTGGAAAGTTTTCTTTCAAACGACTCGTCAGTTTTTGTAGAAATTCTATTCCTTGCTGATTGACCAGACGCTCTTTACTATTTGGAATAAACAGCAACGAAATTAATGCATCCATTCGAAAGCCATCAAATTTAAATTCTTGAATCCAGTAATGACTGCTGGATAAAAGAAAGCTAACGATTTCTCCTTTTTGAATATCAAAATTCAGCGTGCCCCATTCTGGATTGTTGCGTCGTTCTTCCTGTGTGTATTCATATAAAGGACTGCCATTAAAATTCGCCAATGCATGTTCATCTACACAAAAATGTCCAGGAATCCAATCTAAAATCACTCCTATTTTATGTTCTGCACATTTCGCAACAAAATATTTCAAGTCTTCGCTCGTTCCGTAGCGACTCGTTGGAGAAAAGTAACCAGTCGCCTGATAACCCCACGATTCATCAAGTGGATGTTCTGTAATTGGCATCACTTCTATGTGTGTAAACTCCATTTCCATTACATAGGGAATCAATATATCGGCTAGCTCACGATAAGTTAAAAAGTCACCTTGTTCGTCGCGTTTCCATGTGCCAATGTGCAGTTCGTAAATCACCATTGGTTTCTCAAAATGATGATAATTTTGAACTTTCTTTTGTTGCAACACTGCTTTTGACCACTTGTGGTTTGCTTGTGTAGCGACTATTGATTTTGTATTCGGTCTGAGTTCACTTGCACGTGCGTAAGGATCCGACTTTTTTATAGTTTTTCCACTTGTGGTTTCAATAATATATTCATATGCACAGTCAGTTAGCTTTTGTGGGATTTCTACTTGCCAAATTGTTTCATCAAGCGGATGTTGTTTCATTTGAAAAACCTCTTCTATTAAACTAGTTGGATATGTGCATGCTACCGCTACTTTATTGACATTTGGAACCCATAAAGTAAATTTGGTTTGATCGTTGGTTACATGTGCCCCAAAGTAAAGATAAGCATCTTTCATCAACCCCATATGGAAAGCCTCCAGTTTGGCTTGAGTCAAGAGGCTTTTCAGGTTTTTCATTTACATCCCCCCTTAATTTTGCCAGCTCTATATCTTCTCTAAATTCTACACAGGTCTCATGAATACCTTGTTAAAGCACTAAATTATTCAAAAATTTAGTTAAATTAAAAAACAAACAAGCATATCGTTCAAAATGTCTACACATTTCTTTCTACTTACGCTCTTGTTAGAAAGTAAAATTTCCACTACGCTTATGGGAGACTGTTTAACGAAAGAGAGGCTGGTATGTTTGCGGAAATATAGAGGGTTAGTACTAGCTGTGTTTTTCAGCATTTTTCTAGTTGCCTGCAATCAAGGCATTGAAGACCCGCTCGAATTAGAAATAGAAAACTTTACGTTTACAAATCATAATAACGAAGATTTTGGTTTAGCAGATTTGGAAGGCGAAGTATGGCTTGCTGATTTTGTATTTACTAATTGCACAACTGTTTGCCTGCCAATGATGGCGAACATGACAAATATTCAAGAGCAGTTAAAAGAAAAGGGGCTAGATGTTCAACTTGTCTCCTTTAGTGTAGATCCTGCGTTTGATAAACCCGAAATTTTGAAATCTTATGCAGAGAATTACGGAGCTGATTTGTCGTCTTGGAATTTATTGACGGGCTATACACCGCAAGAAATCGATGATTTTGCGATGAATAATTTTAAAACTTTAGCTCGAAAGCCTGAAAATGATGATCAAGTGATTCATGGTACTTATTTCTTCTTGGTTAACCAAGAAGGTGTCATCATGAAGTCTTATAACGGATTAAATCCACCAGTAGAAGACATTCTGTCAGATGCAAAAATTTTGTTGACGGAGGAATAATTTATGAAGCTCAAAAAAATTTGGATGACGGTCTTATTGCTTCTAGTGGCTGCATTAATCTTCTGGTTCTTTTTACCACGAGAAAATGAACCGGCACCTGAGAGTCGCGTAGTACTGGAACACTCTTTCAGAACGTATATTGCACCTTCTTGCTTTGAACAAGCTGATGCTACTAATTTTCTAGAAGAAGCAACATTGGGAGAAGCTAAAGATCTCAATTATCCACCTCATTCCGACTGTACAGAAAAAGCATTCGAAGGAAACCGAGACAGCGGTTTTACTCGCTTGATGAAAGAACTTGGACTTACTGAGAAAAACTCGCCAGATTGGTAATAAAAAACAGACAGAGACTTTCTTTGCCTGTTTTTTATTGAGTTTTTTTATTTAATTACTTTAACGCAAACAGGCGCAGTCGTTTCGATGAAATATTCAATAATACAAGGTGTGCCGGAATGACCTATTTTCAAAGTTGTTAAGGTATGCGAATTTTCGTTCGCTACAATCAATCTATCGTTACCAGGCACTAGAGCAAAATGTCTTGGGCCTTCTCCACCTGATCCTGCTAGTCCCAAATTCTCTAATGTACCATTAGCTTGTACAGAAAAAGAGGCAATACTATCGTGACCACGATTTGATGCGTAGACGAAAAGACCATCACTCGATACCGCCACTTCTGCACTCGTGTTTTCTCCATTATAGCTATCTGGCACTAAAGGTAATAATTGAAAAAATTCCAGTCGACCTTCTCGACTGATTTTATAAACCATTAATGTCGAGTTGAGTTCATTGACCGAGTAAACAACTGGTTCAGATGGATGAAAGCTCAAATGGCGCGGTCCTGCTCCCGCTTCGGTATATGCCGTATATTGTAGCGTTAGCTCACCCGTATCAGAATTTAGTTTGTACGTAGAAATGGTATCATTTCCTAAATCGGATACTAAAAACAAGTTTTTACCCGGAACTTGGATAATTGAATGCGGATGTGCTGCATCTTGCCGATCCTGGTTTGGACCAGAGCCGTGATGCTTTACTGAAAACGCTATTTCTCCAATTGCGCCATCTGCATGAAGCGGGTAAACATTAATCGTGGCTCCTGAATACGTCGTCGATAACAACCATTGACCCGTTTCATCGATTGTAACGTGCGCCGGATGGTCTCCATTTGAACGTTGGCGATTGATTTCAACCATTTTTTTAGCAACAGGATGAACCCAATAACTCACTAATTCACCGTTTCCTACTTCACTCGTAGCTACAAAGCTTGTGCCATTGGGATGAACAGCAATAAAAGAGGGTCGTTCGATGCCCGCTATGCCGATTAGTTCTGTTAATTCTCCCGTGATATTATCCAGTTCCCATAGTTTAATTCCTGGTTCTGATTTAGATGCATATGAACCTGTTAGCAAATAGCTGGCTACCATTAAATCACCCCTGAATGGATTTTATTTTTTGATACTTTTATCTCTTCAATAATCTCCGTGAATTTTCAATATGGTTAAGGTAAAGTAAACGATAGACCCCATTAACCCTTACTAAAGAAAAGAGGCTGTCCATGAGGAACTTCGGTTTATCTATCCGTGAAAAAAGCATCGTCTGCATTGGCTTTATGGGAGCTGGAAAAACAACTGTCGGTCAATTGCTGGCGCAAAGACTTTATCGTAACTTTGTTGATATCGACGTGGAAATTGAAAAAGAATTTGCCATGCCGATTTCTCAAATTTTTAGACTCTATGGTGAACCAACTTTTCGAGCCAAAGAAAAAGATTTGATTGTAAAATACAGTCAACAACCACTCAACGTTATTTCTGTTGGCGGGGGTGCTTTTTTGCAAAAAGAAATTCAAGATATTTGCATGACAAATTGTATTGTTTTATTTCTTGATATTTCATGGGAGTCCTGGAAAGAACGCGTTCAGCTTCTCGCGGATAATCGACCTTTACTAAAAGATCGTTCTCTTGAAGATATTAAAACCTTATTTCTCGAAAGACAAAGTATTTATTCATTAAATCATTCTGCATTTATCGTCGACGATTTCAAAGCTCAAGAAGCTGCTGACTATTTAGCGGGTGCCTTAAAGTTATCTTGGGAAATTCACGCTCCACAATCAACTTAAAAAAAGGAAACCGTCCAATTGCTGCGACGGTTTTTTTGTATCTACATCTTCCTAGCTCTGTTTCAAGAATATTGGTCTTTAACTAATTCCAGAAGCCCTGCTTTTTTTAAGTAATGTTCTGGTGCAAGGAAAGTAATTGTTACGACACCCGGGTGTCGTCCAATTTCGATAGATCCTGTAATAGTTGCTCGATTCATAATTTCTGGTACTGTCACTCCGAACAAATCAGCTGCACGCTGCAACCCATTGTCAGTTGCACCATTCAAAGTTGGACCTGTCCCAACAAAAGAAACGGGTAGCGATTCTTCCAGTTTATCGATATTCCATTTTTTCGCGAGTTGCAGAGCCGTTTCTTTTTCTTTTTCTGTAAAGGGTTTAGCTGTGTATGGTAAATCTTCAATAGTCGGTAAAAGAATAGGTCCAGCGTTATTTAATCCTTTAATCACATGGACTTCCAAATGAACAATACCCGAAACATCTGCAGTATGTCCCGCAATTTCTCCATCTCCTTGCATCGCGTGCATATCTCCTAAATAAATACCACCGCCTGGAACTTTCACTGGACAAATCAATACAGATCCTGCGCGCACACGGCTAATATCCATATGACCATCTGTTCGGTGAGTGTCTAATTCTTCTTGTGTGCTCGCATATTCATGCGGAGCACCTACAAGAAACGATCCAAAATCTCCTGCATTGTGCGAGTCTGGAGTTGGACGTGAAGGTGTTGTTCCTAATTGCCCTAAAAAAGGACGCATGCGTGCGATGGTGCCGATTAAATCATGAGGTGCAAATGTGACAATTGGATTTTGAACAGAGTTCTCGGGCGTTTTCATATACCCACGCCCGTCTTCTGCAATTGTCTCTGCTGCTTCTTTGGAAAGTGTAATCCCTACGTCTCCCTTATCACTAAAAAACATAGTATAACCATTGGTAAACACAAAAGGTGTGACATCTGCATCACAGTTAGCGCAACGAATGGCCTCGCTGCCAACTCCTTTAATTACGGTATCTGGATACATCGTTCCACAACCAGGACATTTTACTGCAATAAAAGGATCTCCCAGAAAACGACCTTCAACTGGACTATCATTTCCTGAAGAAGTAGCGTGCGACGTGACTTCAACAGATTTGATTTTAATGACAATTCCGTCTCCTGGTTCTGCACCTTCCACATAAACCGGTTGCGTCACTTCGTGTCCTCCTCGAATACATGGTGTGATCATGGGACCCCAACATCCAGGAGCAGTATGCGCAATAATATGCCCTCCATCTTTGACAGGTCCAAGCATTTCTTTTCCAGGATCTAGAACACCATTTACATAGCGGTTAACCATCAGCGTATCCACTGCTACTTTTTCCGTCTGGATCTTTTTAGTCATTATAGTTCCTCCCATTTTTAATATTCAGTTATTTATAATTATACGCTACGTGTTCACTACTTTCAATTTCTTCGTACTAACTAAAAAAGCGTGTACAAGTTTTGCACACACTTTAAAACGTTACTATAACAGAATAATTGTTTGAATAAAAAGTTGAACCATGATATAAAAAGCAATCGCGTACTTCAAATTAAATTGAAGGCCATTTCGAATTCCACTCAAGCCATTGATACTACTTAAAATAATGACCGGCATGACAAACGGAGATAAAATAATCGAAATGACACTTCCTGATGTTATTGCCAAAACAACCAATTCGGGTGGGTAAGGAAAAGAAATACCTTCTAAGACGCCGGTCACTAGTACAATTACCGGCAAAGGTCCCAACCCGATAAATCCTAACAAAATAACAATGAACGGAATTAAGAATAAAATATTCAAGAACGGAACAATTCCTGTTAAAAAATTCATTGCGTTAATAACGTAGCCGCCTACACTCGATTGATTGAGTGCGTAAATCAGTAAACCTGCAGACATTAAAATACTAAATTGCTGTGCTTGTTTAGCGATCCCTGCAGAAAAATAAAAACGAGTTTCGACAGCCAAACTAGCCGTTCTTCTTTTAAGTAGGAAGTAAAAAAATGTCCAAACAAGTATTACAAGTGGAATGGTCAATAGAAATTCTAGCCCTGTTAGTTCGTGAACTAGGAAAATCGTTCCAAATAAAGAAAGAAACAAAAAAAAGAACTCTGCTACATCTTTATTCCACTTTCCTTGGTTACGTGAATTCATCATCGCTTTTTCAACTTCTTGTCTTAAAATGGATGAAAAATCCACATCGTATTTCTTTTCTTGGTAATACGAAAAAACTACAGAAAGTAGAGTTCCCGCAAAAGCAAAAACAAAACCAAGTGTGATTGACTTCCAAAGAGTTGCGTCTAGTGCCTCTACAGCAAAAATGAAACTCGGGATACTAATAACCCACAAAGTAGACAAGCCAAAGCCACGCAAAATAGCTGTTCCTTTAAAATTTTCCCAAGCTTCTCCTTTATGGTCTTTTAAAAAAGTTTCGATAAACTGATACATCATCGGAACAACACCAAACAATAGGAAATGAGAAATCACTTGAGTCATTGCCATTAATCCCAAATAAAATTTTTGACTTTTGTTTAAAAAATTGTGTGCAAAACTCATGATTTCTTCTATATAAGGTTCTTCTTTTAAAACCCAACTAATGATTGGCACAATCAATAGCAAACCTATTAAACTTCTCATTTGCTGCAAAGCTTGAATGAGATCTGTTCCAAAAGAATGGCTTGTAAAAAACAACACACTTAAAGCTGTAATGATTAAACATAATTGCAATTGAATTTTTTTAATGGGTAGTAAAAGCAAGGCTGACAGCAATGTTAAAACACCCGTAATCGAAAGCATCGCAGATAACACACTCGCATGATAAAAATAAGTAATAAAATGCAGCGAGGCGTATGATGAAACTGAAAAAGTAAATGCTACAGCGACTTTCCGATTCATTCTAGTCCTCCTGACAATCTTTGTTATCTGTTCTATTCTACACTCTTTTGTATCCTAATATACTTTGCTATCTTTTTCTACTTAGCTTTCTCAGTGACTGTAAGAAAAGCTGGAATGCTTTTACTTGTTTTAATTTTTTTTGTTTTCTGTCTATATATGATATGCTCTGATTGAATAATGAATGATATAGTCTATATTTCGTAAAATAACACTTATTCTATATTCGTTTTTTGTATAAGGGGTTTAACCGTATGGGAGGGAATTAAAGTGAGTATAACAAGAAATTTCTTTATTGCATTGTCCAAAAATCAACCTCTAAACAGTGCTGCTAAAAAATGGGGATTAAAATTGGGCGCTGGAAAAATGGTTGCTGGAACTGATATTGAAAGCATGATGCAGACAGTAGAACAACTGAATGCCGATGGAATTAGTGCAACAATTGATAGTCTTGGCGAGTTTGTTCATACAAAAGAAGAAGCGACAAAAGCTAAAGAGGCTATATTACAAACACTCCAAGCTATACAATCTCATGATGTTCACGGACATATGTCTGTCAAATTAACACAAATCGGATTAGATGTAGATCCTAAGTTTTGTTTAAAAAACATTCAGGAAATTGTTGCAGCTGCTGCCAACTACAATACGTTTGTAAATTTAGATATGGAAGACTATGACCACTTGCAACAGACACTTGATATTTTAGATGTTTTACTTAAAGATTATGAAAACGTAGGTACTGTTATTCAAGCTTATTTATATCGATCTGAAAAAGATTTAGAAAACCTACAACATGTTCGACTCCGTCTTGTTAAAGGTGCTTACAAAGAAAGCGTAGAAGTTTCTTATCAAGAGAAAAAAGAAATTGACGATAATTACTTAAAACTCATCAAGATTCACCTTCAATCACCTGGCTATACATCCATTGCTACACACGATCATCATATTATTGAACAAGTAAAAGCATTTGTACAAGAGAAAAAGATCTCACGAGACTGTTTCGAGTTCCAAATGCTCTATGGTTTCCGCTCAGAAATGCAAAAAGACTTAGCGAAAGAAGGATTTAGCTTCACTACGTATGTGCCTTTTGGCAAGGACTGGTACGCATATTATATGAGAAGGTTAGCGGAACGTCCTCAAAACATTATTTTGGCGTTGCAGAGTATGATTTCTAAATAAAGAAAAAAAGCAACTCTGAAAAATTCAGAGTTGCTTTTTTATGCTTGTTAGAAATGGATAGGCGCTTCTGCTTTTCTTTGTCCAGACTCCAGCGACCAGATTCTAGGGTCATACGCCGCTCTGGCTGTGTGGCAAAGTACGCCACTTCGCCAGTGCGTCTTATGCCCGTCGAATCTACACGGTCGCTTCCGCTTTTCTTTGTCCAGACTCCAGCGACCAGATTCTAGGGTCATACGCCGCTCTGGCTGTGTGGCAAAGTACGCCACTTCGCCAGTGCGTCTTATGCCCGTCGAATCTACACGGTCGCTTCCGCTTTTCTATACTCAATCCAAGTTTCTTACGTGTACGGGTGGCAGTGCACGTTGAATATTTTTTCTGTGTTGTTCGTATTGTTCTGGAAGCATCAATGCTTGCCCTAAAGATTCAAAAGATTCGTCTATTGCGAATCCTGGTGGATCTGTTGCGATTTCAAATAAGATATCTCCATATTCACGGAAGTAGATAGCGTTAAAGTAGTTGCGATTTTGAACGGGTGTTACGCCGAGTCCATAAGTTTCCACTTGTTGTTTCCAATCAAGTTGATCAGCATCATTTTCTGCACGCCAAGCAATATGATGAACCGTTCCAACACCCATTTGACCAATTCCCACCGGAGTCAACTTTACATCAATTATATTGCCGAGTTCTCCTGCTGCACGTAAACGCAATAAATCTCCTTCTTCGCCAACTTTTTCAAATCCCATGACCGTTTGTAATAATTGGGCTGTTTTTTCTGCATTGGTTGTGTATAAAGTAGCTCCGCCTAATCCTTTAATAGCACGATTTGGTGTGATTTCTCCTTTTTCCCATGTATTTGCTTCGCCTTGCTCTCTTTCCACGAGCTCCAAATGCAAACCATGTGGATCATCGAATGTTAAAGACTGTTCTTCAAAACGAGTTGTTTTTGAAAAAGAAATGTTGAATCTCTCTAATCTTTTTTCCCAGAAAGCCAGCGCTCCAACCGGAACTACATAAGTTGTGACCCCTACTTGGCCATCTCCAATTTTTCCTTTATATGCATCTCCCCATGGAAAGAACGTGATAATTGTGCCTGGTTTTGCCGTCTCGTCTCCAAAATACAAATGATAGGTTTCTGGATCGTCGAAATTTACCGTTTTCTTTACTAAACGCAGTCCGAGTACTCCTGCATAAAAGTCCACGTTTTCTTGAGGATCTGCGACAATTGCAGTGATGTGGTGGATTCCCATTGATTTCTTCGACATTTTACAGCACTCCTTTTGTTGTTGATCTGCTCGACTATCTTAGCATGTCATTATCTCGAACTAAAGATATTTACCACAAACTTACGTCCTATTGGTGCACGTATTTCATTTTGGCATATTGTCTTCGTGTTTTTCTAACTGGTCTTGTTTCTGATTTTTGATGTCCTCTAGATCTTCCTTACTTTCTTGTTTATCTTTTTCGATTTCTTTTTTTATTTCTTTTTCTTGAGTTTTAGAGATATTTTCTTTTTCTCGTTCTTCTTCTATTTGATCTTTTTGATTTTCTTTATGTTCTTCTATTTTCTCTATGTCTTCATGATATTGCTCTTCTACTTCTGTGGTAGAAGGAAGAAACGGTTCGTTGTTAAAATCCGTTCTTTTTCCATAACGCAGCATTTCATAGATAATCAGTCCATTATTCGGCATGCCGTTTGCTGTTTTCATTGGAATAACATCAAATAATACATAGTAGAATGCATAAAACACAAAGCGATTCCAAAACGTCGCATTGTCTTCAAACATACCGTTTGCAATCATCGCATTTAACGTGAATGCTACTGCTATATTCACCAAAATTGGGCCTGCGTAAAGAGAGATATAAGCAAACTTGCCTTCTCGTTTTAACGAATCGTATGAAAACCAACTATACAAGTGATAGTATTTACGGATATCGAACATTCCGATTTTAATAATTCTGCCACCTGACCCAATAGTCATTCTTGGGTTCTTAACGCCTAAAATCAAACTCATCAACAAATAACCCGATTCTCGTAAAAATACAACGACAGGCAAAATAATAAATGCTGAAATGACTAACGAAATCAAATCGGCTAGTCCGAACATTTCTCCACTCCCATTCTATCGCTTAAAGTCTACCTCTTGGTGTACCCGACTTGTATTGCAATCTCATACTTTGTTTGTTACAAATATATTTCAATTTGATGAGTTCATCTATTGGTCAATGAGATAATTCGTGTTAGCATAGCTATTAAACATAAAAAAGTAGATATAGTGTTGTTCAATCCATCTATACCCTAATAGACAGAGTTTTAATAACCTTTTGTAGATGAGAATTCACTTTAAAGGATGAACAGGATGAGAGTAAAAACAAAAATACAGACTCAAAAAAAGTGGATAATTTCAACTTTTTTTATCATGCTCTTCGGCGCTATTGTCATTTTCGAAGAAACTGCAACTTCTCCTGATGTATCAGCCTCTATACAAATCTCAGGTTCTGCAGCATTTAGTCCACCTCCGACAATTCATGAAATTAAAGAACGAGTGGCTGTTGTTAAGAATTTATCTTATAGCCAGACTGATAATAGCCTTTTAGATATTTATACTCCTCGAAAAGCTACTGCATCTATGCCCTTGATTTTATGGATTCATGGTGGGGGCTATATCGGCGGCTCTAAAGACAGTCGCCAAGATTACGCAATGGCGCTTGCAGACGCAGGTTACGTAGTCGCGAATATAAATTATTCATTAGCTCCAGAATCGTTGTATCCCGGTCCGATATCGCAAGCAAACGAGGCGCTTGCTTATATGCAACTTCACGCTAGCAAGTACGGAAATGATATGAACCGTGTATTCATTGGTGGCGACTCAGCGGGAGCACAAATCGCTAGTCAAGTTGCAGCACTCATAACGAACACAGAACTAGCTGAATCTATGGCGATTCAACCTGCGATTTCTAGCGATCAACTTCAAGGCGCTTTATTGTTTTGCGGCCTATATAATATGGACTCAGTGAGAGCGACAGCTTTTCCAAACATCGAACTTTTCTTAACTGCCTATACTGGTGCTAAACCGTTCGAATCTTTTTCAGAAATTGATGAACTTTCTACAGTCCAACACATCAACGCTGACTTTCCGCCTGCTTTCATCACAGTTGGAGATGCTGACCCTTTTGTGTCGCAATCTGCTGAATTGGTCACGGTATTGAAAGCTAATAACGTACAAGTCAATTCTGTCTTTTTTGAAGACACTCAAAAAAATCTCAAACATCAATATCAATATGATCTAAGTACGGATGATGCACGTGAAACACTTCAAAAAACGCTCGATTTCCTTTCAATTCATAGCAACTAAAAAAACGAGCAAGTCGCATATGCGACTTGCTCGTTTTGGTTATCCTTCGTTTATTACACTTTCTTTTATCGAAGCTAAACTGTGCTTGCGCTTTCTAGAAGGCAACATATTAAACAAGATATTTAATACGATAGCTGTAACACTACCAGCAACGATTCCATTACTGGTTAAAATTTGAATACTCGATGGCAACTGAACAAACAATTCAGGCACCACTGTAACACCAAGTCCAATACCTACAGAACAAGCAATAATCATCGAGTTGTCTTGCGAGTCGGTAATAACAGTACTTAACATTTTAATGCCTTGTGCGATAACCATACCGAACATTGCAATCATGGCTCCCCCAAGAACTGAAGGTGGGATAATGGTTGTTACAGCAGCGATTTTCGGAACAAACCCAAGAGTAATCAACATTACTCCAGCGATAAATATAATTTTGCGTGATTTCACACCAGACATCTGAATCAAACCAACGTTTTGCGAAAAAGCAGTGTATGGAAAAGAGTTGAAAATACCGCCAAGCAAAATGGCTAAGCCTTCTGCACGATATCCTTTAGCCAAATCTTTTTCTGCGATTTTCTTTTTTGTGATATCTCCAAGCGCAAAGTAAACACCTGTAGATTCAACTAATGATACCATGGCCACTAAAATCATCGTTAAAATTGCAGGTAATTCAAATGTTGGCATGCCGAAATAAAAAGGCTCAACCATATGGAAATAAGATGCATCCGCGATAGGAGAAAAATCTACTTTTCCTAGAAAAGTTGCTACTACTGTTCCACCAACTAATCCGAGTAATATTGCAATAGCTCTCATAAAACCGCTAGAAAATCTAAATACAAAAACGATAAACAGCAAAGTCCCAAAAGACAGGCCAATGTTGCTAAGTGAACCAAAATCACTGGCTCCTTGTCCTCCGCCCATATTGTTAATTGCAACAGGAATCAACGTGATTCCGATAATTGTAACAACCGTGCCGGTAACGACAGGAGGGAAAAAACGAACCAAACTACCAAAAAACCCGCTAATTAACACGACAAATAATCCTGAAACAAGAATAGCGCCATAAATAGCAGATATTCCATATTGCCCACCAATGGCAATCATTGGTCCAACAGCAGTAAATGTACAGCCCAGCACAACGGGAAGTCCGATACCGAAAAAACGGTTGCTGACAATTTGGAGAATTGTTGCTACACCGCAAAGCAAAATATCAATCGCTACAAGATACGTTAATTGCTCTGCCGTTAACCCAAGTGCGTCGCCTACGATTAACGGTACCAATACAGCTCCTGCATACATTGCTAGTACATGTTGAAATCCTAAAGCCGTTTCACCTAACATCTTTTTCATTGCGTGTCAGCCTCCTCCAAAAATGTCACTTGCCCATTTTCTAAAGACGCAATGTTTGCCAGTGTTTCTACACGAATGCCTTGTTTGCGAAGCAAGCTGCCACCTGGTTGAAATCCTTTTTCAATAACGATGCCAATACCTGCTAACTTGGCTTCTGACTGTTCGACTATGTCGAGTAATCCAAGTGCTGCTTGTCCATTCGCGAGAAAATCATCCATAACCAATACAACATCGTTTTGTTGAATAAAATCTTTTGATACCGAGATATCATTTGTTTCATTTTTAGTAAACGAATAAACACTCGCTGTATACATATGATCAACTAATGTCAGTGATTTACGTTTTCTTGCAAATACAGCCGGAACGCCTAGAACAAGACCTGTCATCATGGCTGGCGCAATTCCTGATGATTCGAGTGTTAGAATTTTAGTGATGCCCGCGTTTTTAAAGCGCGATGCAAATTCTTCTCCAATCGCTTGCATTAACGGTGGATCGATTTGATGATTTAAAAATGAATCTACTTTTAATACCGATTCCGACAAGACCTTGCCGTCCGATAAAATTTTATCTTGTAACTTTTTCATGCTGTCAGCCCCTCTTCTGTCACGACTGAAGGCAATAAAAAAAGCCTTCAGAACGTGCGTCCATTCATACCATGAGTGGAGCAATGTCCTTCGAGCTTGAATTCGAAAGGAAACAGAAAACGGACGCTAAATAGCGCGCTTTCTCTGCTTCGTTGCTTCTCATAGTCAGTTTATTTACGGTAAACCGGTAGAAACTTGCGAGCCTTATTCTCGCTATTATATGAGTGAATCGTATTTGAATGGTCTAATTATAGCACGCTGTCTCACTTTTTCAAGAGAGCTAAAAGTTAAAAAAGTATTCTACTTATTCAGATAGTTATTGATTTCACTAGTTGCTTGTTTCCCATAAATGTTTCGACAACTCTTGACGGATTGCTTCTGGAATTTTTTCAGACTGCTGTTTCTCTAAATTGTAGTTTACATACACGGCTTTATTTCGAGCGCAAAGGTTTCCGGCTTGGTGCAGTTCTTCATGCAACTCTAAACTGCCTTTCCCAATTTTCTCAACCCAAATACGCATCTCAACATCTTCACCAAAATAAAGTTGACCGATAAATTCTAGTGTAGTTTTCACAATTACCAGTTTCCAGTTTGCAAAATCATGATCTGGTGTAAACAAGTCGAATAATGGATTTCTAGCAGCTTCGAACCATACAGGCAACGTTGTGTTGTTAATATGACCAACTGCGTCTGTTTCTGACACTCTCGGCGTTAAAGTCGTTTTATACATAGTCCTTCCCCTTCCCAATTTGTTTTAAATAAAAGAAAAAAACGGCGCCAACAAAGCGTCCATCTTTATCAAGTAGCATTTTAATTATTGATATACTTTTCAAATACATCGCCAAAATCTTTTACATGATACTGATTTCGTACAGAAGTCATCCAAGTAAAACCAAAATCAGTCAGTTTCGAGTATTCATCACCTAATGACACATCGCCAACTCGTGAGTTTTGCAAAATTGTCACAGCTTTGTTCAAGCTATCAGTTGCCATATTAATCACAATCTCATTTTCATGCGTACTTTCTGCAATCCTCAATAAAGATTTATAAAGATCAGTTAAACGGTTTGCTTGTTGTTTTTGAACATCAATTTTAAAAGGTATTATTCCTACAGTAAAGGCAAGTTCAATATCCAAGTCTATTTTTCCAGCAGTTTCGAGTACAACATTTGAAATAGTATGCTGAGAATACGGAAAACGTTTTAATGTCCGTTTAGACGAGATCGCACTTTCACCATCAACATGAATGATCGCAAGGTTTGTAAAGCAGTATTCATCCGCTTTTGTCTTAATTAGAAAATAGATTTTCTCGTCATCTTCATGCATGACATAGTCATCTGAGTCTGTCTTGTCAAAGTCTTGTGGATCGATTATTTTTCCAATATCTGATAAACCAAGTGCTTCTGAAGCCATTTTTTTAAACATACAACTCATTCCCCTTTACATATAAAATACTAGTTTTTATTTAGTGACCATTTATTCTAGCACTGTTGTCTACTTTGTAAGTAAACTCCACTTCTGTTTTTTTCTCTGCAGCGATATGAACGCGAAACTCTAGTTCATTCGATCTTTTCATCTCATAGTCATGACTGGATGATTCCATTTTCCAAACCTGTTCAAAAATTTGGTGATTAACGACAACACGTGCATAATCTGATTTCCGGTTTTCCAAGGTGTAGACATGTGTGACATAGTCAAACCGTTCTTTTCTTTCGCGCTTTTTTTCCCGATTTTGACTGATAATATCGAATACTTCACCTATCCCTATCGATATTTTTTGTTGTTTGGCTGTACTATTAATTGTATTTTCGCCGATAAACTCCATTTCGCCATCTTGATCTTGCTCATATACTTTCAAGGTTCCCATTGGCAATGGTATGCCAAGTTGATTGGCTTCTGTGTTATCGAATTCAACGACTACTTTTGCTCGTTCACTATGCGCTTCTAGTTTATATACTTTACGGAAAGTGACATCTTTTAGTTGTAGAAAACTAATCTGTTTCATCTGCCCCTGTGGGAGATCAACCTGCCGATCTATAGTGTATATGTGAGTATCTGCAAATTCATGCGCTTCAAAAACCGAATCACCTTGATCTGCTATAGAAAGCATTCGAGTTTGCGGAATTAGCGAGTGCACATCCTTTTGCCGATAAATTTTTCCAGAAGCTAATTTTAGTCGACTAGTTAAAAAATCCATGCCAGTATTATTGGAAAGTTGAATCCAGCCTATGAAATCTAATTTCGAATCACTTATTTTTGCTACGTAGTTTACTTGCCATTCTAATCCACTCGTTAAATAAGAAATTTTTGCTTCTACGTCTTTTGGGATAGGTTTTATTTTGCATACCAATGTTGGTGTTGTTAACAAGCCGTCTGGTAAGGAAGGTAAAATGAGTTGCCCTTCTGGATTGATAATTACTTGTTTTGTATCTACTCGCTCGACAATAATTTCAGCAGAGGCGCTTACTAAGCGTACTTCTCGTTTTTGACTCAATTCTTCGTTCCCCACGACAATTATTTTACCCAAATACTTTTCTAGAAGGCTTTTTTTGCTGATTAAGTTGGTATTGTAACTTTGCTCTAGTACGTGTATACCTTCTAACAAAATAGAAGCTACCTCCACTTTTGGAGAGACATCCATGAATTCAATTTCAGTTACGTCCTCGTTTGCGGGAATGCAGCGTGTTTCTTTAACCGATCCAAATCCATCTTGGTAAATGGTTAACCCTTGAGTTAGTAGTTGTTGACGTTTTGATTGAAACCTCACGCTATTCTCTCCTTTACGTGCACATTTTACCGATTAAAATATTTTTTTAAATACGTAATAGTTTCTAGTCGACATTGCTCAGTCAGTGGAGATTTTTTTACGTGCACTAAATCCCCATATAATCGTTCATCCAAAAATCGCAATTCTTCTTGATACCATTGATTTTTTTGCTCATCGTAAACAGTAACTTGCACGTAAATGGCTGTGTTTTTTTCTACAAAGTCAGTGACGGTGATGTGGCATTTCATAGTCGTTCCTCCTACATTTTCAGCAAAGTCATTTTATTTGTTTTGACTAAAATAACTCTCTACATTCCACCATTTATGTAACTAAAAAAGACTTGGAGCTGCTGCCCAAGTCTTTATTGTTCAGAATAAACCGATTGCATTTCCATCAGCAGTTACGTCCATACTCAAGGCAGCTGGTTTCTTAGGTAGACCTGGCATCGTCATGATATCACCTGTTAAGCACACTAAAAAGCCCGCGCCTAATTTTGGAATAATTTCACGAATTGTGATAGTGAATCCTTCTGGACGTCCCATTAGTTTGGGTTGATCAGATAAGGAATACTGTGTTTTTGCCATACAAATAGGTAATGAATCCCAACCGAAGTTTTTCAATTCTACCAGTTGTTTTTGTGCAACATCAGATAACTGTACATCTGCTCCTCCATAAACTTTTTGAACAATTGTGCGAAGTTTTTCTTCAAAAGAATCTTCTTCTTTATAAAGAAAATTGAAATTTGTTGGGCGCTGGAGTTCTTGTTTTACTAGTTTAGCTAGTGCAATTCCACCTTTGCCGCCTTTTTCCCACACTTCTGTCAAAGCAATTGCAATACCTTCTTTTTTAGCCCACGCTAGTACATTTGATAGCTCTTCGTCGCTGTCTCCAGAAAAGCGATTGAGTGCTATAACTGGCTCAATGCCAAATTGTCGAATGGTGTCCACATGCTTCGCTAAATTGACCATGCCATGTCCAACAGCATCTACATTTTCTGCAGACAAACTGTCTTTTGTCACACCGCCATGCATTTTAAGCGCACGAATAGTGGCAACAATCACAACAGCATCTGGATTAAATCCACCTTTTCTTGACTTAATGTGCATAAATTTCTCGGCACCTAAATCCGCACCAAATCCCGCTTCTGTTACTACGATATCTGCTAGTTGTCGTGCTGTATTTGTGGCAATCAGCGAGTTACAGCCATGTGCAATATTTGCAAAAGGTCCGCCATGTACGATTGCAGGTGTTCCTTCAATTGTTTGAACCAAGTTCGGTTTAAATGCTTCTTTCAACAATAAGGTTAAAGCACCTTCTGCACCAAGATCTCTAACAGTCACTGGCGCTTTGTCATACGTATAACCAATGACCATTTGAGCTAATCGCTCTTTTAAGTCAGCTAGTGAAGTAGCCAAACATAACACAGCCATAATTTCCGAGGCCACTGTAATATCGAAACCATCTTGACGTGGTATTCCTTGACCTGGTCCACCTAATCCAATTGTAACTTGGCGTAGCGATCGATCATTAATATCCAATACTCGCTTCCACGTAATACGGCGTGGATCGATATGGAGAACATTTTTTTGATGTAAATGATTATCGATTAATGCAGCTAACGCATTATTGGCTGAAGTAATGGCATGGATATCACCTGTGAAATGCAAATTAATATCTTCCATTGGTAAAACTTGCGCAAACCCACCACCAGTAGCTCCGCCCTTCATGCCCATAACTGGACCTAATGAAGGTTCACGAAGGGCCACCGCTACTGATTCTTTTAATTGTTTAAGCGCATCGGCAAGCCCAACCGTTACTGTAGACTTACCTTCTCCTGCTGGAGTAGGACTGATCGCCGTTACTAACACCACTTGACCCATTTTTTGAACCGGACGCAGTTGATCTACATTGATTTTCGCTTTAAAGTTCCCATATAATTCCAACGCATCTTTTGAAATACCTGCTTTCTCTGCAATTTCTAGAATCGGCAAGATTGTCGCTTCGCTCGCAATCGATAAGTCTGTAAAAGCCATGAAGGTAATCCCAACTTTCAATTTTTTATTTAGTATACTCTGTTTCTTCTGAAAAATCTTTAACGACTATTAATTCTGGAAAATCTTCTTCAATTGTTGCAAGTAAATGATTTTCTTCCAAATACTCATGCAGCTCTTCTCCATTTACTTTGCGCGTTTTCTCCAAACCTAGCGCATCTTCATGAAAGTTTAGAATGTATTTTTTCCCAGCATCTTTTGTTACTACGTAGACATCAAAAGGTTTGTATTTTTTCACTTCAAGCAATTTTTGATGTGCTAAAACCGAGGCTGCATCCAACTTATCAAAATGAGTATAAAGAAAAGCCTCCGACCGTTTTTCTTCCGCTGAAATACAACTCATTTTTGCTTGATGACGGTTGATAAAACGTTCAGATAAAGATTGATAAAACGTAATTTTTTCCCACTCGACGTCGTTGCTGTACTTTTCGATAAAACGCTCGGATAATACTTGATGACGTGTGACGAGAAGCCAATCAACTTGGCGTGCATGACGATGAATTAACGGCATTGGCAAATACTGATAGCGACTAAGTTCTGTCCAGCCTAATTGGTCTTGGTGTTTTTCGATAAATGCAGGGGATAACCCTTTAGCATTCGCTAAGTTTTGCCTTGTTGAAACAAACTTCCAATAATCTGCCGCATCAAATGGTGTGCCTTCTTTTTCGAATATTTTTTGTTGCTTTTTACTCAGTTCATATGCATCAATTGGATGCCATTTCTTTTTATCTGCATATCTTTCAATAAAATCTTCAGAAAGTTCCTGTGTTTTAATAATGTCATCCCAGAACAATCGATTTATATACTTTTGGATAAAGCCTTCTGATAATTCTTGATAACCCGAGATTAATTTCCAATTTACTTGATCCAGATTTTCTTTAATAAACTTCTCTGATAGACGTTCTTCCTGACAAATCTGATTCCAAGAGACTGAACGCTTGTCTTTCAAACCTTTTTTATCCATTAATTCTGTTAAAGAATTGAACATAGTAACCACTCTCTCTTTGCATTTTGTTATGCCTATACTAACATGTCTTTTGACGAAAATCCCATAATCAATACAGTAAAACCCCTCACTCGAACAATAGAGTAAGGGGTTAAGTTTGCTCGGAGTTGTTACTTTTTCTTTTTGACGATGGCTACTGTACATCTCGACACGCAGATAAGTTTTTCAGCCTCATCAACGATTTTAATATCCCACACCATCGTTGTTCGTCCTTTGTGAAGTGGTGTGCCAATAGCTGTTACGATGCCATCTTGTTTACCTCGCATGTGATTGGCATTGATTTCTAACCCTACTGCGAGCTCGTTTTCTTGATCGATTAAATGCCATGTACCAACACTTGCTACAGTTTCAGCCAAAACCACTGATGCTCCTCCGTGAAGTTGTCCGAACAATTGATGAGTAGCACCGTGTACAGGCATTGTAGCTATGACTTTTTCTGGAGTAATTTCACCTAACTCAATTCCCAATACACCTATAATCGTATCTTCTAGCGGTTTCATCTCCACGGTAGCATTCTCCTTTTTGACTTGTAAGTCTCTTTATTTCTCAGTTATATCTTACTCATTTTGCTCAGTATAAAGCTCGCGCAATAAGAACTTTTGAATCTTTCCACTCGCATTGCGTGGTAACTCATCAACAAAACAATATTTTCTAGGCCGTTTAAAACGGGCAAGGTTTTCATGGTTGAGACAGTACTCTTCTAAATGCTTTTCAGTTAGCAATACGTCTTTTACAACAATGAACGCCATCACTGACTCACCCCATTTTTCATCGGGAATTCCTAAAACAGCAACGTCTTGAATGAGTTCGTGTTCATGAAGAGCATCTTCTACTTCACGTGGATAAATATTTTCGCCACCACTAATGATCATGTCATCCACTCGATCAGATACATATAAATAACCATCTTCATCCATATAACCTAAGTCACTCGTATGATACCATCCTTTGTACATTACACGTGCTGTTGCTTGTGGCCTATGAAAATAACCAGCCATCATACTTGGTCCTTGAACAATGATTTCTCCTACTTCAAAGGGACCTACTTGATCATCTGGTTCTGCAGGACCGCTATCTTGAGGTCGGACAATTCGAATTTCATGATTAAAGGCAGGTTTTCCAGCAGATCCTGCTTTTATCAATTGTTCGTCTTCACTAAGAAACGTAATGGCTGGACCCATCTCTGTTTGACCATATGCTTGAATCAACTCGATACCCAATATCTCTTTTACTCGTTTAACCAGTACAGGTGCCATTGGTGCTGCACCATACAAGCCGCGTTTTAACGTTTTAACTTTTTCATTGGCATCATTTATCGTGGTCATCATACTCCACATTGTAGGCACGCCGAACATAACTGAAACTTTCTCGTTTTCAACGGTATCTACCGCTACTTGAGGATCGAACTGGTGCATGATGATGCTTGAAGCTCCAGCTTGGACACGTGGAATGATGTTGCAATGCAATTCTGCACAATGAAACATCGGTGCAATCACAAGCCCTACATCGTTTTTCGTGTAGTTGAGCATTGCGATGCACGTCATACTCTGTTCAGCCATGTTGCGATGGAGATGAATAACTCCTTTTGGTCGTCCTGTCGTTCCACTCGTATACATGATGGCATAAATATCCATTTCATCTACATGAACAAGTGGGTCTGACGTCGGTGCGCACTTGATTTGATCCTGATAGCTCACAGCATATTCTGGCACTTCATCATCTATAAACCAAAATTGAATACTCGGAAATTGGGGTGCTACCTTTTCGACAGTCTCTCGTAATGCTTCTTCAAAGAGCACAATCTCAGGAGTCGCATCATCTAGAATATAGGCCAACTCTTCTGGTTTTAAGCGAAAATTGATTGGATTGAAAATAGCTCCGATTTTTGCACATGCAAACAAAGCAGTAGGCAGTTCACTATTATTAAACAAAAAGCTCGAAACACGATCTCCTTTGCTAATACCTGCAGCGACAAACGCATTGGCTAACCGGTAAACATCATCACTCCATTCGGAATAAGTCCACCTCTTATCTCTTCTCATATCAACTAGTGCTTCTTTATTTGGATACATGCTTACTGTCTGATCAAAAATTTTCCCAATTGTTGCGTACATGTTCGACTCCTCCTCTTCATGGAACTATTTTCATATGACTCAATAATGTCAGAAAAAATTAAATATTGCAATAACCATAAAAGCCAATACGATTGTGCATTGACTAGCTATTTGCAAATAGCTATTAACATTTGACCAAAACTACCGATATAGTTTATACAAAGACCATAAACTATTGAAAAAAAATCATTATTTTTCTTATAAAACATATTTTATCTTTTTTTCAGGACTATCATCTTTGTAACACAACTGTAATATAAAGCTTATTGCCTATATATCATTGTTTATATAGAATTAAAACAGTTGTTAAAAAAGATTGAATTATTGGTGAATAAGATAATGAAAAAGGGGCTTGAGGATGAGAAAGATTATTTTCACGTTATTTGCAGCTACGGCACTATCACTTGCTATTGGAACTTCTGATACAGAAGCGAGTAGTTATACAGTTAAACCGGGAGATACTTTATGGGAAATTGCTTCAAGCAATAAAGTTTCAGTAGATCAATTACTTACATGGAATAAACTAGCATCAAATTCAATTTATCCAAACCAGACAATTAAAGTCGCTGCTACTTCAGCGACAGTTGCCGTTCCACAAAAAACAACAACAGCAAAAGCCCCTATAAGTTCTACTAGTACGAATACATACACAGTAAAAGCTGGTGATACTTTATCTAAAATTGCACGAGTGCATAATACTAGTGTCAGTTCGGTGCAGCAATTAAATCGGTTATCAGGCACAAACATTTACCCTGGTCAAAAGCTAGTCGTCAATGGCAAGCCTCAAGTTTCTGCGCCAGCAACAACTCCAGTAGCTTCAACTACGACAACTTATCGTGTAGTTGGCGGAGATACCTTAAGTAAGATTGCTAAAAAGCATAATACAACCGTGACAAAGTTAATGAGTGCTAACAACTTGAAAACGACTACGATTCGCGTTGGTCAAGTACTAAAAGTTGATGTTAAATCTTTATCAGAAACTGTGATTACTGTTTCAAATCCAATTGTTTCTGTACCTTCTACTTCTGGAAACTTGACTCTACTTGTCGATGTAGCCAAGTCTGTGCTAGGTACTCCATATGTATGGGGAGGAGCGGCACCTGGAGGCTTTGACTGCAGTGGATACATTTATTATGTTTACAATAAAGTTGGCATTAATGTACCTAGAACCAATACGACAGGCTTTGATGCAATTTCTTCACCTGTCAGTTCTCCCCAAATTGGCGACTTAGTATTCTTTAAAAACACATATCGTGCAGGCATCTCACACATGGGCATTTTTATTGGAAACAATAGCTTTATTCACGCCGGTGGTGACCGTGTTCAAATTACTAGCTTGAACGATAGCTACTGGAGCAAACATTTTGATGGGTATCAACGTTTGAATGCAATGCGTTAAGGTTAACTCTTAAGTATAAAAAACAGCTATGACGATCAAATCGTCGCGGCTGTTTTTTGGTTTTATATAAATTACTTAACGATAGAATTTTCAATTAATTATAATCATTATCAATTAGGATTGATTTTAATATAAAAAGTGGTATAATTGAATATGGAATGTTTGATTCAAAATAAAAAAAACGAGGTGTTCGATTTATGAGTACAAACAAAACAGGTTTAACAACTAGCTGGGGCTCACCAGTTGGCGACAACCAAAACTCCCAAACGGCCGGACAACGTGGCCCTGTTCTTTTACAAGATGTCCATCTTCTTGAAAAGCTTGCTCATTTTAACAGAGAACGTATTCCTGAACGTGTTGTACATGCCAAAGGTGGCGGTGCTCACGGTTATTTCGAAGTCACTCAAGATGTTTCTAAATACACAAAAGCTGCTTTCTTATCAGAAGTCGGCAAAAAAACTGATATGTTCGCACGTTTTTCTACAGTGGCTGGCGAGCTTGGATCTGCGGATACACTTCGCGACCCACGCGGTTTTTCTTTAAAATTTTATACTGAAGAAGGAAACTACGATTTAGTAGGCAACAACACACCTATCTTCTTTATCCAAGATGCGCTTAAATTCCCTGACTTTATTCACACACAAAAGCGTGATCCGCGTACACATTTGAAAAACCCTAACGCAGTGTGGGACTTCTGGTCATTGTCGCCAGAATCATTGCACCAAGTTACGTATTTGATGGGTGACCGTGGAATCCCTGCTACATGGCGTCACATGCACGGATTCGGAAGCCATACTTTCAAATGGACAAACGCTGAAGGCGAATCTGTGTGGGTAAAATACCATATGTTAACAGATCAAGGCATTAAAAATATCACTCAAGAAGTAGCAGATAAAATTGCTGGCGAAAACCCTGATTACCATACAGAAGATCTGTTTAATTCAATTGAAGAAGGCGACTTTCCATCTTGGACAATGTACGTTCAAATTATGCCTTTAGAAGATGCGAACACGTATCGCTTCGATCCATTTGATGTAACAAAAACATGGTCTCACAAAGACTATCCACTGATGGAAGTTGGACGCATGATGCTTAATCGTAACCCCGAGAATTACTTTGCTGAAGTTGAGCAAGCTACATTCTCTCCAGGTACCTTGGTTCCTGGTATCGACGTATCACCAGACAAAATGCTTCAAGGTCGTTTGTTCGCATACCATGATGCTCACCGTTATCGCGTAGGCGCTAACCACCAAATGTTACCGATTAACGCAGCAAAAAACCAAGTAAATAACTACCAACGTGATGGCCAAATGAACTTTGGCAACAATGGTGGCGGTTCGGTTTATTACGAACCAAATAGCTACGGTGGCCCGACGGAAACAACAGCGGCTAAACCGGCTCCACTCGAAGTAACTGGCGTAACTGATTCAGTGCCTCACTTTAAAGAAGATCATTACACACAACCAGGTGATCTTTACCGCTTGCAAAGTGCAGAAGAGCAGGAACGTCTTGTTGCAACTTTCGTCGGTGGATTAAGTGGTGTTGATAAAGAAGAAATCAAACTTCTTCAAATCAGTCATTTGTACAAAGCAGATCCTGAATTCGGTACACGTGTTGCAGAAGGTCTTGGTCTTTCAGTTCCAGATCTTACGGAAACAAAATAATTGCTTGATAACACAATCACCTTTTTCTCAATTAGCCTTTTATCCTTTCAGGATAAAAGGCTTTTTTCTATAAAAAAAGAAACCCAAACGGATTTCTTTTTACTCTTCATTTCTTTCAGCTAAGTTATTGACTATAATTCGAGCCAAGTCAGCGCCATTTTGGATGCAGGCTCCGATTCCTACACCAAAATAAGACGATCCTGCCAACTTAACTCTAGAGAGTGATTCGTCCATTTTTAGTTCCAATTCTGTAATTGCGTTTTTATGACCCATGTGATAATTAGGCATCAAGTTTTTCCAGTCTGTTACTTCGACCGTTAACGGAGCTTCTTCAATTCCCAAACTCTTACAAACGTCCGCCCTTGCTATTTTCACTAGTTCTTGTTGGGATAAATCTTTCAGCTGGCCATAAAACGGGTGTGAGCTCTTATAAAATAATCGAACCAATAATTTTTGTTTTTTTGAAGTATGTTTCCACTTTCGACTTGTCCACGTGCACGCATTACAAAGCAAATCACTTTGTTGCGAAACGATAAATCCGGTACCGTCTTCAGGGAGCTGTTCATCAGGGATGTCGTAACCCAGATAAACACTAATCAGTGAAGAAGTTAAAAACTGATTAAATTCGGTATCCAGCTCCGGTAGATTCAACAGCTCTTGTGCTACTTGATGAGGAGTTGCCATAATCACATAATCAGCTTCAAGCACTTCTCTCCCCTCTAGTTCTATGCGGTAGCTGTCTTGCTGTTTATTCACAGACTTAGCTTCGACACCTTTTATAATTCGAGCACGATCTAACTTATTTTCCAATTGATCAATCAGTACTTCCATGCCACCATCAAACGAAATGAATTTTTTGTTTGCAGCACCTTGGAAAAATTCCTTGTTTGCTTCAAATCCTTTTATGATACTGCCATACTTATTTTTATAGTCTACCAAATAAGGCAATGTTGATGACAATGTTAGTTCATGGAGATTGCCTGAATAAACGCCAGATAAAACAGGCGCAATTTGTTTTTCAACTAATTCTTTTCCTAAAAAAGCTTCGAGAAACTCACCGATAGAACTGTCTCGCGTATAATTTTCGTTATTGCTAGTCAAATCTTGTAATGCCGCTTGCTTTCCTTCTTCAGAAACGAGTGTTGAACTTACTAATGATTCTTTGCTCATCGGAATACCAAAAACAGTGTCTTTTGGTATTGCATGTAATACATTATTCGCATATAAATAAGAAATCCCTGTACCATTATAGACCATTCGATTTTCTAGGCCTAGGTCTTGGATAAACGGCATTACACTTGCATGGCGAGCGACAATCGAGTCAGCTCCCACTTCCATAATAAATTCTTCATCTTTTACGGTCTTGATCTTCCCACCTAGCTGCTGCGAACGTTCAATTAATACTAACTCGAGTCCCAAATTTTCTTGATCACTTAGCTTTTGTAAGTAATACATAGTGGAAAGACCTGTGATGCCGCCACCAATGACCACAATTTTTTTCAATTTGATCCACTCCTTGCTTATGCTTTTATTCTAACAATTTTTTTGATACGCTACATTGTTCTTTTTGTCTGTTTTGATACGCTTTCTAATTTCGTCATGTTAGGATAGACAGTAGTATCCATATTTCCAAGCGAAAAGGAGAGTCGTTTAATAATGAATCTTATTGACAAGAATATCATAGAGAGACGCTCAATCAAGAAATTCAAGGTTGATGCAGTCCGTACCGAAGAAATTATCGAACTTCTGAATATTGCTAAATGGGCACCTAATCATAAAGTTAATGAACCTTGGCGGTTTTTGCTCTATACAGAAGCTGGAAAAGAAAAATTTGTACAAGCTTTTCTCCATGCTATGAAGACATCTGATGGCGAAATCCCTACTAAAGTACTTAATAAAGCAGATTATTTCCGTAGCATTCCACTTCACTTGGTCGTTGTTATGCCCGAAGATCCAAGGCAAAGAAGATGGGATGAAGACTATGGCGCTATTTCTTCCATGTTGCAAAACTTCCAGCTGGCTGCTTGGGAACGTGGAATAGGGATGATTTGGCGTTCTAACGACTGGATTTCTAATCCTGTTTTCCGTGAAGCAATAGGCGTAAAGCCGGGAGAGAAAATTGTTGCTACTATGATGATTGGCTATCCTGCTCACATCCCAGAAAAAAAAGAACGCACTGATATTCGGAAGAAATTAACGATTATCAATGAATAACTTCTATTGAAAGAGAGATGTCGCATACCGTGGCATCTCTTTTTAGTTGATCGATTGCTCATAAAAGGAACTAGTTGGAATAAATTCAGTCTAATAAAGAACGAGGTGAAGTGCGATGAAAACGGCTTGGATAGCTCTTGTCTACGTATGTATTTTCGGTTTATCTATTTACCTTTATGCTACACAAGTAAACGGACCAGACACTGAACTGCATCAGCGACTTCTCCCTGTAGAAATCAAAACCGTTACCTCCGGTATGACAGATGATGCACTTTAGAAAATCGTCTACGATGCAAAGAAAAATGGAGACGTTCTCTCGATTGCCGGTATGCAACATAGCCAAGGCGGTCAAACAGTTTATCCGAACGGTATTATGATAGATATGAAGCCTTACAATAAGATTAACAAAGTAGATCTACAAGCAAAAACAGTTACTGTACAAAGCGGTGCCACTTGGGCTGATGTACAAACAGCCATCAATCCACACGGCTTGTCTTTAAAAGTCAGTCAATCACAAAATATCTTTACTATAGGTGGCTCATTAAGTGTGGCATATTTACATTTTGCAAGTGCTTATGGGAATACTTGGCGCTGTTCAAAAAAACTCAGAAAAAACAATTTTGGCGCGTTACGTCACAAAAGAAATTGCTGGAACACAAATTGGCCATTATCATATTTGGACTTCAGTTGCCGCAGCAGTTGCAGTAATTGCTACTGGTTATCTTGTCGATTGTCTAACAATTGCTAGCATTTTTTATGTAGCTTCACTAATTTTTGCTGGGAGTGGAATCTTACTACTGAAATTGACAACAAACCACTTGTAAAGTGGAAGTAAAAAGATGTTTTGCCTGACCGTTTTATTGGTCAGGCAAAACATCTTTAACGACACGACTATTTCGTCTTTTTAGTTATAGCAGACATCGCACCTACTGCTCCTGAATATTCTCCATTTTTCGGAAATACAGGAACAGAGCCACGCAAAATTGTATAACTGGTTACCACTTCTTTTAATAACGGATTGTCGATAAACGAAGAGCCAATATAAACAATAGTCGAACTTCTGCACTGACGAGCTGCTTGCACACTGACTGTACTGACTGTTTCACCTACTAATCCAATAACGGTCGCCAACAATTCTTCTGTTGTTAACTCATCTGAAATCGCTAGAAAATTTTGCCCAAAGTTACTAGCAGTTAACTCACCTGGTATAGGTGGTTCTTTGCCTTCATAAATATGCTTAACCTTCAAATCTATTCGGTCACGTGAACCTTGACTTGCCAATGCGATAATTTCGTCGTAGTGCGTAACGCCTGTCAGCAAATGACTCAAACCAATTAACGTGCCACCACCAACACCGGTGCCGCCTAATCGTTCTTGCGCATTGTCTTGAATGCAGTGGATAGAAGTTCCTGTTCCCACATTTGTGATGAGATAAGCATCTTCTAAGTCTCCACTTTCCTCAAGAAGAACTTGTACACCTAAGTGCGTCGCTTCAAATTCCATCATTTCTTGCGCTGGTCGATCAAGCAAAGAAATCAAAACGCCTGATTTGCCTCCTGTCACACAAACTTGGCAGTCATCTAATTTATTTACCCAGTGAGCAACTTGCTCTATTTCCGCAATTGGGTATTTTTCAAAATGGACTTTTCCTTTTTGAGTATATGCCACTTTGATTAAAGTACCACCTGCATCTATTCCGACGTCCATGTTCACACCTGCTCTTTCTCGCATTCTTCTAAAAAATGTCAGATAATTTATACATATATGATAAAATTCTACCATACTCATTTAGATTATGGGAGCTGTTTACCATTGAAACCGCACAAAGTTTTGTTCTCTAGTAAATAGTATGTTAATGATAGAAGACTAACGGGTATACCCTATGCAAGAGATCAATGAAACTAAGGAGGCAAAAAAATGGACACTTCAACATGGTTGTACATAGCACTTGGCATCATCATACTGGGGTTGATTATCGCAATCGTTGGCGTTGTGCTTTTAATCGTTGGAATGAAAGAACCCATGAAAGAAATCAAAGGTTCCGCTAATAATTTAAAAGACCGTATGGGCAAACTTCAATTAGAGACAACTAGTTTGTCACATCATGCAAACGAACTAAAAGAAGATATTCAAATGAAATCAGAAAAAATTACGTTGTTTGTTGATGCGGCAAAAGGTACAAAAAATTCAGTTGTTGACTTGAATGCATCGGTTCATGCAATTACAAAGAACATCGCATCGAGAGTAGACCACGACCGAGAAAATGTAGCGCAAGTAAACGAATGGAGCAACGGTGCGGTTAAACTTCTCCAAATGGTAGAAAATCGGACACGCACTGAAAAAAACAACTCTACTTATTCTTCCACTCCTTTATCCGAAGATAAACAATGGTAGAACCACCAAAAGGCAGCCAAATGGCTGCCTTTTGTCATGAGAAAATGTAAATGCTGACAACTTGCTTTAGTTAAAGTGATTCACGTTAGGAAGCATCGATGCTTTTTTGGATATTCACTTGATGTGGAAATGGAATTTCAATGCCATTTTCATCAAGCGCTTCTTTAATGGCTTTGCGCAATTGGCGCTCTACTGCCCATTGCTCTCCGTTCGCTGCTTTTGCAATGACGCGCAAAGTGACATCTGAAGCACCAAATGCTTGCACACCAATCACATCAGGTCCTTCCACAATGCCGATCTCTTCTGTTGCTACTTGCGCACAAGCCGCTTGGATAACGGTCACCGCTTTATCAATGTTTGCATCATAGGATATCCCAATATCCACAAGCGCACGCATATGCCCACGTGAATGATTGCTCACTGTAGTGATGTCTCGATTCGGAATGTAATTCAATGTGCCATCGAAACTCCGAACTTTAGTCGTTCGTAACCCTACTGCTTCTACAATACCGTCAATACTTCCAACGGTAACATAATCATTAACATCCAATTGCTTTTCCAGCAGTAAAAAGAACCCGGTGACCACGTCACTAACGAGACCTTGTGCCCCAAAACCAATTGCCAAGCCAATAATTCCGGCACCCGCAATTAAACTCGCTACAGACAATCCGAAAATATTAAAAATGGTCGTGACAAGGATAAAGATTAATACATATGAAAACACATTTTCTGATAAGCTTTGAAGTGTTAAGGCGCGACCTTTTGTAACATCTTCTTTTACTAATAATTTTTCAAAAAAACGGTTTATTAGTTTTTTACCGATTGCTCTAACCAATAAGAAAGCAATTAAAATTCCAATGATCTGAGCTGCAATTACGCCTGCTCCAAAAAGAAGCCCTTCCCAGTCAAAATTTTTAAAATCAAACATACAATCATCCTTTCTATTCTTTATAGCAATCCATATGTATGTAGCTTTGCGACAATAATATTCTATATGCCTGTTCCTTTATAACATAATTGCAGCAATGATTTCATTCGCCATCTAGATTTTTTAGTATTTACAATCAAAAAAAGAAGAGAAGTGCTTCATAAGAAGCTTTCTCTTCAATGGATACTAAAACAGTGAAGTTATTTTTTCTTTAGCAGTCGGAAAACAATAAATCCAATGATAACCACTGCTAGAATTAGAATGACCGTAATGATGGAGCTTCCACCATCTTCTTCAGTCGTTTCTGTAGCTTGAGCAGAGGACTCTTCTGTAGCTGTCACTTTTTCTTCAGCAGGCTCTGTTTCCGTTTCAACTTCAGGTTCTTCTACTACCGGTTCTTCTTCGACAACTTCAACAGCTAATTCAAATGGAACTTCTCCTTCAATCGGGTGCCCGTCTACTCCAATAATCTTCCATTTAATCACATAAGAACCATTTGGAAGCTCTTCAGTCATTTTCCCAGTCATAACTTCATTCGAAAGCGCAACTTCTTCAAATTCATAAGTTGCCTCTTCATTTTCTAAAATCATTGTACTTCCCAGTTCGATAACCGTTCCAAAAGTTAGAATGACTTCATCTAAAGGATCGACGACGACCGATCCTTCTGCAGGTGTCGATGAGGATAGTGTTGTATGTGCTTGACCAACTAACGGCAACGCTAAAATAGCTATTACCAACAACATAATCATTTTTTTCATTCAGTTCATCTCCATTTCTATTTCTATTTTACAGCAATTGCCGTTTTGTTCATTCTTTTATTTTTTCACTACACATTTTAGCAAACAAAAAGCTAGCCGACTAGGCTAGCTTTTTTGTTCCTTCTACTTACTGCTTACGCGTGCGAACTGCTACTGCTGTAGTCAATGCCGCTAACATTAAGCCTGCAAGTACCCACATGAATGGGAATGATCCGGTATCGGACATGCCGCCCATGCCTGTTTTCGGCATTTCAGATGGCATTTCTGTTGCGCTAAATTGATCTGGGAATTGATCCACTATCGCTGCAGACAAGCCAGCTGCTGGCATTTGCATATGTGCATATGCTTCACGAATCGAGCTGTACGCTGCGTCAAAATCACCGGCTACGTATGAGTCAAATGCGGCTAGGAGTTGGCCAACATGTGCTGTCAAGCCTTCTTCAAGTGCTGCTGCAGGAACGCGTCCTTCCGTTGCTGCGTCTAAGAATGCTGCTTGGTCTAAGATGTACTGATCAAGCTCTGCACGGGCTTGTTCTTGTCCTTCTTTGTTGCCTTCACCTGTTGCTGTTACGTAATCCACAAAGTAGCCAATGTGTGACTTCCATGTTTCTTCAAACTGCATTCCGGCTTCTTCGCCGTAAACAGATCCTACTGCTGCACTCAAGTCATCAGCGTTCGCTAAAAGTGCGCCGGCTGCTTGGTCAAAACTTTCAGCACCGTCAGCGCCGTCTTGCATCGCCATAACCGCAAGTCCTGCATGTTCTGTGAACGTTGTGTTCAATGTTGCACGTAAATCAATTGCCGGTGTATCGGCACTCGTATTGTCAAATTTGTCTGGGAATTGAGTGGTGATCGCAACTGATAAGCTTTCTGCAAACATGCTCATGTGTTGAATCGATTCACGTTCTAATGAATACGCTTTTTCAAAATCACCTGCTACATACGCGTCAAACGCCATGATCAACTGATCGACGTGCATGTCCAAACCTTCTTGAACCGCCGCTGCTGGTAAAAGTCCGCCTGTTGCGGTATCAAAGAATTTCGATTGTTCCACTTTGTATTTTTCTAGTTCCGCTAGGGCTTGGTCTTTGCCTTCTTGGTTATCTTCAGCGGTTGCTGTTACGTAATCTACGAAATACCCGATATGTGATTTCCATACTTCGTCAAATTGCGCTGCGCCTTCTTCGCCATAAACCGATCCAACTGCTGCGGATAAGTCGTCAGCATTCGCTAGTAACGCACCGGCTGCTTGGTCGAAATCTTCAGCGCCATCGACGCCTTTACGCATCGCTTCAACTGCTAAGAACGCATGCTCCGTTAAAGTCGTATCTAGTGCAATGCGCAATTCCGCCGCAGGTGTTGCAGTGCTCATGTCCATTGCAGATTCGCTTGTCGGCGTTGTGCCTCCGTGGCTGTCTGCAAGTGCTGCTGTTGGTACAAGTAATGCTAGGCTAAGGGGTAAGGCTAAAAGTACTTTGTTTAATTTCATCTAAAATCGCTCCCTTTTCTCGTTTTTTTTCGTTATACAGGCATAACGCAAAAGGAATTGCTTTAGATCACTTTTTAAAAAATAATTAAAATTATTATTTTTATAGAATCGTTTTTATTAGACATACAAAAGACCAAGTGCGTAGTAAGCACTCGGTCTTTTGCTATTCATGTATCTAAAAAATTTTTACCTACTAGTTCTCCTGAAGCAAAAATAAATGCTTCTACTAAACGAACAGAATTTTCGAGGTCATCCAAGTCAACAATTTCAATTGGCGTATGTGTGTAACGCGACGGAATAGATATCGCGCCAGTTGACACTCCAGTGGCAGTCATATGAATTGCGCCAGCGTCTGTTCCGATGCCCATGAAAATTTCTTGTTGATACGGAATTTCTTTTTCTACCGCTACTTTTTCCAATAGATTTGTTACAAGTGGATGAGAAATCAATGACTTGTCTGCAATTTTAATGCACGGTCCTTCTCCTAATTTTCTAGTTCCCGTCATTAATACATCATACGTATCGCTTGTTGGCGTTGTATCGATCGCCAACGCGAAATCCGGTTGAAGGCCTTGCGATAAGACAGAAGCACCTCTTAATCCCACTTCTTCTTGAACCGTAAAGACACAATATATATCACCATGCTTTACTGTTTTATTAGACTTAAGATTAGTAATCAGTTTAATCAAAACCGCACAACCCGCTCGGTCATCTAACGCTTTACCTATGACACGATTGCGTTTTCCATCACCCGCCATTTTCAATTTGCTACCATAGCTAATAGGCTGACCGACTTTAATACCCATTTCTAGCACTTCTTCTGCAGAAGATGCACCAACATCGATATACAAATCACGATGAGAGTCTATTCGTTTAGGATCGTCCCATTTTACATAATGAACAGCTAACGCGCCAATCACTCCTTCAATATAAGACTGTGAACTTTTAATGGTCACTGGCTGCGCCAATAAAATGCGATTATCGAATCCACCAAGCTGTTCAAAACGTAATGTGCCATTGGGTTCAATTTTTTTTACAATAAAACCAATTTCGTCTGCATGTGCTGCAAGCAAAATAGATGGCATTTGTGAGTCTGTAGCTTTTACTGTAGCAATCAAATTGCCAAGCGGGTCGACTTCTAATCGATCTACCTTGTCTTGTATTTCATTTTTGATAAAGCGTTGAACATCTTGCTCGAAACCACTTGGTCCTACTAAATCACATAACTCTTTCACTAGTTTATACAAAGTCTATCCACCTCAAATTATTGGTTTGATAAATATACATCCGTCATTAAATCATTGCTCATCGGATGCGGTTTATAGTCTTCTACGTAATCACTTTGTGCAAGTGGTGGCGTTGTATAAGCCAACATTACCCACGGTGCGTCTTCTTGGAATAGTTGTTGTGCTTTCTTGTAAAGTTCAGTTCGTTTGTCTTGATCAATCGTTTCACGTGCTTCCGTAATCAAAGAAGTAAATTCGTCACTCTTATAGAAAGCAATATTTTGTGCAGGGACTTCTGCATTTGTTTTACTTAAGTTTGGATACAAGAAGTTATCTGGATCCGCCATCACACCCGTCCAGCCATACATCGCCATACTGTGTTTTCCGTTTTTCGTATCTTCAAGATACGTTGCCCATTCCATCGAAACGATTTCTGCTGTAATGCCCACTTCGGATAAATCCGATTGAATCGCTTCAGCAATCTTCATCGGCTCTGGCAAATACGGACGCGGATTGCTCATTGTGTATAGTTCTGTCTCAAAACCATTTTCAAAGCCAGCTTCAGCTAATAGTTTTTTTGCTTCTTCAATATTGTAATCATATTTCTTTAAAGTTTCGTCGTGACTCCACAATGACGGAGGCAATGGGCTTGTTGCCGGGTCTGCCATACCATTGTAAAAAGCTTCGACAATTTCTTCTTTATTGATCGCTAAGTTGATTGCTTTCCGAACTAACGGATCATCAAATGGTTCTTTCTCCATATTGAAAGCCATATACCCAATGTTAAAACTCGGACGCTTCTGTAGCTCTAGTCCTTCTGTTTCTTCAACAACGTCTGTATCTCCAGCATTCATTCCATCTAACACATCAATTTCTCCTGTTTGCAAGGCATTCAATCTTGCTGCATTTTCAGGAATTACTTGATAAATTAGCTTATCGAGATAAGGCTTTCCATCCATCCAATACTGTGGATTTTTCACTAAAGTAATTGTACTGTTACGGCTCCATTCTTCAAACATAAATGGTCCTGTTCCAACCGGATGCTCAGACAATTCTGCACCATATTCTTCAATAGCAGCAGGACTTGCAATCCCAAACATTGAAATTGCTAAATAGCTCAAAAATGGTGCAGTTTTACGTTTCAACACAATCTCAAGTTCATGATCACCTGTCGCTTTAACAGATTCAATCAAATGATTTTCATCGCCTTTAAATCCGCCATAGAGAAACGGATAATAAGGAAAGTCTCCTTGATGAAATTCGTTTTCTGGATCCATCCATCGCTCAAAGTTAAAGACGACAGCGTCCGCATTAAAATCAGTTCCATCATGGAATTTAACGCCTTCACGCAATTGGAAAGTCCACGTCAAACCGTCTTCGCTCGAGCTATATTCAGTTGCTAGTTTTGGTTGTAGCTCCAAGTCATCATCGTACTCTAATAAAGTCTCAAAAACATTATGAGTCACACGAATCGATTCGCCATCTGTGACATTAATAGGATCTAACCCAACCGAATCTGCCCCGCGACCATAAATCAATGTGCCACCTTGCTTGTCTTCTTCTGTCATATCTTTGTTGTTATCTTTACTGCTTGTGGTTTCGTCACTTCCAGAACAAGCTGACAATACGATACTTAAGATGATGATGAGATAAAATAGATAACAGTGTTTTTTCTTCATTCGTTTTCCTCCTAGTCTATTATTCAATACTTTTCATCTACATAACGGAAGTCATATCCGTATATCTATAGACAATAAGAAGATAAATTTATTATACGCATTTTAATGCACATTATCAAATTAATATTCAAAATTTTCTATATATATTTTTAAAAATTAAAAACCATCCTCTAGGTTTCTACAAGGACGGCTCAATTTACTAAAATTTCCTGATAGGTTGCTTTTCATCTGTATTATAAGACTGATTAATTACTTTAAACAACTGCTCGATTTTGTTCAACATATCCAATGCCAACAAGCCATTGCCTTCTGCGGTTTTTGGATAACCAAGCGGCATTGTACGCCGTACCAACTGAGCATATAATTCAGCTTCTGTCATTTCGCGAGCAAATTCTTTTTCTGCAATATTTTTAATTAATGCCAAAGCTCCTGAAACGTGAGGGGTCGCCATGGAAGTTCCCGACAAACTGGCGTATTTCCCTCCTGGATACGTTGAATAAATATCAACGCCTGGAGCGACTAAATCGATTTCATCGTTCGTATTACTAAAATTCGCAATTCGGCGATCAAAATTTATTGCACCCACTTGAATGACTTCTCCATAAGCCCCAGGGTATGCAAATTCGTTAGTGTCATGCACATCATCCCCTTCATTACCTGCTGCACAAACAACTGGAATGCCAGCTCCTACAGCGCGTTTAATCACTTCATGCAATTCTTCTACATCTTCCGGTCCCCCTAGCGACATGGAAATGACACTTACAGCTTCTCCGTTAGGTCCTCTCCAATCAATCGCAAACTGAATACCGTCAATGATGCCTTGGTATTCTCCGCCGCCTTTACCCGCTAACACTTTCAAAATAAGTAAGCGCGCTTCTGGTGCAACGCCAGCGATACCGCCATCTCGATAAGAAGCAGCGACTGTCCCTGCGACATGTGTGCCATGGCCATTATTATCATCAAAATTGGTGGCGTCTCCGTTAAAATCAGGCGTGAAATTTTTCCCGTCAATAATCCGATCTTTTAAATCAGGATGATCTGGCTGACATCCTGTGTCTAAGATAGCAATTATATTCCCTTTTCCTCTGTCTGCTGTTTCCCATACTTCAGGTGCTTGAATCATTCGCACGCCTTTTGGAATCTGAGGTGCTTTTTCTGTAATTTCTTCTACACGGTAAGGAATTAAATTTAGTTCTGCCATGTTGTTCACTCTCCTCAATTTCCGACTTATTTCTTTCTAATTCGTTGCATTTTACTTGAATCCTTTATTTTTTTATAAATTTCGTCAATTTAAAAATTCAATCACTCTTTTCATAAAACAAAGAGTTTCGGTAATGTTAGACAATAGCGTAAAATAGCGTAAAAGTGAGGAGTAGATAAAATGAGGAAATGGATGATTTATGGAGCTACTGGTTATACAGGCAAATTAATTGCTCGAGAAGCTGTCAGTCGAGGCATGTCCCCTATACTCGGAGGACGTAATGCTGATAAACTTCGACTTTTAGCTAAAGAGCTATCGCTAGAATTCCAAGTGTTTACGTTAGATGAAGCCAATGCAGAAAAATTAGAAAATATTCACTTAGTTCTTCACTGCGCAGGTCCTTTTAATCTGACAAGCAAACCGATGATTCAAGCTTGTTTAGCAGCAAAGGCCCATTACTTGGATATCACTGGAGAAATTTCTGTCTTTGAACACGCACACACTCAACATAAACAAGCAGTAGAGCAAGATATTATTCTATGTCCAGGAGTGGGTTTTGATGTTATACCAACAGACTGCACTGCTTTAAAACTAAAAGAAGAATTACCTGATGCAATTGAATTATCATTAGGATTCGATTCTGATTCAGGGATTTCGCCAGGTACTTTTAAAACGATGATTCAAGGGATGGGCTCAGGGAGTATGCAGCGAAAAGATCGTGTTCTAAAACCTGTTGCTCTTGGAAGTCAACGCCGATCCGTTGATTTCGGTCGAGGCACATGTTCCGCTATGGGAATCCCTTGGGGTGATGTGTCTACCGCATTCTATACAACTGGTATCCCAACCATCTCAACTTGGATTCCCATGAGTAAATCAAAAAGACAAAGTGCACGTTTGATGGGCACACTCGGTCTTTTACTTTCATCAAATTGGGTAAAAACTCAATTACAGAAACAAGTTGAACAACGAGTTAAAGGTCCTGATAGCGAATTTCGTGCGAACACTCCTGCTTATATTTGGGGAGAAGCAATCAATGAAAAAGGCGTTATTAAAGTAGCTCGCATCCAAACAGCAAATGTTTACGATTTGACAATTTACGGCTCCTTAGAAATTGTCAAACGTCTTCTCAACCAAAAAATCGAAGGTGGATACTATACACCCGCTGGTCTTTTTGGTTCAAAGCTAGTCGAAACCCTAACAGGTTCAGGAACATTTGAAATTGATACATTTTATCCTAGATGAAAGGATCGTTATAATAGAAAAAAGCTCAATTCGAATTTCTCGAATTGAGCTTTTTTGTTACTTAGTATCTGTTGTCATTAATTGCATGCGTTGATTGAACAAAGTTGGATATGACAAGAATCCGAGCATAACACTCGTTACAGCAGCAGTTGTTAAGAGAAGGAACATAATAAGCAACTGAAATTGAACTGCTTGTATGGGATCGGCTCCAGCGATAATTTGACCACTCATCATTCCTGGAAGTTGAACAAGCCCAACGGTTTTTTGGCTTTCAATTGTTGGAATCATACTGGCTTTGATAGATGTGATCAATTGACGGTGAATGGCTTGTTTAGGCGTTCCACCGAGCGATAAAATTAACTCGGTTTGATCTTGATTCGATTCTACTTCTGCAGTAAACCGATTAAGAAACAAAATTGATAGCACCATCGAATTTCCGATGACCATTCCACTAATTGGAATAATGTACTGTGCGGTAGCTGGTGTAATATTAAAGCCAAGCAATATTCCTTGTGTGAGCACTTCTACAGAAATTAACGTAACAGCCACTTTGGTTGTAATACCTTGGATCGCTGCTCCTTTTTTCTGTGCATTATGAGTAGCGGCTACCACCATTAAACCTACCATCATAAAAATATAAATTAAACTGTCTGAGTCAAACACGAATTTCAGTACGTAGCCGACTGCTAATAATTGAACAATTGAGCGTAGTGTTGCGATAATGGTATCTTTCTCTAGCCCCAACTTTAAAGTCTTGGATAATAACAGAGGAATCAAGACAAAAATTAGCGTAATCGATAATGTTAAGTAACTCACTCTGCCTCACCTCTAACAAACCGTTTGACTTTATCGTTTACCGGGTCATTAAGCAACTCACTTTCACCTGTTTCGACCACTTCGCCATCCATCATGACCCATGTATAATCACCAATTTCAACTGCTTGTTGTAAATTATGAGTAATCCAAATAATCGTGACGTCATATTGTCGATTGATTTTAACAATCAATTCTTCAATTTCTCTCAAAGAAGTACGATCTAGCGAAGAAGTAATTTCATCCAGCAACAGAATTTCTGGTTTATTGACCAATGTTCTAGCAATTGAAACCTTTTGGCGCTGTCCACCAGACAAATCCTTTACTTTTCGCTCAAGTAGCTCTTCTTCTAATCCAACATCTTCTAATAATTCGTATGCTTCCGCTTTCGACAAAGACTTTCCTTGAAGATCCAACGGCAAATTTAAATTTTCGTAGACAGTGCCCGTAACCATCGGTGCACTTTGAAGTGCGATGCCAACTAACCGACGCAATTCGACCGGGCCGTAGCTTTCGATAGGCTGATCTTTAATATAAACTTCTCCCGTTTGAGCTGATAATAGTCCATTGCACAATTTTAATAGTGTAGTCTTACCTGCTCCTGATGGTCCTACTAAAGTTGTGATTTTTCCTTTCGGAAAAGAACCAGTAATATCTTTCAAAATGGTCGTTTTTCCGTAAGAAAAATCCACAGCATTGAAATGAATGGCTGGTTTATAACTTGTAGACAACGATGTCACTTCCTTTCAGACAAAAAAACAGCACACTTAACGCAGTGTGCTGTTGCGTTCTATTACTCTTCCAGTTTACGTTGTGCAAACTCATCGTCCATTTTCAAAAAGTATTCTCCGCCTTCTTCAACCGCTTTAACTCTCGCGATAATATCACGGAATGATTTTTCTTCTTCCATTTGTTCTTCAATAAACCAATCTAGAAAAGATAAAGTCGCATGCTCTTGTAATTCGGCAGCCAACGTCACCAACGCATAAATATTACTTGTTACACTTTTTTCTTGAGACAATGAGTTTTCAAGAACGTCTAATGCACTCACAAAGTGATTTTTGGGCTCAGTCAACGCTTGCAAAACAGGTGTTTCATCCATCGTTACTAAATATTGATAAAATTTCATCGCATGAAAGTGCTCTTCTTTTGATTGGATTAAATAGAAGTTAGCAAAACCATGATACCCTTTTTTTGAAAAGTACGCAGCCATTGCGGTATAAGCGTGTGCTGCCTGTAGTTCGTTATTAAATTGGTCGTTCAGTGCATTTGTTAATTTTTCTGGTAACATGTTTATTCCTCCTATTTCTTATTTAGAATTATTATAATGTAGTTAATATACCATAGCTCTTTCGTATAATCAAATCAAGTGAGAATAATAATTATAATTGATAAAAGATATCAATTAAAATGGTTTTTAAACTTTTCTTAATGATAATAATTATCGTTTGATGCATAAAAACAACTTTTTAGAACATATTGTAGTACGCTATATTGTATAAGTTTTATGTAAGGGGATGTAGAAATGGCAGATGTGAAGCTAGACCCTCAAGTCTTTGCGATACTAAAAGAAAAAATTCAAATGATCCAGACTGAAGAAGGTGCCATTTATTTAGTGGGCCCTATTCGACTACCTGTCAATTTATATGAAGAAACGTTTGTGTTCAACTGGTATTGCTGGTTAACACTTGATGAAATTACAACGGATTACGAAAGTATTATAAAAAAACTGAACTCAGCAAATCTCGCTGAATATCAACAATCGAGCGTTCTTGTTTATGGAGATTTCAAAAATGATGCAGAGACATTAGTCCGTATGCACTCAATATGTCATACTGGTGATATTTTTGGTAGCAAACGTTGTGATTGTGGCTATCAACTAAAACAATCGATGAAGCGAATTACAGACCATGGGAGTGGCGCCTTGTTTTATTTAGCAAACCACGAAGGTCGCGGTATCGGTCTTTTTAGTAAAGCTATGGCTTATCTGTTACAAGAAAATGGATACGATACGGTCGAAGCCAATGAAAAGCTAGGCTACGTAGACGATTCTAGAAATTATGGAGGCGCTATCGCTATTTTGAAAACATTGCGGACAAGCCCAGTAACTTTGATGACGAATAATCCAAAAAAAGTAGAAGCCATCGAAAAAGCTGGACTTCAAATCGCCTCGAGAACGTCTCTTTGGGGAGATGAATCTGAATTTAACACGAATTATCTGCAAACGAAAATTGAACGCTCTGGACATTTGAGAGACGTGGAGGAAGCTTTACATGTCAAACCATGAATTTTATATGGACCTCGCACTCTCAAATGCACAAGCCTTAAAAGGGCAAACTGATCCTAACCCACTTGTGGGCTCCGTGATTGTCAAGGATCACCGAATTGTTGGAATTGGAACTCACTTAAAAGCTGGTGAACCGCATGCAGAAATTCATGCACTTCAAATGGCTGGAGACATGAGTCACGGCGCAACAATTTATGTGACTCTAGAGCCTTGTTCCCATATCGGCCGAACCGGTCCTTGTGCGCAAGCCATTATTGATGCAGGCATACAAAAAGTCATTATAGCGACGCTAGATCCCAATCCGATTGTTTCAGGAAATGGTGTTAACATGTTGCGAGAAGCTGGTATTGATGTACTTGTTGGAGTACGCGAAGATGAATCACGAAAGATGAATGAAGTTTTCAATAAATTTATCGTGGAAAAAACACCTTTTGTCACATTAAAAGCAGCATCTACACTAGATGGCAAAATTGCTACACATACGCTCGATAGTAAATGGATCACCGCAACTGAAGCGCGACTCGATGCTCACTTACTACGCAGTCAGCACATGGCAATACTCGTAGGTGTTGGAACTGTTATAGAAGATGATCCTGAATTGACCGCTCGTGTTTCAACCGGTCGCAATCCACTTCGTATTGTTCTCGATTCTACTTTGCGGATACCGCTTGAATCCAAGCTTGTTACGGATGGTCTCGTCGACACTTGGATTTTCACAAGCAAAAACCAGAATTTTGCCAAACGACAAGCACTAGAAGATTTGGGCGTTTCTGTCTTTGAAACCAGTCATGAAACACAAGTAGACGTAGTAGACGTTGTGCGCACACTGGGTGAAAAAGGGATTTCTTCGCTCTTTATCGAAGGAGGCGGCACAATCAATGCCGCGTTCCTAGAAAACGACTTGATTGATAAAGTGGTGTTTTACTTTGCTCCTAAAATTGTGGGTGGCAAAACGGCTCCGACTTTTATTGAAGGAATGGGTATAGAATGGATGAAAGACGCCATTGACCTTCGCGACGGAGAATTTAGCAAAGTGGGTCAAGATTTTAAATTTACAGGCTATCCTCAAAAGCGAGGCAATAACGTATGAAGTTCGGCTTTGATATAGACGATACTTTGATTAATTTGCGCGAGTACGCTTTTCATTATTATCAAAAGCAATTAGAACAACACGTAGACATCGCAATTTTTCACGCTTTGACACGCGTAGAAATTCATGAAGCTTTTGGATTGACCAACGAAGAAGGCAAGAACATGTGGAATCGTTCGTTAACGTTTCTGTATTTCACAGACTGTCCAGTGTACCCTGGAGCACTCGACTTGTTACGTCATCTTCAGTCGGAAGGCCATGAAATCTACTATATAACGTCACGCCCATCGGAATACACGGAAAAAACCTTCAGTTGGATGATTCAACAAGGCTTTCCTATCGTAAGAGAGAATTTTTTCTGTGGCATGAAAGACTCAGAAAAAGTCGACATTATCAATAACTTGCAACTAGATTATTATTTTGATGACAAGCCGGCTGTTCTAAATACGTTACTAGGTGAATCAGTGAAAGTGATTGTTAAAGATCAATCGTACAACCGTAATTTAAATCTTCCACGCGTTCGTCATTGGAGCGAGTCGAGCGAGTTAATCAATAGTAGAATGAGGTGAAGAACTGTAAAGATGTTGAGAGCTTTTGTTTATATACCGAACATATAAAATAAACCATAGGCTAGAAGGGTGAGGATATAATAAGATGCAAAGTGGAAGCTTTCCGTTCCAGCGCTCGCTTTCCGCGGGCACGGCCTCTGCCGCTTCCCTCGCGTTGCTCAGTCCAGTGGCTCCGACTCGCGCTTTTCCCGCAGGAGTCGAGCGCCTGCACTGCAAGCATTAGTGGTCATCACTTGCTTGAAGTAGAGATGCGGGAAAAATCTGTCTTCTCTTTTTTAAAGGATTTAGCCTGTGCAAAGTAGTTATTTTTAGTTACCTTTCTCTCTTTGTTCTTGGTATTCTTTAGCATCCAATCTTTAAAATATAGAGTGAAAAGTTAAGAGTAAGTCTTTTATAGGTGTCAAAGCACTTTGTTTTTCATTCAAGAAAAAACCACATTCCGCAAAGAATGTGGTTTTTATTCTATACACCGGAATAAGCTAAAAATCCACCGTCTACAGGAACTGTGATTCCCGTTACAAAACCGGAATAGTTTTCATCGATTAGCCACAGCATGGTCCCCACTAAATCTTCAGGTTTCCCAAAGCGCTTCATCGGTGTGCTTGCCATAATTTTTCCGGAGCGCGGAGTTAACGAGCCATCAGCATAAGTCAGCAAGTCTTTGTTCTGTTTTGTCAGGAAAAAACCGGGTGCAATTGCATTGACACGCAAATTTTCTTCTGCAAAATGGACAGCCATCCACATTGTAAAGTTGTTGATTGCTGATTTAGCAGCGCTGTACGCCGGTACTTTCGTCATCGGTGCAAAAGCGCTCATCGAAGAGATATTTAAGATGACTGGTGAATTTTGTTTTAGTAATTCCTTGCCAAATACTTGGCTAGCTAAAAACGTACCAGTGAAGTTACTAGCGAATACACGAGAAAAACCATCTTCCTCTAAATCAAAAAATGATTTTCCTGATGCTTTGTCTTCATGAATTTCAATGTCTGTAACAGCATCAGGATGATTTCCACCTGCACCGTTAATGAGGATATCGATTCGTCCGAATGCTTCAAGAATTTGGCCTTTTGCGTTTTCTAACGATGATCGATCTAATACATCAGCAGCTACTGCAATCGCATTTCCTCCTGCTCCATTGATCTTATCTGCTACGTCTTGTCCTTTTTCAACGGTCCTGTTCAAAATCGCGACATTCACTTTTTGAATCGCAAGTTGACGTGCCATCTCTGAACACAGAACCCCACTTCCGCCAGTGATGACTGCTGTTCTTCCTGCGATATTTTCATGAGTTGAAAACATGATATCCCCTTTATTTTGTTTGATATGCATCCCACAAACCTAAAAGATACATAATTCCAAGTGCACGATCATATAATCCATATCCAGGTCTGCATTCTTCGCTCCAAATATGACGACCGTGATCTGGGCGCGCATAACCTGTGTAGTTTTGTTTCGATAATTCGCGAACCACACCATTCAAATCGATAGAACCATCTTGAGTGTAATGAGAGGTTTCGATAAAGTCTCCATTATCGAAAATTTTAACGTTCCGTAAATGAGCAAAAGGCGAATGTTTAGCGTATTTCGATGCTAAATCCACCATATTGTTTTCTGGGTTTGCACCCATCGATCCTGTGCAGAATGTAATCCCATTAGCTGGAGAATCAGAGATTGAAATCAGTCTCTCCCAGCTCTTTTCACCTGTCATGATGCGTGGCAAGCCAAATATTGACCATGGCGGATCATCAGGATGAATCGCCATTTGAATGCCACTCGCTTCTGCTGTTGGCAAAATCGCTTTTAGGAAATAAGTCAGATTATCCCACAGTTTTTCTTCGTCCATTCCTTCGTATGCTGCAAAAAGTTCTTGAATTCGCGCCATTTTTTCTGGTTCCCAACCGGGCAGTGTTAAATCAGAAGCAGAAGCAACTGTTTCGATTAACTCTGCTGGCTCCAAAGATTCAATCTTTTCTTTTTCAAAAAATAAAGCTGTTGAACCATCTGGTAGTGGATGATACAAAGAAGTACGTGTCCAGTCGAATATTGGCATGAAATTATAGCAGATGACTTTAACGCCAGCTTCACCTAAATTGCGAATCGTTTCTTTGTAATTTTCGATATACTGATCGCGTTCTTCGTTGCCTAATTTAATGGATTCATGAACATTGACGCTTTCTACAACATCCGCATGAAATCCGTATGACTTAATGTATTCTACTTCTGAAGCTATTTCTTCTTTCGTCCAAACTTCTCCAGCAGGCTTTTGGTGAAGTGCCCAAACGATGCCGTTTGTTCCTGGAATTTGTTTAATTTGTTCTAGTTGCACGCTATCATTATTGCGTCCATACCAACGAAATGTAATATCCATGAGTGCCCTCCTCTGTTAAGTTAGCTCGTTTAAATAATCTTTAACTAATCTAGTTACACCTTGTTCTCCAGTTGAACGATAGGCTTTTGTTAAGTCACTACCGATTCCAACCGCTACCGCACCTGCATCCAGCCAAGCATTCATATTATTAATATTGATGCCTCCGGTCGGCATGATGCGAACTTTAGGTAATGGACCGTTAACTGAACCGACAAAAGAAGGCTCAAACCCGTTAGCGGGAAACAGCTTGAGAATATCGCATCCCCATTCCGTAGCCTCCACCATTTCTTTTATTGTCATGCACCCAGGTAAATAAGGTACATTGTAACGATTACAAACTTTAGCTATTTCTGGGTTGAAATTTGGACTAACGACAAACTCCGCTCCGTGTAATAACGCATGACGAGCAGTTTCAGCATCAAGCACTGTCCCTGCACCCATTAATGCGGTTGAACCAGCTAGTTTATCAAAAACACGTGAAACGTTTGGTGTTGTGTAAGTCAGTTCAATTGCTTTTAACCCTCCACTAACCGCAGCTTCTGCAATCGCAATGGCTTCATCCGCATCTTTACCGCGTATGACAGCAACAATCTTTGCATCTAAAAGTTGTTGGTATACTTCCATTTTAGGAATCATTTATACATCTCCTTATTCAAAAACAATTAATGCTTTTCTTACTTTGTCTGGATTATTTTCAACAAATGCAAATGCTTCTTGTACGTCATCTAACGAAAACTTATGCGTGATTAATCCATCTGACTTTAATGCACCACTGTTCATAAGGCTTACGACTTTTCCAAATTGATTGGTTTGTAACCTTGAACCAGCGATGTTAATTTCTTTTTTGGTAATCGGTAATTGCGCAATTGCAAAAGGTCTCTCGTCAAATCCGAGAATGACGACACTGCCCGCTGGTGATACTACATCAATGCTCAGCTCTACTGTAGCTGGAAGCCCTACCGCATCAATTACTACATTTACTCCTTCATCAGAAGTCAATTCGAGCAGACGATCTTTTATAGATTCCTTGCCTGCATGAATTACTTCATCCGCACCGCTTGTTTTCGCAAAAGTTAGTCGCTCTTCATTTAAATCCGTCATATAAACAGTCGCGCCTGCAATTTTAGCAAGCTTCAAAACACAAATTCCTATAGGGCCACAGCCTTGAATTAATACCGTATCACCTTTTTCAACATTTCCACGCCAAACAGCCTGCGCTCCAATTGTATAGGGCTCTGCCAACACGGCTTCATCCCAGTTCAATTTTTTATCTACAGCATGAAGTTGTTTTTCTGGTAAGACGATAAATTCACGCATCCCTCCATCTTCATGCACACCGAACACTGATAATTCTTTACAGACATTCGGGCGTCCTTTTCTACAGGCGTAGCATTCGCCACAATAGTTAATTGGTTCAACTACAACGTGATCGCCAATTTCCAGAGATTTAACAGAACTTCCTACTTCTATTACTTCTCCAGTTACCTCGTGACCAACAACACGTGGAAGAGTCGCAAGTGGATTCGTACCATGATAAATATGCATATCTGAACCGCATATACCTACACGTTTCACTTTCACTAAAACCTCATTATTTTGCTGAATCTCTGGTTTTGTTTGTCCAATAATCTGTATTTTATATGCTTCTGGAACTTGTACTGCTTTCATTTTTACAACCACCTATTCAAATAAATTTGGTAAGAATAACGTAATTTGAGGTATAAATGCGACTAGCATTAACACCACTAAACTGACTCCTAAAAATGGCAACAACTCTCTTGATGTTTTTCCAATAGATACCTTGCCAATTTGAGAAGCTACAAAAAGACAAACGCCCACCGGTGGAGTTACTAATCCAATTACTAAGTTCAATACCATCATAACGCCGAATTGAATAGGATCCATTCCCACTGTTAGCGCTACCGGCAACAAAACTGGGAATAAAATAACTAAAGCTGCAATCGTTTCCATGAATGTACCCACAAACAATAGCAGCAAATTAATCAGTAAAATGACGATAATGGCATTCGTTGAAATGCCAAGAATCGATTCTGCAACAAGCTGAGGAATTTGCTCACGCACCATAATCCACCCAAATAGATTGGCAAAGCCAACTAGTAACATGATGGATGCCGTAGCAGTCATCGAAGATAGCATAATTTCCGGAATTTTTTTGATTGGTAATTCTTTGTAAACAAAAATACCAATGACGAATGCATAAAGAACCGCAATAATAGATGCTTCCGTTGGTGTAAAGAATCCTCCCAAAATTCCGTAAAGAATAATGAACGTCATCAGTAAAGCCCAGAAAGCACCTGTGAAGCTTTTCCAAATTACTTTAACTGGTTGGCGTTCACCTTTAGGATAGTTTCTTTTGACTGAAATAAGATAGGTTGGAATCATTAGGCCAACTCCTAGTAGAATACCAGGAAGTGCACCGGCCAAAAATAAATCCCCAATAGACAACGATGCCAAAGTTCCAACAATAATCATAGGCAAAGAAGGTGGAATAATGGGCCCGACTGTAGAAGACGACGCTGTTACAGCAGCTGAAAATCCTGCGCCATAGCCCTCTTTTTTCATAGCAGGTATTAAAATGGAACCAATACTCGCTGTATCTGCAAGTGCTGTTCCAGATATCCCCGCGAATCCCATTGAAGCGCCAACGTTAGCAAGTCCCAGACCGCCACGGATATGGCCGAAGAGATCGTTGGCAAACTTAATAATCCGTTGAGTGATTCCACCTGCGTTCATTAAGTTTCCTGCTAGGATAAATCCCGGAATACATAACAACACGAATGAGTTTAATCCCCCAAACATTCGCTGAGGAATAATATTAAGTGGAATTCCGGCGATCATAAGATAGATAAACGATGCCAGCCCCAGACTAAAAGCAACAGGAACACCTAAGAAAATTAAAGCAATAAAGGATACGAAAAGAAGTGTAGCCATTAGTTATCATCACCTCCATAATTCTGACTATAGTCTTGTTTGTTTTTGATAAGGTCAATAATTTTTATAGCAGCATAAAACACTAAGAATACGCTCATAATCAATAAAGATGCATGAACAACTGACATTTGAAAAGGCATAGTGGCCGATTGTTGTTTATCACCTAGCAAAGTGAAGGTATATCCTTGAACGACCATTACCAAGCTCAACAAAATAATCGTCAGGTAAATAATTACTTCATAATACCTGCGAAAGTTATCTGACATTCGGTTAAGAATCATATCCACATTGATAAATTCATTGCGCATCAAAGCTAGTGGAGCACCAAAACTAATGCCATATAAAAAGAGATACCGCGTCAATTCTTCTGTCCAAATAAAAGACATTGGAGTAAAACGCGAAATAATTTGAATCGTCACAATAATTATAACGCCCGCAAAGCTGAGGACGGTTAAAAAAGCGAGTGTATTGTCTATTATTTTCCGGAAATTGGACATCTAAATCATTCCTTCCTCAATGGAAAGGCATATTTAGCAATAGTAGCCAAATATGCCCTACTCACATATTATTCAACTGCAAGGATCTGTTTGTACAATTCCAATTGCTCCGCCGACAAAGAAGATTCTACAGCTGGTGTCATTACTTCACGGAACGCATCTTGGTCAACATCTACAAATTCCATTCCTGCGTCCATTAAGTCTTTTTCAACTGCAGCAATTTCTTCTTCATACAAATCATCACCAAACGTTTGTGCTTCTTCAGCAGCATCTTGAACCACTTGTTTCAAATCATCAGAAAGCGCATCATACTGATCGTTTCCTACTAAAATGTAAATCCAAGAGTAAACATGTTCAGTACGATTTACAAAGTCTTGAACTTCAGCTAATCCACCGCTCTTAATTAAATCTACAGGGTTTTCTTGACCATCAATAACTCCTTGTTGCAATCCTGTAAATACTTCGTTAAAGTCCATTACTTGAGGAGACGCTCCGGCTGCTTGCCATACATCTAAGAACAATGGAACGTTTGGTACACGCATACTGAATCCTTTTAAATCATCTGGAGAAGTAATCGCTTTATTTGACGTTAAGTTACGCGGAGCACGGGTGTGATAGTAGAGGGCTTTTAATCCCGCTTCATCACTAATTTCTTGCTTGATTTGTTCGCCAATCTCACCTTCAACAACAGACTTTACATGATCTAAATCGCGGAAAGCATATGGTACTGCCATTAATGCCGCATTGGGTGCCCAGTTTTGCAAAGTTTCACCTGAAATAACCATATCGGCTGTTCCGGCTTGAATAGAGTTGATTGTATCTGTTTCTCCACCTAACGAGTTGTTCGGGTAAATAGTAATTTCCATTTGTCCATCTGAGTTTTCTTCTACCAACTCTTCGAATTTCATAGCTGTTTTATGCCAGATGTGATTTTCATCCGCTAAATGACCAAAACGCCATTCAATTGTTTTGCCAGACTCTGAAGAACCTTCTGTTTTCTCTTCGTTTGACCCACAAGCTCCCAATACCAATACAGATGCAAAAATTCCTGTTAATAATTTCTTTTTCATTTTCCATTCTCCCCTTTTTGTTTAGTTTTTCTTCAAGTATTCATAAGTAGTGAATGCAAGTTGGATTCCGTCTTTACGATTTCGCTCTTCGGTTTTTTGTTCGATTTCTCCTGGCACAAGAACTTGATCAAATCCTTTAGCAGCTGGTACTTCACGAATTTCCTTGATCATTTTATCCACCTGCTCTAAAAATATTTCGGTATCTGTAAAAAATGATGGATTAATCACGCAGAAATAATGACCCAATTTACGTTTCTTATCCAAGTCCGTGTACATGCCATTGATGTGGGGACCAAACGCCATACCTGCAAGCAGCCCTGAGAAAATATCAACAATCATAGATAAACCAGAGCCTTTCGGACCACCAAAAGGCGTTAAAGAAACGACTTTTGCAGGATCTGTTACGGGTGTTCCGGTTTCATCTACTCCCCATCCTTCTGGAATATCATTGCCTTCTTCTTTACGCTGAAGAATCTTCCCTAGCGCAACATTTGAAGTAGCCATATCTAGAATAAATGGATTTTCAGATTTCCCAGGAACTCCGTACGCAATTGGATTTGTACCGAGAAAAGATTCTTTTCCACCAAACGGAACAACAATTTTGTCGGTATGTGTCATCGCGATACCAATCAATTTATGCTTTGTCGCGTTTTCGACAAAGTAACTAAGCGCTCCACAGTGGCTGCTGTTCATAACTGTTACCATTCCTACGCCATTTTCTTTTGCCATCTCGATTGCATGACTCATCGCGATATCTGCAACGACGTGACCAAAGCCATCATCTCCATCAACCACACCTGTAACCGGACCAGTCGGATTGAACACAATACCAGGGTCTGGGTTAATGCCTCCTGCCTCGAGACGTTTCATATAATGCTCTGTGCGAAGAGCACCATGCGAGTTCACTCCACGTAAATCCGCATGTATAAGAATTTCAGCAATTTTAGAAGCATGTTCTTTTCTAACTTCAGCACTTAACAGCTTTTCTTCAATTAATTTTTGAACTTCTGTAAAAGGTCTAGTTACTGTTGTCATAGCGTCCCTCCAGTTTTAAGTGTTTATGCTATTTTCTAGCGATTATTAAGTAGTTATTTTTCTATCGTTCAACGACTTTTCTTCCGCCGACAAAATCTTCAACATCTTCTAAATAAGGAAGTCCTTCATTATCTCCAGTGACCGTAGTAACAAGCGCACCAACTCCATTTGCAAATCTCAACAACGATTCTTCGTCGAAATGATTTAATACACCATAAATATAACCTGCATCAAAACCATCGCCAGCGCCTACCGTATCAACAGGTATTACTGGAAATCCAGGTGCTTCAATCCAGTTCCCTTTTCTATAAAGTTTTGACCCCTTTTCTCCATCTTTAATGACAAAATCGCGTATAGAGAAACTAGAAGTATATTCCACCAGTTCTTCTAAAGTATGCTTGCCTGAAATCATTTGAATTTCATCCAAGCCTGTCAATAAAATATCTACATCTGGAAAAATCATTTCGTAGGCTTGGCGCGCTTTCTCGATACTCCACAGCTTTAAGCGAATATTAGGATCAAAAGAAACAATAATGTTTTTTTGTTTCGCTATTGTCACTATTTTTTTAGCAATGATTAGATTTTGTTCTCCAAGAGCTAAGTAAACACCTGTTAAGTGAACCACTTGAATCTCTTCAAACATCTCCTCAGTAATATCTTCTTCTGTGAGAGACTCGATGGGAGAAGGATTTCGATAATAATATGTTTTCCCCGAACCACTTGCATGGATTTCTTTAAAGTTCACTGATGTCGGGGCTCCTTCAACAAAATGAACTGCTGAAACATCAATTCCTTCGCCACGAGCAAAATTATAAATAACTCGACCGAATTCATCTTTCCCTAATCTGCTAATCCACTTGCTGTTTAGCCCTAATCTTGCGCAACCAATTGCAAAATTCATTTCAGCACCGCCGATTCTGCGCTCAAACTGCGTTACATATTTTAACGGGCCTGTTGTCATGGGGTTCATCGTAATCATGGCATCCCCAATCGTTAATACACCAAACTTCTTAAACAAACTCTCACCTCCCTTACTTTATGTAGACTCACGTTCAACCAGAATTGGCTGATAACGCTGTTCTTGATATTCTTTTTTGAAGTCCTTACTAACAATCAAACACAATAAAGTTTCTGCTGCCTGTTGTCCTATTTCAAAAGTTGGCTGCTTAATAACTGAAATAGGAGTCGTAGCCATTTCAAGAAATGGTGAATCATCGATCGCAATTACACCAACATCTTCCGGAATAGCCAATTGATTTTTTTTGATAAACTTTAATAACTCAATTAATGCCAGATCATTGGTTGCAAAAAATGCTTCTGGTCGATCATCAGAATTCCACAACTGCTGAAGTTTGTTGCCGATTTCCTGCCGTTCTACAGCAACAATCCAATTTTCTTCGATAGCTAACCCGTGTAGTGACATCGCTTTTTTGTACCCGTTAATGCGTTCGACTCGCGGTGTTACCTTTTGAACAATCGAAGTGGAAACTAGACCAATTTTTTTTCGTCCTTTTTTTACTAATTGATCTACCGCCGTCTGTGAAGCGCTTTCATTATCTAATAAAAGTGTTGGGAAAAGGGGTTCATTAATTACTCTATCAACAAATACAATTGGGAATTCTGCGTTTTTCAATTGTTTATAATACTCGTTATTGCCATTAGTCGGGAAAATAATTAAGCCATCAACTTGCTTGGCAACCAACATATCAATGTAAGAGCGTTCTTTTGTCGGTTGATCATCCGCATTACAAACAAACAAGTGAAAACCGTTTTTTTCACATTCGTCTTCAATCGCCCGAATAATTTCCGTTGAAAACGTATGGAGAATATTCGCTACAATTACACCGATTGTTCCAGTTTTTTTCTGTTTTAAGCTTTTAGCTATATGATTTGGAATATAACCTAATTCTTTAATAGCTTCTTCAACTCTAAGTTTGGTTGAAGCACTCATAAATTCAAAACGATTGTTTATATACTGAGAAACGGTACTTTTGGAGACTCCCGCTTTTAACGCTACGTCTTGCATTGTGGTTTTCTTCATTTTTCCTCCCATTACTAAACCGGTTTAGTAAGTCGTTTTAGGAAAGTATAATTGAATTTTTTTAAAAAATCAATAGTTTTTTCAGAAAATTTAGATTAGGTATTAAAACAGTAGAAAAGTCGCATATAATAACTATTACACTCTAGGTAGTGAAACTATGCATACGTCAAAACCCTAAAAAGGACGGAGAAATAATCTCCGTCCTTTTTGCTACTCATTTTGATTTTCTTTACTTAATCGACTTTGGTCAAATGTATCGTCTAGCGTATCGAACCTGACTAGGCGAACCTTACCGTTTTTGATCTTCCCACAAGTATAAATTATAATCTGGCCACTTTGGTTTTTCTTATAATTTTTTGTGTGTAAATGATTTTGTCAACTTTAGCATAATGGTTTTGGATTTCTATGTGAGCACTTGAATTTTCCATATACTTACAAAGAATGTACTGATTGTCTACAACTCGGTAAAGTTAAAAAAGAAGACAGGAAAAAACCTGCCTTCTTTAGTAATTTTCGTTTTTCAGCTTTTTAAACGTTTCGACAAATTTATCAGGATCTGTATAAATCATATAGGTTAATACACCTCGGTGCGTGTGCAGATACAACAATCTGGCTTCTGACGAAAAGGATTTGTAGGAGATGTCCCAGACGTTTGTTACATGAAATTGCGTACCTGGCGTTACTATGGTGTCTTTATATAGCTGAATATTGCATTCGGTTTCAACAATTTTCATTTCGCCGGCCTCAATGGAACGTTCCGTGTCGATGTACGTAATAGAGGACAGTAAATCAAGTGAATCCAAGCCGGTATTCCTCCCTTTAAGCTTTTGTAGAAGTTTATCGCAGAATGCATGATTTAAGCAACTCATCTGTTTATTTTTGATCTAAGGTTCTCCTGATACATGCATTTCATGGTAAACTATCCACACAAAAACTTCTGTTAATTTAGGAGGTCTACTGATGGAGAGCTGGTTTGCTGCAACATCTACTCATTACTTTAGTCTTTTTTCTACGAGTCATTTGATTGCTTTAACGATTACTCTTGCAGGTTTTGTCACTCTTTTAGCAGCAAAAAACCACTTGAAAAAAAAGAAAAAACTCTTTACATCGCTTCGTTGGATATTATTTGCTCTTTTGTTCGTTTCTGAATTTGCCTATCAATATTGGGCAATTCGTAACGGCGTGTGGCGTTTTGACAATCAAATGCCTCTTCATTTATGTGGCATTGCTTCTGTTGTAGCTATGATTGGCTTGCTCACGATGCGCCCTTTATGGATTCAACTTTCTTTTTTCCTAGGCGTGCTACCTGCTTTTTTAGCTTTAATCACACCGGAATTGCCTTATGATTTTCAGCATTTTCGGTTTTGGAAATTCTTCATTCACCACATAGCTATTTCTTGGAGTTGTCTATTTTTAGCTTTGAGCCGCCCTCATGTAATCACCTTACGCTCTGTTTTTTCGGTTTATGGCTTATTGCTCGTTTACGCTGTCATTGTGGGATTTTTCATTAATCCATGGACAGATTCCAATTTTCTTTTTTTATCAACACTTCCTACTACGGTATCACCACTCGATTTTTTTGGTGAAGGCATATGGTATTACATCAATTTATGTCTAACTACTTTAGCGCTATTTTTCATCCAGTGTTTATTGTTTCGTAAATTTGTAAAATAATAAAATCCATAAAAAAATGCTCCCGATTTCAGGAGCATCTTTTTTATGCTTGCTTGATGACTAATTCGGTTAACACATTAATAAAGAATTGGTTTTCTTCTTCTGTACCAACAGAAACTCTCACGTACTCAGGTAATCCCCAAATTTTTCCGTATCGTACAATAACACCTTTTGCCATTAGTTGTTTGTAGAGATTCTCACCGTCTTCACCAATTTGGACCAAAACAAAGTTAGCCATACTTTGGATATACGTTAGCCCTAGTTCATCAAAGGCTTTGTATAATTGTTGGCGACCTGCTTTATTGGTTTGTTGAGAAGTTTTGACGTGTTCAGCATCTTCAATCGCTGCTGTTGCCGCAATTTGCGCTAATGTGTTGACATTAAATGGCTCTTTTACTTTTAAAATTGATTGGATAATCGATTCAGGAGCTATTCCGAATCCAACTCGTACACCGGCAATACCATAAATTTTTGAAAAGGTTTCTAGTGTAATTACAGGATAGCCTGCTTGAATGTATTGCACGCCATTTGTGTAATCTGCTGCATCAGCGAAATGATCATAAGCTGCATCAATCACGATCAATACATCTCCAATCGCTTCTACTAATTTATCCAAATCTGCTTTTGCCATATAGGTTCCTGTCGGATTATTCGGTGTGCAAATGTAAATGATTTTCGTTTTTTCTGTTACTGCAGAAATCAATGCATTTACGTCATACTCAAATCCTTCTTTAAATGCAACAGGCACGACTGTTGCACCCATAATGTGCGCGCCAAAATCATATTCACTAAACGATGGAGACGGAACGATTACTTCGTCTCCTACTTCAAGAAAAGCTTCAGAAATTAACGTAATCAATTCATCGGCACCGTTTGTTGTAATTACTTGTTTTGGTGTAACTTGAAATTTAGTGGCAATAGCTTCCTTTAACGCGCTTGCGTCTGCATCTGGATAACGATTCAACTCTGTTAAGCTATTTTGAATCGCAGCTACCGCTTTGGGAGAAGGCCCTAATGGGTTTTCGTTAGATGCCAATTTAATGACACGGTCCAAGCCCAATTCTCGTTGCACTTCCCAAATGGGTTTTCCTGGCGTATATGGCTGAATTTTATCTAAAGTTTTACGTGCTTTAATATTCGTTAAATTTGTCATAGGAATTCCTCCAAAAAATAAGTGATTGCATCATTATTTATAAATTCTCATAATCATACCATTTTCAACACATATTTCAAATTGAATAGATTGAATGAACAAAAACGATTTGCTCCACATCTGTTTAGTCATTCTTTTTACGTCTATTTCTAGTATACAGAATTAAAAAATAATTTACATCAGCACAAGCAACTATTTATATCTCTAAAATGAATAGAATACTCTGAAAAAATCAAAACGAAATTTCAACAAAAAATGCTCAACTCACAGTGAGTTGAGCATTTTTCATTAAGCTAGTTTCTCTGAACAATAAGCGAGGATTTCTACTTCTTCCTCTTCTTCTAGCCCAAATTCAAGAGCCTTTCTCGTTTGTTTGTCGAGAAAGTTGTAATGAGCGATACGGGTACCAGCTTCTTCCGCAGCAATAATAACGCGTAGCTCTAGCCCGCCTTCTGTAAATAATTCATCTTCTTCGTCAACTTCGACACTCAACAAAAATTCATAACGATCTCCCACCATGATGCCTGTAGGGTCGTTGATTTTGTGAAACACATAATCTGTAATTTGCATTGTAACACCTCCGTCACTCTATTCTAGCTTGTCTACTCCCTTTTGGACAGTTACACAGCGAAATAAAGTGTTTAATTTAGATTGAAAAGGGTATATTACGTAAGGTGAAGACAATTAAAGGAGTGGAATCGAAATGAACGTATTAGTTATTGGAGCAAACGGTCAAGTCGGTCGCAACATTGTCAAAGAATTAGCTGAAACAAACCACAAAGCAACTGCCATGGTTCGTAAAGAGGAACAAATAGATGAAATGAAAAAACTAGGGGCTACCAATGTTGTACTGGCAGACTTAGAAAAAGATTTCAGCGATGCTTATGAAGGTGTAGATGCTGTTATTTTCGCAGCAGGATCTGGTCCGAAAACAGGAGCTGACAAAACGTTAACTATTGATTTATGGGGCTCTGTAAAAGCAGCACAATACGCACAAGAAAAAGGCGTCAAACGCTTTGTTCAACTTGGCTCGGTCGGATCAAATGACCCTGATGCAGGTGGCGAAGCGATGAAACCTTATCTTGTAGCTAAACGCACAGCAGATGACATGTTGAAAGCTACTGATTTGGATTATACAATCGTTCGTCCTGGAGCTCTTTCAGACGAAGACCAATCAGGCAAAATCGAGGTTTCTGCAAATGGGTTTTCTTCTCTTGAAGGAAGATCAATTCCAAGAGCGGATGTCGCTAAGGTCTTAGTAGACGTACTCGATCGCAGCAATACGTATCACAAAACATTTGAAGTATTGCAAGGCGAGCAGCCCGTTGGTGATCAATTAGAGACTTTATGAAAAATTCTTGAATGACAGAGAAAAAGAGCGGATGGATTTCCGCTCTTTTTTGTGTTAAAATAAGTATTACAGATAACTAGAGGACGTGAAAAGCATGATTAGTATTCAACCACCAAAAGCGGATGTGACAATTACACAGCGCAAACAAGAAATCACTGGTGACGAAGCCGTCATCAAACCATTATTCGGCTTTGTCGATTTGCACGATATTCCACGTGATAAAGGCGGTATTATTCAATTCTTTAACCATAGTGGTGAACTATTGTTTGTAGGGAAAGCCCGCAAACTACGTCAACGTGTGAAAAAACATTTCGAAGACTCGGTGTCCCCATTGAAAAACCATCGTGAAGAAGTTTACCGCATTGCGGTTTCTTTCGTTGAAGATCCAATGGAACGCGATATTTACGAAACGTATATCATTAATACGCAAAAAGCCAAATACAACGTAGATAAAGTATTTTACAAAGAGCAAGAACAATAAAAAAGGAAGCCCTCGGGCTTCTTTTTTTATTGTCTATCAGTTTCAGTTGGATCAATAAGCCATTTTTCAAAATAGTGATGGCTATGCCCTTTTGGATGATCATTCACATTACCAAATTCCGTAAACCCTTGTTTTCTATAAAAATCAGGAGCTTGAAAACTAAACGTGTCGACGACCATCAAGCGGTATTCTTTATTCCGTGCATAACCTTCTGCTTGTGCCATTAGCTTTTCTGCTACACGTTGACCTCTGACCGAAGGATCTACCCATAAGAAATCGATCTGGAGACTTTGCCAAAAACTTGTAGTTGTTAAACCACCTATAATCTCATCTTCTTTATTGCGTGCAATAAAATTCATTTTTTCAACTGATGATTTCACTTCTTCTGGTAAATTAGCTTCGTTATGTTCAATCACTTTTTTTCGTATAAAATCACATTCTTCTGACACATCACATTGAGTAATTTTCATTGTTGGACTCTCCCTTTTAATACGTCACTATAGTTTCTCATTTGCTACTGCATTTGTGTGCATTTTGCTGACAATCAGGTTTTAATTTGCTAGTTAAAAGGAATAGTGAAGTACAAACTATGTTTTTTGGAGGAAATCACATGTCTTCAACAATAAAAGAAAGTCTATCTGCTCACAGTCAAAGTGAATACGATCCGCTCCAACGGGTGTTGTTGTGCCCGCCACGTTTTATGGAAATAAAAGATGTCATCAATGACGTTCAAAAAAGATACAAAGATGAAAACATCGATGTAAACAAAGCGCTTCACCAACATAATGAATTTGTCCAAGCGCTAATCGGCCAAGGTGTTCAAACCGATTTGATTGAACCTGCTGAGAACTACCCTGAACAAGTTTTTACGCGTGACATTGGATTTACCATTGGCGAAACAGTATTCATTAGTGAAATGGCTTCTAAAATTCGACAAGGCGAAGAGCAAGAACTCCAAAAATGGATGAAGACACGTGATGTTAATTTCAAGCGATTAACAGGTCACCGTATTGAAGGTGGTGATGTCATTATTGACCAAGATACGGTTTTTGTTGGCATTAGCAGCCGCACTTCTAAAAAAGCGATTCACCAACTACAAGCAGAACTGCCAAATTTTGAAGTTGTCCCCATTTCTTTTAACGAGAAATACTTACATTTGGATTGTGTTTTTAATATCTTGTCTCCAACTGAAGCGTTGATTTTCCCGGACGCACTCGATGCAGCGACCATTCGAATGCTTGCTGAGCGCTACACGTTAATTCGTGTTAACGAAAAAGAACAATTCGCTTTAGGCACAAATGTCTTATCGATTGGTAACCGCAAAGTGTTTAGTCAACCGCAAAATGCACAAGTGAATAAACAGTTGACCGCTCGTGGTTTTCACATCATCGAAGTCGATTATTCTGAAATCATTAAATCAGGTGGTGCTTTCCGTTGCTGCACATTGCCATTGATCCGATCATAAACCAATTCACCTCTAAGCCATTGAGGCTTAGAGGTGAATTTTTTCTAATGCTGATGTGCTACCCCTTGACAGATCTCACCAATAAATTCTTTCATCAATTCGACTCCATTCGGGGTACCAATAGACTCCGGATGAAACTGAATCCCGTAAACAGGATAGTCTCGGTGCTTTACCGCCATGATTGTGTCGTCATCTAGGGCTTTTGATTGCACTTCTAAACAACCTGCTAAATTTTCTGGTTCTAAGACAAGCGAATGATAGCGCATGACCGGTAATGGCAAGGGCATATTTTTAAATAGTCCTTGTCGCTGGTGAGAAACATCAGACACTTTGCCATGACGGATAGAAGGAGCTTGGACAATATTTCCACCAAACGCAGCCCCAATAAGTTGTTGACCAAGGCAAATACCAAGAATCGGAATCGACTGGTATAGTTTTTGAATTAGCTCTATTGATTCTGGTAATTCTCTTGGATGCCCTGGTCCTGGCGAGAGAATAATCGCTCGAGGGTTTTTTGCTCTAATCTCATCAACAGTCAAAACGCCATAACGCACAACTTCAACTTCTACTCCCATCGCTGCTACAGCTTGATAAATATTATAAGTAAATGAATCGTAGTGATCGATTAGCAAAATCATCCGAACACCTCCGTAAGTGACCGTGCTTTATGAAGTGTTTCTTCGTACTCTGCTTGTGGATTTGAATCAAAGACAATGCCTGCTCCTGCTTGAACATGGACCAAATCATCTTTAACTACAAAAGTGCGAATCGCCAGTGCAACATCTAAATTTCCGTTAAATCCTATATAGCCAATAGCTCCCCCATAAACACCTCTGCGCTCTTCTTCGAATTCCTGTATTAATTGCATAGCACGTACTTTGGGAGCTCCTGAGACTGTTCCTGCAGGCAAGCATGATACTAACGCATCGATTGGATGCATGTGCTCGTTAAGCTCTCCTGTTACTTCCGATACAAGGTGCATAACATGCTGGTATTTCTCAATAACCATGTATTTTGGTACTTCTACTGTGCCAATCTCAGCAACACGTCCGACATCGTTACGGCTGAGATCGACTAGCATTTTATGTTCTGCTTGTTCTTTTTCATCGCCACTCAATTCTTCCGCTAATTGATTGTCTTGTGCTTCAGTTTCCCCTCTTTTCCGTGTGCCGGCAATCGGATTGGTCACCATATGACGATCGCGTATCGTCAGCAGACTCTCAGGTGAAGCACCAACAACTGCATATCCGTCAAAATCAATAAAAAATTGATATGGCGATGGATTTTGTTTACGTAATTTTCGATATAACGTAAATGGATCTCCTGTGTAACTAGCAGATAATCGCTGTGACAAGACTAATTGAAAGACATCGCCTTTTCGAATATGATCTTTTGCTTGTTCTACTTGTTTGCGGAAAAAAGCATCACTCGTTTTCGATTTAAATTGAAGAGGTAGTTGATCTTTTGGCTGGTTTGTCTTTTCAACAACGGCTAATTGCTGCTCAATTTCATCTAATTTATCATCAAACGTTAAAATCGTCACATCATTTTTTACGTGATCAAACACAACGATTGTTTCATAGACTTGTAAATGAATATCCGGCATTTGTAAACTGTCTGTTGCTGGTGTTTTGATCGGTTCATATACTTGAATAGCGTCATACCCGATATAACCAAGAGCACCTCCTGTAAAAGGGAGGTCTTCGACTTTCGCTTCATATCTGGGTAGTAATTGCTTAATTATGTCTAAAGGTTTGCCTTCATAAGTCTTTTCACTACCTGTTTGAAAATTGACTTCTGTCAATTGATGACCACGACCAATATACCCAATAGACGGGTCTGCTCCAATAAAAGAGTAACGACCCGTCTTACTTGTCTTCAATGAACTTTCAAGCAAGCATTTGCGTTTTCCTGCGAGTCGGTTAAACACTGCAATTGGCGTTAACGAGTCCCCATCAATTTTCTTCATTTTTATTTCTTTGCTCATCTCAACTCATCTCCATTTCTAAAAAATACAGCCTACACTGCATTTTTTATATCTTTTAAAAACAAAAAAGCCCTCTACAAGAAACAGAATTGTTTCTTGTAGAGGACGGATTAACCGTGGTACCACCTCATGTTAAAGCTGATAAAGCTTTCACTCTAGCCCTGATAACGTAGGGGAACGGATTCTTCTACTGTTCTGTTCAAAGAATCACTCATAAGCCCATTCGCATAAATGCCTCACCAGTTTCCACCTGCCACTGGCTCTCTTTGAGAGGTTGATCTGTGCTACTCTTCTTATTCATCGATTTAGCTCTGCTATGCTCTGCTCTACTAGACTTCGGCAGTGTCGCTCCCGACACCTTCAACCGTAATCCGCACAAAAAAGGTTGTGCTTATCGTATTAAATCCACAGTGGTTTGTCAACCATAGTCATAGTTTTTTAGGTAATTCTATTTCTATAAAAAAAAATACTACTCCGATAACGTGATACCTATTTTACTGTCACCATAGAACTGGCTTATCGACCATCAACCACAACATGAGCAGCAACAAAAGGATATAAATCCACAACGAACGATGTAGTTTCTTAACTAATTGCAAATGGTTAAATTCTTCCTGATGAAATTTACGAAGAGTTGGGGTAAATGCACGGGCTAAGAAAAACACAGAGCCGACCATTACTCCAATGGTCCCTAGTATCCACGAAGTGTCCCATTCCCATGGCCCTTGCCAAATCAGCAATACGCCTGTCGTCACTAAAACATGACCTGCATGCTTAACAAGACGTGTTGCTGACTTAAATGTGATAATATGCGATTGAAGAATATCCCCACGGGCGACCTCCATTCGTTTAACTAGAGGAAGAAGAACAAAGAACGGCCCTATAGATAAAATCGCACTTAAAATGTGAGCGAATAACACGATTGTGTACATCTTGTGCTTACTCTTCTATCAATTGAAATTCGTGAACCCAAACAGTCATTTTCGGCAACCACGGCATCCCTGCATGAGTAGACAAAATCGATTGCTTGTACTCTTCAACAGTTGCATACCCTTCTCCCGCTACTATTTCATCCGTTAACTCCCCAAGTGTTTGTTGGTATACACGATCTACAATGAATTTCTTATCTTCTAAAACCATAATTTCTCCTACATCCGCGTAACGACCATTACGACGAGTCGCCGTTTTCTTACCAAGTAATACTTTTTCTATATCTTGTTTATTGGTTACCAACCTTTCGACACTACATGTTTTTGCTGGTAATTGCTGTTCATTTTTTTCAGACATAATTATTCCACCTTTCCTTATTCTGTTTTAGTATAACCTGTTTACTTACTAATATTCACGTAATAAAAAAATCGTCCTGTAAAACAGGACAATTCAGAAAATCATTTAGCAAATACATGCTTGCCGATTTTTGTAATAGGTGTACGCGAAAAGATCCATGTATCTGTAACACCACTTGGATTGTAGTAATAAGTCGCACCTAGTGATGGATCTGATCCTTTAACAGCTGCTTTCACTGCTTGGTAAGCAGCAGCATTGGGTAACAAGTTGTATTGTCCATCGTTGACAGCTGTAAATGCATTGCGTTGAAAAACAACGTTATATGTACTGTTTGGGAATAACGAAGATTCGATGCGATTCAAAATAACAGCAGCTACTGCAATTTGTCCAGTGTAGCTTTCTCCCCGCGCTTCTCCATAAACAACATGTGCCATCATATCAACTTCTGCCAGTTTCGCACGTGTTAGTGGCCCGGTAAAACCTGTATCCGATACATTGAAATCACGTTGGAACTGAACGACTGCATTTTTAGTTATGGATCCGTAATAGCCAGTCGCTGTTGTATGAAAGTAGCCCATCTTTGTCAACTTAACTTGTAGCTCTTTTACATCTTGTCCAGATACTCCTTCGTGCAAATCTGGAGAATGAGCTTCTGCAGAAATTTGAGAAAAACTTAAAAATAACATCGTAAATAAGCCAAATATCAATACTTTTAATTTCTTCATGCTTTCTCTCCTTTTTAATATCCAAGAATCTACAAAAAATTCTTACTAATAGTATATAATTGACACCAAAAGAATTCAATGCATCATTACTACTTTAATTTTTACAAAAAAATAAAGTAACTAATAAAATATTGACCTTTTTTAAAAAATAAGTGAGTTATCTTTTAAAAAGCTGGACCTTTTTACTTATATTATTACTTATTCAAGAAAATAAGATTATCAAACTACGATTCATCACATATAGATTTCGACCTTACCGCGTTTATTTGGTACAGTGAAAAGAAAATAACTAACTGGAGGCGTTTAAATGAAGAAAATTGTTATTGTTTCAGATACTCATATTCCATTTCGTGCTAAAAAACTGCCTAAACCATTAGTAGAAGCATGTGAAAATGCTGATTTCATTATTCATGCTGGTGATTGGCAAACGATGGATGTTTATCACGAATTAGCAGCATATGCTGAAACCGATGGCGTTACTGGCAATGTCGATCCGTGGGATATTCTCGAAAAATTCGGACGTAAAAAGATCTTCACATTTGATGGATTGAAAATCGGCGTTGTACACGGCGATGGAGACCGCAAGCCTACTGAACAGCAAGCTTACGATACATTCCGTAACGACCACGTCGACATCATTGTCTTTGGTCATTCACACACACCGGTAATGCGTGAAGTTGACGGTATAACATTATTTAATCCTGGCTCTCCTACAGATAAAAGAAGACAAGCACAATTTTCTTTTGGTTTATTAGAAATTGGTGATTCGTGGGAACTACAACACGTCTTTTTTGATAAAGAAACTTAATCAAAACAAAATGAATAATTGTATACAACTCAATCGCTCTAGCCACTCTGCTTTTTGTGAGCTCAGCTTTAGCTTCCGCTGCACAAGAGAGTTTACGTGGCCAGACCGGTGAGTATGTGGCGAAAGGCCAAACGTGCTCTTGCAAAAGAAGAAACGACGTTACGAGACCTCAAAGCGTCTGCATGGAGCGAAGAATCCTGTATACCTAAAAAGAGGAGAATATTCATTCTTTAAACAACATAGAAATTCTTTTGTCTACGATCTATCCAAATAAAAACCAGACTTTCTTTCGTGAAAGTCTGGTTTTTATTTAGATTCTTTCATTACTATAAATCCAAGCCGTTTTAAAGCGGCTTCTAAATTAGCTTCTATCAATACACCTTTTAAAGCACTTGCAAAATGAGGGACTTTTACTGCCATATAAGGCTGGATGCCTGTAATAACCGGTGTTACACCAATCACTTTAAGAATATTTACTATTTTTAATAAGTACTCTCCAACGACGGAGTTGATTTGGTGGACTCCCGAAACATCAATAATCAAATGATCCATCGGTTCGATACTGCATTTCTCAAGAATGTGTTTGATAATAAATTCTGCTCGAGAATCCGTAATCTCACCGATGACGGGAACAATCGCCACTCCTTTCATTATAGGAACGATAGGCGCAGTTAAAGTTTGAATTTGTTGGTTCGCTTTTTCAAGCTCTAATACATAAGTGAGCAATGTTGACATGGTTTCAAAAGTAGTCAAGTCTTCTTCAGAGAAGCTGTAAGTTTGATCATCTAAACCACAAATAGTTCCGTACACTGTGTGATCACTGTAATAAACAGGAATACCAACAAATGTGCCGCGACCGAAGTTTTCAGTAACTTTCATAGATCGAGTCAACTCATTTTCTGAAACATCTTCTATAACGAGTGGTTGGCTACCGTGATTGACACTCAAGTTGCAGTACGATTGAGAAAGTGGCATTGAACTTCCTTCTTCAACAAGAGTTTTCTTTTTGTTGTGTACTTTAAGAATATCATTTGTCTGACCATCGTTTTTAGCAATAAACAAAGAGTTTATGCCAATTTGTTTACTCAATAACGCCAATATATGACTAGCAACTTCATCAAAGTTACCGAATTTTTTTACTTGTTCTTTGTTTCCCACTAAAATCCCCCTTTGTTCGTTGTTCATTGTCTATCTGCTTAAGCAGCTTTATGTGTTTTCATTATACAGATAAATTCGTTGTTTCTATATAAGTTAGAGAAAAGAGTTCATCTTATTTTAAATGGGGTATATCCTTATTAATACATTCTGGAGGTGTAGAAATGCAACACGCTATAGATATTATTGTAGTAGAGCAATCTGATACGTTAATTTATTTTCGGTGGTCTAGCACAGAAGATGTCTGTCGAGTCAAAAGAGGAGACCAAGTCGTTTATACGGGGACTCAAAATTTTTTCAAAGATGAAGGATTGATCGAAGGAGAATTGTATACGTATACCATTGAACGCTTAGATGGATCTGGAAAATGGATGGACAAAATCAAGATGCAAACCGGCACTGAAAATCGTCAAATTGATAGCATGAACCGGTTGGCGGAATTGGTGATAACAACAATTGTTTCAGAAAGTCGAATCTCTTTAGCATGGGGAAAAATTGACGACATCACGACTTTCGATATTTATCGAAATAGTGAATGGATCGAAACGGTGGAAAAAAATCAATATACCGATCGTGCTGTTTCAAACGAACAACATTTTACGTATTGGGTGCGTGGAAAACGTCCTGTCACAAAATCTAACGAAAACGATGGAAAGAAACCATTTACTTTGAACAAACTCTTTGGATCTTTAAATCCAAGCTCTCCCCCCGAAAAAGCAGCGATGGAAGAGTTTTGGATAACTAAAAAAATAGCACCTCTTCAATCATTATTGAATGATACAGAAGAACAAGTCAAGCACCCTATTTGGCATTTCCGTTACAACACTTTCTTGCCAGATAGCCTATTAAAAAATCCGAATTTGTTGTCACCTTTTCACTATTTTAAAGGAGACGACCGAAAATTTGATCCGGAAGCTACGCAATCCCGGACGCACGTTAAGTTTACTGTGTCTTTTCAAGACACTCTGCCTACTTTGACATGGGATAAAAACGTTGGTCCGACAATTGGCTACAATTGGCGAAAAAAGTTCAGCAAAGCAGATGTCGCTTCAGACGAAAAAATCAATTTGAAAAAAACCGTAACATCAGACTCTAAATGCTCACTAGTGTTAACGCATAGCGTTGGAAATCCACTTACTACTTCACCAGCCATTGATTATAAACTATCCGCTAGCTTTCACCGTAATGGCATCTATGACGTCATTAGCGTACATGATCAATCACCTAACCACGAAGTGTATTTAAAACTAGACAACGAAACAGAATGGACAGAACTTCATCAATCCGAAAGTGAAGGATTGGCTTTTATGGCCGGTCCAACTGCTAACAAATATTGGCGACTATCTAATTTTTGTTGAAGATTGCTAATGTCGTCTCAGTCAAAAAACCCCGAACTAGAAAAATCTAGTTCGGGATTTTGCATTTACTTATCCAAAAATCGTTTTCGGACGTGAGGTGGTGGCAACGTACAACTGTCTAGTTTCCCAAACACTTTGTAACGGTTTTTGGCAATAACATCGTATGCTCCATCTCGAAGTGCTCGAGGAAACGGCTTCAAGTAATGCGCCAGTTTCCAAAGACCCGTTAAATGATGTGAAATCATTAAAGCTCCTTCAGATTTTACATAAGCTTGCCCGTCTTGTATAAGGACCAAACTGTCTACATCATCAGGAACCTTGTGTTTTCTAGTCAGTTCTTGGCCGACTTCACTTTGCAATGAAGCAAACTGAAAATAAGCAGCTGGATCATGATTTATAATAAATTTAACGCTTGAGTCGCAAAAATTGCAATCTCCATCAAATAATACGACGGCGTGTTTCATCTGAGTTCCTCCTTCAACAAAATAGTTCTCTTACGTAAATATCCTTTTGTTCTCTTAGTTAAACACATCTCCAGCAGAAACTGTCCCTTGGTGAAAAAACAGTTTCCAGCCATTCTCTCGCTTTTTCCAAATAGAACTACGATTTGTTAGTCTTCCCGTATTCCGGTTATGTACTTGATAAGTGGTGAGAACAGCGTCTGGTCCCAATTCATGCATGTCGAAAAATTTAATCTCCATTGGATCCGGACTTAACTGATGATCCTCTTTATAATCCGAGCGCTTTATGAGGCCACCAGAACTGCCAAATTCAAAAAAATCGTCATCTAGCACATTGCCAAGCTTTTCAGCAGAAATCCGAACTTCTGGATCGATGTGGCTACATTCTAAGGCATAAATTTCTTTCAGTAACTCACCCATAGTCGTTCTCCTCACCATCGTATTTCCCGGGAAATACGATTTCGTTTTAAAACCCTTGCTACTCAAAGCTAGCAAGGGTTTTACGATTAATCCTCATCTTTAAAGAACTTCTCTGAATTTTCATTTGGTTGATCTTGTGGCGTATCGGATGATCCAAAATCTTCTACTTCTTCAAAGCTATCTTCATCATCTCGAATAGCGCCGTCTTCTTTTTTGACAGGCTGTTTTGTAGAAGCTTGAAGCACGTCTTCCTCAGAAGGGCGACTTTCCAAATCTAAGTCATGGTCTGCATGGTCGATGCATGTTAAGGCTGTAGGCAATGCTTCTAACCGTTCAAACGGAATGTCTTTCCCACAAACCGAACAGGTTCCATATGTGCCTTCTTCAATTGCAGCTAGTGCAGCTTTTGCTTCTTCTAATTCTTCTTCTTTAAATTGAGTCATCGCCAAACCGCGCTCTTGATCGTATAGATCTGTTGCGTTATCAGCTGGATGGTTGTCATAATTTGAAAGCTCTGTTGTCTCAAACTCGTCTGTCTGTTCAACGCGTTCTTCTAGTGATGCTACCTGTTCTTCTAACTGCTTTTTTAACTTTTTTAGTTGTCCATCTGTCATTTGATTTCCTCCTCAAAAAACTCACTTATTGTTGTATATTGCCTTTATCGGAGAAATCAAACCTCAGAACGAATTTAACAACTTCTCATTTGCTCTTAAAAATCGTCAAAACGATCGAGCAAACTCAATAAATAATCATCTAAACGGTGACGCATCAATTCATCTGACAGACCTTTCATGCCAAACACTTTCCAGCCAGGGTAAACAGTAGGTGAACCATCAAGTGTATCCGTCAATGACAGAAGGTCCCAATAAGGATCATAAGTAAACGAACTTCCCGCATGACGCTCATAAGCCGTCAAAAAATCATTCGCAACAGAAATGCCGTACAGTTGAGCCAAATTAACTCGGCAATGTCCAATATCAATTCCAGCTGGACCTCGACACGCATTGACCCAATCGACGATAGCACTTACTTGTCGATCTTCCCAAAGGATATTGGCTGGGTGAAAATCTCTGTGGATAAAACATTCTTGAAATGAAGGACGGCCCCCAGAGACGATATAAAAAGCACGCATCCAATCATGTTGAAATTTCGACCAAATAGGCTTTTCCAATAAGAACACATCGTTATACGAAAAGTAGTCATAAGAAAAATTGTCTACTTTTGTCTGGTGTAATTTTGCTAGTGTCGCTGCCAAGCTATCAAGCCATTGCTCATCATTAGAGGGCTGAAGTACGACAGAACCAGGCATTTTGGTCATTAACACCGCAGGCATCCCACTATTTTCGCCTGTTTCATCATAGGCAATCAAACGAGGAACCGCAAGACCTGCTCTTTTTGCATACTGAAGGCTTTCTGCTTCATGCTTTGCTAAATCAGGTTCTTTTGCTAACCAATCCGCTTTATGAAAAAGACGTAATACATAAAAACGTTGTTGATCTTCTTCTTGGACAAGTAACTCTAAAAGAGTTGAAGAAGTTCCACCTTTTAATGAGTAAACGTCTAGAACTTTTGCGGTTGGATTCAATTGTGCTTTTACCCATTCTAAGGATTGCGCGTGCAATTTAAGCCACTGGTTTTCTGTCATACTCGCTGCTCCTTTCCATCTAATTTTTATGTTTAGTTTACCATGAAAAAAAGAGGTTCCCTCACTCTATAAATAAGAAAATTACTCTAGTTATACTTTTAGTGAAGGATGTACAATTTTTGGCTTTTCAATTTGAATTGTGGTGTGTTCAATTCCGCAACTATCATGCACTAACTTTATTGCTTGTTGCAAAACTTCTTGTTCGTCTATATCCATATCAACATCAATATGACAAGTGAAAAGATCCATTCCTGAAGTGATTGTCCAAATATGCAAATCGTGAACAGCTAATACACCCTCAATTTCAAGAAGTCGCTTTTCTACTTCTTGTGTATCAATTTCTTCCGGCGTCCCTTCCATCAAAATATGAAGACTGTTCTGCAAAATTCCCCATGCACTACGCAATATTAATAATGCAACCGCGATCGAAATAAGCGGATCGGCTATCGTCCAATCGAACAACAAGATAAGCAATCCGGCAACTATTGCTCCAACCGAACCTAAGGCATCTCCAATAATATGCATGTAGGCACTTTTCATATTTAAGTTACCGTCAACGTCAGCGCCACGATTTAACACCCAAGCGCTCAACAAATTAGCTAAAAGTCCGATGGCAGCAATTATCAACATCCACCCACCTTGGACTTCTGCAGGTTCGTACAATCGCTGAACGGCTTCATATATGATAATCCCCGCCATAACAAACAAAGTAATGCCGTTAATAAAAGCTGTAATAATTTCAAAACGATAAGAGCCATACGTCTTTTTAGCCGATACAGCTCTTCCTGCAAACCAAATGGCTAACAAACTAAGTGCTAGTGAAACCGTATCCGACAACATATGACCGCTATCTGCAATCAATGCCAAGCTATTTGTAAAAAGTCCACCGAAAAATTCAACTAGCATAATACCTGCTGTTATGACAAGTGCAGTAGCTAACGCTTTTTTGTTACCACTTCTTACAGTTTCAAAATGATCATGATCATGTCCCATTTTGTCCTCTCCTTATATCTACATATATTCATTTTAACAATTTTCCCGCTTAACCACGAATGCCAAGTCTTATCAGCGTGACTTTAGCTTATAGCATATGGAGTCAACAGATGAAAATGGAAATAAACGGATAGGAAAACTTACACAGAAAAAACCAGAAGCTCTTTAGTAGAGCCGCCGGTTTCTAGTTGCGTGAATACAGTTATACAGTTATGTGAACTTTTGCTGCACGGACCTTATCATTCACTTTAACATTCGTCAAGATCATGTCTGCGACAATTGGCAAGTGATCAGAAACCGCGGTTTTAATAGTTGCTACTTGAATAACTTCCACATAATGATCGGCAAAAATATAGTCAATCCGTGTAGCAGGCTGGAATACTTCGCCTGATACACTACTCACGTAAGGAGAGGGATACGTGTAGGAATCTCCGCGTTTCATTTTCAAAAAGACATCTTTAACACGATGATGAAGCTTTTGCATATGAATACTTGAAGGAGCGGCATTAAAATCACCCGCAATAATCTTTGGGAAATGACTGTTTTTGAAAATCATTAACATTTCATCGACACTTGTCGCGAGCTCATCTTCTTTTAAGGCTAGATGTGTATTAAAGACGCTCACGTAACTGCCTTCTATCTCAATAACAGTCTCTAACATACCACGCTGTTCATTATTACCAAAAGGACAGTACACTTGTGTTAGCAAGTGATTTTCACTAAATATGATTGGAGACTTACTTAATATCACATTGCCGTACTGATGGTTCGAACGCCTTGAATCTTGCGGTGCAATGTTTATATTGGGCCCGTAAGCCGCATACATTCCAAGTCGTTCACTCAACCATCCCACTTGATCCATAAATGAGCTGCGATCCGAAAAATAGCGATCAACTTCCTGCAAGGCAATAATGTTCGCACACGAATCTTCAATTACTTCTGCAGTCCGCTCTAAATCAACTCTCCCGTCCATTCCTAAACCATGAGCAATATTAAACGACATGACCTTAACAATTGGCGCTTTCTTTTTCTTCTCCTGCATGCAAACCTCTCCTTTTCGATTAAAACGAATCGTTGACAGTTGCTGAATTGACCCCAGTATACCAACTGCTTGTGAAGATGCCATGACAAGGATGTAAACAATTGTTAAGGGTTTGTAAACACGAAAAGCAGAAGCAGCCGTGTAGATTCGACGGGCATAAGACGCTCTGGCGAAGTGGCATGTTTTCAGCCGCACAGCCGGAGTGACTTATGACCCTAGAATCTGGCTGCTGGAGCTAGACAATCAGAAAAGCAGAAGCAGCCGTGTAGATTCGACGGGTGTAAGACAGACTAGCTGGGTTCTTTTAATTTTTGGAGCGTTATGCACGCTTCTAGAAGTTTATGCACGTTTGACGAAACTTACGCACGGTCCACAGATCCTTATGCACGGTAAAAAAAGTTTACGCACGCTTAGCAAAAAAAGGCTTTCCACTCCCAATGAATACCACATAAAAAAGACAGGCAGCCCATAAACCGGACCGCCTGCTATTAACCTTATATGATGCGATCGTGTCTCTCAAGAATTGGGCAGCACCTGACTGTACGTTATCGCAATACGCAACAAATCGCTCGTCTGCTACATACATTTCTACAAGTCCTCGATGCGCTCTTTTACTGTAACTTGGCTAACTGTTGATGCAATCTAACTGTTTGTTGTGCTGCATCACTTGATGAGTCATTCGTTTTTATCGCATCAACTAAGTGATCTACTACTTGTTGCTCCAGCTCCATAAATTCTCGGTATTTCTCTCGACTCATATTTAACATCTTGGCATTCGATTGATCGATCAATTGGTCGCCAAATTTCTCACGGATTTCATTGCCATATCGTTGCTCGTTATCGTCGACTAGCTTTTGCTTAACCCCCTGAAATTTCTCTTTGTCTATCATGATGCTTGTTTCTTGTTTTGTGGAAATGGTTTTTCCATATTGGTGATCAAGAGATCGAGTTGCATGCGTTTAGCGAGAAGTTTTGCACGGTGTATTCCATTTCTCCCCCTCCTGATAAACTCACTTCACACCTTGACGTTGCGTCAAGGTCAAGCAGTACTATCAAGTTAATTGTTGTTCGGCAAAGTTACGATAAAGTGAGTGCGTAGCAATCAGTTCTTGATGTGTGCCAACTCCAGTCACACGTCCTTTTTCAATAAAAACAATCTTATCCGCATCGACAATCGTCGATAAACGATGAGCAATCACTAACGTAGTTCTGCCATCCATTAAACGACTCAAAGCTTGTTGGACAATTCCCTCTGACTGACTGTCTAGACTCGCTGTCGCTTCGTCCATCATTAAAATTTTGGGATCACGTAAAAAGGCACGTGCAATCGCAATTCGTTGACGCTGTCCACCTGATAATTTAATACCACGTTCTCCTACTTCTGTGTCTAATCCATTAGGAAATTGTCGAATGAAATCTTCGGCATATGCCATACGAGTGACGCGCCACAACTCTTCTGTTTCAATCGCTTGAGCGTTTGGCAATCCATAAGTTAAATTTTCTCTAACAGTTCCGCCAACCATTGCACTTTCTTGAGATACATAGCCAATTTGGTCTCGCCAAGAAGCGATTGAAATTTCTTGAATTGGAACTGTTCCGATAGAAATCTCACCTGAAGATGGTTCGTAAAATCGTTCAATCAAACCGAAAACGGTTGTTTTCCCTCCACCACTTGGACCTGCAAAAGCAATCATTTCACCAGGTCGCGCTTTAAACGACACATCTTGTAACACTGGTTCTCCTTCATCATACGAAAAGCTCAACTTATCTACGCACAAAGTTTTTCCATCAATACTCAAAGCTGGTTGTTGAACTGGTTCTTCGAGCGGCAATTCTAGAATACCAATAATGCGTTCCGTTGCGCCTCTGGCTTTTTGAAGCTCTGTGAAAAATCGAGCGAATGTCGCCATTGGCACAATAATTTGAAATAAATACAGTAGAAAAGCGACGAGTGATCCTGTAGTCATTTCCCCGTTCGCTACACGAATTCCGCCATAGCCAATAATTGAAACAATGACTACCATAACGACCAAATACATAAGCGGTGCAATCAACGCATAAATTTTTGCTTCTTTCATACCTAACTTAAACAATTTATCTATGCCTTCTACGCCTCTTGCTTCTTCTGTATTTTCCGCTGTCGAGGATTTCATTAATCGAATTTCGCCTAGGGTTTGTTGAACATGACCGGTAAAATGAGCTGTCTCATCCTGTAAGTTGCGAGAAATCTTCGCCATCTGACGACCCAAAGGAACCATAACAATAACGGTCAGTGGAACCGACAACATGATCAAGAGAGTCATCTTCCAATCTAGAATGACTAAAATAATTACTGCTCCAATTATAGAAATCATACCGGTAATAAAAGAAGGAAAATGGTCTGTGATTAAATTCCGGACAATTCCCGTATCATTCACAACACGACTCACCGTTTCACCACTCGAATGTTGATCAAAATAACTTACACGTAACCGGATTAACTTTGCCCACATTCGTTCTCGCAATCCTGCGACTACTCGTTGACCTACCATGCTGAGCAAGTAAATTGAAACACCATTAATAACAGCTTGAACAATAAAAGCAAGTGCAATGCCTAAAATTAATGGAACACTTAAAGACGCTAAGGAAAATCCATCTACTAAATTTTTTGTTAGCAGTGGTACGATCAAACCAACTAGTGTTGTTATTAAGCTCGCAATCAATCCAACTGCAAGTGCAGATTTTGGAATTTTCAAAGACAGCAATAATGAAATAAACGGCTTGAACCCTATTTCTTTCTTTTTCATCGCGAAAGCTCCTGTTCTCTCTGTCTCATTAAGCGTATTTAGCGTAGATGCATGTATCGGTTAATCGTTTGCCATCTACTGAACGTACATCGTTGTGCAATGTTCCTTCTAATACAAAGCCAAGTTTCTCAGGAATTGCACGACTTTTCACGTTTTCGGCATCACATTGAATTTCAAGACGATTGCATTTTAATGTCGTAAAAGCAAGCTCAGTCAACGCTTTAACCGCTTCACTTATATAGCCCTTACCTGCAGCTTTCGTATTGATCCAGTAGCCAATTTCCATTTTGGGCACGTCCCATTGAATACTATGAAAACCAGCAGTTCCGATATACTCGTGGCTTTCTTTATCAAACATCAAATAGCGAAAAGCTTGTTTTTTTAAAAACTTCACACGTGATTCTAGCAAATTGATTTCTGTGTCTTGAGGAGACGGTTCTGCTTCTGCAAAGCCAAGCCATGGTCTTAATTCAGCAAGAGACGCTTGAATAGCGGCATTTACTGCTTTTCCATCTCCCGTTTTAGGCATACGTAACAATAAGCGTTCAGTATGAATTTCAGTTGGTATTTCTAATCCAGTGATTGACATAAAATATCCCCTTCGTGTTCATTTTAATTGAATGGCCGTTAAGCAACTGTTAGTTTTCGGTCGCGAGGTAGCCAGAAACCAACCACGCCGATAATTGGCAGAAACGATACTATAATCATCGTATGGTACACACCAATAGCATCCATTAGTATCCCGATAACTACAGCTCCAATGGCTCCCATACCAAAAGCAAGTCCCACCGTTAATCCAGCCATCGTGCCAATCTTACTAGGCACAAGTTCTTGTGCATAAACGACTGTCACAGAAAAGCTTAGCATAATGAAAAATCCAATACATGCTAAAAACAATAAGACGGCAGGCAAGGGCAAGTAAGGCAAGAATGCAGCAAGCGGAATGGGTACAGTAATAGACAACAAAATGACATTTTTGCGACCGATTTTGTCTGCTATCGGTCCTCCAAAAAACGTCCCTACTGCTCCAACACCTAAAAACAGAAAAACATAGAGTTGTCCTTGTTGAATGGTGAGTCCATAGAATTCAATCAAGTGAAAAATATAAAAACTGGTCATATTTGTTACGTAAAAAGAGCGCGCAAAAATAATAATCAGTAAAAGAACTAAAGCCACACCTATTTGCTGTTTTGTCATTTCAGGTAAAGAAGAAAGCAAAATCTTTTTTACTTTTTGACGTTTTTCTTGTTCTAGTTGCTGTTTATACCAAATTGAGATTTTCGATAAAATAAAAATACCAAGAGCTGCAACAAATAAAAACAAAGCAATCCCTATTTGACCAAGAGGCACTAAAATAAATGCGCTGATTAAGGGTGCAAGAGCTTGTCCGGTATTTCCACCTACTTGATAAATTGACTGCGACAACCCTCTTTTTGATCCTGCAGCCATAAACGAAACCCGTGAGCCTTCCGGATGAAAAATCGCAGAGCCCAGGCCAAGAAAAATAACGGAGACCAAAATCATCCAATATTCCGAAGCAAACGCCAATCCAGCAATGCCCATAAAAGAGCTCGTCATGCCGAGTGGTAATGCAAATGGCATTGGTTTTTTATCGCTAATAAATCCGACAACTGGTTGAAGTACAGAAGCTACCATATTTAACACAAAAGCAATCAAGCCCAATTGTGTATACGTTAAACTAAGACTCACTTCGAGTATGGGGAACATTGCCGGAATGACAGACTGCAACGAATCATTCAATAAATGACAGCCACCGATCGCGAACATGACCCCGTAAATAGGCTTTTCTACTAACGAAGAAGAGTTGATCGACTGTGTCATTGCCCCTACCTCCCCTGTGAAGCTATTCGTTACACTAGTTTCATTATAGAGGAACAGAAGATATTTCGTTAATACAAAACAAAAACACCTATGGAAAAATCCCACAGATGTTTTCGTTTCGTTTTGTACTCAGGCAGTTGAAGGTTTCAACTGCAGCCAATGTCCAAGGCGTTTATCTAAAATAAAGTTTCCGAATGGTAAAAACGCTGAAACCACTGCGCCAATCGAAAAGCGAAACGGCCATTTATAAACAAACGTCATATAAATCGTGATAAGTATATACATACTAAACAAGGCACCATGAATCGGCCCAATAGCACGAACGGCTTCTGGAAACTCAAAAAAATATTTTAATGGCATGGCAATGAAAAGCAAGATCAATAATGAACTACCTTCTAGCAAGCCCATAAAACGAAAAGTGCTCAACGCATTTTTAAACATCGACGATCCCTCACAGTCTGCTTTTCATTATAAAAGTAGCAGCAGAAACTGTACAGAGATTGACAACAAATACATCTTTTTTATGGTGGTATAAAACCATTCTGTCACAAACTATTCGTTTTTTATGTGCTTTTTCTCAGTTAGCTCAATTTTACAAAGAGCACTTTCAAATAATCGCCTTCTTTAAATTCTTTTCGAACGCGAAAATCGCTTGGCAATGTAAATTCTTCGACTATGCTATATTTTCCACCTAGTTCTTTAAAAGCTTTATCAACAAACCCTTTGAACTTTTTCATTCCAAAAGAAGCACTGTTTGTCGAAGCAACAATGACGCCGTTTTTTTCCGTGAGGGCAATCGCTTCTTTCATCAAGTTCGTATAATCTTTGGATGTACTAAACGTATATTTTTTTGAACGTGCAAAGCTTGGCGGATCTAAAATAACCAAATCAAATTTCATTTCTTTTCGTTTAGCATACTTAAAATAATTAAAAACATCCATCACCAAAATATCTTGACTCTCAAAATCAAGACCATTCACACTAAATTGCTCAATCGTTTTACTCGAACTTCGTTTTGCCAAGTCCACACTCGTTGTGTTTGTTGCGCCACCAAGTGCTGCCACTACTGAAAATGCACCTGTATAAGAAAATGTGTTAAGTACGGTTTTGCCTTTGGCGTATTTTTGTTTGATGACGTTTCGTACATCTCGCTGATCTAAAAAAATTCCCGTCATGGCTCCGTCATTTAAGTAAACAGCGAAGTTTACACCATTTTCCTTTACAACTAGTGGAAATTCACCACGTTCACCTGCTACAAAATCATCTTCTTCAATATATTGACCTTTTGTATCAAAGCGTTTTTTCTGATAAATGCCTTTGCAGTCCACCACATTTTGTAGAGCAGCAATCACTTGATCTTTGAACGTATACATTCCTTCGCTATACCAGCTAAGCAAGTAAAATCCATCGTAGTAATCGATGATTAAGCCACCAAAACCATCGCCTTCTCCATTAAAAATACGGAAAGCCGTCGTTTCTTTGTTAGTGAAAAAAGCGTGTCGACGAGAAATAGCAGCCGCTAGCTTTTGTTCAATAAAGGTTTGGTCAATGGTCTCACTTTCGGTATTTGTTAATACCCAACCGTACCCTTTGTTTTGGCGACCATAATAGCCTTTTGCCAAAAAATGACCTTGCTTATCGACCAGCTTTAAAATGCTTCCTTCAGTCGCTATCACTTCGGGATCTTCTAACGCTTCTTTCGAAATTAACGGATAGCCTTTTGCGTATTCCGCTTTAAATTTATCATTTATCTTAATAGAAATTTCTGTTTTCATCGTCTCTCATCCTATCTGTTAAACATCATTCACTCCATAATTAGTGTATACGATAGCTGACTCTATGCCCACCCTGGTCAAGGGAATTTTCTAACTCTCGCTACCTTTGGTTAGCTTGCTTACACTACAATCAGAAAAGCGTTTTGCATTGTAAATGCAAAACGCTTTTCTTACTCTTGAATCCAATCCCACGCATCGTTCATTTCATCTAAATTAAAATACTTTACTTGAAGTTTTGGCAGCAGATTTTCAACTTCAGCCGATTGTTCTGGTAAAGAATTAGCGCTAATAACGGCGAATTTATGAAATTGATGCCATGCCTTCATATTTACTTGCATGCTTTCTTCAAGACCTGAAAAAGCTGGACCTTCTACATTATTTATGATGGCATAAATATTGAACTTTCCTTTGTCCGCAAATTTTTCTTGTATAATTCTATCGATTTTCATGGCATCTTCGTGTGTTGCTGTTCCTTCAAATTCAATAGCAATCGTTTCTTCGTCTTTACTTGGTACAAATGATAACATCTTTTTTCCTCCTCGAATTTGTTATTCAAACTGCTTGTTTTTAATCCAGTTCCATGCCTGCTCGGCTTCATCTATTTCGAAATATCGAGCTTTAACACCCGGCATAACATTACTAAGCTTGGTTATTGTTTCAAGGAGTTTCTTTTCACCGATGACCGCCAGCTTATTGTATTGGTTGCCATACTTCATATCGATTTTAGATTCTTCAATCAGTGCTTTAATCGTCGGTACCTCTATCTTTTGCATAACAGCAAAAGCATTAAACTGCTGATCATCAGAGAATTGTTCTCCAATTGCCTGTTCCAATTTGAGTAAGTCTTCTTTTGTGGCTGTTCCATTAAGTTCAAAAGCAATTGTGGTTGAATCTTGGCTTGGAATAAATGACAGCATGCTATTCCTCCTCATTTCTGTGCATGCGATTATGTCTGTATTATTCCCTATTTGGATAACGACAAACAGACACATAAAATTTATTTGAGAGATCTACTAGTATATTGCATAGTATATTTTGTGATTGGTGTTAATTACTGTATAATGGAAGAAATCACACAGTAAAAAAGGAGAGCTTGCAATGCCGATTCCAGTTAATCACTCTAAGCCCGTTCGTGTCTCAGCTAAAGAAAGTGCTTATCTTCAATTGCAGCAATGGATTATTGATGGCACGTTACAGCCAGAAGAAAAATTAATCGATACGGATTTAGCGCAAGCATTAAATTTGAGCAGAACCCCAATCCGTGAAGCTTTGCAATTATTAGAAGTTCAAGGATTTGTAGAAATGTTTCCCGGAAAAGCTACACGTGTTACAAATGTAAAAAAAGGTGATCTCAAAGACTTACTACCGCCTCTTGCTGTCTTACAAGCACTATCTGCAGAACTCGCCATCCCTAATCTTGATCAAGACGTTTTTACTTTATTAGAAGAAACCAACCAACGATTTATTGAAGCTATCCAAAGCCAAGATGGATTTTCGGCTTTAAAAATTGATCAAGAGTTTCATCAAATCATTGTAGATGCTGCCAACAATCCCTATATTTACAGCATACTTGGAAGTCTTCAGTCTCACGTAAGAAGACAGTTTTTTCACCACTCCTTAATGCTAACAAGGAGCTCTTATGATGAGCACGTGGAAATTATCCAAACTTTAAAAGAAAAAAACCCAGAAAAAGTAACACATTTAATGAAGTCTAATTGGGTACGTACAATAGATGAACTCTCGACTGTTAAAAGCTTATAATAACAATCAAAAAAGCTATATTCAAAGCCATGTGCTTTGAATATAGCTTTTTAGTTAGCATAGATTTTATCCGTTATCTTGAACCGCTTGAACTGTTACATTTTTTTTACTGCGCGCAATAACTGTCGTAATGGCAACAACGATGATCGCAGGCAAGAACCACCCTAATCCATTGCTGTAAAGAGGCAGTAAGTTCGCGTAAAAATCAATAATTGACTGCAGCCATTGAGGATTAGCGACGTTTAATGAAGAAGTTAATGCTTTTAAGCCATCAATTACGCTAACAAAAAATGTCACAACAGTTGTGGATATGTAGACAAATTGAGCGTGTCTGAACAAAGGTGACAAAAATGCTAGCAAGATCAACACTATCGCTAGTGGATACAAGAACATCAGTACCGGAATTGAATATGTAATGATATTTGCAAGCCCCGCATTGGTCACGACTAATGAAAAAGCAGAGAAAATAAAGACATATGTTTTATAACTAACTTTCGGTGTTAATTTATGGAAAAACCCAGCATTGGCAACCGTTAAGCCGATAGCTGTGGTTAAACAAGCCAAAATAATGATCATTGCCAACAAGCTTGCACCTAATGTTCCAAAATAATAATCAGAAGCACCACTCAATACGGGTCCTCCCGTTTCCAAAAGACCTAAAGCGGCTGTACTTGTGGATCCTAAATAAGCAATTCCTGTATAAACGATAGCTAGTAAAGTTGCAGCCACTATACCACTTTTTAACGTTGCAGTTAAGACACCTTTCGGTGAATTTACACCCATCTTGCGAACAGCTGAAATTACGATAATTCCAAATACCAATGAAGCGAGTGCATCCATTGTATTATAGCCTTCCGTAAATCCTGTAAAAAAAGCATCGCTTGTATAAACTGGCTCTGGAACTTGTTGTTTGCCCATCGGTTTTACAATAGCAGTCACCAATAATACACCTAGTGTAACTAAAATAGCCGGCGAAAGAATTTTACCAATACTATCCACTATTTTCGTAGGATTTAGTGAAACGATTAGTGAAATTCCAAAGAAAACCACTGAAAATACAAGTAAACCGATTGCTGCATGTGCTTCTCCAACAAATGGAGCAATACCCACTTCATAAGAAACTGCCCCCGTTCTTGGTAATGCAAACAGTGGACCTATTGTTAAATACAGTACAGCTGTGAAAATCACACCGTATAATGGATGGACACGACTTGATAAATCTTGCAGATCGTTGCTTTTTGAAAAACCGATTGCGAGAATACCTAATAATGGCAATCCAACGCCTGTAATTAGAAATCCTAAAATAGCAATCCACACATTTGTTCCTGCATATTGACCAAGCTCTGCAGGAAAAATCAAGTTACCTGCTCCAAAAAACAGTGCAAACAACATCATTCCTACTACAGCGTATGACTTAAAAGATAATTTGCTATCCATTACAAGTTCCTCCTAAAATTAGAACGATAAAGATTTTATATCTATTCCAGTATAATACATTTTATTTTTTCGAATTGCGATATATTGCACAAAGTAATAATACAATACAGAGTATGAATTGCAAGCCTTATCATTACTAATTTTCAAAATATTCATCTCTTTTATGTCATTTCCGGTTTTCTAGTTGTTATCTTAAAATATTATATATGCTTTTAAATGCATAAAAAATCGAAACATAATATCCTATCGCTAATTAAAGCAAGTTTAGCGACTTGATAAGTTAACTCTTTATTCACCTTCTATTCATTTAACAAATGAGCATTTTTTACAGAAAAATTTCTTCGAATTTTCTTGATTAGTTTTTATTGAATTATACGTTACACAATCCCTTCTCGCTTTTCACATGGAATGCTGTAAAATAATTTACTACAGAAAGAATAGGCATGAACTACTCGACCAAACGAAAGGCGGTGCTCTTTTTTGAAAATCATCTACACTTTCTTTCACCTTCTTGCGATTACCGGTTTTTATCTGTTGGGTGAAAAGCTGCAGGAATTTCTTCACATTCCATTACCCGGTAGTATTATTGGTTTTCTTTTACTTTTTACTGCTTTGATGCTAAAAATTTACCGCTTGGAGTGGATTGAATCTGGCGCTCACTTTATATTGGCTTTTTTACCGCTTTATTTTATACCAGCAACTGTCGGTGTAATTGAGTACGGTGAATTATTTTCTGGAAAAGGCATTTTGCTTCTTCCCATCGTCATGGTTAGTACGTTTCTGACGCTGGCTTCAGCTGGCTGGGTAAGCCAGTATGCCGCTGAACGAAAGGAGCGATCGGAGTAATGACCTTTAACTTAATCGCTGCTTTTTTCGCTTTTTTAACTGTCAGTACTTATTTTGTTACCAATTTTGTTTATTTACGCTACCGAAAAACTTTATTAAACCCAGTACTTGCTTCTACAGCTATTCTTGCATTCATTTTGGTGCTGGCTAATGTTCCTTATAATACGTATATGACAGGAGGTAGCTGGATTGGTACTTTGTTGGGACCCGCAGTTGTAGCTTTAGCAATACCGCTCTATAAACAAAGAGAATTGCTTTTTAGCAACTTGGTGCCTGTTGTTTCGGGCATTCTCGCAGGTGTTACTGTGGGAATGACTAGCGGCGTGTTGTTTACGCAACTATTCCATTTTTCAGAACAACTGATTTTGACAGTGTTGCCGAAATCATTAACGACACCTGTCGCGATGCAAGTCGCAAGTAACTTAGGTGGAATTCCTTCGTTAGCAGCGGTATTTGTCATGGTCGCCGGATTTACTGGTTATATTTTCGGTCCATTTGTGCTGAACTGGTTACACATAGATTCGTCGATTGGTCGAGGTATTGGTCTCGGTACTTCCGCACACGGTATGGGCACGGCAAAAGCATTCGAATATGGTCAACAAGAAGCTTCCATGGGTTCTGTTGCCATGACATTAAGCGCAGTATTTGGTGCTTTGCTTGGTCCTGTTATCGCATGGTTATTACTATTGTAAACAAAAAAGCCCATTCTTCTATTTTCAGAAGAGTGGGCTTTCGAGCGTTTTACTTTCCGATATCTCTGCGGTTGAATCCAATCATTCCAACGACTACGAACACCATAGCCACTCCTATTAATACTATTGCATTCATATAATTCATTTCTTCAATTGGCATCTTAGCAACAAATCCGAATGGTGTTAGTTTTTCTACCCAGTCCGGAAATTGAAACAATCCACCCAAGTAAATAACAAAAAACGAAAAAGCTAAATACAGCCAAATGCCATTTGTTAGTCGAGGAGTCCATCCTAGCAGTACAACAGTTAGCCCGATCATCACACAAATTGCCGGAAGATAAGCCAGCGCAGCACCATATAACATACCCATCGAAAACTTCTCTTCCATTACTGCATTTCCTGCTATACCCAGACCTAACGATGCTAAAGACAGCATGATGACTCCTGATAAAATGGCCATGACAAGATAACTGACCATTAAATGATTTCGAGAAACTGCGCGGCTCAAAATATGCTCAAGACGATCATTTTTTTCTTCTGTCTTTAATTTTAATATGGCCATGAGCGCCGGAATAGCACCTAAAATGGCCATAACCGACATGAGCATGGGGATAAATTGTTCGACTAGCGAAAATCCTTCTACTTTCACAATCAGTTGTTGAATCAGTTCAATTTCGTCAAAAAAAGATTCCAACTCTCCAAGAATCGAGCCGTAAGAAATACCGATTAGCAACAAACCGACTCCCCAAGAAATCAATCCCGTTCGCTGAAGTCGAAAAACTAGACCGAATGGACTTAGCAATAATGTTGAAGCTTCTTCTTTTCCCCCACGAGAAGCAAAAAACCCTGAGTCTAAATCACGAATGGCATTGAGGTACAGTGCAAGTACCATAAACAAAAATGCTACCGCTAATGTCAATAAAATTGGCCACCAGTAATTATTCACAAAAGCTTCTGAACGCAAGACCCAACTAAGTGGTGAAAACCAAGATATGGTTTCATTTGTAACATCACCAACCGCGCGTGTGATATACATCAAGAGCAAAACTGCAATCGACAAGCCCAGTGCGCTTCTTGCATTTGAAAAAAGCTGTGCACAAAGAGCAGCAATTGCTGCAAAAAGTATTCCACTTGCACCGAGGGCTGAACCGTAAATGAGCGATCCATTTAAATCGATGCTGTCGATGCTAAGAACGGTTAATGAGCCCGCTACAAGCAAAGCCAAAACGACGTTAACACCAATCAATAGCAATAAGATTGAAGACACATTTGCCAAGCGGCCGACAGGTAAAGAACGTACCATTTCAATGCGACCATCTTCTTCATCAGTACGTGTATGACGGATAACTAACAAAATACTCATCAGACCAACAACTACAGCCGTTATCAAAAGCATTTCATGCGCCGTCATAGCACCCACTGTATAATTAGTTATCCCATAGCCGGGACCTACCATGGCCACCATAGCGGGGTTTTCTAGCGTCTGGGCCATGGCTTGTCTTTCTTCTGCATTTTGATACAATCCCACAAAAGTTAACGCAATAATAGCTGTAACAGCAGTAAACGATAACAGCCAAATCGGCAGACGCAGACGATCGCGACGTAACATAAAACGCATCAATGTTCCGGTGCCGTCGAAGAGATGCCTATTCATTAGAATTCGCCTCCCGCCCCTGCTATCTTGTCGGTTCCTTCGTAATGGCGCATAAACAATTCTTCTAACGTAGGTGGTGAACTTTCGATACGCGTCACACCAAATTGACTAAGGTAACGAATCACTCGATCTACTTCTTTTGTTTCTACTTGAAAAGACCATCCGTTGCCTTTTTGTTGAATGCCGCTAACCCCGTTGAGCGCTGCCAGATCAGTAATGGGTTCTTTTGTTTCGACCAACATTACTATTCCTGTCAAATGACGAAGTTCTTGTAAGCTTCCTGTTTCAATGATTTTCCCTTCACGAATAATCGCCACTTTGTCACAGAGCTTTTCCACTTCAGATAAGATATGACTAGACAATAAAATACTTTTGCCTTGTTGTTTCGCTTCTAAAACGTATTCTTGGAAAACTCGTTCCATTAAAGGATCTAGCCCTGATGTAGGTTCATCTAAGATATACAAATCAACATCCGAAGAAAAAGCCGCGATTAAAGCTACTTTTTGACGATTGCCTTTTGAATAGGTACGGCATTTTTTAGTCGGATCCAAATCAAATTTCTGAATCAACTCTTCACGTCGTTCTAGACTAGTGCCCCCACGCAAGTTAACGAATAAATCGATAACTTCTCCACCTGTTAAGTTAGGCCATAAGTTGACGTCGCCTGGAACATAAGCAACACGTTTATGGATTTCTACAGCTTCTTTCCAAGAATCTTTGCCGAAAATTTCAGCACTTCCTCCCGTAGCTTTCAAAATACCGAGTAACACACGCAAAGTGGTTGATTTTCCAGAGCCGTTGGGTCCGATAAACCCATACACTTCGCCTTTTTTCACTTCAATATTGACGCCATCCAATGCTGTAAACTCACCGAATGTCTTTGTTAAATTTGTTGTTTTTAATACGGTCATGAGTCTCTCTCCTTACTGATATAAAAGCTTTTTTGTAAAGTATCAAGATAGTCGTAAAACTCGTCCCAATACGGCTCAAAATTCAGTTTACTCATTTTTTGGTCGTGTAGTTTGCGCAAAAGATCTTGCTGTTAGCCGTCAATTCCCCACCGAATTAAATTAAATACTTTTTCAATGTCAAGATCATTTCTAACTAGAGACTTACAGATCTCTTTATGCATCAAGACATATCCTTGCTGGTGCAATTGTTCAAATCGCATTTCTAAATGTAACGGCAACTCGAGCTCTTTTGATAATAACATTGTCTCCATAAAATTGAAGATATGCTCATTTTCCAGTTTTGCGATACGATTAGTGGATGCTTGCTCATAGCCGTATTCAGCAAACTCGCTTAATGCTGAATTGAGTATTTTTGTTGTTTTTCAGAATTGAGGTTTTTGAATTTCTTCATAGGCTTTCCTTCTTCCTGCTTCGTTGACCAGTATGGTCTATTTTAGAATATGCCTGTTGACCACACTGGTCAATCTAATTGATATAATTTTCAGATATCTCAAATTTCCTTTTTGATTTAATTCTCTTTATTTACCAATTAAATCATTGTTCTTCTGCTCTAATAATGCTATGTTTTAAATGGCATAAAATACTAGGGGGAATTGCAATTGAAAAAATTGTTTTGGAGTAAAAAAGGATCCATAGTCGCTGGTTTAATGATCGTATCGCTTTTAAGTGCATGTGGAAATGATGAAGATGCAGCAACTGAAGAAAAAACGACCGCTTGGGATGATATCCAAGAAGCTGGAAGTTTAACTGTCGCTACATCAGGGACATTATTTCCTACATCGTATCGCGATGAAGGATCAGACGACTTGACTGGCTTTGAAGTAGAAGTAGTTCGTGAAATTGGCGAGCGCTTAGAATTGGCAATTGAATTTACAGAGCTTGGTTTCGACGAAATGCTCACATCTGTCCAAACGGGGCAAGTTGACATTGCTGCAAACGACATTGAAATCACAAAAGACCGCGCTGAGAATTTCATCTTTTCTACTCCATTTAAATACTCATACGGAACAGCGATTGTTCGTTCAGGGGATTTGTCAGGCATCAAGACCTTGGAAGATCTAAAAGGCAAAAAAGCTGCCGGTGCTTCGACTTCTGTTTATATGGAAACTGCTCGTGAATATGGCGCTGAAGAAGTAGTTTACGATAATGCTACAAATGAAACATACTTACGCGATGTTTCCATTGGCCGTACAGACGTTATTTTAAATGACTATTACTTACAAACTTTAGCAATTGCTGCATTTCCAGAGCTGGATATCGTAATCCATCCAGACTTGAAATACAGCCCGTCCGAAGTTGGCGTTGTGATGAACAAAGACAATAAAGAACTAGCTGACAATGTAAACCGTGTCATTGACGAAATGCTTGAAGATGGCACCATCGCTGAAATTTCTGCTGAGTTTTTCAACGGTGCCGATGCAACTCAAAAAGTGGATATTGAAGAATAAAGGATAAAAGCCGCTCTCGTTTGAGCGGCTTTTTTATTGTTTCATTGGTAATAGAAGCTGTTATTATCCTTTTTTTGGATATACTATCCGTATTTGCTCAAATACTGTCCATTTCACTCGAAATACTGTCCAAATAAAGAAAATACCATCCAAAAGTGTTCAAATACTGTCCAACCTCCCATATACTAGAATAAACTAGTAAGAATAATCAGGAAATGAGGAGATGTAAGTGAATACTCTTTTCTCACCACTTGGAGATCGAGCAATCGTTATTGAACTTGGCGATGAAATCAATGACCAAACAGAGCAACACGTAAGAAAAGTAGCTGCTTTACTAGAAAGCCGTCAACCGGAATGGATGATTGAATTCATTCCTGCCTTTGTAACGGTAGCAGTCTTTTACAATCCTTGTCTGGCAAAATACGATGATGTGAAAATAGCATTAAAAGAACTGCTGACTCAATTGACAGAAAGTCTTCCTATCGAATCAAGAACCATTGAAATTCCTGTTTGCTACGGGGGTGACTTGGGACCTGACTTGGAATTCGTGGCACAACACAATCAATTGACTCCACGCGAAGTTATTGATATTCATACATCTGGCAATTACTCGGTACATATGATTGGTTTTGCTCCTGGATTTCCTTTTATCGGAGGCATGTCTAAAAAAATAGCAGCGCCACGACGCGATTCGCCGCGTCTTCGCATTCCAGAGCGGACGGTAGGAATCGCTGGCATGCAAACGGGCGTTTATCCAATTGAAACTCCTGGCGGCTGGCAATTGATTGGCAGAACACCGATGCGACTGTTTCTTCCTGAAAAAGATATTCCGAGTCTGCTTCGTGCAGGTGACAAAGTTATTTTCAAGGAAATCTCCAAAGAAGAGTATCACGCATGGGAGGATGACTTGAATGCTGAAAATTCTTAAGAGCGGCTTACAAACATCTGTTCAAGACCTCGGTAGAGTAGGCTTTCAAAAATACGGCGTCATTGTCAGTGGTGCCATGGATCCTTTTGCTCATCGCATAGCCAATTTACTAACTGGCAATGATGAACGACTTGCTACGCTTGAAATCACTTTAATCGGGCCAACAATTCAATTTACTAAAGACGCTGTTATTGCTTTATGTGGTGGAGATTTAAGTCCTCAACTAGATGATAACGACATAAAAATGTGGCGCATGCTTCCTGTAAAAAAAGGAAGTACTTTGACGTTTGGTGAGCCTCGTATTGGTACACGTTGTTATTTAGCAGTTGCTGGTGGCATTGACGTTCCTGAATTGATGGGGAGCCGTTCAACTTATTTGCGTGCTGGAATTGGCGGCTTTCAAGGACGCGCTTTAACAAAAGGCGATGAAGTACACATTGGTAAAATGAATCTACTACAAACGAAAGCACTGCATCAATATACAGAAAATGAGTTTGAATGGCTACTTCCGCCCGTTCGCTATTATGAAGAGCCCATAATTCGTATGATCAAAGGAAAGCAATTCGACTTATTCACCGAAGACAGCAAGAGACGAATATTCAGTGAAGCTTTTACTGTTTCAGCAAGTTCTGACCGTATGGGTTACCGATTAGAAGGTGCACATCTGGCTTTAGAAATGCCCACTGAATTGATTTCAGAGGCGGTTGCATTTGGGTCTATTCAAGTTCCAGCGGATGGCAACCCGATTGTTTTGTTAGCAGATCGCCAAACAACAGGTGGCTATCCAAAAATCGGACAGATTATCTCTGTTGATTTACCGCTCGTTAGCCAGTTGAAACAAGGACAGCATCTACGTTTCAAAGAGATTTCTCTGCAAGATGCGCAACAGCGCTTGGTTGAACAAGAACAATACATTCGGCAAGTAAAAGCCGCAATTCACTTAAAACAGGAGGAATGGACATGACTTTTAAAGTAGATTTAAACTGCGACATGGGTGAAAGTTTTGGCGCTTACCAGATGGGCAACGACGAGGAAATACTTGATTACGTAACATCAGCAAACATCGCTTGCGGTTTTCATGCTGGTGACGCTTCAACTATGCGGAAAACGGTTAAACTGGCGCTCGAGAAAAACGTTGGCATCGGGGCTCATCCTGGACTTCAAGATTTAGTAGGTTTTGGACGTCGCAACATGGCCTTGTCTCCTCAAGAAGCTTACGATTTGGTCGTTTACCAAATCGGTGCCTTGTCCGGTTTTGTCAAAGCCGAAGGGGGCCACTTACAGCACGTTAAAGCACATGGTGCTCTTTACAACATGGCAGTCAAAAACGGTGCGTTGTCAGAAGCGATTGCAGAAGCAGTTTATAAAATCGATCCCGAATTGGTACTGTTTGGACTGTCGGACAGTGAAATCATTAAAGCTGGGAAAAAAATTGGCTTACGTACTGCAAACGAAGTTTTTTCAGATCGAACCTATCAAACAGATGGCTCTTTAACACCACGAACTGAAAGCAACGCCTTAATCACCGATCCACAAATTGCCATCGATCAAGTCGTTCGCATGGTTAAGGAAAACAAAGTTGCCACTGTGGAACAGACCGATGTTGCGCTTGAAGCAGAGACGATTTGTATACACGGAGACGGCATCAACGCACTTGCTTTTGCCCTTCAGATTTCAAAATCCTTAAAAGAATCGGACATTCATATTGTGAAAATAGGCGACTTTGTTTAACACAAACTAAGGGGGATTTTGATAAATCACGTAAAGAAGATGAAAAATATGAATCGTAGTGTTTTGATTGGCGCTGCTTTTTTGATGGCTACATCAGCGATTGGATCTGGATTTCTAACACAAACACCAGTTTTCACAAAGACATTACTAGCTTCTTTTGGATTTGTTATTTTAATTTCTATCCTTATTGATATCGGCGCACAAACAAATATTTGGCATCCTTATCATCTTATCCATGTCGTGGATGGGCATTTATACATTGATGAATGGTATTCCAGAGCCATTAAATAGAAGAACTCTATCAAAAAAGAGCGGTCACCAAAGGTCATTTGTCATGACTTTTAGTGATCACTCTTTTTCAATTCATGTTAAGATGAAGAATTTCCTGTCTCGACAAGTTTGCTGTTTTCTGTTGCAACAGAAACTCGTGAGTCTTGTAGCCAACAAGCTACAGAATGGCCAGTTTCAGACACTGTATCGCGCGGTGTGTACGTGTGACATACTGACATCGTGTGCGGACACCTTGCAGCAAATGCACAGCCTTCTCCAAGAGTTGCAAGGTTAGGTGGTGAACCGGCAATCGGCATTAGCGGTTGTCCACGGTCTTCATTTAGTTTGGGCATAGACCGCAGGAGTCCAAGTGTATACGGATGTTGAGGATTATAGAAAATTTCATCCAGCGTTCCCTGCTCCACTATTTTGCCACCATACATAACGGCTACGCGATCAGCCATATTCGCAACTACACCCAAATCGTGCGTAATTAAAATAATAGCTGTTTCTGTTTTTTGTTGTAAATCCTTCATCAATTCAAGGATTTGCGCTTGAATGGTTACATCGAGAGCTGTTGTTGGCTCGTCTGCAATTAATACTTTGGGGTTACTAGCAAGTGCTAGTGCAATCACCACACGTTGTCTCATGCCACCTGAAAATTGGTGTGGGTAATTTTCAAGTCGATTTTCAGCTTGTGGAATCCCAACTAGCTTGAGCATATCCAGTGCGCGTTCACGCGCATGAGCTTTTGTTAACCGCTCATGTCGCTGAACCCCTTCCATAATTTGTTTTCCTACTTTCATCGTCGGGTTGAGAGAAGTCATAGGATCTTGAAAAACCATAGAAATTTCCGAACCACGTAAATTAGTGATTTGATTTTTAGACATTTGCAATAAACTTTCGCCGTTAAACTTAATATCGCCTTTTGTGATTTCGGTTGTCGCTTTTGGCAGTAGCTGCATAATAGATTTTGCCGTTACGGACTTACCCGAACCCGACTCTCCAACGATGGCGAGCGTTTCTCCTTTTTTTAACTCAAAGTTCACGCCTCTTACCGCTGTCAGTTTACCGTGTTGAGTTCTAAACGCTACATGCAGATCTTCGACAGTCAAAATCGTGTTGGTCATGGTGGGCACTCCTTTATTTTCTCATTTTTGGATCTAGTGCATCACGCAGTCCATCGCCAAGTAAATTGAAAGAAATCATGATGATGCTAATTACTAAAGCGGGAAATATCAATTTATAGGGAAAATACCTCATTGATTTATAGCCATCTTCAATCAGTACGCCGAGAGATGCGAGTGGCGCTTGTAACCCCAGTCCGATAAAACTTAAAAATGCTTCAAAGAAAATCGCCGTGGGAATTGTGAACATCACTGTAACAATAATAGGACCCATAACGTTTGGCAGTAAATGCTTGGAAATCAAGCGTGGATTTGAAGCACCAAGCGTTCGTGAAGCCAAAACAAATTCCTGTCCCTTTAATTGCAAGACCTGCCCACGTACAACACGCGCCATTCCAACCCATCCCGTAATGACCATCGCTAAAATAATGGAAGTAATTCCAGGCTCTAGTACAAGAATAAACAAGATAATGACAATCAGGTTCGGAATCCCCATAAGGATTTCGATGATCCGTTGCATGACATTATCAATGCGTCCTCCATAAAACGAAGAAATTCCGCCATAAATAACCCCGATTAACAAATCAAGCGCAGCTGCCACCACTGCAATAAACAAAGAAATTTGTGTTCCCCGCCATACTCGGGTCCAAATATCGCGTCCGAATTCATCTGTACCAAACCAATAATTCGTTTGAACATCTCGCTCGGCATATTCGTTTACGTCTTGCGAGTTTAACCCACTAAAGCCCATCCATTCTAAACCTTCAACTTTTGGAGGCAGATTCGAATGCGTTAAGTTTTGTTCACGGTAAGAAAACTCATTCATTCCAGGCCCCACTAGCGCTAGAATAATTAAAAAAACCAATAAAATTAATGAAATCATCGCTCCTTTATTTTTGATCAAGCGATGAAAAGCTTCTTTCCAAAAAGAAACTGCTGGTGTTCCAATTTCTTCACTTTTTCGGTCGTCAAGCGGTGCTTTAACAAATAAGTCTGATGGAATGTCTTCATACGCATATTGGTTTTGTACTTGTAAGTCTTGATGCAAGGGAAGATTTGATGTGTTTTTTGTCATGCTGCTCCTCCCTTATAATTAATGCGTGGATCTAACAAGCTGTAAATAATATCGACAACAAAAACAACGAAAATAAACAAGGCACTATAGAAAATCGTGATTCCCATAATTACGCTGTAATCCAGTACCAAAATCGATAAAGTGAATTGTTCACCTAGTCCAGGTACAGCAAATATTTTTTCGATAACCAACGTCCCAGTCATAATTGATACAGCTAGTGGCCCCAACATCGTAACAACTGGAATAAGCGCATTACGAATTACGTGTTTGACCATAACTTGATGTTCTTTTAAACCTTTAGCTCTAGCTGTAGTAATATAGTCTTGCCCAATCACTTCGAGCATTTCACTGCGAATAAAACGCGCAACTGTTGCCGTTACCGTAACTGACAACGCGATAGAAGGCATGAGCGTACTAGAGTATCCTTCCCATAAAGCAACAGGCAGCCATTCTAACTTTACTCCTACGTAATACTGCAACAGCGCAGCAAAAACAAAAGAGGGAATAGACATGCCGAGCACTGCTAATGTTACTGAACCATAATCTAAAATGGAGTTGTGCTTTAAAGCTGAAACAATGCCCAACATCATTCCGATAATCGCACCAATGACCAACGCCTGCAATCCGATAAACGCAGAAGGTCCAACCCGGTCGCTAATCATACTTGTAACCGTTCGCCCTTCATGCTGGAATGAATACCCTAAATCACCTTGAAGCAAGTTGCCAATGTATTGTATGTATTGAATGGCAACCGGCTGGTCCAATCCATATTTAGCATTTAAAATTGCCAATTGACTATCCGTTAATTTTTCTGGATTGGTAAACGGCGTACCGGGTAATAGTTGCATTAAGAAAAATGTAGCTGTCACAATAATGAAAAGCGTAACAATCATAAAGCCAATACGCTTCAGTAAATATCCTTTCATGCAAACACCTCAGTTCTATCTATAGGGTAAAATGATAAGCGCAAGCTTTTGTCTGTCATAAAACAGACCAGCGAGACGACGTTCTTCGCCACAACGCTGGATTGGCTTTTGTTTTGGAAGATCACTTGTCTCATCGCTCTGTCTAGTGTTCTTTTGATTTATTGAAAATAAAAGAGTAAAAGTTGTCACTCACTCATGCGTATCATTACTCTAAGTCTTTTAGAAGAAAGACTGCAAAGTTGCGCTCTTGTCTTACCAGTTGCACGAGATCTTGAATTTCTGCGACCCCGAAAAAGCTGAGCGACTTTTTCAAGCCATTGAAAATACGAGGATGTCCCGTTAACCGGCTACACCCTCGTATCTATTAGCTGTAACCTTATGTTTTTATTCTTCGATTGTCACCCATTTGTAAGAAAAAGAAGCTCCTGTTGGATGAACCAATAGATTTTTGATTTTGCTTCTCATCAAGACAGCTGTACCGTCTTGATAAAGTGGTGCAATTGCTGCATCTTCTTCTAGCAAGATTTTCTCAGTATCTAACAACATTTGGTAACGTTTTTCAAGATCTGTTTCTGTTCTTGCTGATGCCACTAATTCTTCCAATTTTGCATTTGAATAATCCATACGGTTAGCTGAACCGCCTTCTAACCACATATCCAAGTAAGTCATTGGATCACTATAATCCGGCCCCCATGAAGATAAAGACAAATCATAATCGATTGCTTTTTCGATTTCTAGACGTTGAGCAAAAGGAACCGCTTTGATATTCAATTTAAATCCTGGAAGGTTGTCTTCCAATTGCGCTTGAATGTATTCTGCTACTTTTTTATGATCTTCAGAGTCTGCAATGTTGATTGAAACGTTTACTTCTTCTACTCCAGCTTCTTTTAAGCCTGTTTCCCAAACTTTCTGAGCTTCTTCTACTGTGCCTGTGTTAAAATCTCCATTTATGTCGCGGAAATCTTCACCTGCTGGTGATTTGAAGAATCCTTTTGGAACAATCCCATCTAATGGTGTCGAACCATTTTTCAAAATAACATCTGTTAAACTTTTCTTATCGATTGCCATGTTAACGGCTTGACGAATGTTTTTATTGCCTAGTACTGGATGGTTGTGGTTGAAACGCAGGAAAAGAATTTCCGGCTCTAAAATTGTGTCAAAGTTTTCGTCATCTTTGTTTTGGTCTACCGCTTCTGAACTTAAGACAATGCGGTCTACTTTATTGGTTTCATATAAGTTGATGCCTGCTGCTGGGTCTTTTACAACATATGCATTGATTGCATCTAACTTCACTGCATCTGCATCCCAGTAGTCTTCGTTCTTTTCGTATTTCCAGCCTTGTTCGTGCGTCCAGTCAACCAATGTGAATGGACCGTTAAAAAGAACATTTTCTGCTTCCAATGCATATTGGTCGCCTTGTTCTTCAACAAATTTCTGGTTTTGAGGCAAGAAAGTTGGGAACGTCATTAACGATTGGAACAACGGGTTTGCTGCTTCCAATGTCACTTCTACTGTTTTTTCATCAATTGCTTTAATCCCTAAATCTTCTGTATCCATTTCTTCGTTCATGATAGCTTCAGAATTTTTAATGCCTGCTGTTACAAACATGAAGTTGTAAGGACTCGCATCTTTCATCACGCGTTTCCATGCATATTCAAAATCTTGTGCAGTTACGGGGTCTCCATTACTCCAGTTCGAGTCACGCAATGTGAACGTGTGAACCGTCTTATCTTCATTTTCTTTATGTTCTGTTACTAAAGCTTCAATTGGTTCATTGTTTTCATCTTGGCGGTAAAGACCTTCGTTGACATTATTCAATACTGTAAAGGCAATACCGTCATGTGCTTTTGTAGAATCTAAAGTAGGAATATCTGCTGTAGTTGAAATATTTAATACTTGTTTAGTTTCTCCTTCTGAACCGCCAGTTTCTTCATTCGAACTTTCTGACGAGTTAAAGTTACAGCCTGCTAAAAATAGAACAAATGCAATCATAATCATGAAAATTTTCGTCTTTCTCTTTCTCCCCATTTTCATACCCCCATTTATTTGATAATTCTATTTAATCATAATTGTTATTGCATAAATAGGCAACAAGATGTTTAAATTTTCAAATATATAATTAACATGGTAATCTAAAATCACAAAAGAAAGGATCGACTTGCATGAATTTTAAACGCATTTTATTTTTTATTTCCTTCGTTATTTCACTTGTTTTGCCTTTTTTCTTACACAGTCTCTGGACTCTCGCTAAATGGATTGATGCTTTATTTTTGATTGGACTTTTATTGCTAATGATTTATTCCGTCATGCTTTTGATTGAAGGTCAATTTTTTACAGCTTTTTTTAAAAGCACACGAAACTTTTTTGCAAAAGTAAACAAAAAAGATCAACTCATTCAAGAAAGCGAAAAAAGAACCACTTATTCCGTTGACTATCATCGAGAATTCCCGAACCGAAATGCCTTTTTTCAAATTGGCTTACTGTTTTCTATTGGCAGTTTAGTCGTTTCTGTTACTTACTTTTTCTTGAGTTGAATAGCTAATTAAAAAACGGCATTGCCTTTAAGGGCATTGCCGTTTCAGCTTGTAGACAAAGTCTTATTAAACTGAATAGTGACGTATAATCTCCAACTGGGCTGGCCACTTCGCTTTCCGGTGGGCTCAGCTTCAGCCTCCTCGTCACTGACGTTCCTGCGGGGTCTTCAGCTTTCGCTGTCCCACAGGGGTCTTCGTGGACCAGCCCAGTTGGAGGGTTCCAGCTCTAATCAAAGTGAGACTATTTAGTCCATTTCACAATAAAAATACATGATCAAGCCTTTTCATCTACTCACTTAAGGATTCGGAGCACCAAGTGGCGACTCCTGCGGAAAAACGAAGGGATGAGACCCCGCAGGAGCTTGCGACGAGGAGGCTCAGCGCGGAGTCCGCGGAAAGCGTCCGCTTGGTGTGGAGAATCCTAGATGCATACAAAAAAATGAATAATCATTCTTTTGTCTACAGTCTGAAACGGCATTGCCTTTAAGGGCATTGCCGTTTTGTCTTATAGTGCCCATCGAATTCGTTCTATAATTTCTTCTAGGTAAGCTTGACTATGTGGCACAAAATCTTTTAACCCAATCCACTTGCTAAAAGGCGGTCTACTAGTAGATTGGTGAATAATTTCATCGACTTCTATCCTTTCTTTTTCTTTTTTAAATAATGCTGCCAACTCTTCAAACTCAACGGTCACAATACCTGATACTTCTTCTAGTTGTAATTCAAACGTTTCGTTACTGTTTTCTTTTTTTCTCATTATACAACAAAAAAACCAGCCTTCTTTCTGGCCGGTTCGTTTCACTCTGTAACCACTGCTTCTACTTTTGATAGAAACTGTTTGGTTCGATCTTCTTTTGGATGTTCAAAAATTTGCTGTGAAGTTCCTTGCTCAACGATGATTCCTTCATCCATAAACACGACGCGATCTGCCACTTCTTTCGCAAAATTCATTTCGTGTGTCACGATGACCAAGGTCATGCCTTCTTCTGCTAAACTTTTGATAACCAATAGCACTTCACGTACGAGTTCAGGGTCGAGCGCTGAAGTCGGCTCATCAAAAAGCATAACCAACGGATCTAATGCAAGAGAGCGAGCAATCGCCACGCGCTGTTGCTGTCCACCTGACAGCTGCGCTGGGTAATGATCGGCTCGGTCAGCTAATCCTACTTTGGCAAGCAGTTCGACAGCAATCGCTTTTGCTTCTACAGGACCCTTACCGTGTATAGCAATGGGTCCTTCCATAACGTTCTCAATCGCTTTCTTATGAGGAAATAAATTAAATGATTGAAAAACAAAACCCGTTTTTTTCCGCAATTCCCTGATTACTTTTTTTCGGTGTCGATCAATTTTCCCTCCAGCTTTTACTTCGTAGTCACCAACTTGAATAAGTCCTTCAGTCGGTTCTTCTAAAAAGTTTAAACAACGCAACAAAGTCGATTTCCCTGACCCACTTGGTCCCATGATAACAACTACTTCGCTCTTATCGATGGATAAGTCGATTCCTTTCAGAACTTCGTTGTCTCCGAAGTTTTTTACCAATCCGGTAACTTTTATCATATGCCGATCAGTCTCCTTTTATACAGCCTTACTCACTGGCGACAGCCAGCAAAAGACTTTCTTGCAGAATGATTTTTTATCTGACTAAGTACTTGGATGACCGAATTTCCAAGCGATCCAGTAATTTGGTGAAAAAAGAAATCAGTACCCAATAAATCGCCGCAGCCACCAAATAGATAGTTAATGGCTCAAATGTTTTTGCAATGATTAAACTCGACATCTGTAGTAGTTCTGTAACTGTGATGACCGAAACTAAAGAAGTGTCTTTAATTAAGACAATAAATGAATTGGATAGCGTTGGAATCGCAATTCGTAAGCTTTGCGGAAGAATGATTCGCTTTAAAGCTTGCGGATACGTCATTCCCATCGACATAGAAGCTTCCATTTGCCCGTTGTCCACTGCCAAAATAGAAGCTCTGAAAGATTCAGATAAATAAGCTCCTGCATTTAAACTCAACGCTAAAATACCTGATGATATTGGGTCTAATACGATGCCAATTTGAGGCAGTCCATAATAGATAACAAAAATTTGCACCAACAGCGGAGTTCCACGCATCAATGAAACGTAAACATTTGCAATTTCATTTAACACTTTTATTTTCAGGATACGAATAATGGCTGTCAGAAAGCCAATCACTAAAGCAATTAAAATCGAAATGGCAGCGAGAAAAATTGTCATTCCTGTCGCTTTGAGCAACGATGGCAATGAATCAATAACAATTGTAAAATCCATAAGTCCTCCCATTAGACAAGAAGTAAAACGCTATTCCTTTTCATCGAAAATTTCTTCTTTATACTCAATCTCAATCTCTAATTGGCTCAATTCAGTTAAAAAAGGCTGGAATCGTTCTCGAACGATTAAACTTTCAATTGGAATAACGCCTGTCTCTGTTATTTTTTTACTAGCAATCCATTGCGAGATTAGTAACGCTGGAATGGCAGTGGTTTTAGCCATTGACGTTATTTTTCGCTCATGATCGTATAAATCAATCATTTCCCATGTATGTTTTGTCGAAACTCCTTGTTTGACACCACTTACTTCTACTCTCAAAACAGTGATATCTTCGACTGAATGCCCCGACATACTAGGCAATAGAACGTTCTCTGCAAATAATTTTGGGCTAATCGAAATGTCTCCAATAGTGATCGGGGTTTCATCAAGAAATCCAAGTTCTGCTAACACGCTCATCTTGTTCCAATGACCCGGATAGCGGACAGTTCGTTCTACTAAATTTTCTACTTTTCCTTGCAAGATAAAAGCCGTACTATGCGCATCTGTGATCACTGTTTCACATAAGCCAACTGGCTCTGGAAACGTGACTTCTTCTAATTCTGAAAGCGGAGCTAGCTCGACTACTTTTCCAGATTGAATCACAGTTGCTGGCCTCGTATAAAGACCAAGTAAACTTTCAAGACGATAAACAACTTGATACCCTAATGGTGGGTCCGGATATCTTGGAATTCCACCACAAGAGAGAATCGCTGTTTTCGCTTCATCCAATAATTCAATTCCTTGGGCTGCCAAAAAATTGGTGATGCCCGGAGCAACTCCACAGCCTGGGACAATCAATACTCCTGCTTGCTGTGCTTGTTCATGCAGCGCTAGTTTTTCAGTAAAATGAGATCCTACCAAATCAATCAAATGACATTTCGAAGAAATTGCTGCCTTTATTGCTGGTAGGCTTAACGAATGTGGAAGACATCCTATCGCTAGGTCAGCACCTTTTAGCACTTTGGCAATATCGTCTTCTGTTGCTAACGCTGCCACTTTACCAATTACTTGTGGATTGTCAGCAATAGCTAGACATTTATCGATGCTCGCTTGATTGATATCAACAGCTGTGATGGTTTTCAGACCATCATGCTTAGTCAATTTAGCCAATTCTGTTACGACTGTAGTGCCAATCATACCTGTTCCTAAAACGAAGATATGCATTTCCCCACTCCTCACTTATCGCGTATAAACGAATAAAGGCAAAATTTGCGGCAAAAAATTGCTTCAGATAAACGCGTTGAGTACAGAATGCGCAATATCAAAAAGCAGAAATTAGTAGTTTGAATTATCTGCTGTGAACAATTAACTTTCTAACGGTTCTGTTCCAAACCATTTTTTATAGATTTCAGCATACGTGCCATCTTCTTTCATTTCACTTAAAGCCATATTGACTTTTTCGATAAAATCTTCGTTTCCTTTGTTGACTGCCATACCGATTTCATCTTTATTTAAAATATCGCTTGAAATTTTAATAGGCAGACCTTGTTCTTTGATGTTGTAGCTAATCAATAATTGGTCGTTGATGATGGCATCTAGACGTTTGTTTGTTAAGTCCTGAATGTAGTCACCCACTGCTTTATACAATTTTACTTCTGCACCATCCACGCTGTTGGCTACTTCTTCAAAAGTTGTTCCTCCACCCACACCTACTTTTTTCCCTTTAATATCTTCAAGTTTTGTAATGTCATCTGTATCTTCACGTGTTACTAGTACTGAACCTGTAATTACATACGGATCTGTAAAATCAACACTTTTTTGTCGCTCTTCTGTAACTGTCATTTGGCCGATAATAATATCGAATTTGTCTGCTTTTAGTCCTCCAATTAGTCCATCCCATTTGGTTGCGATAAAATTAGCTTCTACCCCTAGACGTTCTGCAAGTTCATTAGAGATGTCAACATCAAATCCTTGGAATTCATCTTTATCGTCAATAAAGTTAAAAGGTGGATAAGTTCCTTCAAATGCTACATTTAATTTTCCGGATTCTTCCATTCTCTCTAGCACTCCACCAGACTTGGTTTCAGTTCCATCATCAGGAGCTTTTTCTGTTGTATCTTCAGTTCCACATGCCGCTAAAAATCCAAAAATAAATAAGAAAATAATAGCACTGATCGTTGTTTTTTTCATTTTCATTCCTCCATCTTCAAATTTTCGATCTTCTTTAATCGTTCCTTAAGCAATAAAATAAAGCTCTTTCGATTAAGCCATTCTTCACACTTGTTCCTTTTCGTTATAATAGAACTATTTAATTCCATATTTTAGAAACAAGTACTCTTCTTATTATTGTCTTAGTAAGAGATAAAGTCAAACAAATTTCTGATTTTTAAGAATATTTAGTAAAAACCCTCCAATAGCTAACTCTTGGAGGGTTTACGTTTATTCGTATACATTAAATGCCGCGTCATCGGGTGTTACATGCTTAATGAATAGTAAGTCTTCTTGTGTGACATCTGGAACAAAAAACTCTGTACCCCAATGCTCTGAAGAAAAAATGTGCTGCTCTCCTCTACTTAAAAATACTGAAAACCACGCCAGTCTTTTATTCTCATAAACATGATGCGTTAGTAGAAATTCAGCGATTTCTACTGTTAACAGTCCCGCAAAAATTGTCATCTTTTGCTCTTTAGTAATCTCAACTAACCCTGGAAGGTTTAAAGTGATTTCGTTAACCACTGCAAATTCCTCATTCCAGCAATGAATTTCAAACGTATCAGACTTAGCCAGAAAATATTCCATTAGCAACAACCAATAATCGTAATTTGCGGTAGCCGGTATTCGTTCTTTTTCTCGATCGTCTGCAAACTCTGTAAGTTCAAAATGCAATTGCTTTTTAAGTTCCATGGGTAAGTCACCTTCTTTTTCTTTTTCGTTAATGCTATTACTTCTCTATATTCTTTAGAAATTCCTCCTATCCAAAATTACTCGCTTTATTTAACTTTTATAAATTGAAAAAAAAGTATCCATAAGTTGCCAAAAATAAAATAAGCAGAGAAAAATCTAACGATTTTTCTCTGCTTATTTTTGTTTTTAAACAGTTGGCAAAAGCGTTGTCTGACTAGTAATTAACCAGGCTTTCAAAAAACGCTAGAAGGTTGTCATTAAACGTTAGCATTTATGATCTTTAAGACAGTCTCTTTTTCATCAAACCACAGGGCTAGTCTGTCAGGAAACTTTTCCGATTGCGGATTTGGTAGTGATTTAGTTGTTTGAACAACTCTGAAGAAGTTCCTTGGTCTACAGAGAACTCCACTCCGCACTTTACCACATCAACACCAGTCGCTTTGCGGACAATGGACCCTTCTAACATGAAAGCGCTATCTAATATTTCAAAGCTGCAACGTACGCTTTCTCCTAGAGGAATATTAAGAACAGAAGAAAATACTAGACCTCCTGCACTAACATCATAAATCTCGACTGGCAAAAAATTGCCTCCGTAAACTGAAACTTTGCCATTCAACGCCTGATTGAAAATAACCCGAAAAAATTCGCGACGATTTTCTGACATTTCACTCTCTCCGTCCTCGGTCACATATACAAATTTACAAGCAGACCTTTGATTTCTCCAACTAGATCTAAAGTACCAATTCCTTCTTCTTCATTATTCAATACTTCGTCTTGGATTTCAATCATTTTTTTATCGATTACTTTGATAATTTGTTGTGACGTTAAACTTCCGTCCGACATAAAACCCTGTTTGTCTGATAAGTGCAAGCCATGACTTACGGATTCTGACACAAACTGTTTGATTACTTGTTTGTAATTCACTAGATTTTCAAGTGTGTGTTGATTGGCTAGTTTCTGTCCTAGTTTATCTATACTGCTCATTAACTGGTTTAATGAATCATGTTGCAGCTTGGACTGAGATTTTCTCATAGCAGTTGAGAAAAGTTCGCCCGACTTGTTGCCATTAACTTGCTTTAGCAGGCGGTCATTTTGAATCATATTCTGACTATCAATGCGCATTTACAGCACCTCGTCTCTTGTAAAGCTGCTATGCCGCTTGTGGTTCATGTTAACAATAAGCTCGACTTCGCCAAAATCAACTTGAAGCACTTTAGCAATTTGCTTAGAAGAAAATCCTTGTTTGGAAAGCTGAACTATTTTTTCAGTTTCTACAGTAGTCTTTTCTTCCCGATCAGTCTTTTCAATTGTCAGCACAGCTTTTTGTTCCAATCGTCCAACTCGTTCTGCTAACTGGTTTTCGCGCTCTTTTATGTAGATGGTTAACTTATTATATAATTCATTATTTTCTTCTTCAAGTTGAGCCACAAACTCAGCCATCTTTTCCTGGACTTTAGTTGACTCATTTTCAATACGTTGTTTTTTTACTGTTAGTATCAACAGAATATTTACTAGCATTAGCACAATGCTAATTACGATCAATAGCCATTCCATGATTACCACCTTGGCCTTCTGTTTGTGATTTTAACTTTAATAATGATCGTGTACAGCTAAAATCGAAGCGTGCAGACGAAGCATAGCTTTTGAGTGAAGCTGTGAAACTCTTGATACGCTGACACTAAGAATTTCTGCAATTTCAGTTAATTTCATTTCTTCAAAATAACATAACGACACCGTAATTTTTTCTTTTTCTGGCAAACATTCAATCGCACGAACTAATGATTCTTTCGTCATTCGATCTGATAAATGGCGTTCAGGCGATTGTGCGTGATGGTTCCCCATTATCCCACGTTCTTCAAAATGTTCATCATCCATTGAAATCATTGTCGATAAAGCCGCCTCTGAGACTGTCTTATTAAGCTCAGCTTTTGTAATACCCAAATACGAGCTAACTTCCTCGTCAGATACAGATGCACTATTTTGCTGTTCCAACAAAAGATAGGCTTTTTCAATTTTCTTTACTTTTTCTCTAACGGATCGTGGCAGCCAATCGCTGTGTCGCAACCCATCAATAATGGCGCCTTTGATGCGCCAAGAAGCGTAGGTTTCAAATTTTAACTCTCTTTTAATATCAAATTTACTTAATGCATCGAGTAGTCCTTCATAGGCATAGCTGCGGACATCATCTTTTTCCACAACTTTAGGCAAACTGATCATGAACCGTTGAATCACGTAATCAACCAAAGGAAGATACTGTTCAACAAGGTATTCGCCAGCCTGTGGGTCCTGGTGTTGTTGCCAATCGCTCCAATAAGAAAGTTCTTCTTTTGATAATTTATGATTCAGCATGATTTTTCACCACCATTTCCAAGCGGAAAAGCCGCTCTTATTTTTAAAAATTTTTATAATAAATCCGTTAATTTACGATTTTGTCAGATTGCTTCGTCATTATTTTTCTCTTAACTGATTTGCTTGATCACACATCAATCTTGTCCCCTAAGATAAAGTCAGCCACCAATTCGGACGTTAACATCATAATGTCATCCGGTACATTTTGGCCATTAGCGATATAGCGTATCGGAATGTCGTAATGGCAAATCAAATTCACGATAGCGCCCGAAGAACTGGTTTCGTCTTTTTTAGTCAATAGCAGTTCATCCATAGAAATGGAGCGGAAATTATTAATTATTTTTTTCATATCTTCGTATTTGGCAGTTAAGCTCAATACTAAGTGAATCTGTACCTTACTATCAGTTGGCAGTAACTGCTTAAGGTCTTCAATATATTGCGTCTGCTGATAATTTCGGCCTGCCGTATCCATTAAGATGATATCGCAGTCATGAAAATCTTCGATTGCTTTCGTTAAATCTGCAGAAGACTCTACTACTTTAACTGGAATATTCAAGATGCTGCCATAGGTTTTTAATTGCTCAACTGCCGCAATACGGTAAGTATCCGCAGTAATCAACCCTACTTTTTTATCCTTTGTCAGCATATAATCAGCCGCAATTTTAGCGATTGTCGTTGTTTTCCCAACTCCTGTCGGACCGATAAAACAAATAATTTCTGGTTGTTGTGAAATTTCATCACACTGATGCGAATCCATCATTGCGACTAATTCTTCACGAGCAAAGCGTTGAACACTCTCTAACGTTTGGTCAGTGTTAAATTCAACTCTTGCCATCAATTTTGCTAGCAAGTCTGTCAAAATATCCGGCGCTATTTCTTGCGCAATCAGATGCTTTTTCACCAAACGCAGGGGTTCAGGAAGGTCTTCTTCTTTCATCTGCTTGATCATAAATTGCTTAATGTTTTTTAACTCATGGATCAATTCTGCTGAGGAGTTTTCTTGATTATTTGGCTTTGTTAAAGATTTCATATTAGTTGGCAACTCTTTTCCAGGGAGGATTGCATCAACGCCAGCTGTGATTTCTAATTTTTCTTTCTTGAAAAAACCTAAAAATCCACTTGTTTTGATTTTTTTGGTATTTAAAATCAACGCATCTTCGCCTAGATCCTTTTTAATCATTGGGAGTGCTTCCGCCATCGTGTTGACGATATATGTTTTCAACCTCATGAGACGTTCACCACTCCAACACTTTGAATTTCAATTTCTGGTTCTAGTTCGTTATAGGACAGCACTGGCAAGTCGGGTGCAAAACGCTCGACAAATTGTCTCATGTAAATACGGATAGCAGGAGACGTCAGTAAAATGGGCTGAACGCCGGTTTGCTGAAGCTGCGCCGCTTGTTCTGTGATCCGCTGGAAGATTGTCTGAGACGACTCTGGGTCGATTGATAAGTAATTGCCTTGCTCTGTCCGGTGGACTGAGTCAGCGAATTTCTTTTCAAGGCTGGCGCCTGCTGTAATCACTTGCAACGGCTCTTTTGGTGTAGCGTATTGTAAAGTAATTTGACGCGATAGGGATTGGCGAACGTATTCTGTCAACAAGTCTGCGTCTTTTGTTTGCGTAGAGTAATCTGCCAATGTTTCCAAAATGGCTAATAAATTGCGGATGGATACTTTTTCTTTTAAAAGTTTCATTAACACTTTTTGTACTTCTCCAATGGTCATTAAATTTGGTACTAACTCTTCGACTACTGCTGGTGCTGTTTCGCGCATATTTTCAATGAGCGATTTTACTTCTTGTCTACCGATTAATTCATGCGCGTGGCGTTTGATCACTTCAGTCAAATGAGTAGACACAACAGACGGCGGATCAACAATGGCGTAACCTGCCATTTCCGCTTCTTCTTTCATGTCTTCATCGACCCATAAAGCTGGCATACCAAAGGCCGGTTCTACGGTTTCAATGCCTTCTACTGATTCGTCGTCAATGCCCGGACTCATGGCTAAGTAATGATCAAGCATAATTTCACCTGATGCGACTTGGTTGCCTTTGATTTTAATCATGTATTCATTCGGCTGCAGTTGGATGTTGTCACGGATCCGAATAACTGGAACGACAATACCTAGCTCCATCGCGCATTGTCGACGAATCATAATCACACGGTCCAGTAAATCGCCGCCTTGATTTTTGTCAGCAATTGGAATTAATCCATAGCCAAATTCAAATTCAATGGCGTCGACATGCAGTAAATCAATAACACTTTCTGGGCTTTTCATACTTTCTATTTCTTTATCGTCTTTGCTTAATTCTACTTCTTGTTTTTCTTCAGAATTTAAGGTTTTTTGCATTTGGAAAGCACCATAAGCGATGACACCTGCAATCGGCACAACAAGCATCGGACTGATTGGTGTAAAAACCGCAAACATTACTAACGTTCCAGCAACAATATACAACATCTTTGGATAGGCGAAAAGTTGTTTTGTGATATCTGACCCTAAATTGCCGTCTGATACTGCACGTGTGACGACAATGCCCATCGCTGTCGAAATTAATAGCGCTGGAATTTGAGAAACTAAGCCATCTCCAATAGACAGTAACGTAAACAGTTGTGCTGCTTCTGCGAACGGCAAGCCGTGAACCATAACGCCAATTAACAAACCACCAATAATATTGATGATAGTGATAATAATCCCGGCAATGGCATCTCCTTTAACAAATTTACTGGCACCGTCCATCGCTCCGTAAAAATCTGCTTCCGAACTTACTTTTTCACGGCGGTTTTTCGCTTCTTGATCCGAAATCATTCCAGCGCCGAGGTCGGCGTCAATACTCATTTGCTTACCAGGCATGGAATCGAGTGTAAATCGCGCAGCCACTTCGGCTACGCGTTCGGAACCTTTTGTAATAACAAGAAACTGGATAATGACCAAGATGAGAAATACCAAGATCCCGATAATGGCGCTTCCTCCGACCACAAACGAACCAAACGTTTCAATCACTTGTCCGCCTGTTTGATTGGTCAAAATCGAACGCGTTGTCGAAACGTTTAACCCCAGTCGGAACAAAGTTGTTAACAACAGTAACGTAGGAAAAATAGAAAATTGCAGCGGTTCTTTTGTATTCATTGCAACTAACAAAATGGTCAGAGCAAGACTAATATTGATCATAATTAATACATCTAATAAGAGCGGCGGAAGAGGGATGACCATCATCACCACAATCATGATAACGGCTACCATGATGGCATAATCTCTAAATTTCACGCGGGTCCCCTCCTCTGTCCTGTTTATCGAATTTTTCCTTTAAGTCGGTAAATATATGCTAAAACCTCAGCCACAGCCAGAAACAATTCTTCTGGGACAACATCCCCAACTTCAACTTGGGCATATAGTGCTCGTGCGAGAGGTTTGTTTTCCATCGTCACAATTCCAAATTCTTTTGCTTTTTCTTTAATTTTTAACGCCAAGTGATCTTTCCCCATTGCGATGATGACCGGAGCCTCCATCGTTTCGGCATCGTACTTGATCGCGATAGCGTAATGAGTCGGATTGGTAATCAATACATCTGCACTTGGCAAATCTTGAATCATCCGGTTCATACTCATTTGTCGTTGCTTGTCTTTTATTTTTGATTTGATGAGCGGATCGCCTTCCGCTTTTTTGTATTCATCTTTGATGTCTTGTTTCGACATCTTGATACCTTTTTCAAATTCATATTTTTGGTAAATATAATCCAGAATCGATAAACTTAACAAGATCAGCCCTGCAATCAAGCCCATTTGAAAAACCAACGAACCGATAAAAGAAAACGAATAGCCAATGCTTTTTTGTGATAACGTAAATAACTCATCTTTGGCTACCCACAATACGCCAAATGCAGCGCCGCCAATAATGGCAATTTTCAAGAGGGACTTCCCTAATTCGACTAAAGCACGCATTGAAAAAATGCGCTTTGCCCCTTTGATTGGATCTAACCGCTCAAATTTTGCCATGATTGGGTCTGACGTGAAAATAACACCTACTTGGATAAAATTACCGAGAAAGCCGAAGACCATACCGACAAGCATAATAGGCAGCATCAGTAAAAATGCATTCATGGCCATTTGCTCAAACAATGTACGAATAGTGGCCGGTGTTATTTCCCAGGAAATATATTGCGTAAAATGAATCCGGTAAATAGCTAAAATTCGGTCCATCATCCAGCCACCGAGCGAATTCAGGAGCACAATCCCCCCGATAATAATCATGGCGGCCGCGACTTCCGGGCTTTTTGCCACTTGGCCTTTCCGCTTGGATTCTTGCCGTTTTTGCGGTGTTGCTTTTTCAGTTTTCTCACCCGCGAAAAATTGCAGATCCAAGCGATATCTAGTTGCCACTTACGTTCCTCCTAACAAACGAATCAGTTGAGCCATACTCACCAAGAGTTTCTCAAAGAGAATCTGCAGGATATAAAAAAACACAGGCATGGTCAGAAAAAGCATGATAAAACCAACAAAAATTTTCAACGGCAATCCTACAGCGAATATATTTAGCTGAGGTACCGTTTTTGCCAAAATACCAAGCGCAATATCTACTAAAAACAAAGCACCGACGATTGGCAACGCAATTTGCAGGGCAATCAAGAACATTTCTGCAAATAAGCCTGTCATAAACTGTGCAATGTCTTCCGCTTTTACTGAAATAGCTAAACGCTCTACCGGAAATACGCGCAAGCTTTGCATAACACCATCTAGCATCAAATGATGACCGTTTACAGTCAACAAGAATAATAACGCCATCATGTACTTGAAATGACCGATAATCGGTACTTGTGCACCCGTTTGTGGATCCAACACGTTGGCCATCGAAAAGCCCATTTGAAAATCAATAAAAGCGCCTGCGATTTGAACGGTATATAACACGAGTGCTGCTGTAAAGCCGAGTGCCAAACCTGTCGCCAACTCTTTAATGATTAATAAAAGATAAGTCGAGTCCAAAAGAATCGTTTCACCCATAGGCAACGTTGACACAGCAACAAACGCTAAAAAGGCTGCGATGCCCACTTTAAATTGAGCGGGTACCCCTCGCATTGAGAAAATAGGAGCAATTAGAAAAAAACTGGTCAAACGGACAAGCATGAGTAAAAAATAAGGCAAGATATCAAAAATTTTGTCCATGTCCATTTACCCGATAATTCTTGGTAGCTGCTCAAACAAGTCTCGTGTGTAATCTAGTAACAAAGTCAACATCCACGGGCCAAAGACCACTAGCGAAATAAAGACCGCCAGTATTTTCGGGATAAACGCTAGTGTTTGTTCTTGAATTTGTGTCATGGCTTGAAACACACTGACCAATAACCCAACAGCTAACGCAATGAGCAGCATTGGAGCGGATATGAGAATAACAGTAAAAATCGATTGTTCGGCTAGTTTGATCACCATATCTGGAGTCATTGTATTCTTCCTTTCGTCAAAAGCTGACCAGCAGCGATTCGATTATTAAATACCAGCCATCTACCAATACAAATAACAAAATTTTAAATGGCAAGGAAATCATGACCGGTGGCAACATCATCATTCCCATCGCCATTAACGTACTAGCGACAACCATATCAATAATCAAAAAAGGAATAAAAATGACAAAGCCGATTTGAAAAGCGGTTTTCATTTCACTAATTGCAAATGCCGGAACCAATGAAGTTAACGGAATCTCTTCAATACTGTCAGGCTTTTCTAGCTCTGCGTATTTAAAAAACAAAGCCAAATCTTTTTCTCGTGTGTTTTTTGCCATAAATTCTTTTAATGGCACGATAGCGGTATCCAGTGCTTCTTGCTGTACCATGTCACCGTCTAAATAAGGTTGGAGTGCGGTTTCATTCATCTCTACCACGATAGGAGACATAATAAAAAATGTTAGAAACAGTGCTAAGCCAACCAATACTTGGTTCGGTGGCATGGATTGTGTACCGAGTCCAGTTCGCACAAACGACAAAACGATGATGATCCGCGTAAAACTAGTCATCATAATTAGGATTCCTGGAGCTAAAGACAAAACCGTTAGCAAGAAGAATAATTGAAGCGTTGTTGAGACATCTTCAGGGGACTCTGCGCCAAAATCAATGCCCGGAATATTAATAGCAGATAAGATTTCCGGAATCATAGCGGACGTCCTTCCTTGTCTTGCGTTTCTTTTTCAAACTCATTTTCAAGCGCTTGTTGCTGAGCTTTTTGTTTGTTTAAACTTTGCTTGAACAGCTGATCAAAGCCGTTTTGTTGCGATTTTTTAGAATAAGCCACAACTTTTTTCTTTGTTAAATCGAACAAGTTTTTCGACAGTGCTGGTTGCTGCTGCTCAAAGTCTTTTTCGATGTTGTTGATTTCCGCTCCATCTGAAAATTCCTTGATGAGCGTTACTTCATCCCCAACACCCAGCAAGTACATGTGGCCACCGACTTTTACCACTTGCAGCGATTTGTTATTGCCTAGAGGCGTACCGCCCATTAGTTTAACGGCTTGGTTCGGTTGTAGGTTTTTCTGACGTGCCGCCAAAAACTTAATGAGTCCGTAAATCATTGCCACAATCAGCAACGTGTACAAAATTAATTGAACAATAATTCCAGCTAAGCTTTTTTCTTTTATCGGTGCGTTTTCTATTTCTTCTACGGGTACCTTTTCTTCAGGCTCTTCATTATTTAACCATTCGACAACATTTGGACTCGCTTCAGCAGTCATCGGTACCGTCATTACAGCGTAAAACAAGACCACCATGAGTAGTGTTATGTGCAAAAACATTGATTTGTTCACTCTTGGCAAACTCCTTTTATTTAGCCATTACCGCAATTTTGAAATGCGTTCAGCCGTACTCAGTACATCTGTGACGCGAACGCCGAAGTTTTCATCAATGACAACCACTTCTCCAACCGCAATCAACTTATTATTAATCAAGATATCCACGGGTTCTCCTGCTAATTTATCCAATTCAATAATAGAGCCTTGTGAAATTTCCAGTATTTCTTTGACTACTCTTTTCGTGCGGCCTAGTTCTACAGTGACTTGAAGTGGAATATCCAATAACATATTCAAGTTATTCGGTGTAGATGGCGCTGTTTCGGTATTGTCAAAGCTTGAAAATTGAACATTTTGTACGATTGGTGTTGTTTGAGCCTGCTCATTTAGCCCATCATCTGATTGCTTTGGCATGTTACTTGTCTCCTTTAGTTCTTGCGGATTAAACGGTGCCGTTAAAATCTCCACCAAGGTTTTTGCAAGCGGTAGAGGCAAACATAAATAAAAACGGATGTTTTGCTTTCCGCTAACATTCAACTGGAATTCCGACTCTGTAAACCACTGCTCTTTTGTAAAGTTCGCTAACGAAAATTCACCCTTTTGGTCTACAACGTCCATGCCCGATAAAGAGTAAGCAAGTTCTTTTTCTAACAGCGTTGACATCGACTGTGCCACTGAATCAAACATTTTACTAATCAACTCTTGAACAGCTTGAAATTCTGCTTGGTCTTCTGTAGCCGTTAATGCAGCATCCACATCTTTTTTGGAAACAGCAAGCACCTGCATTCCGCTAGCTGAACCTGTATACTCACCAAGCGCCACATAAAACGGTGCGCCGATAGAACCAAATACAGCATCTCGACTGGTCACAGTTAGTGTTGGAGAAGTGACAAAAACCTGTTCTTCAAGCAACGACGTGAGTAAAGCAGCCGAACCTCCTAGAGACGTGTTCAACAATTCGATGATAGCTTCTGTCTCTGTTTTTGAGAATGCTTTTTCAGGCATCTTCTTTCCTCCTGTCTTCTGGTAATCCAAAAAATTTTTACGTTCTTCTGGAGAATGGTGATTAGTCGTCATCAAATTGAACTCCTTGAATCGACAGTTCTGTTACTTGTACAGCCATCCGACCTTTTGAAACGCCGGGTTGCGCATAAAATTTTAATTTATTGTCTACTTGAAGCGTAACAAGTGACTCGTACGATTCGTCCAAACGAATAACATCGCCCGTTTTCAGGTTCAGAAAATCTCCAAGTTCGATTGTTGATTTTCCCAGTACTGCTTTGATTTCCATTTTGGTGCTTTGCAGCTTTTCTTCTAACGCTTCCAATTCATGCGTTTCAACTGCTTTTTTTTGGTTTGCCAGCCAATGTTTCGCTGATAGCTTCGGCAAGATTTGCTCGAGCACAGTATGAGGCAAACAGATATTGATGATGCCTTCTGCATGCCCAATTTTTGTTTGCAACTTAACCAAAATGACCGTTTCATTTGGAGGAGAAGTAGTCAGAAATTGTGAATTTACTTCAATTTCTTTGAGTTCTGGAGACAGTTTCACTACAGATGACCAGGCTTCCTCAAAACAATCCAGCGACTTTGAAAATACTCGTTCAATGACGCTGATTTCAATTTCAGTCAACTCACTGTCTTTCTGCAAGAGATTGCCTTGACCACCCAGTAGACGGTCAAACATGACATATACCACCTCTGGAGAAAAATCCATCACCATACTGCCTTGTAGCGGTGTTGCTTCGAAAACGCCCAACATCGATTTTTTTTGGACATTCCGAACAAACTCTTGATAAGAAATTTCTTCAACTTTTTCAACAGTCACTTGAACAAATGTCCGAAGCTGTGCCGAAAAATAAGAAGTCAACAAGCGTGAAAAATTTTCATGGATACGAGATAAAGTACGAATTTGATCTTGTGAGAAACGCAACGCTTTCTTGAAATCGTATTCTTGAACATTTCTTTTTTTATCGATCACTTTTGGTTCATGATTGCCCATTGCTGAAAGGATGGTTTCGATATTTTCATTTGATAAAGCATCTGTCAACTTGATTGCCTCCTCATTCGTCTAGGTTCGGCTCATGCAAACGAGGTAAAATGTTTAGCTTCCGGTAATAATCGGTTACTTGGTCCATAACTTCCTCTACAGTTTCCAGTACATGGACTTTTTTGCCGGTTGTTAACGTCACCACGGTATCCGGTGTCGATTCTAGTCGTTCAATATAAATTGCGTTTAATACGATAGATGAACGGTTTAACCTAGTTAAGTTAATCATTTTGATTGACTAAGCCCCTTTTATCAACGTTTTAAGTTCATAACTTCTTGTAAAATCTCATCAGAAGTAGTGATTGTTTTAGAGTTCGCCTGGAATCCACGTTGTGCAATGATCATTTCTGTAAACTCTTCTGTTAAGTCAACGTTAGACATTTCGAGCATGCCTGATCCGATTTCTGTATTCGCTGTTGTAGCAGTTTGAACGTTTAATCCATTTGCGCTAGCTATGTTTGTCATTTCGTATAATGACCCCCCTATTTTACGAAGCCCTGCAGGATTTTCTGGCGTTGATATTCCGATAGAAATTTTCTGCTCGTTTCCATTGGCTAGTTTCCCCACCACTTCTCCTGAGCGATTGATACTAAATGATTCAAAGTTTGAGACATTGATTTTGTTTTGTCCGCTATCTAAAACGTTGTAGCCTTGTGCGGTTACTAAGTCACCAGCAGCTGTTACGGTAAAGTTTCCTGCACGTGTTAAGTACTGTCCTGCTGGAGCAGTAGCTTTTGGATCTTGAACAACAAAAAACCCGTCTCCCATAATGGAAAGATCTGTTCCAACTCCTGTAGACATTAACGATCCTGCATTATGATTTACGTTGATTGAAGCTGTGGATGAACCTAGACCTACTTGCATCGGGTTTGCGCCACTACTAGACATATTTTGGCTTAAAAGATCTTGAAAATTTATAGTACTTTTTTTATAGCCTACTGTATTGACATTAGAGATATTGTTTCCAATAACATCTAATTTTGTTTGGAAATTTTTCATACCTGATACACCTGAGTACATTGAACGTAACATTTAATTTTCCCCTTTCAAGAACCGCATTTTATCCACAATGGCTTACACAGTTTCTTGTTCATTTGATGTTGCTGTCGATTTTTCAATGTGAATAATCGAGTTGATTGGCACCTTTACATCTGATCCTTCAAGTTCAGCCATTAATTCACCATTTTTGCTGGACAAGGCTTTCACGATTCCTTCACCTGACTCTGTTTCTGACTGCCATTTAACAGCTGTACCGATTAAATGTGCATAGTCTGCTAACGAAGAACTTCCTTGATTGTTGACGAATTGTGTCATCGTCTTGTTTAAATTGGTTAATTGCTCAAGACTTGTAAATTGAGCCATTTGGCCAATAAATTCAGTGTCTTTTAATGGTTCCATTGGATCTTGATGCTTCATTTGAGTTACTAGAATTTTAAGAAATACATCTTGTCCGAGCGCATTTGTTGGTGCAGTTTTAGCATCCGGTGCTGTCGCCGCTCCCATTGTCACTGTCGAAATATTCATCAAAACACCCTTTCTTTTACACGGTGTAATCTATTTTCATCAATCCTTCAGATAACGGTTTTCTTATTTCTTTAACTAATTCATCTTCAGACTGAAAATAACGATTACCATTACGCAAAGCCTTATTTTGCTGTTGTTGTGTAAACCGCTGCTCTGCATGGGGTTGTTGTTGGCTAAAAGACCGTTGTGAACTTTGCTCAAGCACTTCAATTTTTTCCACTTCCACACCTTGTTGAATTAATGAAGTTCTCAACTGATTTAGCTGAAGTTCAATCGCTTCTTTTGCCATTGGCGTACTCGCCATAATTTGAGCGGCTAGCTTGCCATTTGTCGATGTCAATAAGATTTCAAGATGACCCAAATGTTCAGGGAAAATGTTGACACGCATTTTCATGCCTTCTTGACTTTCCGCTAAACGCATGGAGTTTTTCAGCATCCCGCTCAAGTCTTCTAACAAATTTGGTAAACGTATCAGTGGAGATGGCTGCTGGCTGGCTTCTGCTTTCATTAAAAAGCTTGAAGACTTTCCACCATCTATCGCTATAGGTAAAGGTTGAACAGTTTCTACTTCTACTGGTACTTTAAGAGATTGAATTTCTTCTTTGCTTTGGCTTTTCTGAAGAGGGGTAACGTCTACTAATTCAAGTTCTTTTGGAGTCACTTGTGTTTCAACAGACAACTTAGCCGTAACATTTAGTGGCTTCAGTATTTCACTGACAAGCTTTGAAATATTCTTTACTGAATGACTTTCATTAACAGTTGATAACAACGGCACTTCACGCTCTACCGTTTTTAGTTGCGTATCTAGCTTGATTACTTGTTGTTGTTTTTCGAGCATGTCGATCAGTTCGCTCAGCTTCTTAGAAATTTGTGCTAACCCGTTAAATCCTAGACGTTTTTTTTCTTCTTCCGGCTCGTTAAAAATCGACGTTTTTTCAGATCCTCTAGTCGATTTATCACTTAAAACTTGTAGCTGTTCTCCAATCTTCTCAAGCAACACAACCAATTTACTGTTGCTGTCCGGTGCATTCTGATCAACCATCGTCAAATGGGCTTGCTTGCTTTCAGTTTGAAGCTCTTGCAGTTGAAGAATAGCGTATTGAATTTCTTGATGCTCAGTTGTTGGCTCTTCAATTAGCAATTCTTGCAAAGACACTAGCACAGACTCTAAGATTTCTACTATGCTTTCTGCGGGTGCTGGTTGTTCGCTAACATGAGGAGGTGCCAATGATTCTAGTAAAGAAGCGAATTCCGCTTGATTTAGAACAGGTTTCGAAGTAGTTTTTGTGATAGGACTAATGGTTTGTTGAAACATCGGCTTTAACGCTTCCATACGTTCAAGTTCCTTCCGCTAAATTGTTCGCTTTAGCTAGACGATAAAATCGCGTACTTGCCATTTCGTCGAAAAAGCTTTGTTCAGCAGCTTTATTTTCTTCTTTGAAATGCGTTAGTTTTTGTTGCTTCAAGTTTTCCCACGTTTTTTCTTCTTTTGCTTTTTCTTGCAGCACGCTTTGAGACGCTGAAACCTTTTTCTGCAAATATTCCAATTCTCTTTCAGAAGAAAGCGATTGATCTTGAAGCTGATAGATGTACTCTTCTAACATGCGAAGTTCTGAAATGTTGACGCCACTTTGCTGTTTGGCGTTTTTTAACTGCTCAATATCCATAATTTTTTTTTGAATCATTCTTTTTTGCTGATGTCCTACTTCATGTTGTTTCATAGCTTCAGCCATTTGGATCTGCGCAAAGCCCTTTTCATTTTCTTTTAAGTCTAATATTTTTTGAAATCGAAAGTTGAATTGTGTCAGTTTAAATTCCTCCAAATTGTGCGGATAGCCGTTCAACACTTTCTTCTATTTTGGCTTTCTCGTAAATGTCTTGTTGCAAGTATTCTCGAATTAGCGGATAGGCTCGAATGGCATCATCAATTTCCTTGTTCGCCCCACTCTTGTAAGCTCCGATGTTGATAAGATCTTCTGACGTTTCATACGCTGCTAACAGACGCTTGAAATCACGTGCGGCTTGTTGATGTTCTTCTGAAACCACTTCGTGCATGACACGGCTAACACTCGCCATCACATTAATCGCTGGAAATTGACCTTTTTGAGCAATTTTACGATCCAACACAATGTGACCATCTAAAATTCCGCGCACCGCATCAGCAATCGGTTCGTTCATATCGTCTCCGTCCACTAACACTGTATAAAAAGCAGTGATTGTGCCTTTACTAGAAGTGCCCGAACGTTCGAGCAGTTTGGGTAACAATGCAAAAACACTTGGTGTATAGCCTTTACTAGTCGGAGGCTCTCCTACTGCAAGACCCACTTCTCGCTGTGCCATCGCAAACCGCGTAACTGAATCCATCATCAACATGACGTTTTTCCCTTGATCCCGGAAATATTCAGCAATTGCGGTTGCAGTCAGAGCTGCTTTAATGCGCTGCATAGGTGTTTGGTCTGAAGTTGCTGCAACGACTACCGATTTCTTCAGCCCTTCAGGACCTAAATCACGTTCAATAAAGTCGCGAACTTCTCTTCCACGCTCTCCAACGAGAGCAATAACATTAATATCCGCTTCTGTGTTACGTGCAATCATACCCATTAACGTACTTTTCCCAACACCACTTCCCGCAAATACCCCAATGCGTTGACCTTGACCCACAGTCAGCAAACCGTCGATGGCACGAACTCCAACTTCTAAAGGTTTATCGATTCTTGGGCGCTTTAATGGGTTGGGAGGTGCGTTATTAGTAGAATATTTTTTCAAGCCACGAGGCAACAAGCTTTCGTCAAGCGGCATCCCCGTTCCGTCCAAAACTTTTCCTAAAATAGAAGGACCTACTTTAATCTGAAGTGGTCCTCCTGTTGCAACGACTAAACATCCCGGCCCCACTTGCGAAAGGTCCTGAAGTGGCATAAGCATGATTCTGTTTTCTTTAAATCCAACCACTTCTGCTTCGATTGGTGGCTCGTTGCGATTTGGATAAAGCAAACACAATTCACCAATTTTCGCATTGGGTCCTCGTGATTCAATCGTTAAACCAATTACTTGAATCACTTTCCCATGCTTTTTAATCGGTTCAATGTCACTCAGCAATTCCAGGTATTCACCTTCCCACAAGTTCATCGTTGGTTTTCTCCTCACAGTAAGCAAGCAATTGATTTTTGATTTCTTCTAACTGATTATCGATCATCGCGTCATAAGATCCACTTGCTGTATGAATTCTGCAGCCACCTGTTGTTAAGTTCGCTACAGGAACTAGTTTTAGTTCTGAATCGGCTTTAATGTACGTTTTCAATTCTTCTAAAAACGGAAGAATAATTGGATAATCTTTAGGAGAAACTTGCATGGTGACGTCTTCTACTTCTTCTACTTGCTTTAATGCATGCTGAATAATACTCACTAGCTGCTGTGTATCTTGTGTCAGTTCATTGTGAATCACTTTTTCGGCAATCGTCACACTCAGTGACAGCAAGAAAGGTTCTGCCTGCTGGATAATGTTCGCTTGTTCTTCGTAAGCGACTTCCAATAAATGAGTCATTTCCAACCTTTTTTCAACACTGTCTTGCTCTGCTTGTTCCAGGCCTTGTGTAAACCCCGTCTGAAACCCTTGTTGCTTGGCTTGTTGTTCGACTCTTTCTGCATGCTGTTGCGATTCTTTTTGTTTTTCTTGCCACCAGTTATCGATTTCACTTTGTGCATTTTGCTGGTCGCTTAAAATCTGAGTTTGCAATTGTTTACGTCGAGATTCCAACTCATTGATTTCTTGAAGCAACTGCTGACGTTGCTGTCTCGGATCTGATTCTTGATCCCTATAAACAGTTTTTTTAGTTTCGATTTTACGTGTTTGAATGACTTTTGTTTCTTCAGAAAGGGGTTGAGAAAGCCGAATGATATTAGACAATTATTTCTTCTCCTCCTCCACGCGACACATCAATTTCCCCTTTTTCTTCCATACTTCGAATCAAGCCAACAATATTTGTTTGCGCATTTTCCACATCTTTTAGTTTCACAGGACCCATAACTTCGATTTCTTCATGGATAGTCTCTGCTCGACGTGTCGACATATTTTGATAAATACTGTCTTTTACTTCTTCGCTTGCTACTTTCAATGCAAATGTCAAATCAGCATCGCTGACTTCACGAACAATTCGTTGAACAGAACGACTTTCAAGTTTGACAATGTCCTCAAAAACAAACATCCGTTTCTTGATTTCTGAAACCAATTCGGGATTGTCTTTTTCAAGTTCGCCCAAAATAGATTTTTCTGTACTTCGGTCCACATTGCTCAACACACGAACAATTGCTTCGACTCCTCCAGTCGCGGTATAATCTTGGCTGCCAGTCGCAGTCAGCTTGCGCTCCAAAATTTGCTCGACTTGATGAATAACGTCTGGTGAAGTACTTTCCATTAAAGCAATGCGTCTTGCAACTTCTGCTTGTTTTCCACTTGGCAGCTCTGCCAAGATTTTAGATGATTGTTTGGCGTCTAAATAAGACAGCACTAACGCAATGGTTTGCGCTTGTTCGTGTTGAAGAATATTCAAAATCTGATTGGGGTCAGCTTTTCGAGCAAAACTAAATGGCTTTACTTGAAGTCGGTTCGACAAACGGCTGATCGTGTCCATCGCTTTGTCTTTTCCCAGTGCTTGCTCGAGAATGTTTCGGGCATAAACTAACCCGCCCTCATTCATATAATCCTGTGCTAGAATCATTTCATAAAATTCATTAATGACTCTTTCCGTTTGGCTGTTTTTCAGCTGCCGGACATTGGAAATTTCCATCGTCAGTTGATCAATTTCTGGCTCTGTCAATTGCTTAAATATTTCAATAGAAACTTCAGGTCCCAAACCAACCAATAAAATGGCTACTTTTTGAATCCCTGTCAACTCATGTATTCCTCTAACCATTAGACACTCTCCTAGTCATCTGCCATCCATGACCGCAACAATTTTGTAAAGTCTTCAGGTCGCCCTTTAGCCAATTTTTCAATCGTTTTGCGTTTCGGATTTGATCGATTGCTAAACTCTGATAAGTCGATTTCTTCATCTTCGATTTCTACTTGATTTGATTTAGCTAACGCTTTTTCAAATCCTTCAAAACTATATTCCGCTTCTTCTAAATTGGTTTGGTTTTTCTTTTTACGTCGCATTATTAATGCGATAACAATAACCAATAACAATATAATTGCACCAGCAACAGCTAGAATGAGAGCCGTCGGAATCCCTGCTAAAAACGTCGTTTCTGGTTTTTCATCTTCAATTGCCGGACGTCCTTGGAATTCGGTTGCAAAAACTGAAATTCGGTCTTCCAATTCGATATCTGTTGCTCTAAAATCGTTCATACTCAATGACGTACTAACAGCGTTTTTTAACAAATTACTAATATCCGTAATGTTTTCTTGCGTTAAGCTAGCTGGGTTTTCAGCAACAGGTGGTTCCACTCCTACATTAATGGTAATGTCATCAATCACGTAAGGACTTTTCTCGATTTGTCGATTGATCCGGTTTACTTCACTGTTAATCCGCTCTTCTGTTCGTTCCGATTTGCTATTACCAGCTCCGTCTGCACCTGGGTAATTGGCAACTTCGGTTTCGCCGGTTCCTGCTGCGTCTTCAACAACTGTACCTTCACTTGAATACGTTTCGACAATTCGTTCCACACTAATATCTAATCCTTCGAACTTTTCAAGATCAACAGGTTCTACCAATTTCTCTTCTCGTTTTTCTTTTGTAAAATCGATACTTGCCATAACAGAAACAACCACTTTATCTTGTCCCAGTAACAATCCAAGCATTTGCTGCAATTCACGTTGAATATCTTGCTCGATGCCTTTTTGAATTTCGCGGTGTTGTTGATACGCCGACAAATTCGTATCCACTTGATTAGCATCTTGCACTTCAAAAACTTGGCCATTTTGATCCATAATGACAATTTGTTCAGCTGGTAAACTTGGAACTGACTTACTGATTAAATGATAAAGCCCGTTAATTTGTTTCTGATCTAATTGCAGTGTCGAATCACCTTTGATCACAATGGAAGCTGTAGATGTCTGTTCTTCATCGGTAATCCAAATGTTTTCTTTTGGCAATGTAATCATGACGTTTGCTTCTGTCACGCCATCAATTTGTTCAATCAAATACGCCAGCTCATTTTGCATAGCATCTCGTTCTACTACGTCAAAATGGCGGTCCGTCATACCAAGCCCCATATTTTCACTGAATGTTCCATAATTGACATTGCCATTTTTCGGTATGCCTTCTGCTGCTAAACTCACTTTTAAATTAGCCAAATGTTCTTCTGGCACACTGATGGTTTTACCATCTGCTGACACCTCTACTGGAATTGCTTGTTCTTCGATAGCTACTTTAATTTCGCCAGCTTCAGCCGCTGATAAATCTGAATACAAGACAGAAAAATTGGATTGATTGCTAAAGAAAACGAAAACAGCCAGAATAATCAAGGTGATAAAAAAAGAGCCAATAACAGACCATTTGGTTACAGGAGAAAAACTAGTCCATGACTCACTCAGCTTCAATTTATATGCTAAAAACTTCTCTTTCATTTATTCGTCATACTTGCATTCTCATTACTTCTTGGTAAGCCTCAACAACCTTATTGCGTACTTGCATCGTCATCTGCAACGACAAGCTAGCTTTTTGTGACGCAATCATCACTTCGTGCACATCTTGAACTTCTCCTGTCACCAACTGATTGGTTAATTTATCTGATTCATTTTGTGCTTTGCTTACTTCTTTCAACGCATCTTTGAATATTTCCCCGAACCCTTCAACTTTGTTGTCTGGCTTCACTTTGTCGAATAATTGGTTTTGAATAAAAGGCGTTTGAATTCCGCTAATTTTTTCCATAGTGCCTCCTAGGTAGTTATAGTAGGTTTAGATTTATCGTTTTTCTGTAGACATTCCGCAACATAGCTCCGCTTTCCTGCGGGCTTGCGCCGAACTAACTCGGGCTAAACGCCCGAGTGGATTTCGGCACTTCGCTATCCCGCGGGAGTCTCCGCTATTTTGCTACATGCCCTAATAGTTGAAACCACTTATTATTTCACTACTCCTAGAAGAAAGAGCGGAAGCGGCGACTGGGGGATCAGCGCGAGCTGAAGACCCTTGACTGAGCGCAGCGAAGGAGAATCGACTAAAGCAGTGCCTTGGCAGCTGATGCGACGTCTTGTCGCATCAGCTGCATAACCCAAAAAGCGTCCGCCTAGAGCGATTTCTTTGCCCCTCGCTATCTAACCATAAGTTATTTCCCGATTTCCAAAGCTTTCATAAACATGCTTTTGGATGCATTCAATGCGGTGACGTTCGCTTCGTATGAACGCGTCGCAGACATCAAATCGACCATTTCTTTTAAAGGATCCACATTCGAAGTTCGTACATAGCCGTCTTCTCCTGCATCTGGATGATCTGGATCGTAGTTTAATGTGAAAGGTGTGTTGTCTTCTCTGATTTCTGAAGCTTTGACACCGCTTACTGCATGATTGCCTCGGTTCATGACCGACTGCAATTGATTAGCAAAAGGAGATACATCGCTTTGCGACAGCTCTACCGTTTTTCGGCGATAAGGCATCCATTCGCCATCTACCAGTTCGGCACGATTTGTGTTGGCGTTGGCAATATTAGCCGAGACAACGTCCATACGAAGACGATTTGCTGTTAGCCCGGAAGCACTAATGTTAAAGCCATTAAATAAACTCATCTTTGCTATCTCCCTCCATTAATTACTGAACTGAGACTGTTGAGTTTGCCGTTGACTCGTTCCGTAACCGCGTTATACCATAATTGGTTTTTCGCCAGTTCTGCCATTTCTACATCCATATCGACATTATTGCCATTGTGGTTGTATTGAGTAGAATTATTCGTCAGTACTTTGGTAGTTGAGTTTGAAGATTCATTACTAAAAGACAAATGACGATCACTTGTCTTGTAGCTCGAAAGACCCTGATTAGTTATTGCTGTATTTAATGATGCTTGAAAATCGACTTTTTTACTTTTGTAATTAGCCGTATCAACATTTGCAATATTGGCTGAATGAACACGTTGACGAAGTGTCGAAGCAGATAAAGCTTGTTCCATAGATTCTAATGATTTAGGGAATATATTCATTGATAAACTCCTTTTTTTAACAAAAATTCTTGATTTAAAAACCCACCTTTGGATAAAGATGGATCAATAAGTAGAAACTTTAATGATTAACTATCTATATCTTTCATTTAATAAACGTTAAATCTTGAGATTTTATCTTTTTAATAGCTTTTATTCACCGTACAACTATCAGTTTCTGCTATTAAAATAATTATTTCGTACTATTTTCTAATAATAATACCAAAATGATAGTATCACGATTCAATAATTTTGTATATTTTTCTTTTTATAAAAATTAAAAGATATTTTTTCCATATTAATCTAAAAGTCTCTATTTTTTTTCTAGTTAAAATGTTATGATACGCGAGGAATATCGAAGCTACTTTTGAGAGGAAGAAATGATATGTTTCGTGGGTTATATACTGCTACATCAGGCATGATGGCTAACAATAGACAGCAACAAATATTGACAAATAATCTTTCTAATGCGAATACTCCTGGTTTTAAAGAAGACCAAACCGTATTCCGCGCTTTTCCTGAACAGCTGATTAAAGCAATTGAAGGCGGTAAAAAAGGTACAATAGTCTCACAAAATATTGGTACTTTAACAACTGGTGTCTACACCCAAGAAGGAATTCCCTCTTTTCTTCAAGGTCCTTTAAGAGAAACAGAAAATTCAACAGACATGGCATTGCTAGATGAACTATTGCCTTTGAATCCTGACACTCAAACTAAAGGTTCGATGGTTTTTGCTGTCACTGCAGAAAATGGAGAGACACGTTATACCAAAAATGGCACTTTTGCTGTAGACACTGAAGGATATTTAACGACTAGCGAAGGTTTTGCTGTTTTAGGAGAAAATTTACAACGCATACAAGTCGGTTCAACTGATTTTACTGTACAAGAAAATGGGCAAGTTGTGTTAGCTGATGGCACACGGGAAAACCGTTTATGGATCGGCTATACTGACAATTCTGATCAATTTGTAAAAGAAGGTCAAAATCTCTTGCGCTGGGCAGGTAATCCAGAAGCGCTTCCTCAGTTTGTCGATACCGTCGATTTGCTTGAGGGGACGGAGAACTTTCTTAAACAAGGGTTTGTTGAACAGTCGAATGTTGATTTGACGAAAACCATGACAGACATGATGACCACATACCGTGGTTTTGAATCGAACCAAAAAGTAATTCAAGCTTATGATCGCAGCATGGAAAAAGCCGTCAATGAAATTGGACGTGTCTAGGAGGAATTAACCTATTGAATATCCAAATGAATACAGCAAGTAACACGATGAGCGAGCTGCAAAAAAAAATAGATTTGATTGGTAACAATATAGCGAACGTCAACACGACTGGCTATAAACGACAAGAAGCCAGTTTTTCAGATGCACTTGTTCAGTCAATCGAAAAACAAGTAGGTCAAAAAAATGAAGTGGGACGTACGACGCCTTTTGGCTTACGCGTCGGAGCTGGAGCGATTCTTTCGCAAACTGCCGTTCGAAACGAACAAGGATCTATTCGACAAACCGATCGCCCACTGGATTTTATGATTCAAGGCGAATCTGCTTATTTTCGTGTAGCGTCTGAAGAGAATACCTTTTATACAAAAGATGGATCGTTTCAAGTTCAACCCGTTCCAAATTCAAATCAAGTAAGCTTGGTCACGGCTACTGGCGATGCTGTCTTAGGAGCTGATAATCAGCCAATTCTTTTTGGCGCTGACTACAAAGATATCCAATTAGCTGGAAATGGATCGTTAACAATTTCCTATAAAGATTCCACTAACCCGCCTACTGAAATCCAAATGGGGATTGCCCAAATAAACAGACAGAATGCGTTAGAAAAAATAGGTGAAAACCGATTCCGCTTAATCGGTACTGAAGCTGAGCAAGTAGCAAACGGCAATTTGCAGCTAATCGATTTGTCTCAACAAACAAATGGAACGATTGGCATTAAGCAAGGTGCGCTGGAAATGTCGAATGTTGACTTAGCCGATGAAATGACTGAACTGATCACAACTCAGCGATTATTCCAATCACAAGGAAGAGCCATTTCGTATGCAGATGACATGATGGGCTTGGTTAATACCATTAAAGGATAACGAAAAAAAGCAGTCACCCCACGGGGTTGACTGCTTTTTTTTATAAATTAAAGTTTGGTTCTGATATTCCGCAAAATAGCTACGCTTTCCTGCGGGCTTGCGCCGAACTAACTCGGGCTCGCCCGAGTGGATTTCGGCACTTCGCTATCCCGCGGGAGTCTCCGCTATTTTGCTGCATATCCTACTAGTTAAAACTAGTATTTTTTATTGTTTCATGACATTTAACAGAAAGAGTGGAAGGCGGCGACTCCTGGGGGATCAGCGCGAGCTGAAGACCCTGGACTGAGCAGAGCGAGGGAAGCGGCTGAAGCCGTGCCCCCCGGAAAGCGTCCGCCTGGAGCGATTTCTACTTACTTCTTATCTCAAAAAGTCCATCAAACTGGGTTGAATGATTTTTGATGTTGCAGCGAGACTTGCTTGGTAGATGCTTTCTTCACTTTTTAACTTGATCATGGCTTCTGCGTAATCGATGTCTTCTACTCTCGACAACATCGATTTGATTTGAAGGTTACTGTCTAGTAATCGATTTTCTACTGCTTCCATGCGGTTTTGTCTGGCTCCGTTCTCAGCACCGACTGTCAACAAACGGTCGATTCCAGCATCGATTTTTTCCAAATCGATGGAAGTTCCAGCCTTCAAATCAGCAGATATGCTTTCGAGTGTGCGGAAAAGATTAGTGGCGTCTTCTGAAGCTCCAAACAGTTGATCTGGCAAGACACTCGATTGAATGTTGATGCCTTCTCCGATGGTGAACGTTTTAGCCACAAGCTCTGTGCTGTCAGTTGCAAAATTTCCTTTTTCAGGAAAAGGCAGTTGATTTGTTTTTTGGCCATTGAATAATGACTTGCCATTCACTTTTGCATTGGCCAATTGGCGAATGTGCTCTGTCAATTCTCCGATTTCGGCATCCATCGCTGCACGGTCAACTTCTGAATACGTGCCGTTATTGCCTTGAACAGCAAATTCGCGAACTCGCTGCATGGCGTTTACCATGGAGTCAATATTTTGACTGGTTTCGTCCATCCACAGTTTGGCTTCTCCTGTGTTTCGCTCGAATTGTGCATTGGTTGCAAGCGTACTTTTCAAGTTCATCGCTTTGCTAACACCATTCGGGTCGTCTGACGGGCGGTGAAGAAGTTTGCCGCTCGCTACTTGGTTGTTGGTTTTTTCAAAGCGGCTCAAGTTTTGGCTCATATTGCGTATGGCATTTTGGTTAAGCATCTGTTGTGTAACTCTCATTTAGCTCTCCCCTTTACTTACCGGGCAGCCATTCGGTTGATGATGGTATCAAGCATTTGATCCGTCATTGTTACTAAACGCGCTGCCGCATTATATGAATGCTGATATTTAATCAAATTGGCCATTTCTTCATCAAGTGAAACACCTGTAACGGACTGTCTACGATTTTCTGTCGCTTGCAGAGCCGCTCCATGATTGGTAACCGAGTTGGTTGCTGCCTGACTTTGTGCGCCTAATTGACTTACTAGTTTTCTGAAATCACGTTGTGCAGCTTCAGAGGTTTCTGCTGTCGCCACCGGTTTTTTCAGAGCACTCGCTTCGTAGTTTACTTTTAGCTCAGACACATTAAAGTTTTCAGCATCTCCGATGAACAACGACTGATCTTTGCCGCCCATGGCTGACATTCCATTTGCTTGTGCAAAATCTTTCACCACTTTGTTCAAGCTGCTTTGATAGTTTGTTGCGATGTCTATAGACTCACTCAATCCGGCTAATTTGCCACCGTAAAGTTTGTTTCCATCTGTTTCGGTTTGAACATCGATTTCAGAAACGACTTCGCCGTTCACCAACGATTGATTGTTTGAGGCAAGGCTAATCGAATAGCTGCCATTTGATTTTTCATCTACTTTAATGGACATGAGTGTTGACAGTTCTTCTACTAACACATCGCGTTTGTCTTTCAAATCATTGGCCTGATTGCCATCATTCACAATGCTTTTGTTTAGTTGCGCAATTTGTTTTAAGTAACCATTGGCTTTATCTACTGTTTGTTGTGTTTGCTCTGTCAATTCGTTTTTCAAGCTGTCCATCGATTTGTTCATCGATTGGGCAACTTCAACCACTCCTTGTGCACGTTCTTTTACAATTGCCTGTGCTGCGGAACTGTCAGGTTCGTTAGCCAAATCTTGCCAAGCACTTTTCAATCCGTCCATCGCGCTATTTAAACCACTGGTGCTGGGTTCGTTGATGATGGTTTCCAGCCGATCTAAGGTTGTTTGTTTAGCTTGCCATTGTCCAAGTGTTTCTGAATGGTCTCGAACTTGTTGGTCGAGAAAACTGTCTCGTACACGAGTAATAGAATCAATCGTAACGCCTGTTCCAAGTTGACCGGTATGAGCGCCTTGGCCTGTCCAAACGTCTAAAGAAGGAGAAGCACTTGAATTTACTTGTTGGCGTGAATAGCCTTTTGTGTTAACGTTGGCAATGTTTTGTCCCGTCGTTGTAAGGCTTGCTTGCCCAACAGCTAATCCGCGTCGTCCTAATTCTAATCCATGAAATGTAGAAACCATTGTTTTCTTACCTCCCAACAATTCTTAAGCTCGTGTATCGAAAAAGCCTTGATTGTTTGTTTGTGGTTTTTGCAAAGTTGCTGGTGATTGATAATTGAAATGCTGTTGCTTTGATTTTGTTACTTGCGTAATCATATGTTGAACAAAGCTCATCGAGTCTTCAAGGATTTTTTCGTTTGTTTTGTTTTTCGCTTGAAGCTCTGTCAAAAGCATTTGTAACGTTGTCAATTGGGAGTAGAGCTCTTGTTTTACTTCTTCATCTGGAAGTTGTTCGGCAAACTGGCTAAATGTTAAACCCGGATGCTCTTCCAACACGTCGGCTACGAGTTGCTGCCGTTCGTCTTCTAGTTGGCCTAGCTGTTTGACCAGCTTCGACTCTTCTTTCACAAGCTCCGTCAGTTCATCGACTTTTCGTTCGATCAATACGGTCTGCTTGCGCTCGGCATAACGGATGAGCTGTTTTTGTATGCTGATCAATTCGTCCAGCGTATTGGTTACTAAGTTCAGCATCCGATATCCTCCTTTTTAACACACACTTTATTTGTCAAACCAAAATTGATGAACTTTATCGGCTACTTTCCTAGCATCAACTTGGTATTCACCTGATGCTACTTGAGCTTTTAAGAGTTGGATTTTTTCTTGTCTTTCCACATCCACGCTGGTGTTTTTTTCGAACATGGCTTTTGCTTCGTTTGAAATTTGCAGTTCGTCCTCTTTTTGCAGTGGCTTCGTTTTTGACACAGGAGCCACTTGCATTTTTTGATAAGATTGAATAAAGGAAGAACTATTTGTTTTATCGATATTCATTCCTTCACCGCCCTGTCGTTTAGTTTCGTTCTGTTAGCGTATTTTCCAATATTGTGCGTTAACCTTTGGCCTGACTCGTTTTCTTCCTGTTTCTTCTAAGAATTTATCATTTTTCAATGTCGCATCAATTTTCGATGAAAAATCCTCGAAACAGTCACTGCACAAGATCTGCCTTTTGATTACTTTACCACAATGCTTACACGGGTAACCCAAATTGGCGAAGTCCTCTGCGTAAATACGGCCGTCACGAATAAATTCGGCGATTTGTTTGACAGAGACCGTTGTCGACTCGCTGACTTCTTGAATATCCGCAAAGCGATTGGCTTCGATTTTCAAAAATTCGTTGACTAACTTGAATTCTTCTTCGATTTCCTTGTAGCAGTCCAGGCAATAATCAGTGTAGTCTTTAAAGAATAATGTGCCGCAAATCCGGCAATTATCCAGCTGATTTGCTTTCATATGCACCCACCTGACCTTCTCTATAAATTTATATCGGCAAATTCCACAAAATGTTTAGCGGAATTTGTGATTATTGCAATTTAAATTCAGTTACCAATACGCGTTCGACTGTGCCTTTTTCAAAAACTTCGGTTAACCGCGTTACAAGTTCTTCCTCGATCATCGTAATGCCGCTTTCTCCAATCAATTCTTCCTTGGTAAAACTGGCGACTGTTGCAATAATTGCCGCACGCACTTCAGCCGTCCGTTTTTCAGCTTCTTCTTTTGTGTCTTTATCACTCAGTAAAATATTAAATTGAACAATCCCGAAATTTCCAGAAGATGCTAGGTTGGTCGTAATAATATCGGTGTCAATGCTTAGTTCTGCTACTTCTTCGGCACTTAACGACGTTTCTTCTTCAGCTTTAACATCTTTTTGCAGGAAGTAAAACGCGGCTCCGCCTCCAATAACGATGGCAATAATCACCACACCTATAATTTTCTTTAGTTTTCCCATGTTACACCTCTTACTCTTCAGTTTCTTTTTCATAAGGTGAAATCAGCACTTCTACGCGGCGGTTTTCCGCTCGTCCTTCAGGTGTATCGTTTGAGGCAACTGGATGGTATTCGCTATAACCAGAAGCGCTGAATTTCTGCGGGTCGAGCTCATCATTTTCAAGCAGAATTCGCATGAAATTAACAGCGCGTGCAGAACTCAATTCCCAGTTTGTTGGGAACTCTTTTGTCCCTGCCGGAATATTATCTGTGTGTCCTTCGATAAAAATCATCCGCGGCGGATCGGAAATCAATAAATTTGAAATTTCATTCGCAATGGTCTCGGACCCGCTTCGCATATCTGAACTGCCTGACTCGAATAACACGCCTTCTTTGATCGTAATCATTAAGCCTTTTGCAGTCATTTCAGTTTGGAGTCGAGGCGATAATCCTTTTTCATCAATATAGGCTTCAATTTTTGTTTGAAACTTTCTCAGTTCTTGCTGGTCTTTAGCCGCTAATATTTCTTCTGGGCTTTCGCCTGATGGCGGATCTTCACTTAGCTCGGCGGTTGGTGAAGTATCAAAACTTTCGACTGGCGCTTGTTCATCGAGTACACCGGTACCGCCTTGCAGTTCGCTGTTAAACGATTCGGCAATGGCATTGAACTTTTGGGCATCAACTTGGCTGGAAGCAAATAATACAATGAACAAAGCCAAGAGTAGCGTCAAAATATCGGCATATGGCAAGAGCCAAGCTTCATCGACATGTTCTTCATGCTTTTTTTTACGCTTCAACTTGAACACCACTCTCCTCATTAGATTCAAGTACACGGTCTTTCGTTGGTAAATACGTTAATAGTTTTTCTTCTACCGTGCGAACGGGCAAGCCTTCTTGCACAGCGAGCAATCCTTCTAGCATAATCATTTTCGTTTTCACTTCTGCTTCTGACTTTCGCTTGAGCTTATTGGCAAATGGATGCCATAATACGTAGCCGGAGAAAATCCCGAACAGCGTTGCGATAAAGGCGGCAGAAATCGATTTGCCGAGAAGCGCTACGTCGTCTAAGTGACCGAGTGCCGCAACGAGTCCGATAACGGCACCGAGTACACCGAGTGTCGGTGCGTATGTACCGGCTTGTGCGAAAATTTTCGCGCCCAGTTCATGGCGTTCTTCCATCGCAGCGATTTCTTCTTCCATCAAGTCACGAATGTGTTCTTGCGACTGGCCATCTACGACCATTTTTAAGCCGCGCTGCAAAAAAGCATCTTCTACTTCTTCTGCTTTTTCTTCAAGTGCCAGCAACCCTTCTTTTCGTGCGAGCATCGCCCATCCTGTGAACATGGGAATCATTTCTCTGATCGACACCGATTTTTGATCGCTGAAAATTACTTTGAACAGGCTGGGGATTTTTTTGATTTCGTCCATCGGAAAAGCAACGAGCAGACAGGCGACGGTGCCGGCAAAGATGATGACGAGTGCCGCTGGATTGTATAGGGCGATCGGGTTTGACCCTTTCAAGATCATCCCACCGATCAACACAGCAAATCCCATTATGACTCCTATCCATGACGTCTTATCCACGTTTATACCTCATTTCTTTTTGCGGGTGTAGTTTTATACTTTTTACTTGGTTGAGGATATTCCGCAAAACAACTCCGCTTTCCTGCGGGCTTGCGTCGAACTAACTCGGGCGATGGGCCCGAGTGGATTTCGCCACTTCGCTATCCCGCGGGAGTCTCCGTTGTTTTGTTCCATATCTTACTTCTAAAAATAGTGAATTTCATATTTTTTTGTTAAAGTGAAAGGTTCTAGAAGAATTCGCTGCAGACGGACGCTTTCCGCGGGCACGGCTTCTGCCGCTTCCCTCGCTCTGCTCAGTCCAGTGGCTCCAGCTCGTGCTATTCCCGCAGGAGTCGCCGTCTTCCGCTCATTCTTCTAGTTTTTGAATATAATAAATTTCTTTTTTAGTTAGGGTGAAATTTTAAAAGAATTATTTTAGACGTATGCTTTCGGGCCCACAGGATGTGGGTCATGCAACTGGCGCGACAGGACGTCGCGGTGCCAGTTGCCAAGGGCTTGCGTGAAAATCCCGCGGGAGTCTCCGTTGTTTTACTCCATATCTTATTTCTAAAAATAGTGAATTTCATATTTTTTTGTTAAAGTGAAAGGTTCTAGAAGAAATCGCTTCAGGCGGACGCTTTCCGCGGGCACGGCTTCTGCCGCAGGAAAGACATTGACCGAAGCTTGCGAGGGGCAAGTCTTTGCGACGAAGCTAGCGTAGCGATGCAGGAGCACATCTTTGCCCTTCGTCGCCTTACGCTCTTTCTTCTTATTTTTCGAGTTTTTATAGTTTGTAGAGTGTAACCAGTGGAGTTCATTTTTTATGAAAGCACTGAGAAACTACTCTAGCTTTAAATTTACTGTCGTACTAAGCGTTGGCGCGTTCAGGGGCTATGCCAGAGCGGCCAGAGCGGATTAGAAGTTAGTTGCTTTTGGCTAATGCCATGGCTTGTTTCCAGGTGTTGCGCATGTCTGTCATGAGTGCTTCGACATCTTCTAATGCGGTAACATCGTTTTTCATATTGGCTTCTATGAGGCGGTTGTACATGTATTCGTACATTTGCTCTAATCCTGCTGACATGCTCATTTCTGAGTTTAATGTGCTGCGTAGTTCTTGGACGATGTTTTGAGCTTTGATGATGTTGGTGTTTTTGTCTTGGAAGTTCTTGTCGTTCATCGCGCGTTTGGCCATTTTCATGAATTTCAAGCTGCCGTTGTAGAGCATTAAGGTTAGTTCTTGGGGTGATGCCGTCATGACTGAGTTTTGCTGGTAAGTCTGGTACGGGTTGATGGTTACCACTTGATTTCCCCCTTGCGATTAGTTCCGTTTGTCGATAAATGAACCTGCTGTTGCCATTGTTTGATAAGCACCGCTGTATTTTTTGGATACTTCTTTTGTTTGAGCAATGCGGCTAATTTGCATGAAGAACGATTGGTGCAAGTTGTTCATTAATCCATTGAGCTGTTGATCTAATTCTATGAGTTGTTGAATGATGATTTTTTCTTCTTCTGCCCAACGGAAATTGCGTTGTTTCATAAAAATATCGAGTTGGCGAATGGATTCTTGACGACGTGTAAATAACATCTCCAAAGATTCGACAGTTCCTTCTTCGTTTTCTTCCATGTTCGAATGGATGCGTTGTGCTTTTTCGTAAAGTTCCAGAGTTTGTTTGAGAAAAGCATAGATAATCGGTTTTGAGTCACTCATTACGCACCTCCGAATAAGCTTTGCTGCATCCATGTACTTTGAGAATTCATCATGCTTAGTGCTTTCTCCATCGCCGTAAATTGTTTCCAGTAGCGATCTTCAACGCGCGTCAACCGATCTTGCCAGCGGCTAATCTCTTCATCCATTTGTTTGATTTTTTTAGAAAAGGAACTATTGTCGATAGAACTAGAAGAGCTCCCTGCTTTTGCACTAAGGTTTTTGACGATGTCGTTTAAGGTATCGTAAACTCGTGCACCGACTCCGTTCCCCGCAGCGTCACGTGTCGTAAATAGCGCCATCACTTCTTCTGGTTTATTCGCCAGCGCTTCGCTTAGTTTTTTGTCATCGATGAATAATTTACCGCCTTCTGTATAAGAACCGGTGTTGATCCCGATTTGTGATAAATGATTGATGTTGCCATCTGCAATACCCGATACTTTGTCCATAAAAGCTCTGCGCAAGTCTTGCATCGCGCTTTTTAAAACTGGGTCATTGCGCAACAAGCCACTGCGCGCCTTTTCTTCCCATAATTCGATTTCTTTTTCCGTTAAATCTTTTTTTTGTTCGTCAGATAAAGGTTGGAAATCAGGATACCGTTTTTCGATAATTTGTTTTTGCAAAGTATCGATGGTTTCGTTGTACTTATCGACAAAGTCTTTGATCATGGCTAGTGGCTTTTCAGGGTCTGATTGAACAGTAATGGTCGATTCAGTTCCTGCTTGTAAGAGATTGATCGTTAATCCGTTGACTGTTGCTTGATTGCTTTTTAAGTCGTTGATTTCAATGCCATCAAATAATACAGAGCCGTCTGTTGCACCGCTCGCTACCGCTGTGGTGGCACCGTTATTTACAATCTTATCGGCTAATTCTTGACTCGTTGCTCCGTTCGCGTCTGTAAAGGTCATGGTAAACGCTTGTTCGCTCCCCATTCCTTTTGTGGCAATGAAAAAACGAGATGTGGTGTTATCGAAACTAGCTTTTAAAGACGGGACTGACGTTGCCGTCGCATCTTGCATTTTTTTTGCCACATCAGCGAAAGTATCCGTACTCGCCACCTCAATGCTCTGGCCATTGATGTCGATTTTTCCAGCTACACCGATTGGGTCTGTCGATTTAGCCGCCACACCTGCTAACTTTTCAATCCCATTTGCGGAATTGAATTTGGCAGCGCTTGCTACACTTGTGACTTGCACTTTATAGGATCCGCTCATCGCCGTCGGTGTAGTTGCAACCGTGAAACTTGTCGGGTTGGGTGTTGCCGCGCTATAAGAATTAAACGACGACTGAAGCCGCAAATTGCTGGCACTCGTTCGCAGGTTCGATATTGATAAATTTGTATCGCGGAACGCTTCTTGTTGCCACTCCGTGAATTTTTTTTGCTGCATTAATTTATCTAAAGGAAGTTTTTGGACTTTCATCATGTCTTTCACAATTGATTCGGTGTCCATCCCTGATGCTAATCCACCAACACGCATAGTGTAGTCACTCCAATCTTATAGTTTTTCATCCACCATGAGACCTGCCATATCGGCCATCGAGGCGTACATATCTAAAAATTTCTTATTTGGAATTTCGCGTAAAATTTCCTCTGTTAACGAATTTACTACTTGAACGTAATAAACATTCATTTCTTCATGAAACTGAAATTTCACGTTGGTCGTAGTGGACTCTAGAAAGTTGTTCATGCTGTCGACTTTATCGGTAATGGCTTCTTTCGTAATGGGCTGATCTGCTTCTTGGTGTTGCTTTTCTTCTGGAGCGATGGGTTGGTTCGCTACTATTGGGCTTGGTTCGCTCACTTTCGGAAATTCTATCGAAGGCAGTTTTGTTATTTCCATGTCGGTACACTCCTTGTCCTTCAAATTGATTAAAGGGTTCTATATAGTAGTTATCGGCAGAAAAGCAGATTGTTTAAGTCGAAAAGCAAAAAAAAATACCACAGGTTTGTGAAGTTCTAAATCCGCGCTGATCGCTTTGGGGATGACTCCCGCAAGAAGCCAGGAAAATCACCCTTCTTCTTGCTCTGCCTATCCCGTGGACGCGCCAGCGCTCGCGTCTAGGTTAAAAAACACAAAGAAGAGGTAGTGGAACAAGTTCGTCCCACTACCTCTTCTGTCTATACGCTTCACGTTTTAAACTCAACTTATGTTATGTCAGTTTGGAATAGTGGTTGCTGACACCTTGTGTCCAGTGGTTGTTTAATCCTGTCGGGTCGTTTGCGGCTCCAACGGGCGCGTATTTCGCACCAATTTTCGCAATCGTATCTTTGCCTTCGTTTAAATAATTTTGACGCAAATTACGTGCCATGTCGAAAATACTGTCTTCTACAGAAGCATAGCTCCGCAAGCCATTCTTGCCCATCATACCGGCGACATTGTTTTTGTCGTTAACTGCGCGTGACGAGCCATTGCCCGTTTCGTGAATGGCAATCGCTGACAATAAATTCGGATCCAAATCGTACTTTTTCCCCGCATTGATAAAGTGAGCGGCCGTTCCATCTAATTTACCTTCTAGTGTATTGTCTAGTTTGATAAATTGTGTTGGTTTAAACTTCAAGTCACTCGTATCTGTCGCAGCGGTTGCCACTTCTTGCGTATTGAGCGGCGGAATTGAAATGGCCGGATTATAAGAATTGGCGAGTGCTGCCGTTAACGGTGTCGTCAAAGTAGGCAGTGAAACCTGAGCGCCTGTTTGCTGTGTCACACTCGTATTTGTTTGTTCCATGTTTTCCATCATCGCGTTCATCAGCATCGCAAAAAACGTACTCGGACTTGTCGAACTGCTGATAGAACTGCTATCACTACCAGTTTGCCCCATAGCCGGCATCGATTTCGCCATCGTCGCGATCGTGTTATATAAAAATAAATTAGAAGAAATTGGACTGGTCATTCAGTTGTCACACCCTTTGCTCGAGTTAATCTTGTTTAGTGTACAAGATTATGGGCGAAAAAAGAATAGGATAATTGTGGTAAGTGAAAATTATTTTTCATAAAAAATCAGAAAATTAAGAACATAATTAGACATCAAAGACCATTGTGATGTATATTCAAACAAGAACAAGAGTTCCTTTTAGAAGGAGGTAGTATCATGCATGATATGTTGTGTGGAAAATTATTAGGAGATGGCTGTTTAACAAAACAACTCAATAGAATGCCTCGTTTCCAATTTACTCATTGCAAAAAAGACGCGGGTTGGAGTTTTTACTGCTTTGAACAGCTCTCGCCATTTATCCCTTTAAATCCCCCTAAATATAGAAAGGTTATTGATGGACGAATAGCCTCTGGTTTTACAGAAAGTTATCTTGTTCAGTCGCGTACTTCAGAAGAACTTTGTCGATTATACGAAGTTTGGTATCCTCACTCAAAAAAAGAACTGCCCTTCTCTTATATTGAAAATCATTTTACTAACAAAACCTTGGCTTGGTGGTATCAAGATGATGGTCACTTCAAAATACAAAATGGCATTCCAAGAAAGATCATTTTGTCCACCGACAGTTTTTCATTAGCTGAAAACTACTTTCTAATAGACTTTCTCAATAAAAGATATGGCTTTCATTTTTCTATCGATGCTCAAAACAGACTTCTGTTGTACGATCAGTATCAGATTATGTATTTTTTAAAATTGGTAGATCCTCACATACATGAGTCAATGAACCGGAAAAGAAAACCATCTCATACTATAAAGAAAATCGCTAACCGTACGACTATCTACTTGCCTAGTGATATAACAATTCACAAACCTACTTTTGAAATAAATGAACAGTATAAAAGATTGCCACTGTTGTTATCTTTAAGCGACAATCATGTTCATTTCTTTCCGCAAACTAATACACTGCTAGATTCACAAGTCGCAACAAAACCTTACCAAATACAAATAGAAAATGGCTTTAAAGAAAGCCTAATACTATTAAGAAACCAAACAGGATTGAATATTAGTCAGTTAACCACATTATGCTTTAAATTAAACTCTTAGACAGAACTGGCATGCACCATTCCACTATCGCTTAATTTCTCTGATAATCAACGTATGTTTCGCAGCATCTTCACCACTTTTTTCTTGTATTACAAAATACAAACTACAGCGGAAGATTTTCTTCTCTTAAAAAAGGAGAACCATACACTAGCGATGGCGCGGCTACGGGGTAGGCGAAGCACAAAGACAGGTGACCTTCCTGGCTTTGGGCGAGAGCCATCCCCAAAGCGACCGGAGCGAATTGGTTCAAAGAAAAAACCTGTAAAAAACTCAAACAAATCGAGTTTATCTACAGGCTTTTTAAGCTTTTATATCTATCCGACTACCAATATGAGGCTGAACAGATTGCTCGAGCATCTTCACAACTTCTTGACCATTTGTCTCCGCTTGATCAATCGTCTTTTTCATCACCGAAACATTCGCTTCAGTCCGGACGTTCATCTGGCTCATTGCCATTGATAACGCAGCGATATCCATAGACGCGCCTCCTTATAGAAAAAGGAGCCTAAACTCAGGCTCCTCGATTTCTTAAAATTAACGTAGCAATTGTAGTACTTGCTGTGGTGCTTGGTTGGCTTGCTTTGCCGCTATGTCTTTCGATCATAGAATAGACTATATCTTCACCCTCACACTTGAGGGGCTGGGCACTTCGAATGGCGCTTGCCACCCTACGGATTTCATCGCCATAGCTTGCGCCTTAGACGGTCTATCCTAGTCGTTGAACCTTCCCCAGAGTTTCCTCACAGGAGCTTGGCTGCTGATTATCCATTGGTGCATCCTCATCATTTTCAAACCGTCACGCCGACCGTTTCCAGTTACGTTGTGGTTGATGGGGCTTTAGGAAGTTCCAGCAATTCACCCAGTTATACTCTAACCCGTTACCCGGTTAGACGCCCTAAAATCAATTATCTCAACAGTTGTAACACTGATTGAGTCATTTGATTGGATTGAGCCAACATTGCTTGTGATGCTTGTGCAAGAATCGAGTTCTTCGTTTGTTCCATCATTTCTTTCGCCATCGTGCGAACATTTATTTTCATAAATGACTAGACTATATCTTCACCCTCTAGTGTTAGTAGGGGCCGGGCACTTCGGATCCACAGTACTGATGTATACTGCCTCACCTACGGATTTCATCACCATAGCTTGCGCCTTAGATGGTCTATCCTAGTCGTTGAACCTTCTCCACTCTTTCGAGACAGGAGCTTGGCTGCTGATTGCCCAATCTTTTATTTTTTCAGACCATCACGCTTGTCGTTTCCAACTACGTTGTGGCAATAAAAGCTATCAGGGGTTTCCAGCAATTCACCCGGTCGTAATCTCTGGCTGTTACCGGCCAGGACGACTGTACCTCTGCTCGCTTACGCGGCTTCGGCATAATCAACGTCGCGGATTCTTGATTCCGCAGCTGTTAGGTTTTCGGCTGATGTATTCAGGTTATTAATGGTATGGTCAAGACGGTTTTGAGTTGCACCTAGTTTTGAACGCTCTGAAGATACTGATTCAATTGCTTTATTGATTGTCGTAATGGCAGTATTCGCATTTCTTTGAGAAGAAACATCAATTCCAGCAACGCCTAAATCGCCTGTTTTAAAAGCAGAGGAAGCAGAAACCGCAAGCTCGTTTGTTGTATCGTCATGGTAACCAGCTACTCCAGATTTTGCTCCTGCTACTGCTTCAGCACTAGTAACGGCTGTCGCTGCTGCTGTCGCTGTTGCTATTAAACCAGCATCGCTTGTTGTATCAGCTGCAACTGCTGCATCAGCAGTTACTTTAGCTTCTTGGGCCGCTTTTAGACTATCAGCAGCTGTTTTTGCATCTTCCGCTGAAACAAACGTTGCGGTGCTAGCAGTACCATCTGTTTTGTTATAAGAAATTTCAGTTCCACTGGTGGCTTCATAATTAATTCCTACTTTAAGTGCTTCTGAACGCATATCACTAATAGAGATGGAAAGATTCTGATTGGAGTTTGCACCAATTTGAAAGGTAGCCTCAAATTTACCATTCAATAAATCTTTAGTATTGAACGCAGTATCATTTCCAATTCTTGTGATTTCAGAAGCCAATTCAGTTACTTCTTTTTGGATTTCGTTGCGATCTGTATCTGTATTAGTATCGTTGGCAGATTGAACTGCTAGTTCACGCATACGCTGAAGAATATCCTGTGTTTCATTCAATGTACCTTCTGCGGTTTGAATTAACGAAATACCATCTTGAGCGTTTGTCGAAGCTTGTTCTAGTCCACGAATCTGTCCGCGCATTTTCTCAGAAATTGTAAGACCAGCTGCGTCGTCTTTTGCGCTGTTAATGCGAAGTCCTGAAGACAACTTCTCCATGCTGTTCATTTGTGCACTTTGTGCGTTGCCCATTTGTCTGTGTGTGTTTAGTGCTGCGATATTGTGATTGATAATCATTGTGTATTACCTCCGTGTAATGTTTTTTTGTTTTTGTAAGCGTCCAAATCCTTTTGCACTGCCTTACATAAGTTATTATCGGAGGGCTTTACCAAATGTTTAGTGTTTTTTGAAAAAAGATTTAGATTATTTTTGGCGCCCACGCGGCAGCCACAATTTGAGGAACAATTGAGTCTGCCACCGTGGCGCGATAGGCATAGAAAAAGCCTGCAAATTCTGTAGGCTTTCGTTCTATTTTTTACGCATACTCAAAAAATCACTCAAGTTGATAACGTTTGATGTTGCTTGTTTGTTTTCTTCTTGAATTTCCAAGTACACTTCTTTTCGGTGGATGGTGATTTGCTTTGGTGCGTTGATGCCGAGACGTACCATGTCGCCTTCGACCGAAGTGACCGTAATTTCAATGTCGTCGTTGATGACGATGGTTTCGCCTTTTTTGCGTCCGAGTACTAACATAGCTTACACCTGCCTTGCAGCGGTGTTGTCAGCTTGAAATAACGCCTGCTTGATTTGATAGTCTTTGTTGTTTAAGACAATTTGCATGCCTTGTTGTTTTTTGTTGTTAATGACGAGTGGTGCTTTTAAGTTGGTTGTTGCACTACTAATATCGCCTTTGACTGTAACTGTTGTTAAAACAATCGCATCAGTTGGCTCTTCTAGCTGCAGCCGCTCGACCATTTGCTCTTCTAGTTTAATGTCGTAGTCTTTGAAAAACGTAAACGGATCGACTAAGAAAAAGCTTACTTCCACGTGTTCTACCGACTGCAAGAAAAAGAATGGCGACTCAACTTCTGCGTCTGCTGGGATTAATACATAGTCTTTGACTTCTTCAAACCCTGGAATTCCTTTATCAAACGTAATGACGCGATCTTCTGCGATTTCGATTTCTCCGAATTGCTCTGTTTGAATTTTCATGTACAACTCCCTTTCCATAAAAAAAAATGCCTCTTCAGATAAAGATATCTCAACAGGCATTTATTAACAATCAATTTTTAATCTACGCCATCTATTGGCAGCCTTCTAACCTGCCTGTACTTTAATCGTCAACTCTTCTTTTAACCAAATTCGCACCAAATCTACTGCGCCTTCGATTCCTTTTAAGACCGTTGAAAATTCTTCTAGTTCCAAGTCAGCACTTGTCAGCAATTCCGCTGACAGGGGCTGTGCTACTACATCGCGGCTGATGACGATGTCATTTCCGTGTCCTTCGCCTTCGATACGTGCGGCGATGTTGACGGTTCGTCCAAAATAATCGAGGCGGTCGTTGGAATTGACGGCGATGGCGGCTCCGCTGTGCAAGCCGAGTCGCAGCACCAAGTCTTCTTTGGTGGTCTTGTTAAACTCTTTCAGGTTTTTTTGAATAGCTAATGCCGCTTTCAGTCCGTCTTCTGGCTTATGAAAAACTGCCATGACCGCATCACCAATGGTTTTGACGACGCTGCCGGAATTTCGGGCAATATGACCTGTCAGAAAGTCAAAATGATTGCGAACTTGTCCGTAAGCCCCAGAGTCACCAGCTGTCTCATACAGCAGTGTCGAGCCTTTTAAATCGGTAAACAAAATCGTCACGTGATCGATGCCGATTTTTTGACCGGGTGACAACACTTCAGAAGAAAACAAATCCCTGAACTCTTGCATGGCAGTGACTTTAGCGGCCGTTACTGCTTGTTTGTTCCAGTCAGAATGCTCTAACGCCACGACAATATCTGCACTGCTGGTGTTGGTGATGGCGACTGGACTCAATCCGTTTACCACGTCTTGTGTCCAGCCAGTATCCGTATAAACCAGTTTGTTAGACGCAACTCCACTAGTCACCGCGACTTTATCATTTGCTTGAAGCACGCGAAAACGTAGCGCGTCTTCGCCTTGTGGAATGACAAAGCTCGCGGTTTTCCCCCCTTCGATCACTTGCTGCGCTTTAACGTGCGGGGTGATCATTGGGCCACCGATGCAATACACTTCGGCATAAGCTTGGCGCACAGTTGGGTGAACAGAAAAGTTCAACTCGACAAACTGATCAAAATTGGCATCGTAATTAATCCCGCACAAGTCGCAATGAAATTGCTGCTCTAGCTGTGCGAGTGAACTGTGTTCGACTTTCGAAACGCGGCAGTTTGGGCAGATAACGTTCCAGCTAAGATTTAACAACCCCGCTTTTGTGGCATACAGCAAGACACGCAACACATCGTCTAGATCTGCGTCCCACAGCCTGGCTACTTGCACCGGCTCGATTTGTGCGACGTCGTGATCGCCTTTGTCCGCTAAATAACGGTGTAACAATTCAACATAGCCCTCATCGACGGGGGATTTTGCAAGCAGTGCCGATAGCCGATCCAGTTCCGGCAAATTGATTTTGGCAGTGTCTTTTTTTTGTGGTGCTTCAAAAACAGTCGCTACGCCCGACTGCAAGTAATCATCGATGTACCGCATAATTTTTTTGACGGCTGGAAGTCCGCTCGCCCAAATCGCGCCATAGCCGAGTACATTAAGCGGGACAAAGTTAGCAGTAAGCTTGACTCTCGTCCCGTTCTCTCCACTATCAAAAAACTCGACTGTCAATGTGTAATGCTTGAGTGGTCCCGTTAAGTAACGTCGTTCGACGGTATAGCTAGTGTTTTCTTGCCACTGGAACGGAAACTCTTGCCAACTAATTGGCACGACACCAAATACTTTAGCGTAGGCTTCACGGTAAAACACTTCCGCTCCGTCTTGCTTGGCTGGACTAAAACTGACTGGAAACAAGCCAATATACAAGTTCATGCGGTTGTTGTCTGCAAGCAAGTGCCAAGCTGTTTCTCGGTCTAGTGCGTATTCTTTTTCAAGCACGTATGTGTTGGACTTCAATATGTTCACTCCTAGGAAATCGCGATGGCAATGGCAAGTAAAATGATATGGAAAATCTGGTCAGCTACAATCGATAACCATATTTTCTCAGGACCTTTGGCTGTTTGGATCCGTTCTACCCAGAACATCACAAAGGTTTTGCGATCTAAAATAAGATGACCGATAAAAACAAGGGCTAGTGCCGGTAGAGACAATCCACCTGAAAGTATACCAAGCACGGCAATCACGGCTGTATAAATCGCTACATGTGTCAGCAACGGCAGCCACTTTGTTGCTTTGTATTTGGCCATCCAACTCGTCTGCAATAGAAAATCACCAATCAAATGGCCAATCAATAATACATCAAACTGGTTCATAACCCGTAACCTCTTTCTTGTTGCGCATCGTAACGGTCTGTTTCATAATTACATTCTTCTAAAATCGTTGTAAATGCGCGAACCACTCGAGCTTCAAACAACGTTCCGCTGCAACGAATTAGTTCTTCTGCTCCTAGCTTGAACGATAAGCCTTTGCTATACGAGCGTGCGGTGGTCATGGCATCAAATGCATCGGCCACACCTACGATGCGAGCGAACAGCGGAATGTCATTTCCGACCAAGCCGTGAGGATAGCCGGTGCCGTCAAGTCGTTCGTGATGAGACAAAGCCGTTTCAACTGCATGAATCATGGCGTCTTTTGGTTCTATATTAGATAGGATATCCGCTCCGATGACTGTGTGTTGCTTGATGGCTAAATATTCTTCAGCCGTCAAGCGATCGGGTTTTCGAAGAATGTCATCTGTCACACCGATTTTCCCAATATCGTGCAGCAACGCGGCTTTATAAAGCGCTTCACAATCTTGTACAGCCAACTCTAGTTTTTGTGCAATCCATAACGAATACTTTGCCACTCGTTCTGAATGTCCCGCTGTATACGGATCACGCGCATCCAGTATTTTTGCTAATGTGCGAATCATGCTCAAGAGCATTTGCTGCAACTCTTCGTACATCTGGCTATTGTGAAGAGCGAGCGCCGATTGATTGGCAAGAGCTACTGCTAAACTGATATCTTGTTCAGAAAAAAAAGCAATGTCTTGTTTATTGAGTAGCTGCAAAGCACCCAGAACAGTTCCTTTGACTGCTAGCGGAACGGTGATCATTGACTTGGTTACAAAACCACTCGTTTCATCTACGCGAGCTGTCCAATCCCGATTTTCCGTTACGTTCTCGATCAATTGCGCTACTCCTGTACGGATTACTTTTCCTACTAGTCCTTCATCGTTAGCCAACTCAATATTCAAAATGTCCGCAGCAGAAGGTCCATATGCGGCAGATGCTTTAATCTTTTGTCGTTGTTTGTCAAGTAACCACAACGTGCCCGCTTCTGCGCCAACCACTTGCACCATTTGCAGCAAAATGCTTTCTAGCACTTCGTCCATTTCTAAATTCGAATTCAATTGTTTGGATGCTTCTAACAAAGTCATAAGCTCTTGAATTTTGGATTCATATTCCTGTTTTTGCATCACGCAGTTCCTCCGATGGCTTTTGTAAAGCATCTATACATGCTTTGACTGCTGTAGTGTGTTTCCTTGATTTTTACTAATTTTCATTGCTTTTTGATCATAGCTTGCCGGAAGCTATTATGCAATATTATCCATATCTTTTTATTTATTTTGGTTCTTGCTTAATATACAAAAAACCTCGTATGTTTTCATCTTTGAGAACATACGAGGTTTTTGCTAACACTTTTTTAATCAAATAGTTCTCTTCCAATGTAACCAACGTTTCTATTTCATATAATAGCCTCTTCTGTCGCACCTGCTACTACAATTATTAAAATTGATGGCAAAGCTAAAGAACAAAGAGAAAAATGAATTCCCTTAACTTATTTCTATCATTAGAGCAGGAAAATTTATGTCTTACTCTTATATCAACATAAGGTTTTAAGTGCTCTCTGGCCGTCTCAACTTTCTTTATTTACTAGATTCAAATCTCAACGAGAAATAAACACTCTTTATCGCTACACTATCTCAAATAAATAAATGGATAAAATGAAATTTTTCTAGCATTTAATGTATATTTTTGTGATATGATATGTAAACAATAGTCTATAATATAGTCAACTATTCCTATTTAATCTTATATAATCTACTGACATACGAAGGAGAGATTTGCTGCTCTATGGACATCTTTTCAACTACCTTTACTTTTTCCTTCACGCTACTTGCTATTCTTTTTTTAGCGCTTTTACTTGGAATAGCGTTGTTTTTTATATACTACCGGTACTGCCAAAAGCTTAAACTCAGCATCCGTTCAGCCGAATCCGAACAGAAATTTCAGTCGGTTTTTGATTCAACTTCTGATGCCGTCGTTGTAGCTAATCAACAAGGCACCATTTTACAATGGAATTCAGGTGCCGAAATTATATTTAACTATAGTAAGGGAGAGGCGTTAGGCGCAAATATCGAAATTATTGTCCCGGATTCGTTGTTAAAAGACCACCGCACGAGATTTCAACATTACTTAGAAACTGGCGTTTCCGATTCAAATGGCAAACGCGTTGAATTAGTCGGCCGTCGAAAAGACGCCAGCGAGCTTCCTATTGAAGTATCTCTTAGTACGTGGCGTACGGAAAAAGATATATATTTTAGTAGTATCATTCGCGATATTTCTGAACGAAAAGAAACTGAAAAAAAAGTCAATCACCTTGTCTATCGCGATACACTGACCGGTTTGCCGAACCGTCGTTTGTTTAACGACCAGCTGTTTTTGACACTAGAGCAACTTCGGGAAAGCGATCAACAGTTGTCGTTGCTCTCTATCGACTTGGATCATTTTAAGTTGATCAATGATACATATGGGCATTGTACAGGAGATCAAATATTGGTTGAAGTTGCTAACCGCCTTCAAAGCATTGCACAAACAGAAGATATCGTTTCTCGCATTAGTGCTGATGAGTATGTCTTACTATTGCCCAATACTGATGCTATCAATGCCACAATTCATGCAAAAAAAGTATTAGAGCTATTCGAGCAACCTTTTCAACTCCAGCAAGAAAAACTTTTTGTCACTCCATCGATTGGCATTAGCGTTTATCCTAGCGATGGAGTTGATTTAGATAGCTTGACGAAAAATGCGGATATTGCACTGTATGAAGCCAAAAATAAAGGCAAAAACAACTATCAGTTTTTTACAGAAGAAATGAACCAATTGATTTTGCGGAAATCCAAACTGGCTACGGATATGCGAAAAGGCTTGGAGCATAACGAATTTTTTGTTCATTACCAACCTCAAATGGATATAAGTACAGAAAAAATTGTAGGAGTTGAAGCACTAGTCCGTTGGGTACATCCCGAATTGGGACCGGTCTCACCTGCTGAATTTATCCCGATTGCTGAAGATACGGGGAGTATCGTTTTCATCGGAGAATTTGTATTGAGACAAGCTTGTTTGCAAAACAAAGCATGGCAAACTGCTGGATTGCCCCATTTTCGTGTAGCCGTTAATATTTCGTCTCACCAATTTTCACAATGCAATTTAACAGAAACGGTTTGTGCTGCGCTGTCCGCAGCTGAGTTAGACGCTAAGTATTTAGAGCTTGAACTTACCGAAAGCATTATTCAAAGCTCTCCACTTGCTGTTACTACTATGCAAAAACTAAAGCTGATGGGCATTCATTTGTCTATCGACGATTTTGGGACCGGCTATTCTTCACTTCGTTATTTAAAGCTATTTCCGGTTAATACGTTGAAGATCGATCAATGCTTTATCCGCAACGTTATAAACGATCCAAAAGACGCCGCATTGGTTGACACCATTGTTAAAATGGCTGAAAATTTAGAGCTGAACGTTATTGCCGAAGGCGTTGAAACAGCAGAACAATTTCAATTTCTGAAACAGAAAAACTGCAACCAAGCGCAAGGCTATTACTTTAACCGTCCTTTGCCGCCTGAAGAAATTGAACGTCTTTATCATCCCACCAGTCACCTCCAAACACATGCGTAAACAAAAAAATAATCGCACCACTTAAAAATCCGTACCGACAGCTCACGCTGATCGGTACGGATTTTCTATTTCACGCTTTCTAATGCTTGTTTAACAGTTGCGTAAGTCTTTGTATCAAGCATATCAATGCCGCTATGGACAATTGCTTGCACAAGATCTGGACGCATTCCGGCAAGAGATACATGAATGCCCATCAATCGAAGTGTACCGCCAATTTGTTGGACAGATTGTGCAACATGATCATCAATGGTGAGCACACCGGAAAAGTCAGCAATGACATGATTCACATTCATTTCTGCAATTCGAGGAATGACATTGTCTAGAATATGAGCGATCCGATAACTATCAATCATACCAATTAGCGGCAACACCACAACGTCTTCTAACACGGGAACAATAGGCGCTGATAAATTCAAAATTTCCACACGTGTTTCTGCTTGATGTCTTTCAGAGATGCGTTCAAATGCATAAAGAGTCTCGGTTAAGCTAACATCTAAAATGGCATTAATTGCTTTGACTGCTTGCATACTTTCTTTAATAGACAACTCAAATTGCACACTCAACCGCGTAAAAATATCGGAAAACACTTCTCGCGTGACAGGATAACGGATGAAAATATCGGATAGCTCGTTACCTGACGTTACTTGTAGTTCAGCATTTTTTTTACTCCACTCAACTAATGCTTCAGGCACTTGTACTTGTCCGCCTTCCATGAGTGACTGGCCAAAAAATTCAAGCAGTTCGATATACATTGGAGTGGCACGTTCTCTTTCCCACTCCGGAATCTCAAGGCTTGCTTCTTGCATAACAGAGTCAACCACTTCTGTCGAAAGTGATTTAGCGTTTTCGCTTATGTAGTTTGAAAAAACGTTAAAAGAAGACATTTGTTTCACACCTTTTCTTGTATTATCTTTAGTATACCATTTGCTATCGACTAACATAGAATTGAAACAAATCGATTTACTTTTTCCATATCAAAAGACTCCTTTGAAAGATTCAAAGGAGTCTCAGACTGTAGACAAGGTATCCTGAAAATGAATAACCGTATATAAATCCAACCGGTCTGGCCACTTCGCTTTCCGGTGGGCTCAGCTTCAGCCTACTCGTCACTAACGTTCCTGCGGGGTCTTCAGCTTTCGCTGTCCCACGGGAGTCTTCGTGGCCGGACCGGTTGGAAGCGTGTAGCTCTAATCGAAATGAGCAGTCTGCTAGTCCGATCCCATTAAAAAGATCCACTATATGCTTGGTATTCAGGCCACTCCACGATCCGGAGGGCAGAGAGGTGCTCCTGCATCGCTGCGCTAGCTTCGTCGCCACCAATCGGACAAGCTCCAACACAAGGGTCGAATCAATACACGAGGAAATAAACGATTGCGAAAAATGTTTTATTACATGGTTATCAACATGATTTCGTTAAGATCCAAGACGCAGAACACCATCGTTGATCATTACGATCAATTAAAAAAGCAATCCAATGGAAAACTCCATCAGGATTAGTTGATGAGCCTATTTTTTCTGTCGGGTATCTCAACAACGGCTTGAAGTGCAAGCGCTCGACTCCTGCGGGAACAGCACGAGGCGAAGACCCTGGAGCGAACGCAGTGAGTGAAGCGGCTGAGGCCGTGCCCGCGGAAAGCGAGCGCTGGAACGGTAAGCAGCTACCCTTATGCTCTTTATTAATACTCATTTTTTTGAAAAAAGCTAAAAAATACTTGACTCCTAATAAGAAAGTGTCCGCCTAGAATACAGGATCCAGTCCAAGTACGATAAAATAACTATAAACTATCATGACTATTCTTTTGTCTACAAACAAAGACTCCTTTGAAAGATTCAAAGGAGTCTTTGTTCAACTAATTATTCAACTGTTACGGATTTTGCCAAGTTACGTGGCTTATCAACGTCACAATCGCGGTGAAGTGCTGCGTAGTAGCTGATCAACTGCATCGGGATAACGGATACAAGGGGTGACAGCAACTCGTTTACTTTTGGCAAGACCAGGCTATCGCCTCTTTCTTGTAAGCCTTCCATCGAAATGATACACGTGTGTGCACCACGTGCTGCTACTTCTTTAACGTTTCCACGAATGTTCAAGTTCACCGCTTCTTGCGTAGCAAGTGCGATAACCGGCGTGCCTTCTTCGATCAATGCAATTGTTCCGTGCTTTAGTTCGCCTCCAGCAAAGCCTTCTGCTTGAATATACGAAATTTCTTTTAATTTCAACGATCCTTCTAGTCCAACAAAATAATCCATTACGCGACCGATAAAAAAGCAATTGCGTGTAGTCGATAAGTACTCTGTCGCAATTTGTTCCATTTCTTCTTTTGAATCTACTTGCGCTTGAATGGCGTTTGCAACAATTCCCAGTTCTTGAACCAAATCAAAGCCAATCTCAATGCCGCGGACTTTTGCTGTTACAGCAGCTAAAATCGACAACACCGCAAGTTGCGCGGTATACGCTTTTGTGGAAGCTACTGCAATTTCAGGTCCCGCATACAACAATAACGTATGGTCAGACTCACGAGACAAAGTAGAACCGGCAACGTTGGTAATCGTCAATGAAGCATGACCCATATCTTTAATTTTTACCAATACTTGACGGCTATCTGCTGTTTCGCCTGATTGGGAAATAAAGATAAATAACGGATTTTCCGATAACAATGGCATATTGTAACCAAATTCACTTGAAACATGCACTTCAACTGGAATGCCAGCCAATTTCTCAATGTATTCTTTGCCGATCATTCCTGCATGATAGCTTGTTCCCGCCGCAATAATATGAATGCGGTCAGCTGCTTGCATTGCTTCTAGAATTTCAGGCTGAATGGTTAACTGGTCATGTTCATCTTGATACGCTTGAACGATTTTGCGGACAACACCTGGCTGCTCGTCAATTTCTTTCAACATATAATGCGGGTACGTTCCTTTTTCAATGTCGCTCATATCAATTTCTGCAGTAAATGGCAAGCGGCTTACCGATTGGCCATCTAATGTCAAAATATCCACGCTGTCTTTGCGAACAATAACAATTTCTTTATCCATCAGTTCAACAAATTGATCGGTTAATTGCAACATTGCCATCGCATCCGATGCAATTACGTTAAAGTCGCTGCCAAGTCCTACAAGTAACGGACTTTTGTTTTTCGCAACAAAAATCGTCTGTTCTTCTTCTGCATCAAGCAAGGCAATCGCATATGAACCTTTCAGCAACGTTAAGACTTTGCTGAAAGCTTGTTGCGTTGTTTGACCTTCTTCTACAAATTTGCCGATCAACTGAACGATAATTTCTGTATCCGTGTCTGACTGCATTTCCACACCGTCCAAATAATCACGTTGAATGTGGTGGTAGTTTTCGATCACACCGTTATGCACAATGGTAAAGCGTTGAGACTCGTCTTGATGCGGGTGAGCATTAGCGCGCGTTGGTTTCCCGTGTGTTGCCCAGCGTGTATGACCAATCCCTGTTGAACCCATCACATCGTTTTCTACAACTCCACGTAAATCAGCAATACGCCCTTTTTCTTTAAATACTTTTACGCCTTTGCCGTTACGAATCGCAATTCCTGCTGAATCATATCCACGGTATTCAAGACGTTCTAAGCCTTTTAACAAAATTTCCTTTGAATCCTTTTCTCCAATGTATCCTACAATTCCACACATAATTAAATTCCTCCATTTTTCCAAATCAAATAAGTGTTTGTTTTTTCACAAACACGCTTTGAGCCTGTCTATTCCATTGTCCAATCGATCACTCGATTGATTTGAGAATAGACATCACGACCAGGCTTCTTGGCCGGAAGGGATCCGCCGAAATTTCGATACTCCTTCTCCTCGTCTACTAGAGATGACTTGTCCGTCCAATTTCTCCAGTACAGGCGCTATAATTGTTTTCCATGCATCCACATCTATCCTCCTTTTTCTGCTACCTTAAACCAACTTTACTATTATATCGGTTGATGATAACAACGTCAATAAAAGACCAAAGTGGGTTAAGTCTATTTTATCATGTTTTCTCCGTTTACTGGTTCTTTTTCCTTGCTGCTGCACTCTTGTGCTAGCTTCGTCTGCGAAAGCGTCTTTCACCTACGCTATAGCAGCACACTCTTCTGTTAAAAAAAAGCCTATTAAGATTAAGTTTTGAACCGCAAAATTTTAATTAGAACTATAAATAGACCCTGCAATTATCAAGACTACAAGTAAAATTGTAAACCAACTATTTCAGTGTCTAATCGGCACACTAAAAAAGAAGGGAACTGCAATGTCAAAACCGAACCAAGACGACTGAACAAACAACCTGTTGAATGGGAACTATCAGAACTGGAAAAAAACACAGTTAAGTATTTTTCCGAGTACAGCGAACGACCTGAAGAAGCTATCGTAGGTCGTTTAATCGTTGGGCTTCTAGAAGATGAAAACTTCGTGGGTTGGGTACGAAACAAGAAAAACAATAAACGTATTTTGAAGGAACTGGAGTTGAAGCTGAACGATGATTTATAAAAGAGCTTTGTACTTCTACCAACACATTCATCAAATCAAAACCATTTCTCACATTTAAGGAAATTCAAGTTCATTAAAAGGATTAAGAAAGCCAGAAAAAGAACACAAAAAAGAAGCATCGACTTAAGACACTTCCAACTGATCCTATTTAATTTCTTTTCTCTCCAAGTACATTTGAACAAATTCTATATCTTCTTTAGTCAGATTTTCAATTTCTTCGATAGACTGAATTACACCTAGAATTCTTTTGTCGTGATTCGATCCATTTTTATTACTGAAGAAACTTGTAATCGCAGAAGTTAATGTACCAATGATTCCAATACCAACCAACATCAATACAACGGCTAATACTCGTCCAATTGGTGTTTCTGGAGAAATATCTCCATATCCGACAGTCGTAGTAGTTACAACAGCCCACCAAAGTGCATCACCAAAAGTATTTATTGAAGGTTCAAGAAGCACAATGGGAATAGGGATAATAAATAGTAAAACCATAGCAATAATTAATACCTTGTCCAAGCCATTTGTTCTTAATAATTTATAGACAGGAGTTAGATATCGTGAACCTATCCCGATTAAACGGATCACACGGAACAAGCGGACAATACGTGCTGCTCTAAAAATAGAATCGAAAGGAATAATAGCAATCAGTTCAAAGGGATGTTGTTTAACGTAAGTCCATTTGTTTTCGGATTTTATTAATCGAATAGTATAATCCAGTACAAAAACGAACCAAATACCCCAATCAAATTTTATAAAATGTTCGTTTTTCGAAAAAGCGAAAAATAAAGATATTAGTACCAACACAAACATAAAACTTTCAAATATAATTACACTCTTCTTCATTAATTTACTCCTCACATTCAAAAATTAATCGTTTCGGCAAATAATAACTAAAGTATTTAATAAATCTCGGATATGGAGGTAAATATTCTTGTTCCTCTATACTTTCAATATAATGGTACTCCATTAGAAGGATATATGATATGCCATTTTAAATTCTAAAATCGTATAAAAAACACCTAAATTTATGAGTTCGAAAACTTGGCTAATTTAAGTGTTAATTGATGTTTTAAAACCCTATCTAACTAGGTGCTAAAAGATAGTCTTTTTAGGTATTTGTTTCGGTTTTGCGATTCAAAACTGAACGGGTTACAAGATTATTTAGTATGCTTATTTTCTCTGTCGTTAACTCTCAGTAACTGCTTGAAGTGCAAGCGCTCGAACGGAAAGCAGCCACTTGTAGCGTTTCTTCTCCCCTACCAAACTAACTGTTCATCAAAAAAAGCCCGCAAGCAAAAATGCTTACGGACTGGAAATTACTCGATTTACTTAGCTTAAGCCCATTTCACTGCGTACAACTTCTGCAATGCGTTCTACATAGCGTTCACAGTTTTCTGCTGAAGCGGCTTCTACCATAATACGTACTAATGGCTCAGTGCCAGAAGGGCGTACTAGGACGCGACCATTGCCGTTCATTTCTTTTTCAACTTCAGCAATAACTTCTGCCACTTTTGCATTGTCTGTGACAGCATGCTTATCGGTTACACGAATATTCACAAGTTTTTGAGGATAAATTGTCATTTCAGATGCCAGTTCAGATAATTTCTTCCCTGTAATCTTCATGATATTTACCAATTGAAGGCCTGTCAATAAGCCATCGCCTGTTGTGTTGTAATCAAGAAAAATAATGTGACCGGATTGTTCGCCACCCAAGTTGTAATCATTGTTTTTCATTTCTTCTACAACATAACGATCACCCACAGCTGTTTTGTTACTCTTCATGCCATGGCTTTCTAGGGCTTTATAAAAGCCCATATTGCTCATTACAGTCGAAACGACCGTATCTTTTTTCAAGCGACCTTCTGAGTGCAAATGCTTTGCGCAAATATACATAATTTGATCGCCATCGACAATGTTTCCTTTTTCATCTACTGCAATTAAACGATCGCCGTCGCCGTCGAATGCAAGACCAATGTTTGCGCCTTTAGCCACAACGAGCTCTGCCAATTGTTCAGGATGAGTAGAGCCTACGTTTGCGTTAATATTCAAGCCGTTCGGCGATGCGCCCATTGAAGTGATGTCTGCGTCTAAGTCGGCAAATACATGCGTTGCCAATGTAGACGTTGCGCCGTGTGCGCAATCCAATGCTACAAGAATGCCTGTAAATTCTTCATCAACTGTTTTTTTCAAGTACTGAAGGTATCTTTGTCCGCCTTCGAAATAATCCGTAATGCTACCCAAATCGCCGCCTGTCGGACGTGGCAATAGATCTTCAGCACTGTCTAACAATGCTTCAATTTCTGCTTCTTGTGCGTCTGATAGTTTAAACCCATCTGAGCCAAAGAATTTGATGCCGTTATCTTCTACCGGGTTGTGTGAAGCAGAAATCATCACGCCTGCTTCTGCACTCATCACACGCGTTAAATAAGAAACGCCTGGTGTGCTGATAACGCCAAGGCGCATGACTTCTGCTCCAACAGAAAGTAGTCCAGCAGCCAAAGCGCCTTCTAACATTTCTCCTGAAATTCGTGTATCACGGCCAATTAGCACTTTCGGCTTGTCTTTTGCACTTTTCGTTAAAATATACCCGCCGATGCGACCTAATCTAAAAGCCAGTTCAGGTGTCAGCTCACTATTGGCAACTCCACGTACGCCATCTGTTCCAAAATATTTTCCCATTGCGATATTCGCTCCTTCAGTCAATTGCTTCTATTTTGATTTCTATTCTAGATTATCTTTGTGGTCTCAATATCATCTAATCACGTGCTACTTTTGCATCTTCTTCAGCTATTGGTAGTTGCGCCGATTCATCAATGATTGCTTGAGCTTCAACTGTCACTTGACCAGGTGAAACCGCAGAAGCACCAGCAGGAATTTCAAGATCTACTTCTACTGTCGCATCTTCAGCAGTAACACTTGCAGCATCAACGTTAACAACGTATTCAGTCAGCTCGTCTACTACTGTCTCTGGACCGAAAATCCGAATTTCTTCAGTCGGAGTGGTCCAGCCGTTAATCGTAATGCCAGCACCCGCTTTTCCAGTAGCTTCAATTCTGACCGGTACAACTTTGCTATACTCTACAACTTTAACCGATACTTCTACTTCTTCAGGTTCAATTTTTGCACTTTCAAGCTTTGTTAAGTCTTCAGCTAAGACACGAACGCTCGCAGCAGTCGTAAACGACTCTTTAACTCCTTGCTCGCCAGAAACTGTCGCTTTTACAAAGCTAATCGCATCAATCATACTTTTTGGTCCGGTAACAATGACTGTTTTCGGTTCTACTTCTACACTGTCTAAAATAAAACCATCCGCAAGCATTCGTTCATTTATTTCTGGGTCGATTCGGAATTCTTGCGACACTCGTTCTTCAATGACAACATTCACAAAAGCTGGGTCGACTCGTACATTTAATTGTTCAGATAGGTTTTCAGTTTGAATGGGCACTTGATGTTCACCCATCGGTAAATTACGCAAATCCACAAACAACGTGAAGTCTTCCAGTTGACGTGCTGTTTGAACAATACTCACAGGTCCCGTCAAATGCAAATCAACCGTTTTGGGTATGCCACTTACCATTAACGTATTGTCATGGTATACCTCGAGTTCAACGTCTTCAATCACTTCAGACACACGGCTGGTGTCCGTTGACCCGGAAGTATTGTCATCCGCTTTTACGGAAAAAAACAAAAGACAAGCTAATAAGAGTGCCGTGCTGCGTAAAAACCAGCGATTGTCCATCATTTTATCCATTCTTTTTCCCCCTCCAGTTCCACCAAGAAAGAGCGACTTCTTGCTGTTCTGCACCAAACCAAATGCGGCGCAGCTTCACTTCAAAGTCTTCAAGTGATAAATTGCGGTGTAAATCACCATTTGCCGTCAAACTGATGGCGCCGGTTTCTTCCGATACAACAATCGTAATTGCATCCGTCACTTCACTAATACCAAGAGCTGCACGGTGGCGCGTACCCAACTCTTTAGAGATGAATGGACTTTCAGACAGTGGCAAATAGCATGCCGCTGCAGCAATTCGATTTTTTTGAACAATCACCGCTCCATCATGCAACGGTGTATTGGGAATAAACAAATTGATCATCAGTTCAGATGTGAGGTCCGAGTTCATCGGAGTACCCGTTTCAATATATTCACTCAATCCTGTTTCTCGTTCAATCGATATTAATGCACCGATTCGCCGTTTAGCCATGTAACTAACAGATTTGGACATTGCTTCGATGAGTCGGTTGCGTTCGGATTCTTCGTTCAATGTACTGCTCGAGAAAAGTCTGCCACGACCCAGTTGCTCAAGTGCACGGCGAAGCTCTGGCTGGAAAATGATAATGATGGCTAGAAAGCCCCATTCCAACACTTGCTGCATAATCCAGCCTAATGTTTCCAGGTTGAGTGCTTGCGTCACGAGGCGCGCAATAATAATGACAAAAATCCCTTTCAATAATTGAACGGCTTTCGTCCCTTTAATAACCGTAATCAATTTATAAACAACGAACCAAACTAGTAAAATGTCAATGATGTTCCCTAGAAGTCTAAATGGCGTTTGGTCTGTTAAACTTTCAAAAAAAGGCATCTGCAACCCTCGCTTTTCTACATCTGCGTATGCATTTAGTATAGCATAAGTGAATTGGGCTTGCCTTCATAGAAAAAACCCATCCTTTAGGAGAGGATAGGTTTAATCGTCAACTGGGCTGTCGTTTGGATTAAAAATAGAAGCTGCATCTTTAAATCCTTCTTTAATGGTATACCATAACCATTCAAAAGCTTTATCAATTTCTTCGATTTCACCCGTAATGACACCGCTCGATGCCATATACTGACCGTTGACAATGGTTACGTCTCCTTGAAGCTCACCTTCTACACGTAAATCACCGTTGCGTATGGTTAAGTTGCCAACCACTGTTTCTCCTTCAGGTACAATTACAGTTTGTCCTTCAACTACTAGATTCGGCTGTTTCGTAAACGAAAACTGTTGGTCATCATTAAAATTCGCAAACAGTGCCGTGCTCATCAACACACAAAATAAAGCAGCCGCCGCAAGCATGGGGTGTCTTCTAAACCATCTTTGGATACCTGCTCGTTGTTTTTCTTTTGGTAACCGCTCCATTGTTTTTTGGACAAAACCAGAAGGCGCTTGTATATGGGATGCACTTTGAATAAATGCAATGGTTCTGTTTAATGCTTGGTACTTTTCTCGGCAATCGTCGCAGTTTTCCAAGTACTCTTTTAATTGCTGTTCTTCACTCGAGCTCGTATCTCCATCAAAGTGATGGTGCATTATTTGGATAATGTTTTCCGGACACGCATTCATCGTGCTCGCCTCCTACAAATTGCTCAATTGCTTGCGAAGAGCTTCTCGCCCTCGGTGAATACGCGTCTTCACCGTTCCTAATGGCAAATCCAAGATTTCACTAATTTCCGCGAGTGGCAATTCTTCAATATACTTTAATACAATAGCGGCACGGTACTTATCTGGCAAGCGGCTAATTTCATACTGAACCCGCTCTTGAACTTCCATCCGCATCAATTCATCTTCTGGAAGTTCATCGTCATTGGCGATTTTGGAATACATATTCAAGCCTTCTGCTCCGCGCACTTCCGCATCTAAATGATAATCCGGCTTTTTTTTACGAATCCGGTCGATACACAGATTAGTGGCAATTCGGTAAAGCCATGTCGAAAATTTTCGATTTTGATCGAATGTATGGATGTTTACATAAGCACGCATAAAAGCTTCTTGTGCGATATCTTCTGCTTCTTGCTTGTTGCCAAGCATACGGTAGCAAATATGATACAGCTGGTGCTGGTAAAGCTCCACGATTTCGGCGAATGCGTTCTGATCGCCTTTTAGTACGTTTGCTACTCGTTTATTGACTAACGCATCCATGATCTCATTTCCCTCTGCCTATGCGGCTGTACTTTATATACGTACCGAAACTCAAAAGGTTTCAACTTTTTTTCTTATTCTATCGTATCAGATAATACCCAAATAAATCCAACTATATTTTCAATATTTCCAATTTAAAATCCATTTATTTTTTGGCAAAGAAAAAAACAGGCTTTCGCCTGTTTGAACTTGTAGACAAAAGAATAGTCGTGATAGTAAAGAATGACTAATTTTTTATCGTATTTAGACTGGTCTGAATACCAAGCATATGGTGAGCCTTTTTAATGGGCCTCGATCAGCGAGTCGCTTATTTCGATTAGAACCCCACGCTTCCAACCGGTCCGGCCACGAAGACTCCCGTGGGACAGCGAAAGCTGAAGACCCCGCAGGAACGCCAGTGACGAGGAGGCTGAAGCTGAGCCCACAGGAAAGCGGAGTGGCCAGACCCGTTGGATTTATATAAGGGTATTTATGTTCGGAATACTTTGACTACATTAATTTTTCACCAAATAATGAGCCTATCAATGCAACCGCAACATCCGCTGTTTTGTTTTTTTCATCAAGAATCGGATTTACTTCTACAAATTCAGCAGAAGTAATGATGTTTGCATCATACAGCATTTCCATAGCTAAATGGCTTTCGCGGTAACTAATGCCACCTGGAACTGGAGTACCGACGCCTGGTGTGTACATTGGGTCAATCCCATCAAGATCTAATGATAAATGAACCGCATCTGTATTGCGTTCTTCTTTCAAGTAACGGATCGAATCCTCGATTACTGCGTGCATGCCCATTTTATCAATTTCGTGCATGCTGTAAACGCGAATGCCGTGCTCTTTAATCAATTCACGCTCACCTGGGTCCACCGAACGAGCACCGATGATGACAATGTTTTCAGGTTTTACTTTTGGTGAATAGCCGCGAATGTTCGTCAATTTCTCGTGGCCGTGTCCAAAGCTTGCAGCAAGTGGCATGCCATGAATATTGCCTGATGGTGACGTATCGCTTGTGTTCATGTCAGCGTGTGCATCGTACCAGATAACGCCTAAGTTTTCATGACGTTCAGAAATTCCAGCGAGTGTACCGATTGCAATGCTGTGATCACCACCTAGTACAAGTGGAAAGTTTCCAGATTCTGCTACTTCAAATACTTTATCGCCAAGTGCTTCTGTTGCTTCAGTAATGACTTTTAAATTACGCAAATTTGTTGAAGCATCCACACTGCCGTCTGTTTGACCGATTTGGATATCCCCTTCATCCGTTACACTGTGTCCTAACTCTTCAATACGATCCACAACGCCCGCATAACGGATAGCGCTTGGTCCCATATCCACACCACGACGAGTTTGTCCGTGGTCCATTGGAACCCCTATAATAGAAATATTTAATTTATTCATTATTTTATACCCCCTTAGCAAGATAGACTTATTGTAACCGCTAAGGTCTATTTGGCTCAACCAAACAAATTTACGTATATTTATTCGCTTTTTTCTCCAAGTCTTTTTTCACTTTCAGCCAGTCACTGTCGATAATTGAATACACCACAGCGTCTCTCGGCTTACCCGTCGAGCGAATACGTTCATTGCGAAGCACGCCTTCTTTAACCGCACCGATGCGTTCAATCGACTTCTGTGAACGCACATTTTCAGCATCTGTCTTAAATTGCACACGAATCATATCCCGCTCTTCAAAACAATAACTAAGCAAAGCTCGCTTAACCGCTGTGTTTACATGCGTTCTTTGAGCAGATTGCGCATAAAATGTTGAACCAATTTCGCAGCTTTTATTGGCTTCATCAATTGCATATATGCGTGTTGTACCGACAATTTCAGCCGTTTCAGGCTTTTCTACAACGAAAATTAGTACATTTGACTGGTTTAATCCGGATTCTAACCACGCAACCAAGTCTTCAAAGCTCTCTACTTGACTGAGCATGTGTTCAAAAATCTTAGGGTCATACAAAGCCCATAACGCTTCAAAATCCTCTCTTTTCAATAACCGTAACCGAATGCCATTAGACTCAATCATCATTTCAATCTCTCCTTCTAACTAAAATACACCGACTGAATACGTTCAATAAAATCTTGCTCCAGTGAGCCCATTTGCTTTACCAGAAAATAAGTAGAAACGACGGGCAACGGAAACAAATCAAAATGGACTTCCATTAATCGACCTTCTACTAGTTCTCGCCGAACTATCGACTTTGGCAAAAACGAAGTACCCAGTCCTTCTTGAACAAATCGTTTAACGATATGGGCTTGCGTCACTTTCATGGTGCGAATACCAGGTACATGCAATCGCAGGATTCCTAATAACTCTTCCCAAAAAACAGGATGATGATGCGTAAACAATGTTGCACTTCGTAAAGCTTGTTCTACTGAAACGACTGGTCCTGTCTCATCATCATAAGCATCTCTTGGTAAAACAAACAGCAATGGATCGTTGTATACGATAAGTGGCTCAATCAGACGACCGATCGGCGGCAAAGCCGAAATGCCAGCCGACACTTGTTCTGTTTCAACCAATTCTTCAATATCACTAGATTCTTCTACACGAATCACCAACTCTACTTGCGGATGTTGTTGTGTAAATGACTTTAGTACATAAGGCAAAACAGTTTCTGCCATTAAAGGTGAAATGGCTAGTGTCCATTTTTTTCGGTACCCTTGAGAAAAAGAATGCACCGCTTCGATACTGTTATCTAATTGCTTTAGTACTTTTTCGGCTTTTTCTTTGAAATACCTTCCTTCTTCTGTTAACGATACCCGGTTGTTGCTGCGCTTGAACAAAAGAAGACCTAAGTTTTCTTCTAATAACCGAATATGAACAGTCACACTGGGTTGTGACATCATCAGTCGTTCTGACGTCATTCTGAAGTTTAACGTTTCTGCAGCATCCACAAAGGTTCTCAACCACTGAACTTCCATGACATCCCTCATTCCGATTACTTTTCTTAATTGTCTCAATTATATATCTTTAATTTTTATTATCAAATAACGAGAGTAAACTAAAAGAAAAAGGAGGAATTCTGATGTTTCAACCAGGATTAAAAGGCGTAGTAGCCGTTCAAACTGCTATTGCTTCTGTAGATGGAGATTTAGGAGAACTGCGATACCGAGGCGAACGCATAGAAACAGTTGTTCGAGATAAATCATTCGAGGAAACAGCTTATTTTCTTTGGTTTGGTCAGTGGCCAAATGCGCAACAACTAACTCATTTGTCTAAACAGTTACTCAGCTACCGGAAACTGCCGACACATATTGTTGAAATTACGAAGCTTTTACCAAAAGAAATTTCGTTGATGGATGCTATGCGAACATTGATATCCGCATATCCAGATACTAATTTTCTAACGCTTTCTTCACAACAACAAGCTATTGCATTAACAGCAGCATTGCCTGTAATGACAGCGGCGTTTTATCGCTTTCAACACGAGCTTGAAGCTGTTGAACCAAGAGACGATTTGGGACATACAGCCAACTACCTATGGATGATCAGTAGACAACAACCTTCACCAGTACAAACGGAAGCACTTGATACTTATTTAAAACTAACGATGGAACATGGCATGAATGCTTCAACATTTGCAGCGCGCGTCACCATTTCTACCGAGTCTGATTTAGTGTCAGCGATTACTTCTGCGCTTGGAACGATGAAAGGTCCTCTTCACGGTGGGGCTCCTTCAGGCGTCATTGATTTACTAGACACCATAAAAACAGAAGACCGCATTGTTCCAGTTATTGAAGAAAAATTAAATCGAGGAGAAAAAATAATGGGCTTTGGTCACCGAATCTACCGTACAGAAGATCCGCGATCCATCATCCTCCGAGAAAAGTGTCTCGACCTTCATGGAGAAGATCCATGGCTTGATTTAGCAGTTGCTGCAGAAGCCGTTATCACCGATAAGCTAAATGAACGAAAACCCGGTCGTGCACTGTACACCAATGTAGAATTTTATGCCGCTGCTATTATGCGCTCGATCGCGATGCCTACCGAATTGTTTACACCCACCTTCAGCAGTGCACGTATTGTAGGTTGGACAGCACATGCACTCGAACAACAAGAACACAACGTCATTTTCCGCCCACAGTCCGAATACATCAAAACCTAAAAAAACCCCGTATCCAAATACATGGATACGGGGTTTTACACATGGATAGTACAAATACACATGGAACAATGGAGCCTAGGGGGCTCGAACCCCTGACCTCGTCACTGCCAGCGACGCGCTCTCCCAGCTGAGCTAAGGCCCCGCGCTGAACAGGCGCAAGGATGTTAAAAGAATGAGCCATGAAGGATTCGAACCTTCGACCCTCTGATTAAAAGTCAGATGCTCTACCAGCTGAGCTAATGGCTCACAGTAAAAATGGCTGGGGTACCTGGATTCGAACCAGGGCATGACGGGATCAAAACCCGTTGCCTTACCGCTTGGCTATACCCCATTAATTACTATAAGAAAACTGGTGGTGGGGGGCAGATTCGAACTGCCGAACCCGAAGGAGCGGATTTACAGTCCGCCGCGTTTAGCCACTTCGCTACCCCACCGTATAAATTTACGAAAAAAGTGGTGGAGGATGACGGGATCGAACCGCCGACCCTCTGCTTGTAAGGCAGATGCTCTCCCAGCTGAGCTAATCCTCCAAATATGGTGACCCCTACGGGATTCGAACCCGTGTTACCGCCGTGAAAGGGCGGTGTCTTAACCGCTTGACCAAGGGGCCTAAATTAACTCATTTTTTAACTTCCTATTTAGAAACTCTAAAAAAAGAAAAGCTTCCAACCGGATTCGAACCGGTGACCTCTTCCTTACCATGGAAGCACTCTACCTGCTGAGCTATGGAAGCAAGGTAAAAGAATCATGAGGAACAAAAAAAATAAACATAGAATAGCCCAGCGACGTCCTACTCTCACAGGGGGAAACCCCCAACTACCATCGGCGCAAAAGAGCTTAACTGCCGTGTTCGAGATGGGAACGGGTGTGGCCTCTTTGCCATCATCACTGGACTATTTTAATTGAGTGCTTGTTCACTCAAAACTGGATAAACGACAGGTGAAACAAATCGTGCATGATTCGCGTACAGTTTGTTGGTTAAGTCCTCGATCGATTAGTATTCGTCAGCTGCACGTGTCGCCACGCTTCCACCTCGAACCTATCTACCTCATCGTCTTTGAGGGATCTTACTTGCTTGCGCAATGGGAAATCTCATCTTGAGGGGGCTTCGTGCTTAGATGCTTTCAGCACTTATCCCGGCCACACATAGCTACCCAGCGATGCCCTTGGCAGAACAACTGGTACACCAGCGGTGTGTCCATCCCGGTCCTCTCGTACTAAGGACAGCTCCTCTCAAATTTCCTGCGCCCGCGACGGATAGGGACCGAACTGTCTCACGACGTTCTGAACCCAGCTCGCGTACCGCTTTAATGGGCGAACAGCCCAACCCTTGGGACCGACTACAGCCCCAGGATGCGATGAGCCGACATCGAGGTGCCAAACCTCCCCGTCGATGTGGACTCTTGGGGGAGATAAGCCTGTTATCCCCGGGGTAGCTTTTATCCGTTGAGCGATGGCCCTTCCATGCGGAACCACCGGATCACTAAGCCCGTCTTTCGACCCTGCTCGACATGTACGTCTCGCAGTCAAGCTCCCTTCTGCCTTTACACTCTGCGAATGATTTCCAACCATTCTGAGGGAACCTTTGGGCGCCTCCGTTACTCTTTAGGAGGCGACCGCCCCAGTCAAACTGCCCGCCTGACACTGTCTCCCAAGCCGATCAGGCTTGTGGGTTAGAATTTCAATACAACCAGGGTAGTATCCCACTGACGCCTCCGCCGAAGCTGGCGCTCCGGAATCTAAGGCTCCTACCTATTCTGTACAAGTTGCACCAAAATTCAATATCAGGCTACAGTAAAGCTCCACGGGGTCTTTCCGTCCTGTCGCGGGTAACCTGCATCTTCACAGGTACTATAATTTCACCGAGTCTCTCGTTGAGACAGTGCCCAGATCGTTACGCCTTTCGTGCGGGTCGGAACTTACCCGACAAGGAATTTCGCTACCTTAGGACCGTTATAGTTACGGCCGCCGTTTACTGGGGCTTCAATTCGCACCTTCGCTTGCGCTAAGCACTCCTCTTAACCTTCCAGCACCGGGCAGGCGTCAGCCCCTATACGTCACCTTACGGTTTTGCAGAGACCTGTGTTTTTGCTAAACAGTCGCCTGGGCCTATTCACTGCGGCTCTCTCGGGCTATTCACCCTACCAGAGCACCCCTTCTCCCGAAGTTACGGGGTCATTTTGCCGAGTTCCTTAACGAGAGTTCACTCGCTCACCTTAGAATTCTCTTCTCGCCTACCTGTGTCGGTTTGCGGTACGGGCACCTCCCGCCTCGCTAGAGGCTTTTCTTGGCAGTGTGAAATCAGGGACTCTGAGGTAAACCTCTTGCCATCACAGCTCAACGTATCAGGAATGGGATTTGCCTCATTCCACGCCTCACTGCTTGGACGTGCACAACCAACGGCACGCTCTCCTTATCCTTCTGCGTCCCCCCATTGCTCAAACGGCGGGGAGGTGGTACAGGAATATCAACCTGTTGTCCATCGTCTACGCCTATCGGCCTCGACTTAGGTCCCGACTAACCCTGAGCGGACGAGCCTTCCTCAGGAAACCTTAGGCATTCGGTGGACGGGATTCTCACCCGTCTTTCGTTACTCATACCGGCATTCTCACTTCTAAGCGCTCCACCAGTCCTTCCGGTCTGACTTCAACGCCCTTAGAACGCTCTCCTACCACGGATCTCCGAAGAGATCCATCCACAGCTTCGGTAATCCGTTTAGCCCCGGTACATTTTCGGCGCAGTGTCACTCGACCAGTGAGCTATTACGCACTCTTTAAATGATGGCTGCTTCTAAGCCAACATCCTGGTTGTCTAAGCAACGCCACATCCTTTTCCACTTAACGGATATTTGGGGACCTTAGCTGGTGGTCTGGGCTGTTTCCCTCTTGACTACGGATCTTATCACTCGCAGTCTGACTCCCAAGCATAAATCACTGGCATTCGGAGTTTGTCTGAATTCGGTAACCCGGGATGGGCCCCTAGTCCAAACAGTGCTCTACCTCCAGGATTCTCTATCTTGAGGCTAGCCCTAAAGCTATTTCGGAGAGAACCAGCTATCTCCAGGTTCGATTGGAATTTCTCCGCTACCCACACCTCATCCCCGCACTTTTCAACGTGCGTGGGTTCGGGCCTCCAGTAAGTGTTACCTTACCTTCACCCTGGACATGGGTAGATCACCTGGTTTCGGGTCTACAACTACATACTCTATCGCCCTATTCAGACTCGCTTTCGCTGCGGCTCCGCCTTCTCAGCTTAACCTTGCATGTAATCGTAACTCGCCGGTTCATTCTACAAAAGGCACGCCATCACCCATTAACGGGCTTTGACTACTTGTAGGCACACGGTTTCAGGATCTATTTCACTCCCCTTCCGGGGTGCTTTTCACCTTTCCCTCACGGTACTGGTTCACTATCGGTCACTAGGAAGTATTTAGCCTTGGGAGATGGTCCTCCCAGATTCCGACGGAATTTCACGTGTTCCGCCGTACTCAGGATCCACTCTGGAGGGGAAGGGTTTTCGGCTACGGGGCTGTTACCCGCTGTGGCGGACCGTTCCAGGTCGCTTCGCCTAATCCTTCCTTTTGTAACTCCGTATAGAGTGTCCTACAACCCCAAGAGGCAAGCCTCTTGGTTTGGGCTGATCCCGTTTCGCTCGCCGCTACTCAGGGAATCGCATTTGCTTTCTCTTCCTCCAGGTACTTAGATGTTTCAGTTCCCTGGGTCTGCCTTCTCATGTGCTATAGATTCACACATGGATCCTGTCCCATTAAAGACAGGGGGTTCCCCCATTCGGAAATCTCCGGATCATCGCTCACTTACAGCTCCCCGAAGCATATCGGTGTTAGTGCCGTCCTTCTTCGGCTCCTAGTGCCAAGGCATCCACCGTGCGCCCTTTCTAACTTAACCACTGGTTAATTAAAAAGTTGTGGCATCAAGTGCCACGCGTACTTTGAATTCATGTTTCATTTGTTTCAATGTCGTTTTATCCAGTTTTCAAAGAACAAGTCTGAAAGTCACAAAAAAAGGCGTTGCCGCCTGAAGATGAACCTTCAAAACTGAACGCAAAACGTCAACCCCGGAGCGCCTAAGGCGCCCGGTTCCGAATTTATCCTTAGAAAGGAGGTGATCCAGCCGCACCTTCCGATACGGCTACCTTGTTACGACTTCACCCCAATCATCCGTCCCACCTTCGGCGGCTGGCTCCACAAGGGTTACCTCACCGACTTCGGGTGTTACAAACTCTCGTGGTGTGACGGGCGGTGTGTACAAGGCCCGGGAACGTATTCACCGTGGCATGCTGATCCACGATTACTAGCGATTCCGGCTTCATGCAGGCGAGTTGCAGCCTACAATCCGAACTGAGAACGGTTTTCTGGGATTAGCTCCCCCTCGCGGGTTGGCAACCCTTTGTACCGTCCATTGTAGCACGTGTGTAGCCCAGGTCATAAGGGGCATGATGATTTGACGTCATCCCCACCTTCCTCCGGTTTGTCACCGGCAGTCACCTTAGAGTGCCCAACTAAATGCTGGCAACTAAGATCAAGGGTTGCGCTCGTTGCGGGACTTAACCCAACATCTCACGACACGAGCTGACGACAACCATGCACCACCTGTCACCACTGTCCCCGAAGGGAAAAGTGTATCTCTACACCGGGCAGTGGGATGTCAAGACCTGGTAAGGTTCTTCGCGTTGCTTCGAATTAAACCACATGCTCCACCGCTTGTGCGGGCCCCCGTCAATTCCTTTGAGTTTCAGCCTTGCGGCCGTACTCCCCAGGCGGAGTGCTTAATGCGTTAGCTGCAGCACTAAGGGGCGGAAACCCCCTAACACTTAGCACTCATCGTTTACGGCGTGGACTACCAGGGTATCTAATCCTGTTTGCTCCCCACGCTTTCGCGCCTCAGCGTCAGTTACAGACCAGAAAGTCGCCTTCGCCACTGGTGTTCCTCCACATCTCTACGCATTTCACCGCTACACATGGAATTCCACTTTCCTCTTCTGTACTCAAGTTCTCCAGTTTCCAATGACCCTCCACGGTTGAGCCGTGGGCTTTCACATCAGACTTAAAGAACCGCCTGCGCGCGCTTTACGCCCAATAATTCCGGACAACGCTTGCCACCTACGTATTACCGCGGCTGCTGGCACGTAGTTAGCCGTGGCTTTCTGGTGAGGTACCGTCAAGGTGCCAGTAGTTACTTGGCACTTGTTCTTCCCTCACAACAGAGTTTTACGATCCGAAAACCTTCGTCACTCACGCGGCGTTGCTCCGTCAGACTTTCGTCCATTGCGGAAGATTCCCTACTGCTGCCTCCCGTAGGAGTCTGGGCCGTGTCTCAGTCCCAGTGTGGCCGATCACCCTCTCAGGTCGGCTACGCATCGTTGCCTTGGTAGGCCATTACCCCACCAACTAGCTAATGCGCCGCGGGCCCATCCTGCAGTGACAGCCGAAACCGTCTTTCCGTGCAGCCTCAGGAGAGGCCGCAAACTATTCGGTATTAGCACCGGTTTCCCGGAGTTATCCCGATCTGCAGGGCAGGTTGCCCACGTGTTACTCACCCGTCCGCCGCTAAACCAAAGGAGCAAGCTCCAATGGTTCCGCTCGACTTGCATGTATTAGGCACGCCGCCAGCGTTCGTCCTGAGCCAGGATCAAACTCTCCATTATAGAGAACATTTGACTGCTCTAGTTGTTGCTGGCACCATCCGAAGATGGCTTGATCTACAAAATGCTGATCAGTAAATTTTCGTCACGCACACCAAGATGAAAAACAACTTTGCTCTGTTTGCCAAAGGCAACCTGCGCAAAAGCCGTTCTCGCACCGAGGTTCTCGTGACGTCTTTCGTTGACGTTTTGCTGTTCAGTTTTCAAGGTTCAAGTTGTTAATGTTGTATGTCACCGTTTTGTTTATGTTGTTCGTTGTTGCTTGGCGACTTTTATTATATTAAAGCATGTTTAGTTTCCTGTCAACACTTTCGAGAAAGTTTTTCTCAAAACGTTCTTTTTCCTTCTGTATTCTGAATTTATTCTTCACTAAAAAAGAGCGCTGTCCTTACAGCCCGCTGTGTTCTTATACGAAAATCGGGATCCGATAAAAAATCAAAAATCATTCAACCACTAGATCGAGACTAGTGGTTGAATGATTGAGTTCACGAAAAACATCCCTATGCTTTTGCTTTTCGTGCAGCACGACGTTCTTCTAGTTTTTGGCGATCTACGTCAGATTGCGCATTGTATTTTGGTAATACTAATAGCTGATATGCGTTTACGGCTAAGAACGGGAACAACAACAACGTAACCCAGCTATCAATATTCCCTGCTTCTACCATTAACGCTGGCAGCCATTCTACCGTAGTAATAACAATCATGAAAAACAATGCTGAGATAAAGGTTTCTTTGTTTGTCCACTTCGCCTTAACGTATGCCGTCACAACTCCTGTCACGATTAAAATAGTCAACAATGCTCCGTACAACCAAACTTGCTCTGTTGTTTGCGCATTTGGTGCAAAACGGAATAAAATCAAATCCGTTATAACCACGCCTATAATTAAAAGCTGTATCCAGTTCCATAACCGCAATGTACGGAAAATGTTCATTCCGATTTGGTGCACCGTTAAGTACGCAAAGAAACATAGCTGACTAATAATACTCATCGTTAAGCCAATAATGACTAACCAAACAAAGCCTGCTAAAAACTCGCCCCATTGTCCATTGCTGAAAGGCTCTGAAAACACATCATTCCAACGAACGAACAAGCCGAGTATACCTGTCACAATTCCACCTATTAAAAGAGCTTTAAAGAAAAACTTAACCCAGTTTCGTATTGTCAATTGAATGCCTCCGTTATTTAAAGTCCTTTTAAGATTGTACCAACCGGTTATTGAAAAATCCATTCACTCTATTCAATACATTGTGAACAAACCTTGAAAGTCGAAACTTTGTTACTGAATCGCCATATCCTGATCGAGCAAAGACACAATAAAAGCCGAAAAACCAATTATGGCTTCTCGGCTTTTAAAACTTTTATTTTTTATCAGCAAATTGCTGGAGCACTTGCTTAGCAATATCTTCGTAAATTTTACCTGTCGGATGATCTTCCAGGTAAACTGATGGTGCAAAGTCTTTTTCGTTCCAATCAGGCTGCCCCATTGGAATCTGACCAAGTAGCGGCGCACGCAATTCTTCTGAAAGCTTTGGGCCTCCACCTTGTCCAAATAAATATTCTTTCTTTCCAGTCTCTGCACTTTCAAACCACGACATATTTTCAATTACCCCTAATACTTCGTGATCGGTTTGAATAGCCATCGCTCCTGCACGTGCTGCAACAAATGCTGCAGTTGGATGAGGTGTTGTAATAACGATTTCTTTAGAAGCCGGCAACATTTGGTGAATGTCGAGTGCGACGTCTCCTGTGCCTGGTGGTAAATCTAATAGAAGGTAATCCAAATCTCCCCACTCTACATCGCGGAAAAATTGATCAAGCACTTTACCTAACATTGGGCCACGCCATACAACAGGCATATTATCTTCAACGAAAAAGCCCATAGAAATAACTTTTACGCCAAATCGCTCAACTGGAATAATAGTTTGTCCTCGAACAACTGGCGATTTATCAATCCCCATCATGTCCGGTACACTAAATCCGTAAATGTCAGCATCGATCAAGCCTACTTTTTTTCCAAGACGCGCTAACGCAATCGCCAAGTTGACAGACACGGTGGATTTACCAACGCCGCCTTTACCGCTGGCGATAGAAATAAATTCAACTTTGTTTAATGGAGACAGTAGGTCTTGTGCTTCTGATTCACTAGCAGTTCCACGGAACTGTGCCAAGGCTTCAGAAGAAAGCTCTTCAAAACGAATGCCCACAGAATCTGCGCCCGCTTCTTTTAACACGTCAACCACTTTCATTTGCAGCTGCATTTGTTCAGGTGTGTTCGTTTTGGCAATCGCCAATTTCACACTGACGTGTTTTTTTTCTTCTTTAATCGTTACAGATGTAATGCCGTCTGTTTCAGTCAACGATCTATGTAAAAACGGATCTTCTAACGCTCCGAGTACTTCGCGTACTTGCACTTCAGTTAACATATCGATACACTCCCTATCAATTTTGCTCACCATAAAGTATAGCACAGCAAATCTTATTTTTAATGTATTCGGTCTTATAAGAAAAAATGCAATCGGACACGCTTCTCTTCTTGGCACGCAAGATCTAGTGTCGCACCTTTTTTCTTTAAAGCTGGACTTGAGTAGCCAGCCAACTTAAGAATCAATGATCAACATGTCTTGGTCATCGTAAGTAAATTCTGGTCCCCATGCCACTTCCCAATAATAGCCGTCAGGATCTATAAAATAACCCGAATACCCGCCCCAGAAAACAGTTTCCGGCTCTTTCACAACTTTCCCTCCAGCACGTCTTGCCAAATTTATGACTTGATCTACTTCTTCTTTAGACTTCGCGTTGTACGCTAATGTAATGCCCGCAAATCCCGTGCCAGTCGGTGGATTTTGTGCGTCTATGTCTTTCGCCAATTCCTCTAATGGATACAACTCCAATTTTGTGCCTGACGAATTAAAAAACACAATAGCGGGATTGTCTCCTTGTTCTGCCGTTTTAAAGCCTAAACCGTCTCGATAAAATGTGACCGCTGTTGCCATATCTTTTACACCAAGACAAATCAAGTTGATTCGGTTCATCTCTTTCCCCTCCCCATTTCTTCTATTTTACCCATCTTGTCCTGCAGTTGAACATAAAAAAAGCATTCCCCGAATTTCTTCGGGAAATGCTTTGTAAACGAAAATCGAAATTAACGTTTTGAGAACTGAGGTGCACGACGTGCTGATTTAAGACCTGGTTTTTTACGTTCTTTCATACGTGGGTCACGTGTTAACAACCCAGCAGATTTCAACGCAGGACGGTAAGCAGGGTCTACAGTAAGTAGAGCACGTGCGATTCCGTGACGGATTGCTCCGGCTTGTCCTGTGAATCCACCGCCGTTTACGTTTACTAGGACATCATAGCTTCCTAGAGTTTCCGTAGCAACGAGTGGCTGTTTGATGATTTGTTGTAATGTTTCGTAAGGAACGTAGTCTGCTACGTCACGGTTGTTGATTGTAATTGTGCCGTCACCCGGTACTAAACGTACGCGAGCTGTTGAGTTTTTACGACGACCTGTGCCAATATATTGAACTTGTGCCAAAGGTGTATCCTCCTCTTATTTACTAATTATTACCCGCGAAGCTGGTAAGTTTCCGGTTGTTGAGCTTGGTGGTTATGTTCTGGGCCAGCATAGACATGCAGCTTTTTGAACGTTTGACGACCTAAAGAGTTTTTTGGAAGCATCCCTTTAACAGCCATTTCAAGCATTTTTGTTGGGTATTTCGTGCGCATTTCAAGTGCAGTACGTTGCTTCAAACCACCTGTAAACTGAGTGTGGCGGTAGTAGATTTTGTCTGCAAGTTTGTTACCTGTAAGGTGAATCTTTTCAGCGTTGATGATGATTACGTGATCACCAGTGTCAACGTTTGGTGTGAATGTTGGTTTGTATTTCCCGCGTAAGATTGAAGCGACTTCAGAAGCTAAACGTCCAAGAGTTTGCCCTTCTGCATCGACAACTAACCATTTACGCTCTACTTCGTGACCTTTAGCCATGAATGTTGTACGCATGTATATTGTCCTCCTAATAAATCGTCTCTTTTTAAGTTCATTTACAGTATTCCGCTGTTCCGTTTTTTCGTTATCCCTTAACACAAATAACCTTCCGGGGCATATCGTGGGGGTAATGAAAATACCATACATCATGTTATAACGAAAACCAACAAAAGTCAAGCGTTTTTCTAAAAACACCAGGAAAAGTTGTTTCAGCTCCCGTACATCACGCTTTCCAAGTAAAGACCATGGGCTGGAGCTGTAATGCCAGCAGCATCTCGATCGATCACAGCCACAATTTTCTCAAGTTCGTCGGCTTGTCTTTTGCCCAGTCCAACCTCTGCTAAAGTTCCGGCAATGATCCGAACCATATTGTATAAAAATCCGGTTCCTTCAATTACCATATGCAGCTCATTGCCATGTTCTTCAAAGTCTAATCTCCGAATAGTACGCACTTTATCGACGACAGCCGTATTGGCTGCACAAAAGCTAGAAAAGTCGTGCGTGCCAATTAATGCCTGTGCCGCATCTCTCATCGCTTCCACATCTAGTGATGGTTTAACATGAACCATAAAGTTCCGAGTGAACGGACTGATGATCCCGCTCCGATCCCATTTATAGCGATAAATCTTGCCTGTCGTATGATAACGTGCATGAAAGGAAGCATCTACTTCTTCAATCGAGTGAACTCGGATATCTTCAGGCAATAACACATTTAATGCTTTTAACCAACCGCTGATCGGAATGGAAAATTCAGAATCAAAATGAATAACTTGTCCAGTTGCGTGAACTTTAGCGTCTGTCCGTCCACTCGCTACTACTTGAACCACTCTTCCTTTATGCATCGTTTCAAGCACTTTCATTATTTCAAGTTGAACTGTACGAGCGTTCGGCTGTATTTGATAACCCACAAATCCTGAACCATCGTAAGCAATAGTCGCTTTTAATCGTTTCATTCTAATTCTCCTTATACACGGAAATACACAAGTATTCCGGCAAGCCCTACAAGTACCAGTAAACTCAAACTGTCTAACAGCCGCCAATTTAATTGACGATAACGCGTTCTGCCTTCGCCACCGCGATAACCACGAACTTCCATTGCCGTAGCCAAGTCTTCAGCACGTTTAAACGCGCTAACAAACAAAGGAATCAATAAAGGTACTACCGCTTTGATACGCTCTTTAAACGGTCCTGAGCCAATGTCTGACCCTCTCGCCATTTGCGCTTTCATAATTTTTCCAGTTTCGTCCATCAAAGTCGGGATAAAGCGCAATGAAATCGACATCATTAACGCCAATTCATGAACCGGCAACTTAACTTTTTTGAACGGTCCAAGCAACACTTCAATACCATCTGTGATAGAGATCGGAGAAGTCGTTAAAGTTAAAATGCTTGTGATAAATACTAAAACCAAAAAGCGCACTGAGATGAATATTCCTTGACGCAAGCCTTCTTCATAAATTTTGATAAAGCCAATGTTCAATAAGATATCGCCTTCTCGTGTAAAGAAAATATGCAGTAGAAACGTAAATATCAATAAAATAAAGACCGGTTTCAAGCCATTTATTAAGAAATAAAGTCGAATTTTAGATAAAAATACGACCAGTAACGTAAAGCCTAAAAGAATGCCATAGGTCACTGCACTATTTGCAATAAACACAATCGCAATGAATACGAAAACAAAAGAAATTTTTGCACGCGGATCCATTCGATGAATCAACGAATTTCCAGGAATAAACCGTCCAAAAATCATTTTCTCCATCATTCAGAACCACGTCCTTCCGATAAAGCACGCGCGATGTTTGTAGCCAACACTTCTTCTGTCAACGAAACCGAATCAAGTTTAATACCTGTTTTTTCTTCAAAATTCCATTGAAGACGAATGGTTCGCGGCGGTTCTAAACGATAATCTCGTAACTGTTCTTCGTTCGAAAAAATTTCTACAGGTTCTCCAGTAACCACACAACGGCCATTGTGCATAATAGCCACATTATCTGCGTAACGCGCGGCATCTTCCATACTGTGCGTCACTAGCACCGTCGTCAGTCCTTTTTCGACATGAAGGCGGTGAAACAAATCCATAATCTCACGACGGCCACGTGGGTCTAATCCGGCAGTGGGTTCGTCTAACACTAAAACATCCGGTTCCATTGCCAATACACCTGCTATTGCGACACGGCGCATTTGACCACCTGATAAATCAAATGGGGATTTCGTCAATACTTCTAAAGGCAATCCCAGTTGTTCAACTAGTTCATGCGCTCTGCGACTTGCTTCTTCTTCTGGCACACCGTAATTCAAAGGACCGAACATAATATCTTTCAAAACCGTTTCATCGAACAATTGCTGTTCCGGAAATTGAAAAACAATGCCCACTTGACGACGAACATCACGCAAATTCTTAGCTTTAACACCCGCTTCAACTTTACGGTCACCAATCGTCACTGATCCTTCTGTCGGCTTTAAGAGAGCATTTAAATGCTGAAGAACGGTTGATTTGCCAGATCCTGTATGACCGATGATTGCTGTGTATGAACCTTCAGGAATATGCAGCGATACATCCGTCAATGCTCGTTTTTCAAACGGTGTATCTTTTGCGTAACTATATCCTACTTGTTGGAGTAAAATGTCCATAATTCATCCACCAATTCATCTTCTGTCATATGTTCTCCTTGTAACGGTACACCCGCTTCGCGCAACAAATGCGTCATGCGCATTGAAAACGGCAAATCTAAGCCTAAACTCGTTAATTTGTTGCTAGATAGAAAAACCGTTTCTGGCTTTCCTTCTAATTTCTTTTCACCCGCGTTCATAACTAAAATGCGATCAGCTAAGGCAGCTTCTTCTAAATCGTGTGTAATCGAGATCACGGTTAGTCCTGTTGCTTCGCGCAGTTGACGAATGGTCTCAATGACCTCCATTCGACCTTGAGGATCGAGCATAGAAGTTGCTTCATCTAGAATTAGTAAACGAGGACGCAATGCGAGAGCACCTGCGATAGCAACACGTTGTTTTTGACCGCCGGATAAATGATGGGGTTCTTGGTCAAAGTAATCATCCATTTTTACTTGGTGCAAAGCTTCCTTCACACGCAAGACCATTTCTTCGTGTGGCACACCGTTGTTTTCTAACGCAAAGGCTACATCATCTTGAACTGTCGCTCCGACAAATTGGTTATCTGGATTTTGAAACACCATGCCCATTTGTGAACGAATGTCCCACAGATTTTCTTCGCCCATCAATTTCCCCATAGCAAACACACTGCCCGTTTGTGGAAACAACAAGCCGTTCATCAATTTAGCAATTGTTGATTTTCCAGAACCATTATGACCTACCAAAGCAATCCACTCTCCATCTTGAACAGAAAATGACAAATCCTTGACAGCCGGTTTTACCGACTCGTCTTCTTGCATATATGTAAATGTCACATTTTCAAATGACAAAATAATCGAATTCATCTAAGCTGACCTCCTCTAACACTTGCTTTACTCATCTCTACTCTACTGGCTTTCATGCACATTTGTAAAATGGTAACTAAATAAAAAAAGCGCGCACCTCATTCAGAGAAATGCGCTTTTCTGTCTCTATGGCTTCCCCGGTTGCTTAAGCCAGGGTTGAATGAGGTGCGTAGAGCTAGACGAGACGCCGCCTTTCGGCTCGCTCATCATAACACTCAGCTTTTCATATTGTCGTATAAATCATAATGCTAAAAGAAGAGGGCTATTGACCCCCTTCAAGTAAATCAATTATGCCTCGGCATAATTGCGTCCGGATTTTGAATTGCGCTAGCGCAATTAATTCCTTTCAAAATCCGTGACATCTGCCGGAGGCTTTAATTTGAATCCATTGATTCAAATTAAACCAATTCGATAATAACGATAGGTGCGCCATCTCCGCGACGAGGCCCCATTTTCATAATGCGCGTGTAACCGCCTTGACGTTCAGCGTAGCGTGGTGCAACATCATCAAACAATTTCTGCAATGCATACGTTGTTGTTTCGTTGCCTTCAGCGTCTGCAGTTGTTACCAACTCACGGCGCATCCATTCTGCTGCTTTACGGCGAGCGTGAATATCTCCACGTTTGCCAAGCGTAATCATTTTTTCTACAGTCGAACGCACTTCTTTCGCACGAGCTTCAGTCGTTTGAATGCGTTCATGTACGATTAAGTCTGTTGTAAGGTCACGTAATAGTGCTTTACGTTGAGAACTTGTACGTTGAAGCTTTCTCATTGAAGTTTCCCTCCTTTGTTGAATAGTTCGGATCCGATTCTAACACTCAGTCTTCTTTACGAAGGCCCAGGCCTAAATCTTCCAACTTCACTTTAACTTCTTCAAGTGATTTGCGTCCGAGGTTACGCACTTTCATCATGTCGTCTTCTGACTTGCTTGCCAGTTCGTGTACCGTGTTGATACCCGCACGTTTTAAGCAGTTGTAAGATCGAACTGAAAGATCAAGTTCTTCGATAGTCATCTCTAATACTTTTTCTTTTTGGTCTTCTTCTTTTTCAACCATGATTTCAGCTGTTTGTGCCTCATCTGTTAATCCTACGAAGATATTTAAATGCTCAGTAAAAATCTTTGCTCCAAGTGCAATTGCCTCTTTTGGACCAATGCTGCCATCTGTCCAAACATCAAGAGTTAATTTATCGAAATGAGCCAGTTGACCCACACGAGTATTTTCTACTTGGAAGTTAACACGTGAAACTGGAGTATAAATAGAATCAACCGGGATAACGCCAATTGGAAGATCTTCACGTTTGTTCTGATCTGCACGAGCATATCCACGGCCTCTGTTTGCATACATACGCATGCGTAAGTGACCATTTTTAGCGATTGTTGCAATATATAGATCCGGATTCAGAATTTCCACGTCACTGTCGTGCGTGATATCTGCAGCCGTAACCGTTCCGTCACCTTTAATATCAATTTCAATGACTTTTTCTTCGTCAGAGTAAATTTTCAAAGCGAGCCTTTTGATATTCAAAATAATCGTTGCTACATCTTCTTCTACACCTTCAACAGTGGAGAATTCGTGCAGGACGCCATCAATTTGAATAGAAGTAACAGCTGCGCCAGGTAAAGATGAAAGTAAGATTCGACGTAAGGAGTTTCCTAAAGTAGTTCCATATCCACGTTCAAGAGGTTCTACAACAAATTTACCAAATTTGGAATTGCTGTCGATCTCGACCGTTTCAATCTTTGGTTTTTCAATTTCGAGCATTCAGTTTACCCTCCTTCAAAACGTCGGTTTTTTTTCGTGTCATCAAGAATTCGATAGTCACAGACTTTCGCTACGATTCATAAACCCATCCAGTAAGTCGTGATGTTCAAAAATCCTATTCAGATTAACGATTATACGCGACGACGTTTCGGTGGACGGCAACCGTTATGAGGTACTGGAGTTACATCTTTAATCGCTGTAACTTCTAGTCCGGCAGCTTGAAGCGCACGGATTGCAGCTTCACGACCTGAACCAGGACCTTTAACTGTAACTTCTAAAGTTTTAAGACCGTGTTCGATTGATGTTTTTGCAGCAGTTTCAGCAGCCATTTGAGCAGCAAAAGGAGTAGATTTACGTGAACCTCTAAATCCTAATGCACCTGCACTTGACCATGAAACAGCGTTACCCTGCATATCAGTGATAGTAACGATTGTGTTATTAAATGTTGAGCGGATGTGAGCAATACCAGATTCGATATTCTTTTTCACACGACGCTTACGAGTTTGTTGTTTACGTGCCATGTTAAGAAGAAACCTCCTTTACTGATTATTTTTTCTTGTTAGCTACAGTTTTACGAGGACCTTTACGCGTACGCGCATTGTTCTTCGTATTTTGACCGCGAACAGGTAGTCCACGACGATGGCGAATTCCTCGGAAGCTAGCAATTTCCATCAAGCGTTTGATGTTCATTGAAACTTCACGGCGAAGGTCACCTTCGATTTTGTATTGATCTAATTGCTCACGGATATTGTTCAACTCGTCTTCTGTAAGATCACGAACTCGTGTATCTTCAGAGATACTAGCAGCAGAAAGAACTTTCTGTGCAGTTGTTTTACCAACACCGAAAATATATGTTAATGAAATAACAACGCGTTTGTCGCGCGGAATGTCAACACCAGCAATACGTGCCATGTGTGCGATGCACCTCCTTCATATTAGCCTTGTCTTTGTTTGTGTTTCGGATTTTCACAGATTACCATTACTTTACCGTTTCTGCGAATAACTTTACATTTTTCACAGATCGGTTTTACAGATGGTCTCACTTTCATCTAACCCAACCTCCTTAGTAGTCCGGAGTGCAAAAGATTATTTAAAACGGTATGTGATACGACCGCGTGTTAAATCATAAGGAGAAAGTTCTACTGTCACTTTATCTCCTGGCAGAATGCGGATAAAATGCATACGAATCTTGCCAGATACGTGCGCGAGAATCGTGTGACCGTTTTCCAATTCTACTTTAAACATCGCGTTAGGCAAAGTCTCAACGACAGTTCCTTCGATTTCAATTACATCGTCTTTCGCCATCGACCCAGTCTCCCTTCTGTATACAAATCAGGATCTCATCTTCAAACAGTATTTGCTGATTGAATAGTAGTAGTACATTCATTCACGAAAAATGCATGAGTGACATTCGAAAGACATTATCCGAGCTCCGCAGATTAGCGGGTCGGCGTTAATCCAGCAAAGCCAGTCTGTCTCATGTATCCTCGACTGCCCGGACTGCCTTGGATGAGTTCCAAACCCGTTACACAGATGCTTCCACGCAACTCATTATACTAGCTTTGATGCGTAATTGCACTAAAGTGCATTTGTATCAACCTTCATATACTGAGCCTTGTTTGCTTTTGCAGCTCTCGAAAATTCATATCTCCGGTGCTCCTTAAAGCCACATGGAGGCAACTAACTGCGCCCGGCGCCGGGGATTATCCTCGGTCGCCCTTTAGAAGAGCATCAATGTCAGCAAATACTTTTTTGATATCCTGCTGTCCATTTATATTTTTCAGCACGTTTTTGCTTTCATAGAAATCAAGAAGCGGCTGTGTTTGTTGCATATTAACTTCTAGACGCTTTGTGACGGTACCAGGCTTATCGTCTTCACGTTGATAGAGTTCTCCACCATCTTTGTCGCACACGCCAGCTTTAGCCGGTGGGTTAAACACAGTATGGTAAGCAGTTCCACAAACTTTACAGATCCATCTGCCTGTTAAACGTGCAATCAATTCGTCTTTTTCGACTTGAATATTTACGACATGCTCGATTCGCTTATCAAGATCGGCCAAAAGAGATTCTAACGCTTCTGCTTGAGGAACAGTCCGTGGAAAGCCATCTAATAAGAAGCCTCCCTCAGTGTCCTTATCGCTTAGTCGTTCTCGGACAATGCCGATTGTCACTTCATCAGGTACTAATGCACCTTCATCCATGAATGATTTAGCTTTCAAGCCCAGTTCCGTTCCACCTTTGATAGCAGCGCGAAACATATCACCTGTAGAAATATGAGGGATGTCGTACTTCTTAACAATTTCGTCTGCTTGAGTACCTTTTCCGGCACCCGGTAGACCCATTAATACGATATTCATACGTTTTCCCCCTCAAACAATTGGATAAGAGACGTTTTCACGTCCCTTTGCATCCCACTGATTATTTCATAAAGCCTTTATAATGACGTTTAACAAGTTGAGATTCCAATTGTTTCATCGTCTCTAGTGCTACACCTACAACAATTAAAAGACTAGTACCACCAATTTGAGCCGATTGCGGTAAATTAGCAATATTGATAAAGAAAATTGGCATAATAGCAATCACTGCAAGGAAAATAGAACCAACGAATGTCAATCGATATAACACACTTGTTAAATAATCCTGTGTATTTTTACCCGGACGGATTCCCGGAATATATGCACCTTGCTTTTTCAAATTATCCGACACGTTCTCAGGATTAACCTGAATAAATGCGTAGAAGTACGTAAACGCTATGATCAAAGCGACATAAATAATCATGCCGACAGGACGAGTATAGTCAAACGTATTCTGTATCGCTTCTGTAAACGCGTTGGCTCCAAAGAAAGAAGCAATGGTTTGTGGCGTTATAATGAACGCTACTGCAAAGATTACCGGGATAACTCCGGCCGCGTTCACTTTCAAAGGTAAATGCGTTTGTTGCCCGCTCGTTGTTTGGCCGCGGCCAGCAACTCGCTTCGCATACTGAATTGGTATTTTACGCAACGCTTGTTGAACATAAATAACCAATACGGTAATAGCAACAACAGCTAATGCAAGCAATGCCATAATGGCAAGATTGATTGGAAGCTGATCTCCAGCTCCTTGAATCTGCTGTGCATATAGTTGATTTACAGCGCCTGGCACTGCAGCGACAATCCCTGCGAAGATGATAATCGAAATACCGTTCCCCACACCTTTTGCCGTAATCTGCTCACCAAGCCACAGTAGAAACGCCGTACCAGCAGTCAAGACAATAGCGATGACAACATAAGTTGAAATCGTGTCATTCTGGATTAAAGAACCGCCGTACATTTGGTTAAATCCATAAGACATACCGATTGCTTGAATAAAGGCAAGAACGATTGTGAAGTAGCGAGTGAATTGAGCAAGCTTCCGTCTTCCGACTTCGCCTTGTTTCGCCCACTCTGCAAATTTCGGTACAACGTCCATCTGCAATAATTGCACGATGATTGACGCTGTAATGTAAGGCATAATTCCCATCGCTAAAATCGAAAAGTTAGCAAGGGCACCTCCACCGAAAGTATTTAAGAATCCAACCAGACCCATCTGGTCAGTAGCTTGCAAAACCGAAGCGTCAACATTCGGTACTGGAACAAAAGTTCCAATACGGAAAATGATGAGCATCAGCAATGTAAAGAATATTTTATTTCGAATATCAGTCACGCGCATAAAATTAGAGATTGTCTGAAACATTAAACCACCTCGGTTTGTCCGCCAGCAGCTTCAATCGCTTTTTTAGCTGATCCAGAGAATTTATGAGCTTTTACTGTCAATTTCTTTTCTAAGCTACCATTGCCGAGAATTTTAATTCCAGAACGTTCGTTGCTCACAACACCTGTTTCAATCAACAATGCAGGTGTTACTTCTGTGCCTTCGTCGAAACGATTTAACACATCAATGTTTACCACTGCATAGTCTTTACGGTTAATGTTGGTAAATCCACGTTTTGGTAAACGACGGAATAATGGGTTTTGACCACCCTCAAATCCAGGACGAACACCGCCGCCTGAACGTGCGTTTTGGCCTTTGTGACCTTTACCTGCTGTTTTACCAGTACCTGAACCGATACCGCGTCCGATACGCTTTCGCGAGCTGCGTGAACCTTCTGCCGGTTTTAATTCATGAAGTTTCATTTGGTTGGCACCTCCTTCTATAGAAATCCGTAATTAAACTTCTTTAATCGTTACTAAGTGAGCGACTTTAACGAGCATTCCGCGAACGGCTGCATTATCTTGGTGCTCAACAGTTTGATGCATTTTGCGCAATCCTAATGACTGAACAGTTTTACGTTGTGTCGGTTTAGAACCGATCACTGATTTTGTGAGGGTAATTTCCAATTTAGTTGCCATGTGATTTTCCCTCCTATCCTAACAGTTCTTCTATTGATTTGCCACGAAGTTTTGCAACTTCTTCAGCACTTTTCAATTGAGTTAAACCGTTAATAGTTGCACGCACCATGTTGATTGGTGTGCTTGAACCTAGAGATTTAGATAAAATATCTTGTACTCCAGCTAATTCAAGTACCGCACGAACAGGTCCGCCGGCAATTACACCAGTACCTGGAGAAGCAGGTTTGATAAGAATTTGGCCTGCACCAAAACGACCGATTACTAAGTGTGGAGTTGTACCCTTAACCATTGGTACTTCAATTAGGTTCTTCTTCGCATCTTCAATAGCTTTGCGGATAGCATCTGGTACTTCTTGTGCTTTACCAGTACCAAAACCAACATTACCATTTTTGTCGCCTACAACAACTAATGCGGAGAAACGGAAACGACGTCCACCTTTTACAACTTTCGCTACGCGGTTAATCGTAACTACGCGTTCTTCAAGTTCAAGTTTGTTTGGATCAATACGACGCATGAAATGTGTCCCTCCTTCTTTTAAAATTGTAAACCATTTTCACGTGCAGCTTCTGCTAATGCTTTTACACGTCCATGATATAAATAACCACCGCGGTCGAAAACAACCGATTTTAAGCCATTTTCAGTAGCGCGTTTTGCGATTGTTTCGCCGACTTTAGTTGCAGCTTCCACGTTGCTAGTAGATTCTACAGAAAAATCTTTCTCCATAGATGATGCACTTGCAAGTGTAACGCCATTCATGTCGTCGATCAATTGAGCGTAGATGTATTTATTAGAACGGAATACGTTCAAACGCGGACGTTGTGCTGTACCCGTAATTTTAGAACGTACGCGTGCATGACGTTTTTTACGAGATGCGTTTTTATCGAGTTTCGTAATCACTGAGGTCACTCCTTTCAGCCTGCCTAAGCAGTATTATTTACCTGTTTTACCTTCTTTACGACGAACAATTTCTCCTGCGTAACGAATACCTTTGCCTTTATATGGCTCTGGCGGACGTACTTGGCGAATGTTCGAAGCAAGAGCTCCAACACGTTCTTTATCAATGCCTTTAACAATAACTTTAGTGTTTGCTGGAACTTCAACAGTTACTCCATTTTCCGGTACAAATTCAACCGGGTGAGAGTAGCCTACGTTAAGAACCAATTTTTCGCCTTGCAATTGAGCACGGTAACCTACACCTACTAGTTCAAGTGTACGTTCGAACCCTGTAGAAACTCCAGTAACCATGTTTGCAAGCAAAGCACGAGTTGTACCGTGGTTTGTACGGTGCTCTTTAGAATCTGAAGGACGTGTTAATGTAAGCACGTTATCTTCATGAGCGATTGTAATATCTTTGTGGAATTCGCGAGTTAACTCGCCTTTAGGTCCTTTAACAGTTACGGCATTCTTGTCTCCAAGAGTAATCGTAACGTCTGCAGGAACCTCGATTGGTTTTTTACCTACACGTGACATTCTTTTGCACCTCCATTCGTTTGTTGCTTATTACCAAACGTATGCTATGATTTCTCCGCCGATTTGTTTCGCGCGGGCTTCTTTATCAGTTACTAAACCTTGTGATGTTGAGACTAAAGCGATTCCAAGACCGTTTAGTACACGAGGCACCTCATTAGTTTTAGCATATACACGTAATCCTGGTTTTGAAATACGTTTCAATCCAGTAATAACGCGTTCGTTGTTAGCTCCGTATTTAAGGAAAATCCGGATCATGCCTTGCTTATCATCTTCAACATATTCTACGTCACGAACGAAACCTTCACGCTTAAGGATTTCAGCGATGTCTTTTTTCACATTAGAAGCCGGAAGCTCTAATTTTTCGTGACGAACCATGTTCGCATTACGAATGCGTGTCAGCATATCTGCAATAGGATCTGTCATTGTCATTACTTTTACCTCCTTCCCAAATTAGGGGATTACCAGCTGGCTTTTTTGACGCCAGGAATTTGTCCCACATATGCAAGTTCACGGAAACAAATACGGCAAAGTTTAAATTTGCGTAATACTGAATGCGGACGTCCGCATCTTTCACAGCGTGTGTACTCTTGTACTTTAAACTTTGGCGTGCGTTTTTGTTTTGCGATCATAGATTTTTTAGCCACGTTTACGCCTCCCTCACGTTTACTTTTGGAACGGCATTCCGAATTGTGTTAATAACTCACGAGCTTCTTCATCAGAGTTCGCAGTTGTTACAATCACGATGTCCATACCGCGTACTTTTGTAACTTTATCATAATCGATTTCAGGGAAGATCAATTGTTCTTTCACACCAAGTGTGTAGTTACCGCGTCCGTCGAACGATTTGTTCGAAACACCACGGAAGTCACGTACACGTGGAAGAGAGATAGCAATTAATTTATCCAAGAAGTCATACATACGCTCTCCGCGTAGTGTAACTTTACATCCGATAGGCATACCTTCACGAAGACGGAAGCCAGCTATCGATTTTTTAGCTTTTGTAATTACTGGTCTTTGACCTGTAATTGTTTGTAATTCTTCAACAGCAGAGTCAAGTGACTTAGTGTTTTGAACAGCCTCGCCTACACCCATGTTGATGACGATTTTATTTACTGCAGGTGCCTGCATTACCGATTTATATTCAAACTTGCTCACTAGAGCAGGAGTGATTTCATTGACATATTTTTCTTTTAGGCGGTTCATGTGTGTACCTCCCTTCATTCAGGAATTTTATTTATCTAATTTTTCGCCGGATTTTTTTGCAACACGAACTTTTTTACCATCTTCAACCTTATAACCTACACGAGTCGGCTCGCCGGATTTAGGGTCAAGTAACATTACGTTAGAAACGTGAACTGCTGCTTCTTGGCTGACAATTCCACCTTGTGGATTTGCCTGGTTCGGTTTTGTATGCTTTTTGATGATGTTTACACCTTCAACAAGCACGCGGTCTTTCTTAGGTAAAGCAGTCAAAACAACACCTGTTTTGCCTTTGTCTTTGCCTGAGATTACCTTCACTGTATCGCCTTTTTTAACATGCATTCTGTCGCACCTCCTTGGTATGGCACATTGATTTATTAAAGAACTTCAGGAGCAAGTGATACGATTTTCATGAAGCTGTTATCGCGAAGTTCGCGGGCAACAGGTCCGAAAATACGAGTTCCGCGTGGACCTTTGTCGTCACGGATAATGACACATGCGTTTTCATCAAATTTGATATAAGTACCGTCTTTACGGCGAGCTCCGCTTTTCGTGCGAACGATGACAGCCTTAACGACTTCACCTTTCTTAACAACGCCACCTGGTGTTGCTTTTTTCACGGTACAAACGATTACGTCTCCGATGTTTGCAGTCTTACGACCAGAACCACCAAGCACTTTAATCGTTAGTACTTCACGAGCACCCGAGTTGTCTGCAACTTTTAAACGACTTTCCTGTTGGATCACTTAGATAACCTCCCTTCGGAATTTCTTACGTTCCGAAATTATTTAAATTAAATGATATCTGCTTTTTTTACAACTTCCAATACGCGGAAACGTTTTGTAGCTGATAGCGGACGAGTTTCCATGATGCGAACTACGTCGCCCATTTTCACTTCGTTTAGCTCATCATGAGCTTTATATTTTTTAGAGTATTTAACACGTTTGCCATAGAATGCGTGCTTCTTTTGAGTTTCAACCATTACTGTAACGGTTTTGTCCATTTTGTCAGACACAACACGGCCTGTGTATACTTTGCGTTGGTTACGCTCAGTCATACTTGCAAACCTCCTCTCGATTTATCAGTTATTGCCACTGAGTACTCTTTCGTGAATCACAGTTTTCATACGGGCAATCGCTTTACGTACTTCGCGGATGCGAGCAGTATTTTCTAATTGACCAGTAGCCAATTGGAAGCGAAGGTTGAAAAGCTCTTCTTTCAGTGATTTCACTTTTTGTTCGATCTCAGCAGTGGTTAGGTCACGGATTTCATTAGCTTTCATTCGATTCACCACCAATTTCTTCGCGTTTTACGAACTTCGTCTTGATTGGAAGTTTGTGAGATGCAAGGCGTAATGCTTCGCGTGCCACTTCTTCAGTTACTCCACCAAGTTCGAACATGATTTTACCAGTTTTGACAACGGCTACCCAGCCTTCAGGTGAACCTTTACCAGATCCCATACGAACCTCAAGAGGCTTTTTCGTATATGGTTTATGCGGGAAAATTTTAATCCAGACTTTACCGCCACGTTTCATGTAACGAGTCATGGAAATACGTGCTGCTTCGATTTGACGGTTAGTGATCCAAGATGATTCTAGTGCTTGGAGACCAAATTCGCCGAATGCGATTTCTTTACCGCCTTTAGCTTCTCCGCGCATTTTGCCACGGTGCTCTCTACGATATTTAACGCGTTTAGGCATTAACATATTATTTGCCTCCTTCCTCAGATTTCTTCTTAGTTGGAAGGACTTCACCGCGGTAGATCCATACTTTTACGCCAAGCTTACCATAAGTTGTGTCTGCTTCAGCATGCGCATAATCGATATCAGCGCGGAGCGTATGGAGCGGAACAGTACCTTCACTGTAGTGTTCAGCACGCGCAATGTCAGCGCCGCCTAGACGTCCAGATACTTGAGTTTTGATTCCTTTAGCGCCAGAACGCATAGTGCGTTGGATCGCTTGTTTTTGTGCACGACGGAAAGACACTCGGTTTTCCAATTGACGTGCAACACTTTCAGCTACTAATCTTGCATCAAGGTCAGCTCGTTTAATTTCAATAATGTTGATGTGTACACGCTTGCCAGTCATAGAGTTTAGTTGGTTGCGAAGCACTTCTACTTCAGATCCACCTTTACCAATTACCATACCTGGTTTCGCAGTATGAATAGTTACGTTAACACGGTTTGCAGCGCGCTCAATTTCAATTTTAGAAACTGAAGCTTCTTTCAAACGTGCTTCAACATATTCACGGATTTTAATATCTTCGTGAAGAAGCGTAGCATAATCTTTCTCAGCGTACCATTTAGATTCCCAATCACGAATGATTCCGATACGCATCCCAATTGGATGTATTTTTTGTCCCACGAATTATCCCTCCTTCTGGTCAGATACCACTAGTGTGATGTGGCTTGTGCGTTTATTAATTGCGCTTGCGCGTCCCATTGCACGTGGACGGAAACGTTTAAGTGTTGGTCCTTCGTCAACGAATACTTCGCTGATGACTAAGTCATTCAGGTCCATTTCGTAGTTGTGTTCAGCGTTAGCAGCTGCAGATTTCAATAACTTCTCAACAACAACAGATGCTGCTTTTGGAGTGTGGTTCAAAATCGCAACAGCTTCGCCAATTTGCTTGCCTCGGATTAAATCTACTACTAAACGGACTTTACGAGGAGCAATACGTACTGTTCTAGCGACAGCTTTTGCTTGCATAGGGAAATCCTCCTCTCAATTAACGTCTTGTTTTCTTATCGTCTGCACCATGACTAGCGTATTTACGCGTTGGAGCGAATTCGCCTAGTTTATGGCCAACCATGTCTTCAGTCACATATACAGGGATGTGCTTACGTCCGTCATATACTGCGATTGTTTGTCCGATGAATGTCGGGAATATTGTAGAACGGCGAGACCAAGTTTTGATCACTTGTTTTTTCTCAGAATCCTTTTGCGCTTCAACTTTTTTCATAAGATGATCATCAACAAAAGGTCCTTTTTTCAAGCTGCGGCCCATGTGGGATCCTCCCTTCGTGATTGCACCACGGTTCTTTTGGTGAACCGTAGCGGAATCAAATTATTTTTTACGACGACGCACGATAAATTTATCTGACTTGTTCGTTTTCTTACGTGTCTTGTAACCAAGAGTTGGTTTACCCCAAGGAGACATTGGTGATTTACGTCCGATTGGCGTACGTCCTTCACCACCACCGTGTGGGTGATCGTTAGGGTTCATTACAGATCCACGAACAGTTGAGCGTTTGCCTAACCAGCGATTACGACCTGCTTTACCAATGTTAATCAATTCGTGCTGCTCATTTCCTACAGCGCCAATAGTTGCACGACAAGTAGCAAGAATCATGCGAACTTCGCCTGATTGCAAACGAACTGTTACGTATTTTCCTTCTTTACCCAACACTTGAGCTGAAGTTCCTGCAGAACGAACTAGTTGTCCGCCGCCACCTGGCTTCATTTCAATATTATGGATTGTAGAACCCATTGGGATGTTTGACAACGGCAAAGCGTTACCTGCTTTAATATCTGCATCTACTCCTGAGATGATTTGAGTTCCAACTTCTACTCCTTTAGGAGCTAAGATGTAACGTTTTTCACCATCAGCATAATGAATCAATGCGATGTTTGCAGAACGGTTTGGATCGTACTCGATTGTAGCAACACGACCTGGAATGCCGTCTTTGTTTCGTTTGAAATCGATCACACGGTATTGACGTTTATGTCCACCACCGTGATGGCGTACAGTTATTTTACCTTGGTTATTACGGCCGCCTTTTCGTTTTACAGGTTGTAAAAGCGATTTTTCAGGCTTGTTCGTTGTGATTTCAGCGAAATCTGAACTCGTCATGTTACGACGACCGTTAGTGGTAGGTTTGTATTTTCTTATCCCCACGTTGTTTCCCTCCTTCTTTAATAGTCCTTTACGAACTTATGGATATTAAATTTCAAATAGCTCGATGTCTTTAGACTCAGCAGTCAATTTAACAATCGCTTTACGGCGTTTGTTTGTATATCCTGCGTGTTTGCCCATACGCTTGAATTTACCTTTGTAGTTCATGATGTTGACTTTCTCAACCTTCACGTCAAAGATTTCTTGAATCGCATGTTTAACTTGTGTTTTATTTGCGCGAGTGTCCACATCAAAAGTGTACTTTTTCTCTGCCATTACTTCAGATGACTGCTCAGTAATGACCGGACGTTTTATTACATCACGTGCTTCCATTAACTAAGCACCTCCTCAATTTTCTCAATCGCTGCTTTAGTCATAACAATTTTGTCATGTCCAAGCAAGTCTAATACGTTAATACCTTCTGCTGTAATTACGGTCATACCCGCAAGGTTACGTGCAGATTTTGAAACATTCTCGTCCAGATCAGCAGTTACAAACAATGCTTTTTTGCCAATTGAAAGATCAGCAATCAACTGGTTGAAAGATTTTGTTTTTGGTGCATCAAATGTCAATCCTTCAAGTACCATCAAGTTTTCTCCAACTACTGCAGATGAAAGTGCAGAACGTAGAGCTAAACGACGGACTTTCTTAGGAAGTTTGTAGCTATAGCTACGTGGAGTTGGTCCGAATACGATACCGCCTCCGCGCCATTGTGGTGAACGGATCGACCCTTGACGAGCACGTCCAGTTCCTTTTTGACGCCATGGCTTTTTACCACCACCAGCAACTTCAGAACGATTTTTTACTTTATGGTTACCTTGACGAAGTGAAGCGCGTTGAGACACTACTGCGTCGAATAACACTGATTCGTTTGGCTCGATACCGAAAATATAGTCGTTCAATTCGATGTCGCCCACTTGTGAACCTGTTTGATTTAATAAAGCTACTTTAGTCATTCTTGTTTCCTCCTTTCTCTAAAAATATATTATTTCGCTTTAGTTGCCGATTTAACACGGATCAACGCTTTACGAGAACCAGGAACATTCCCTTTAACAAGTAGCAAGTTACGCTCAAGATCCACTTTCACGATTGAAAGGTTTTGAATCGTAATTGTTGTCCCACCCATTTGACCAGGTAATTTCTTTTGTTTGAATACGCGGTTAGGAGCAACCGGACCCATTGACCCAGGACGACGGTGGTAACGTGAACCGTGTGTCATTGGTCCGCGAGATTGTCCGTGGCGTTTAATAACACCTTGGAAACCTTTACCTTTTGTTGTTCCTGTGACATCTACTACATCGCCTTCTGCGAATACATCTACTTTGACTTCTTGACCAATCTCGTAATCAGCTAAGTTTACATTGCGAAGTTCGCGAATGAAGCGCTTAGGAGCAGTGTTAGCTTTTGCTACGTGTCCTTTAGAAGGTTTGTTCGAAAGCTTATCGCGCTTGTCTTCAAAACCTAATTGGATTGCTTCGTAGCCGTCAACCTCAACTGTTTTCTTTTGAAGTACTACGTTTGGAGCAGCTTCAATAACAGTTACAGGGATTAAATCACCGTTCTCAGCAAAAACTTGCGTCATACCGATTTTTCTACCTAAGATTCCTTTGGTCATGTTGTCACACCTCCTGTGGTTATTTGTGTTTTTCTATTTCGTTGCCGATTAAAGTTTAATTTCAATGTCAACGCCTGATGGTAAATCAAGTTTCATTAACGCATCAACAGTTTGTGGTGTTGGGTTAACGATATCGATTAGACGTTTGTGTGTACGCATTTCAAATTGCTCACGAGCATCTTTGTATTTATGAACAGCACGCAAGATTGTGTAAACTGATCTTTCAGTTGGCAACGGTATCGGTCCCGATACACTTGCACCTGAACGTTTTGCAGTTTCAACAATTTTCTCAGCAGACTGATCTAGAATTCTGTGATCATATGCTTTTAAACGGATACGAATTTTTTGTTTTGCCATTATTTTCCCTCCTTTTCGCCTATTTTTTATAGACATTCTCCACGAAAATTTTCCAATCACTCGCCATGGCAAAGCGGCCGGGTGTATCGGTAACCTCTCGCTTCATCGCAGTCAAAAGACCAACATTAGATATTATACAGAAGAAAAAAGAATTCCGCAAGTGGTTTCACGAAATTCTTTTTAATTCGCTTTTATTATTATAACAGGATATTTCAGAACATCAAGTCAGATGGAAATAGTCCGAACATTTAGAGCCTATCCTAGAGTCATTGCTGCAATCCAACCAAAAAGAACCAGTGGAATATTGTAGTGCATGAACGTCGGTACACACGTATCCCAGATGTGGTTGTGCTGTCCGTCAACGTTTAGCCCAGCAGTTGGTCCCAAAGTCGAGTCAGATGCCGGTGAGCCAGCGTCACCGAGTGCGCCTGCTGTTCCGATCAATGCGATGATCGCCATTGTCGAGAAACCAAACTCTAAACTCAATGGTACAAAGATTGCTGCGATGATTGGAATCGTTGCGAACGATGAACCAATGCCCATCGTCACAAACAACCCTACAACAAGCATTGCGAAAGCCGCAATTCCTTTATTGCCAGCAAACAGATCCGATACACTCGCAACTAACGGATCAATGGCTCCTGTCGCTTGTATGACTGCTGCAAAACCGTTAGCGGTAATCATTACAAAACCAATAAACGCCATCATACGCATTCCTTCAGTCAGCACCTCGTCTGCTTCACGCCACTTCATTGCACCAAAGACGTACAGCACTAAAATCCCTGCAAGTGCGCCAATGATCATCGAGTCTGTTTCCACTTGTGCGTATAATGCAGCGATCAACGCTAGGATTGTTACCACTACATCTTTTGTCGAAGCTTTCTTTTGCACAGTTCCTTCTATAGAAGTAGTTACCGTGTGATAGTCACGTGGCTTACGGTAAGAAATAAATACCGCAACGATCAAGCCTACTAGTAAACCTACTACTGGTATGGTCATCGCTTTCGTAATATCTGCCATTTCAATCGCCAATCCTGCTAGTTTCATTTGCTTATAAACAATCTCATGAAAAATTAACCCAAAGCCATAAGGTAGTAATATATAAGGCGCTGTAAGTCCAAACGTTAAGACTGCCGCGATCAAACGACGATCAATTCGTAATTCATTTAAAATGTGCAAAATCGGAGGCACCAATAACGGAATAAACGCAATATGAATTGGAATTAAGTTTTGCGAGAAAACAGCCATCGCTAACAAAGCAAGGACGATAAGTGCCTTGACTAAATTTTGCCGCGTTGCTTTGCCATCTTTGTTCATTAACTTAAGCATTCCTGAAACTAATAGCTCCGGAATTCCTGTACGTGATATAGCTACTGCAAATCCACCGAGCATCGCATAACTCAAAGCGATTGTTGCCCCTTCTCCTAAACCGCCTGTAAACGATGTAATGGTGTCTGCAAATGATAATCCACCACTTAGTCCACCTGCAAGCGCGCCGATCAATAAAGCAAAAACAACGTTGATACGTAACAAACTCAATACGAGCATGACCAAGACTGCGATAATAACTGCATTCATAAATAAAATCTCCTTTAGTTTGCTAAAGCGTTAAAGTGCATATTTAAAATTAACAAAATAAAAAATAGTTGTCAACAGAAGATTACTCTTTTATTTCAAAACGAAAAAAAGACCTTTTACGGTTAAGTAAAAGGTCTTCCACACAGATTAAGCACGTTGTTTTTCTTCATAAGCGGCTATGTAGGAATCATATTGGATCGTCAACGCAATTTCATCCCAGCCATTCAATAGCATTTCTTTCCAATACGGATCAATAGCAAATTTATAGCAAGTACCGTCTTGACTTATGACAGACTGCTCTTCTAAATTGATTTCTAATTTAAAATTTTGTTGCTGTCCTTTATCGATCAATTCATCCACTTCTTGATCTTTTAAGCGAATTGGCAAAATGCCGTTTTTAACACAGTTGTTATAGAAAATGTCCGCATAGCTAGGCGCAATCACTACACGAAATCCATAATCTAAAATGGCCCACGGAGCATGTTCACGAGAAGAACCGCAACCGAAATTTTCTTGTGCGACTAAAATTTCGGAGCCGTTAAAACGAGGATCATTCAATACAAAATTTTCTATTGGTGAACCATCAGCATGAAATCGCCAATGATAAAATAAATACTTACCAAATCCTGTTCGTTCAATGCGTTTTAAAAACTCTTTTGAAATGATTTGATCGGTATCTACATTTTTACGATCTAATGGTGTTAAGACGCTTGTAATTTGATTAATTGGTTTCATCGATTGGCCTCCTTACTGTTTTTTGTCATAGCGATGACACCGGTTCTTTCATATAGTGACGGACATCTGTCAAATGCCCTTCAATGGCAGCAGCTGCAGCCATTACAGGACTTACTAGATGCGTCATTGACCCTGCTCCTTGCCGACCTTCAAAATTCCGGTTCGAAGTGGATGCACAGCGTTCACCTGCAGGTACCGAATCTTCATTCATCGCTAAGCACATACTGCATCCCGTCTCACGCCATTCAAAGCCCGCTTCAAGAAATACTTGATCTAGTCCTTCTTGTTCAGCTGCACGTTTGACCGTTTCAGACCCAGGAACCACAATCGCCGTTACTGATGGATGCACTTTCTTCCCTTTAATGATTCTACTTGCCGCACGTAAATCACCTAGGCGAGCATTGGTACAAGAACCGATAAACACATGTTGGATCGCAATAGAAGAAAGTGGCATTCCCTCTTCTAAATGCATATAAGTCAAAGCTTGTTGCAGTGCGTCTTTGTCCGATTGCTTATCATAATCAGCAGTAGATGGAACACGCTCTGCAATACCTGAGCCCATTGACGGGTTTGTTCCCCACGTGACGAATGGAGAAATTTCATCCGCATGAATTGAAACGACCGCATCATACTTTGCGCCTTCGTCTGTTGCAAGAGCCAGCCAACGAGCCGCTTCTTTTTCAAATGCATCGCCTTCAGGAACATGTCTACGCCCTCTCAAGTATTCGACTGTTTTTTCGTCGGGGCTAATCAAACCTGCACGAGCGCCAGCTTCAATAGACATGTTACATACAGTCATACGTTCTTCCATCGACAACTCCCGAATGGCTCTACCCGTGTATTCCATAATATATCCGGTACCCATATCGATGCCAAATTTCGAAATAATGGCTAAAATAACGTCTTTGGAAGAAACACCAAAGCCCAGTTTGCCATCAATTCGGACTTCCATTGTCTTCGGCTTTGATTGCCAAAGAGTTTGAGTAGAAAGCACATGCTCTACTTCACTTGTGCCAATGCCAAATGCCAATGCGCCAAAAGCGCCGTGTGTTGAAGTATGGCTATCGCCACAAACTATTGTTTTACCAGGCTGCGTCAATCCTAGTTCAGGTCCAATAACATGGACAATTCCTTGGTCGGGATGATTCATACCCGCAAGTGGTACACCAAATTCGTCACAATTGTCCTGCAGGGTTTTGATTTGCTTACGCGATACGGGATCTGTAATCGTGTCCCGATTTCTTGTTGGCACATTATGATCCATCGTTGCAAAACACAAATCCGGCCGGCGCACTTTGCGTCCGTTTAATCGAAGCCCTTCAAACGCTTGTGGTGAAGTCACCTCATGCAATAAGTGAAGGTCGATATACAGCAGGTCCGGCTTTCCTTGCTCTTCGAAGACAATGTGTTGTTCCCAAATTTTTTCTATGATGGTTTTTGCCATGCCAACCGCTCCTTTTACTTACACATAAGAATACATGATATGTTCTGATACAAATTCTCGTTCCAGCTCTTCAACAACTTTTGTGACAAATTGATCGGTTGAGACGACTCGTTTGCCATTACCTGCTAAATCTCCCGTACAGTACCCGTCTTCTAGAACACCCATTACCGCTTTTTCAATAGCAGCAGCTTCTGTATCCAGTCCGAATGAATGTTTTAGCATCATCGCAGCTGACAAAATCGCGGCAGCTGGATTGGCTTTGTTTTGACCTGCAATGTCTGGTGCTGATCCGTGTACAGGCTCATACAGTCCAAAACCGTCTGAACGGATACTCGCAGATGGCAACATGCCAAGTGATCCTGTAATAACTGAAGCTTCATCACTCAAAATATCGCCAAACATATTCTCTGTAACCATGACGTCGAAAGCACGTGGATCTGTGATTAGTTTCATGGCTGCTGAATCGACTAGCATATGTTCAACTTCGATATCTGGATATGCAGCTTTGCGTTCTTCTACAACTTCGCGCCATAGCTTGCTCGTTTCCAAAACATTGGCTTTATCAACTGAAGTTACTTTGCCTCTACGTGTACGCGCAATTTCAAATGCTTGCGTTACAATACGTTCAATTTCTTCTCTTGTGTAAACCAATGTATCCACAGCTGCCTTTTCTGAGCGACGTTTTGGTTCACCGAAATACAAACCTCCCGTTAGTTCGCGGACAATGATCATGTCTACTTCTTTTGCTACTTCTTCTTTTAACGGAGAAGAACTAAGCAATGCTGGCACGGCTTTAACCGGACGAAGATTCGCAAACAAGCCGAAATGCTTCCGAATGTTCAAAAGCCCTTTTTCAGGACGCAAGTGAGCAGGATTAGCATCCCACTTTGTCCCACCGACTGCACCGAGGAGAATTGCGTCACTCGCTTCACAAACATCAATGGTTTGCTGAGGTAGCGGGTTATCAAATTGATCTACCGCTGCGCCACCGATTTCCGCATGCTTTAAATGAAAAGTATGTCCATAGCGCATTGCGATGGATTGCAGCACTTTTACCGCTGCATCTGTCACTTCCGGTCCGATTCCGTCTCCTGGCAATACTGCTATTGTTTTTTTCATTTTAAATTCCTCCTCGTTTGAGTTGTTCTTCTAAACCGCCGACATCCTAACTTTCTTTCCTACTTGAACAATTTGACGATTAACTGCGTTTAAATAAGCTTTCGCTGTTGCTTCTAAAACATCTTGTGCAACGTCGCGTCCCGTTACTGTCTCACCGTTATAACTCATATTGATAACTGCTTCGCCTAATGCGTCACGTCCTTTACCAATAGAAGTCACACGGTAATCTAAAATATGCACGTTGCCTTCCACAATCCGCTCTAGTGTATTAAAAATTGCTTCAACCGATCCTGCTCCCGTAGCTGCTTCACTAATTAGTTCTCCGTTCGGGTGATAGGTAGAAGCGGTAGCCGTCGGAATATTTGCCGTACCATACTGAACTTGAACGCTTTCCAACTTGTAGACCGGAGTTTCATCATCGTGAATTTGCTGATCTGTTAGTAAAACATACAAATCATCTTCCACAATTTCTTTTTTACGATCAGCTAGCTTCTTAAACTCAACGAATGCGTTGTTCAACTTTTCTTCAGATAAGTCAAAGCCCATTTTGATAGCACGGTCTTTAAAGGCATGGCGTCCAGAATGTTTACCTAGCACCAATTCAGTAGCTACATCACCAATCAATTCCGGAGTAATGATTTCATAAGTCAACGGGTTCTTCAACATACCATCTTGGTGAATTCCCGATTCGTGGGCAAAAGCATTTTTTCCCACTACCGCTTTGTTTGGTTGAATCAAGCTACCTGTTAACTGGCTTACTAGTTGACTTGTCCGTTTAATTTCATTTAATTTAATGCCTGTTTCGATATTGAAAATTTGTTTTCGGATATGCAAAGCAACCGCAATTTCCTCAAGTGCGACGTTACCCGCGCGTTCTCCGATACCATTGATGGTTCCTTCAATTTGAGTGGCTCCATTTTCAATCGCAGCGAGTGTATTGGCTGTCGCCATTCCCAAATCATTATGGCAATGTGCAGATAGCTTTACTTTTTCAATTCCTGCTACGTTGTCTGTCATATACTTAAACATTGCCCCATATTCTTGAGGGGTTGCGTAACCCACTGTATCTGGAAGGTTAATGGTCGTCGCGCCAGCTTCAATGACTTTACGGATAATATGCGCTAAGAATTCTGGATCTGAACGAGAAGCATCTTCCGCCGACCACTGAACTAGCGGAAAAAACTTACGTGCGTATTTTACGGATTCTACCGCAAGTTCAACCACTTGCTCGGGTGTTTTAAATAACTTTGTTTCCATATGAATAGGTGAGGTGGCTAAAAAGATATGGATATGCGGCTGTTCCGCTCCTTTTAACGCTTCCCACGTTTTGTCAATATCACTTTGTATCGAACGAGCAAGTCCGGTTACGATTGAATTTTTTACTGTGCCTGCAATTCGCTGCACAGCATCAAAATCTCCTGGCGATGAAGCTGGAAATCCTGATTCGATAATCGTCACGCCCAGGCGTTCAAGTTGACGGGCGATTTCAATTTTTTCTGCTGTATTTAAGTTAATTCCGGCCGACTGTTCTCCGTCTCGTAATGTTGTATCAAAAATATCAATTTGTGACATTAGCAGCCACCTCTTTTTGTTTAGTTTTCTTACCTTCATTAACGAATGGCATCATAGCGCGCAATTCACGTCCAACTTGTTCAATTTGGTGTGACTCTTCGGCTTTTTCAATTGCCGTAAATTCTGGACGGTTTAGTTGATTTTCAAGCAACCAACCTTTTGCGAATTTCCCTGTTTGGATATCCGTTAGAACATCTTTCATACGCGCTTTTGTATCTGCATCGACAATGCGTGGCCCTGATACAAAATCTCCCCACTGTGCTGTATCTGAAATTGAGTAACGCATGCCTGACAAACCACCTTCGTACATTAAGTCAACAATCAATTTTAATTCGTGCATGCATTCGAAATACGCAAGTTCCGGTTGGTATCCAGCTTCAACAAGTGTTTCAAATCCAGCTTTTACTAAAGAAGTCACACCACCGCAAAGAACAGCCTGTTCTCCGAATAGATCCGTTTCTGTTTCTTCTTTAAATGTTGTTTCCAAAACGCCTGCGCGTGTAGCTCCAATTCCTTTTGCATAAGCAAGCGCCACTTCTTGAGCTTGACCCGATACATCTTGATGAACTGCGAATAATGCAGGGACGCCAGCTCCAGCCTCGTACGTACGACGTACAAGATGTCCAGGTCCTTTCGGAGCTACTAGGAATACATCTACATCAGCAGGTGCAACAATTTGGTTAAAGTGAACATTAAAGCCATGTGCGAAAACAATTGATTTGCCAGCTTTTAATGATGGTTTGATTTCTGCATTGTAAATTTGTGTTTGTTTTTCATCTGGCACTAAAATCATGATGACATCTGCTGCTTGTGCTGCTTCTTTTACTGTAGCCACTTCCATACCGTCATCTCTCGCTTGATCAAATGACTTACCTGGGCGTACACCAACGATTACATCAAATCCAGATTCTTTTAAATTTTGTGCATGTGCGTGGCCTTGAGAACCATAACCGATTACTGCGATTTTCTTACCTTTAAGTACCTGTTCGTTTACGTCTTGGTTATAATACATTTTTGCCATTTTTAATTTCCTCCTCGAGTTTGGGTTTTTATAAGATATTCAATTGCGGTGCTTGTGCTTTTTGTGTTTCTCTAACAAAGGCTGATACCCCAGTTCGAGTGAGTTCTTTCACACCATATGGTTTCATTAAATCAATAAACGCTTCAATTTTTTCCGGGTCGCCTGTCACTTGAAAGGTTGTTACATTTTTGCTCATATCAACCACTGTTGCTCGAAACGGTTCAACGATACTGAGCACTTCATTTCTGATTGCTGACGGTACAACTACTTTTACTAGCGCAAGCTCTCTCATGACCATTGCTTTCTCCGTAATATCGTTCACTTTAAGTACATCAATTTGTTTTTGTAGTTGTTTTAGTAATTGTTCTAATTTCCCTCTATCTTCTACATTGACGACAAAAGTCATTTTCGATATGCCAGGCTGTTCTGTATGACCAACCGAGATGCTTTCGATATTAAACTGCCGCTTCATAAGCAAACCCGTGACGCGGTTTAACACACCACTCTGGTTGATCACCGTTGTTGTAATGACTCGCTTCATTCGCCTTTCACTCCGATCATTTCATTCAAGCCTTTGCCTGGTGCGACCATCGGATACACACATTCCAATTGGATCACACGGCAATCGATTAAGACTGGCTCTTTTGAATTAAATGCTTCTGCAAACACCGCTTCCGCTTCTGCCATTGTTTCTACTTTATAGCCTTTAATATCGTAAGCTTCTGCCAATTTTACAAAATCTGGTTGGATGGGCATTAACGACTGTGAATAACGCGATTCGTAAAATGTTTCTTGCCATTGTCTGACCATTCCTAAGCTTTGATTGTTTAAAATAACAATTTTTACGGGAAGTCTCAGCTCTTGAAGCAAAGATAATTCTTGCAACGTCATTTGGAACCCAGCATCTCCTACAATGGCTATGACTTGGTCATCCGGTTTGGCGAGTTGTGCTCCGATAGCTGCTGGAAACCCAAAGCCCATGGTGCCTAAGCCGCCTGAAGTAACCCAATTATGCGGATGATTAAAGCGGTAATATTGAGCTGCCCACATTTGATGCTGTCCTACATCAGTGGTTACAATTGCGTCGCCTCCAGTCAACCGGTGAATCAATTCAACTGCTTGTTGAGGAAGAATACCTTCTCGTCCTTTCATATGATACTGAAGTGGATATTCTGCTTTATCATCCGATAATTTTGCTAACCACTCTGTTGTACTCGGACTTTCAAATGGATGATTGAGTAATTGAATCAGCGCCTCTTTAGCATCCGATACAATCGGAATCGCTGTCGGAACATTTTTTCCGATTTCTGCTGGATCGATATCTATATGAATCACTTGAGCATTTGGTGCAAAGTGAGCAAGATTTCCAGTCAACCGGTCATCAAATCGAGCTCCCACATTTAGTAGCACGTCGCAATCACAAATTGCTGTATTGGCCGTGTAAGTCCCATGCATTCCAGCCATTCCTAAAAATAATTTATGTTCGCCTGCAATACTCCCTAACCCTAGTAAAGTATTAGTAATTGGAATTTGGTGTTGTTCTGAAAATGCTTTAAGCTCTGTTGTTGCTTTTGCTGCAAGTACACCAGCACCTGCTAGGATTAACGGCTTTTTTGCCTGTGATAGTAGTTGTGCGGCTTTTTGAATCTGTAAATAATTTGGTTGTAAAGTTGGTTGGTACCCTGGCAAATTAATCGCTTCGTCTGCGTTGTTGGATAAAAAAAATTCAGCAGCTATATTTTTTGGAATGTCTACTAGCACTGGTCCGGGACGTCCAGTTGAAGCGATGTAAAATGCTTCTTTTACGATTCGCGGTAAATCCGATACTTTTTTCACTTGGTAGTTGTGCTTCGTGATTGGTTGTGTAATTCCAACGATATCTGCTTCTTGGAAAGCGTCTGTCCCAATCACTGATGTAGCAACTTGTCCTGTGAAAATGACTAACGGTAAGGAATCCAACATGGCATCGGCTATTCCAGTTACTAAGTTTGTGGCACCTGGTCCAGACGTAGCAAGTACAACACCCGCTTTTCCAGTTACTCTCGCATAGCCTTCAGCTGCGTGAATTGCGCCTTGTTCATGTCTTGCAAAGATGTGGCGTATTGGATTTCTGTGTAAGGCGTCATAAATTGGTAGCACCGCGCCTCCGGGATACCCAAAAATCATTTCTACGCCTTGATTTTTCAAGGATTGAATCAACACATCTGCACCACTACCTGTTAATTGCTGCTTTACTTCTTCTCTAACCTGTACGTTTACTCCCAATCTTTCCGCCTCCTTTTCTAAGTTTCTTATAAAATAAAAAAACTTTTTCATCCCTACACAAAGAAACTTGTTCTTTGCATAGGGATGAAAAAGTTTCATGGTACCACCCTATTTTACTGCGCAACCGCAGCCTCGTGGACAAGCAATGCTTATCCGTTGATAACGATAACTTTTAACTTGCAAGTTACCGGGACTACCTAAACAGCTTACGCTTTTCAGCAATCCACTCGGAGGGGATGTCGCAAATGGTTGTATTACCGGCTTCCACCTGTACCGGCTCTCTGTGAATACAATTTTCATTTACTTTAACCTCGTCATTGAGTTAAACTAATATTCCGTTTTCTTACACTACATTTAAATGATCTGCATAAACTTTAACACCATCGTTTTGAACAAGTTCCCTAAAGGATTCCAGTAAATCAGTTGTGACAGAACCTGGCTTTCCTTCACCTATTACACGACCATCGACTTTAATCACGGAAATTACTTCAACAGCTGTACCAGTTAAGAACACTTCATCTGCGACATAAACATCATGCCTTGTGAAAACACCTTCTTGAATTTCATAGCCTTTTTTTGCCGCTACATCTATAATAGCGTTCCGTGTAATTCCTTCTAAAGCACCTACATAACCGGGAGGTGTTACAATTTTGTTTTTTCGAACGATAAAGATATTATCAGCAGAGCCCTCAGCTACATAGCCTTGATCGTTTAACATAAGAGCTTCAGATACACCTGCTAGGTTTGCTTCTAATTTCACTAAAATATTGTTCATATAATTTAAGGATTTAACTTTAGGACTCAATACATCCGAGCGACTTCTTCGTGTAGCAACAGAAACGATTTCAATTCCTGTTTCATACATTGACTTTGGAAAAAGAGATAACTCTTCTGCTATTACGATGACGCTTGGATGCGAACAACTATATGGATCTAATCCAAGATTTCCAACTCCCCGCGAAACAATAAGACGAATATAGGCATCCTTGAATTTATTTTCTCGCAAAGTTTGTACAACAATGTTAGTCATTTCTTCTACAGTGTGTGGAATCTCGAGCATTACTGATTTTGCTGAATCGTAAAGTCTCTCAAGATGTTCTTCTAATCGAAAAACATTTCCATTGTAAGAACGTATTCCTTCGAATACACCATCTCCGTATAAAAAACCATGATCATAAACTGAAACTTTAGCATCTTCTTTTTTTACGAACTCACCATTTATATAAATTACTTGTTCAGTCATGATGTTCACTTCTTTCTTAATATTATAATATGCAATATATCGAATTCTGTATGTGTTTTGTAAATTGTTGCTATCATATCGCCTATCGAAGAGTGTGTCAATATAATTTATTTCATTTTTTAGTTAATTTTGAACATTCCAAAATAATGTATCCGTTTTCATTATTGGTACCACTAGCTTTCTAGAACTTCCAAAAAAATTAGAATGCTTTTTAATTAGCACTTAATTAAGCTGCTTTCACATGCTTTAAAATAAAAAAAGACCTTGTCTCATAAATAATGAGACAAGGTCTTAAATCAACACTCAGCAGTTATTACTTAGTAATTGTAGCAACAACGCCAGCGCCTACAGTACGTCCACCCTCACGGATAGAGAACTTAGTTCCTTCTTCAAGTGCGATAGGAGAGATTAGAGAAACGATCATTTCGATGTTATCTCCAGGCATAACCATTTCTACACCTTCAGGAAGGTTACAAACACCAGTTACATCAGTTGTACGGAAGTAGAACTGTGGACGGTAGTTTGTGAAGAATGGAGTATGACGTCCACCCTCTTCTTTTGAAAGAACATAAACTTCAGCTTTGAATTCAGTGTGTGGAGTAATTGTGCCAGGTTTAGCCAATACTTGTCCACGTTGTACGTCATCACGAGAAACTCCGCGAAGAAGTGCACCGATGTTATCGCCAGCTTCAGCATAGTCAAGTAATTTACGGAACATTTCTACACCAGTTACAGTTGTAGATTTTGGCTCTTCAGTGATACCAATAATATCAACGTTATCACCAATTTTAATTTGTCCGCGTTCAACACGTCCTGTAGCAACAGTTCCACGGCCAGTAATTGAGAATACATCCTCAACAGGCATCATGAATGGCTTATCAGTATCACGTGGTGGAGTAGGAATATACTCATCAACAGCGTTCATTAATTCAACAATTTTTTCTTCCCACTCAGGCTCTCCTTCAAGAGCTTTAAGAGCAGATCCTTTGATAACAGGAATGTCATCGCCAGGGAAGTCATATTCAGAAAGAAGATCACGTACTTCCATTTCAACTAATTCAAGAAGTTCTTCGTCATCTACCATGTCGCATTTGTTCATGAATACTACTAGGTAAGGTACACCAACTTGACGTGAAAGAAGGATGTGCTCACGAGTTTGTGGCATTGGGCCGTCAGCAGCAGATACTACTAAGATTCCGCCGTCCATTTGAGCAGCACCAGTGATCATGTTTTTAACATAATCGGCGTGACCAGGGCAATCTACGTGTGCGTAGTGACGAGAGTCAGTTTCGTATTCAATGTGTGAAGTATTGATTGTGATTCCACGTTCTTTTTCTTCAGGAGCGTTGTCGATTTGTGCGTACGAACGAGCTTCCCCACCTGATTTTTTAGCAAGAACTGTAGCGATTGCTGCAGTCAAAGTAGTTTTACCATGGTCAACGTGACCAATAGTACCAATGTTTGCGTGTGTTTTTGAGCGATCAAATTTAGCTTTACCCATTAGAAAAATCCTCCTCGAAATATAAGTGTTGGTTTGTTTGATGTGCTGGAATAATAGGGCCCTATTACTCCGAGCATACAAACTATTTATACTGCATTAAAGATCGAAATTCAATTATTGACCTTTATTTTTTTTGATGATTTCTTCAGAAATTGATTTCGGTACTTCTTCATAGTGATCGAAGTGCATTGAGAACACACCACGGCCTTGCGTATTAGAACGCAATGAAGTTGCATAACCGAACATTTCTGCAAGAGGTACCATAGCACGAACAACTTGAGCGTTTCCGCGAGCGTCCATACCTTCTACACGGCCTCGGCGTGACGTAATGTCACCCATGATATCTCCAAGGTACTCCTCAGGAATAACAACCTCAACGCGCATAATTGGCTCAAGAAGAACCGGTCTAACTTTTGAAATTGCATTTTTAAGTGCCATAGAAGCAGCAACTTTAAATGCCATCTCATTCGAGTCAACATCATGGTAAGAACCATCGTACAATTTAGCTTTGATGTCGATCAATGGATATCCGGCAATAACACCGTTGTCTAGAGAGTCACGTAGACCCGCTTCAACAGCTGGGATGTATTCACGTGGAACAACACCACCAACGACAGCATTTTCGAATTCAAAACCTGCTCCTTCTTCGTTTGGAGAAAACTCGATCCAAACGTGTCCGAATTGCCCGCGTCCACCAGATTGGCGTACAAATTTACCTTCAACTTTAGCAGTGTCACGGAATGTCTCACGGTAAGATACCTGAGGTGCACCTACGTTCGCTTCTACGTTGAATTCACGACGCATACGGTCAACTAGGATATCAAGGTGAAGTTCACCCATACCCGCGATGATTGTTTGGCCAGTTTCCTGGTCAGTGTGCGCACGGAAAGTTGGATCTTCTTCTTGCAATTTAGCAAGGGCTTGACCCATTTTATCTTGATCTGCTTTCGACTTAGGCTCCACAGAAAGAGAAATAACTGGTTCTGGGAACACCATACGCTCAAGAATTACTTGTTGTTTCTCGTCACTCAAAGTATCACCCGTAGATGTATCTTTAAGTCCGATAGCAGCAGCGATGTCTCCGCAATATACTTCAGCAATTTCTTCACGAGAGTTTGCGTGCATTTGTAGAATACGTCCTACGCGCTCACGCTTTCCTTTAGAAGAGTTTTGAACATAAGATCCAGATTTAAGTGATCCAGAATACACACGGAAGAAAGTTAGTTTCCCTACATATGGATCCGTCATTACTTTAAACGCTAAAGCCGAGAACGGCTCGCTTTCATCAGGTCTACGCAATACTTCTTCGTCAGAATCCGGAAGAACACCAGTCATTGGAGGTACATCCAATGGAGATGGTAGGTAATCAATTACTGCATCAAGCATCAATTGAACCCCTTTATTTTTAAACGCAGTTCCACAAACTACTGGATAAAACTCAACATCTAGCGTTCCTTTACGGATACCAGCTTTAAGTTCTTCTACAGTAAGTTCTTCGCCGCTAAGATACTTTTCCATTAAGTCTTCATCAAGCTCAGCAACAGCTTCCACTAATTTAGTGTGCCATTCCTCTGCAAGTTCTTTATACTCTTCTGGAATTTCACCTTCAGTAATGTCAGTTCCTAAATCGTTTGGATAGAAGCGCGCGTTCATTTCAACTAAATCAATAATTGCTGAAAAGTTGTCTTCTGCACCAATTGGTAATTGAACTGGGTGAGCGTTAGCTTGTAAACGGTCATGCAACGTACCTACAGAATATAAGAAATCAGCACCGATTTTATCCATTTTGTTGATGAATACGATACGTGGAACTCCGTAAGTTGTAGCTTGACGCCAAACTGTTTCAGTTTGAGGCTCAACACCTGATTGAGCATCAAGAACTGTAACTGCACCATCAAGTACGCGCAATGAACGTTCAACTTCTACAGTGAAGTCTACGTGTCCTGGAGTATCGATGATGTTAACGCGGTGTTCTTTCCATGAAGCGGTAGTTGCAGCAGAAGTGATTGTGATTCCACGCTCTTGCTCTTGCTCCATCCAGTCCATTTGAGAAGCACCTTCATGTGTTTCCCCGATTTTGTGGATTCTACCTGTATAATATAAAATACGCTCCGTAGTAGTCGTTTTACCGGCATCAATGTGTGCCATGATTCCGATATTACGTGTTTTGTCTAAGGAGAACTCTCTAGCCATGTTGTTTTTCTCCTTCCGTTTCGGATTAAGATGTAAACATCTCGAAAGAAATTACCAGCGATAATGTGCAAACGCTTTGTTTGCTTCCGCCATTTTATGAATATCTTCACGTTTCTTAACAGCTGCACCAGTGTTGTTAGCAGCATCCATGATTTCATTAGCCAAACGCTCTTCCATTGTTTTCTCTCCACGAAGACGTGAATAGTTTACAAGGTAGCGAAGACCTAAAGTTGTACGGCGTTCAGGACGAACTTCAACCGGTACTTGATAGTTAGCTCCACCAACACGGCGAGCGCGTACTTCAAGAACTGGCATAACATTAGTTAATGCTTGTTCGTATACTTCAATTGGATCTTTACCGCTACGTTCTTTAACTAGCTCGAACGCTCCGTATAAAATCTTTTGTGAAGTACCTCTTTTTCCGTCAACCATCATTTTATTTACTAAGCGTGTCACCAATTTCGAATTATAAATTGGATCTGGCAACACGTCACGTTTAGCTACAGGACCTTTACGAGGCATGTATGTTCCTCCTTTCAACGAAGTAACTTCGTTAATTTAAAATATTATTTTTTTACTTTAGGACGTTTAGTTCCGTATTTAGAACGACTTTGCATACGGCCGTTTACTCCAGCTGTATCAAGTGCTCCACGTACGATATGGTAACGTACACCCGGTAAATCTTTTACGCGTCCGCCGCGAAGAAGAACTACACTGTGCTCTTGAAGGTTGTGACCTTCTCCAGGGATGTAAGCATTAACCTCAATTTGGTTTGTCAAACGTACACGCGCATATTTACGCAATGCGGAGTTTGGTTTTTTAGGTGTCATCGTACCAACACGCGTACATACTCCACGTTTCTGTGGTGATGTCACGTTAGTTTGAGACTTTTTGAAGCTGTTGTACCCTTTATTTAGAGCTGGTGAATCTGATTTTGTGCTCTTTGGTTTACGAGGCTTGTTAACTAATTGGTTAATTGTAGGCATCGATTTTTCCTCCTCTCAAAAGGTGTTCTAATACCACATATCCAGGTGGTTCATTTTTGGGTAAAAAACAAAGTCTTTGTGATTTACACAAAAACTGTTATCCAGTAATAGCCACAGCAGCTGCACTGACGTGAATGTCATATGCTTTGCCAAGCTTCAATCGTGAATCTGCAAATTCAACTCGAATACCTTTTTAAAACCAGATGGACAATCTGTTTGGTCATTCGATCGTTCGCGTCATTTGTCACTATTATCTCTGGGACAATACCGCTTTTTAATGCTTTTACTGTCTGCTTTGTACCGATGATTACTTCAGTTGTCTGTTTTACTTTTTCATTAGACATTTGCATATCTTCCAAAGCATCAGACCGTTAACCATCAACCCTTAACATATTATCATCCTATGATAATGCTGTCAACAAAGTTCTTAAAAAAATCCGGGGAGATTTTTGTAACATCCCCGGAATCTTAGAATTTTGTTTTATGATTCTGTACCGACAATTTCTTGCTTTGCAGCTTTTTCGCTTTGAGCAATCTTAATTTGACGGTAACGTTGCATTCCTGTTCCAGCTGGAACAAGTTTCCCGATAATCACGTTTTCTTTCAGTCCTAATAACTCATCACGTTTTCCTTTAATGGCTGCATCTGTAAGGACGCGAGTCGTTTCTTGGAAAGATGCGGCTGATAGGAATGATTCTGTTTCAAGAGAAGCTTTCGTAATCCCTAGAATTACAGGTCGGCTTGTCGCAGGTAATGTACCTTCTAGAACCGCTTTAACGTTAGCTTCAGTAAATTGATGAATATCTAAAAGTGAACCTGGTAGCAATTCTGTATCACCGGCTTCAATTACGCGAACTTTACGGAACATTTGACGAACCATAACTTCTACGTGCTTATCACCAATTTCTACACCTTGCATACGGTATACTTTTTGAACTTCTTTCAATAGATAAACTTGAACAGCTTGAACGTCTTTTACTTGTAGTAATTGTTTTGGATCAATTGAACCGTCCGTCAATACTTCGCCTCGAACTATAGTGTCATCGACTTGAACTTTGATACGTGCATTGTAAGGAGCTAAGTATTTACGCGTTTCAACATCACCTTGAATCGTTACTTCTTTCTGGCCTTCGCGAATTTCTTCAACTTCGGTAACAGTACCTGTAATTTCAGAAATAACAGCTTGGCCTTTCGGATTACGCGATTCAAATATTTCTTGGATACGCGGAAGACCTTGAGTGATATCGTCTCCTGCAACTCCGCCTGTATGGAATGTACGCATCGTAAGCTGAGTTCCTGGCTCACCAATTGACTGAGCTGCAATAATGCCTACTGCTTCGCCCACTTCAACTTCGTCTCCAGTTGCTAAGTTCGTGCCGTAACATTTCTTACAAATACCGTGTTTTGTATTACATGTAAATGCAGAACGGATTGTAACTTCTTTAATACCCGCTTCTACGATAAGACGAGTCAAATCTTGCGTGATCAATTCGTCTTTTGTTACAAGAATTTCTTTTGTCTCTGGATGGCGAATTGTTTTCTTCGCATGACGACCGACAATACGCTCATCAAGCTCTTCAATCACTTCTGAACCTTCCATTAACGCTCCAACCAATAAGCCTCTATCCGTTCCACAGTCATTTTCGCGGACAATTGCATCTTGTGCAACGTCTACTAAACGACGAGTTAAGTAACCAGAATCGGCTGTTTTAAGTGCTGTATCGGCAAGACCTTTACGAGCACCGTGAGTAGAGATGAAATATTCAAGCACTGTCAATCCTTCACGGAAAGAAGATTTAATCGGAAGTTCGATAATACGCCCAGCCGGGTTGGCCATCAATCCACGCATACCTGCAAGCTGTGTAAAGTTAGATGCGTTACCACGAGCTCCGGAATCACTCATCATAAAGATTGGGTTCAAGTTATCAAGAGATGCCATCAATTTATTTTGGATGATATCTTTTGCATTGCTCCAATACGAAATAACACGTGAATAACGTTCTTCTTCAGTAATCAATCCACGACGGAATTGTTTCATTACTTTATCAACGTTTTCTTGTGCATCGACCAGAATTTCTTCTTTATCTGGAAGTACTACAATATCAGCTACACCAACAGTGATGCCAGCTTGCGTTGAATATTTGAATCCAAGGCTCTTCATGCGATCAAGCATTTTAGAAGTTTCCGTAATGTGGAAACGTTTGAATACTTCTGCAATGATTTCCCCAAGAATTTTTTTCTTAAATGGCGTGACAAGTTCTGCTTCTTTAATATGCTCTCGAATATTCGTCGTTGTAGCAACAAAATACTTCGATGGTGTTTCCACCTGCAAGTTAAAGTCAGTTGGCTCGTTAATATATGGGAATGACTTTGGCAGAATTTCATTGAAAATAATTTTACCAACAGTAGTCAATAAAAGCATTTTGTTTTGTTCTTCTGTAAATGTCGGGTTGTTAACAGCCCCAGCTTGAATCGCAATACGTGTATGCAAATGCACGTGGCCTGTTTGATAAGCAATCATTACTTCTTCAGGTCCTGAGAAAGTAGCGCCTTCTCCCGTAGCACCTTTACGCTCAAGTGTTAAGTAATAGTTTCCTAAAACCATATCTTGAGATGGTGTTACAACAGGTTTTCCATCTTTTGGATTCAAAATGTTTTGAGCTGCAAGCATTAATAATCTTGCTTCTGCTTGTGCTTCAGAAGATAAAGGTACGTGAACAGCCATTTGGTCACCATCAAAATCGGCATTGTATGCAGTACATACAAGCGGGTGAAGGCGAATTGCTTTGCCTTCAACTAATGTTGGTTCAAATGCCTGAATACCTAATCTGTGAAGAGTTGGTGCTCGGTTCAACAGAACCGGGTGCTCCTTAATCACATCTTCCAGTACATCCCAAACTTCAGAATGAAGACGTTCGATTTTGCGTTTTGCACTCTTAATGTTATGAGCCAATCCACGTTCAACCAATTCTTTCATAACAAAAGGTTTAAACAATTCAATTGCCATTCCTTTTGGTAAACCACATTGGTACATTTTCAAGTTAGGTCCAACTACGATTACTGAACGGCCTGAATAATCTACTCGTTTACCAAGAAGGTTTTGACGGAAACGTCCTTGTTTACCTTTTAACATATGAGAAAGAGATTTCAACGGACGGTTACCAGGTCCAGTAACTGGACGGCCACGACGACCGTTATCGATTAATGCATCAACAGCTTCTTGAAGCATGCGTTTTTCGTTTTGAACAATAATACTTGGTGCACCAAGATCCAAAAGACGTTTCAAACGATTATTCCGATTGATTACGCGACGATAAAGGTCATTTAAATCAGAAGTCGCAAAGCGGCCTCCATCTAATTGAACCATCGGGCGAAGTTCAGGTGGAATAACAGGAAGAACATCTAAAATCATCCAATCAGGGTTGTTTCCTGAATTACGGAATGACTCAACAACTTCAAGACGTTTAATCGCACGAGTACGACGTTGGCCTTGAGCTGTTTTTAACTCTTCTTTTAAAGAATCCGTTTCCCGTTCAAGGTCAATTTCTTGCAATAGACGCTTGATAGCTTCTGCACCCATAGCAGCTTGGAATTTCTTCCCAAACTTATCGCGGTAAGCACGGTATTCTTTTTCAGATAGAAGCTGTTTCTTTTCAAGTGGTGTATCCGCAGGATCAATTACTACATAAGAAGCAAAGTAAATTACTTCTTCAAGTGAACGCGGTGACATATCTAAGATAAGTCCCATACGGCTTGGAATTCCTTTGAAATACCAAATGTGAGAAACCGGAGCAGCTAACTCAATATGCCCCATGCGTTCGCGGCGAACTTTTGAACGTGTAACTTCAACGCCACAACGATCACAAACTACACCTTTATAGCGGACACGTTTATATTTACCACAATGACATTCCCAATCCTTTGTAGGACCGAAAATTCGTTCGCAGAATAACCCATCTTTTTCAGGTTTTAATGTACGGTAATTAATTGTTTCTGGCTTTTTGACTTCTCCATAAGACCATGAGCGAATTTTATCGGGTGACGCTAATCCGATTTTCATATACTCAAAATTATTAACATCTATCAAGGAGCCTACCTCCCTTTTGTCTCGAGTTTCTGTACGGCTCTTCCTCGGTAATGGCTGAATGAATAACTGGAGAACGGCTAATTAAAGCCGTTCGATTCCAACTATTATTAATCAATTGTTCCAACCGGTGCTTCTGTATCTGCAATCGGCAAGATATTTAATGAGTCTGCTGGTTGAAGATCTTCTTCTTCATCCAAATCACGCAACTCAATTTCTTCATCGTCAATCGTTAACATTTTAACGTCCATACCTAAACTTTGAAGTTCTTTAATCAAAACTTTAAATGATTCCGGCACACTTGGTTCCGGTACACTTTCGCCTTTAACAATCGCTTCATATGTTTTCACTCGACCTACCACGTCATCTGACTTCACCGTTAAGATTTCTTGTAATGTATGTGCTGCACCATATGCTTCAAGTGCCCATACTTCCATCTCACCAAAACGCTGTCCGCCGAATTGCGCTTTACCACCCAATGGCTGCTGTGTAACCAATGAGTAAGGTCCAGTTGAACGAGCGTGCAATTTATCATCAACCATGTGGGCAAGTTTAATCATGTACATGATTCCTACAGACACACGGTTATCGAACGCTTCACCAGAACGGCCATCGTAAAGAATCGTCTTGCCATCAAGTGGCATACCCGACTCTTCCATTGTTTCAAGCACGTCTTCTTCATTTGCTCCATCAAATACAGATGAAGCCATATGAATCCCAAGTGAACGAGAAGCCATTCCTAAGTGCAATTCAAGTACTTGACCGATATTCATACGTGAAGGTACACCAAGTGGATTTAACATAACGTCGATTGGTGTGCCATCTGGCATAAACGGCATATCTTCTTCAGGTAGAATTCTTGAAATAACACCTTTGTTTCCGTGACGTCCAGCCATTTTGTCACCGACAGAAATTTTACGTTTTTGAACGATATAAGCACGAACCAGCTGATTAACACCCGGTGGTAACTCGTCTCCATCTTCGCGATTGAAGATTTTAACATCCAATACAATACCGCCAGCACCGTGAGGCACTCGCAATGAAGTATCACGAACTTCACGTGCTTTTTCACCAAAAATAGCATGAAGAAGACGTTCTTCAGCAGTTAATTCGGTTACGCCTTTAGGTGTCACTTTACCAACTAGAATATCTCCATCTTTTACTTCGGCTCCGACACGGATAATTCCACGGTCATCCAAGTTACGTAATGCGTCTTCTCCAACGTTCGGAATGTCGCGCGTAATTTCTTCTGGTCCAAGTTTTGTATCACGTGAATCCGATTCATACTCTTCTATATGGACCGATGTGTAAACATCGTCTTTTACTAAGCGTTCACTCATGATGATCGCATCTTCGTAGTTAAAACCATCCCATGTCATAAAGCCAACCAATACATTTCTTCCTAAAGCCATCTCTCCGCGTTCCATTGAAGGTCCATCAGCTAGAATATCACGTTTAGAAATACGATCCCCAACTTTAACAATGGGACGTTGGTTATAACTTGTTCCTTGGTTAGAACGAACAAATTTCTGCAATCGATACGTATCAAGGTCACCTTTAACTTCATTGCCATCGACCACTTCAATGCGACGAACTGCAATTTCTTTAGCTTCCACGTATTCAACAATACCATCTTGCTTTGCTACTACAGCTGCACCAGAATCACGTGCTGCTAAGTGTTCCATTCCAGTTCCTACGAAAGGAGCTTCCGGGTTTAACAATGGAACGGCTTGACGTTGCATGTTCGCTCCCATTAATGCACGGTTGGAGTCATCATTTTCAAGGAACGGAATACAAGCTGTTGCTACAGAAACTACTTGTTTTGGCGAAACGTCCATGTAGTCAATATTGCTGCGTTTGTACACCGTGTTTTCACCACGGAAACGCGCAACAACACCTTCTTCGACAAATGAACCATCTTCGTTCAACTTCGAATTGGCTTGAGCGACTACATAGTTGTCTTCTTCGTCTGCAGTCAAGTAATCAATTTGTTTTGAAACAATGCCTGTTTCAGCATCTACACGGCGATAAGGAGTTTCAATGAAACCAAACTTATTCACTTTTGCGAACGTTGAGAGTGTATTGATCAATCCAATGTTCGGGCCCTCAGGCGTTTCAATCGGACACATACGGCCATAGTGTGAGTAATGAACGTCACGTACTTCAAAGCCCGCGCGTTCACGCGTCAAACCACCGGGTCCAAGCGCCGATAGTCGGCGTTTATGGGTCAATTCAGCTAGTGGATTGGTTTGGTCCATAAACTGAGAAAGCTGAGAACTACCGAAGAACTCTTTAATTGAAGCAATAACCGGACGGATATTGATCAATTGCTGAGGAACGATTGCTTGTGTATCATTAATCGACATCCGTTCACGCACAACACGTTCCATACGAGATAACCCGATACGGAATTGGTTTTGTAAAAGTTCTCCCACCGAACGCAAGCGACGGTTACCAAGATGATCAATATCATCTGTATTTCCAACACCATATAGGAGGTTAAAAAAGTAACTAATAGAAGCAATAATATCAGCTGGCGTTACATTTTTAATCTTATCTTCTATATAAGCGTTGCTAATCACAGTGATTTCTTTTTGATCTTCATTATTTGGCGCATAGATTTTAATCGACTGTAGCGTAACTTCACCTTCTAAAACGCCACCTACTTGAGAAACTGTATGGAAACCAACACCGTTTTCTAAGTTCGGAATTAAGCGATCAAGAACACGACGATCAATCAATGTACCGGCTTCAACTAAAATTTCACCTGTTTCAGGATCTACTAATGTTTCAGCAATGGTTTGATTGAAAAGACGGTTTTTAATGTGAAGTTTTTTGTTCATTTTATAACGGCCAACGTTTGCAAGATCATAGCGTTTCGGGTCAAAAAAGCGTGAGTATAATAGGCTCTTCGCACTTTCAACTGTTGGTGGTTCACCAGGGCGCAGACGCTCATAAATTTCTAAAAGCGCTTTTTCTGTGCTCTCTGTATTGTCTTTTTCAAGTGTATTTTGAAGAAATTCGTTATCTCCAAGTAAATCAATGATTTCTTGGTCAGATCCAAATCCAAGAGCTCTTAAAAGAACTGTTACTGGCAATTTACGTGTGCGATCAATTCTTACGTACACAACGTCTTTTGCATCTGTTTCATATTCCAGCCATGCTCCACGGTTTGGAATAACAGTTGCTCCGAAGCCTTTTTTACCATTTTTATCAGTTTTGTCATGGAAATAAACACTTGGTGAACGAACCAATTGAGAAACAATCACGCGCTCTGCTCCGTTGATCACAAACGTACCTGTTTCTGTCATTAATGGGAAATCTCCCATAAAGACATCTTGTTCTTTTACTTCATCTGTTTCTTTGTTGTGCAGACGAACTTTAACACGCAAAGGTGCCGCATAAGTTACGTCGCGTTCTTTCGATTCATCGACTGGATACTTCGGTTCCGCGAGACTGTAATCAACAAACTCGAGCGATAGATTTCCTGTGAAATCTTCAATCGGCGAGATATCTCGGAACATTTCACGAAGACCTTCTTCGAGAAACCATTCATAAGATGATGATTGAATTTCAATCAAGTTCGGAAGATCCAGCACTTCACTGATTCTCGAAAAACTTCTGCGTTGACGATGTTGACCGTACTGAACTAGTTGACCTACCAACTTATTCACCCCTCAATAAAACGATTATAGGTCTTTGCGATTGCCACAAAATAGTGTATGCTATCGAAAAGACAAAAAGAAAACAAGACTAAAATTAGCTCATTTTCGGTTTACACGTAATTCACTCTGTCGCCATGCGGAGCCCAAAAAAGGGCAAACGACCTCAAATTAATAAATTTTGCATTTCATTATAATACCACAGCGATTTTGTCAAGTCAAATTTTTCGAGCCTCAAAAATAAAGTAACCTTTTTTCTTATCTACTACACGTACGTCCCCGAAAAGCTCTTCTAGTTTCATCTGCGTAGAAGGTGCACCTTGCTTTTTCTGTATTACTACCCACAATGATCCACCATCCGCTAATTTCAAAGTAGCTTCTTCATAAAACCGAAAAATCGTTTCTTTTCCTGCACGAATCGGTGGGTTTGTTAAAATTGCTGAAAAATCATTGAGTTCGACAGCACTTAACCCATCACTTTCATAAATCTCAACGTTAGATACATCGTTCTTTTCCACATTTTTCTTGGCTAGTTCAATGGCTCGCGTGTTGACATCGATCATGTGAACTCGTATTTGAGGATTTTTTTTGGCGATTGCCATTCCGATTGGTCCATAACCACAGCCAACATCCAGTATTGGTCCATCTAGATCAGCTTCTTTGAATGTCTCAATCAATAAACGCGAACCAAAATCGACTTCACTTTTACTAAAAACCCCTGTGTCAGTCTGGAATCGGAACTTCTCACCCAGAAGTATGTCTGTCCACTCTCGGGGATTACTTTTTGTTTGAGGGTTTTTGGAATAATAATGTTGAGACATGTAAAGTCCTCCTTGCATTTACCTTATTACGAACAATAAGCGCTCACTCAACTAAATTTAAAAAGAAGAAAAGCCCGCCGGTATACACTGACGAACTTCTCTCCCTTCTACTTGTTTTATGAAATTACTTAACTTCTACTGACGCGCCAACTTCTTCAAGTTTGCCTTTGATTTCTTCAGCGTCTTCTTTAGATACGCCTTCTTTAACAGCTTTAGGAGCTTCGTCTACAAGAGCTTTTGCTTCTTTAAGACCAAGACCAGTTACTTCACGTACTGCTTTGATTACTTTGATTTTTGCATCGCCTGCAGAAGTAAGAACAACGTCAAATTCAGTTTGTTCTTCTTCAACAGCACCGCCAGCTGCAGCTGCAGCAACAGGAGCTGCAGCAGTTACGCCGAACTCTTCTTCGATTGCTTTTACTAGGTCGTTAAGTTGAAGAACTGTCATTTCTTTGATTGCGTCTAAGATTTGTTCTTGTGTCATTATAGTTTCCTCCTATTGATAGGTAATTTTTTTGTCGTGCTTAGCCGGCTAACTTATTAAGCGCCTTGTTCTTCTTTTTGATCTGCAACTGCTTTTGTAGTAGCTGCAAAGTTGCGAACTGGAGCTTGTAGTACGCTGAGTAACATAGACAGTAAACCATCGCGTGATGGAAGTTCTGCCAAAGCTTTCATATCATCAGCTGATGATACTAAACCTTCAATAATACCTGCTTTAATTTCAAGAGCTTCGTTTGCTTTCGCGAAGTTATTGATGATCCGTGCAGGTGCTACTACATCTTCGTTAGAAAATGCAATTGCGTTTGGTCCTGTAAAGTGTTCGTTGATTGCTTCAAGTCCGTGCATTTCTGTTGCACGGCGAGCCATCGAGTTCTTGTAAACTTTAAACTCAATACCTGCTTCACGAAGCTGTTTACGAAGTTCTGTTAGTTGTGCAACATTCAATCCACGATAATCTACAACTACAACTGATGCTGCGGCATTAAATTTATCAGCGATTGTTTGCACGACAACTTTTTTCGTTTCAACTGCTTTGCTCATTTTGGCACCTCCCATAGAATTTTCATTTATACCGTCCATAAGAAAAGCCTCTGGTCCATTACAGACACAGAGGCATAAAATCAGCATCAAAAAGATGTTAACTGAATTCATCATGTCCTCGGCAGGGATAAATTAAGCGACCAGCGCCCCTACTGTCTGCGGTACAAATGGGTATTTCACAACTCCGCTAGTATAGCAGAGCAAAAATACGATGTCAATATTTTATTTAGCAACTACTTTTGCTGGATCTACTTTAACAGCAGGTCCCATTGTAGTAGTAACATTCAACGATTTGATGTAAGTACCTTTAGCAGAAGATGGCTTCGCTTTTTGTACTACGTCATAGATAGCTTCTAAGTTTTCAGCAAGCTTGCTGTCATCAAAAGAAACTTTTCCGATTGGCGCGTGGATGATACCTGTTTTATCTGCACGGTATTCCACTTTACCAGCTTTGATTTCTTGTACAGCTTTAGTTACATCAAATGTAACTGTGCCTGTTTTAGGATTTGGCATTAAGCCTTTTGGTCCTAAAACGCGTCCAAGTTTACCAACTTCACCCATCATGTCAGGAGTTGCAACGATCACGTCGAAGTCAAACCATCCTTTTTGGATTTTTTCGATGTATTCAGCGTCGCCTACGAAATCTGCGCCAGCTGCCTCAGCTTCTTTTAGTTTTTCACCTTTAGCGAAAACCAAAACGCTTTGAGTTTTACCAGTTCCGTTTGGAAGTACTACTGCTCCACGGATTTGCTGATCGTTTTTACGCGTGTCAATTCCTAGACGGAAAGCCACTTCTACTGTTGCGTCAAAGTTTACTGTGCTTGCTTTTTTCGCAAGTTCAATCGCTTCTTTTACGTCATATAGTTTTGAACGATCGATTAATTTTTGTGCATCTCGTAATTTTTTACCTGTTTTAGCCATTTTAAACGTCCTCCTTGTTGTGGTCTAACGGTTTAAACCTCCCACGATTAAAGGCTGCGCGGTTCACGATGAACTGCGCAACCCACCCAAAAACAACTACTCGAATTAGTCTTCGATTGTGATGCCCATACTACGAGCAGTACCTTCAACCATCAACATTGCAGCTTCTACTGAAGCAGCATTTAGATCTGGCATTTTAGTTTCTGCGATTTCGCGAACTTTGTCGCGTTTCACAGTCGCTACTTTATTGCGGTTCGGTTCGCCTGAACCTGATTCAATACCGGCTGCCACTTTTAGTAGAACAGCTGCGGGTGGAGTTTTCGTAATGAATGTAAATGAACGATCTTCAAATACTGAAATCTCAACTGGAATGATCAGTCCTGCTTGATCTGCCGTACGCGCGTTGAACTCTTTACAGAAGCCCATGATATTAACACCTGCTTGACCCAATGCTGGACCAACTGGTGGCGCTGGATTAGCTTTTGCTGCAGGAATCTGCAATTTTACAACTTTAACAACTTTTTTAGCCACGAAACACACCTCCTTAAGTCCGTGATGTGGTAATAGGGTTTCCCCTCCCACTCAAATATCTGTCTGTCAACGATGTTGATAGAATTAGCTAAATTGTACAGATTGTCCTATGACAGTCTGACCTATGAAATAATACCATTAATAATTCAGAATTGCAAGGGGCTTTTATGATTTTCGAACTTGCTCGAAATCCAATTCCATTTTTGTCTCGCGACCAAAAATATCAATCGATACTTTAACTTTACCTTTTGTCTCATCAATTTCTTCTACTTTACCTTGGAAGTTGGCGAACGGCCCTTCCATTACTTCAACCGTGTCTGCGATTGTAAAGTCGATATCTATTTTGCGTTCAGTCATTCCCATCTGTTTCAGGATAAACTCAACTTCTTCATCTAGTAATGGTGTCGGTTTTGCTCCTCCACCTGATGAACCAATAAATCCTGTAACGCCTGGTGTATTTCTAACTACATACCAAGACTCATCTGTCATGATCAATTCAACCAGAACATACCCTGGGAAAGTTTTGCGCATAACTGTACGCTTCTTACCGTCTTTAAAATCTGTCTCTTCTTCTTCAGGAATAATAACGCGGAAGATAAGATCCTCCATCCCCATTGTTTCTACACGCTTTTCTAGGTTTGCTTTAACTTTGTTTTCATATCCAGAATAGGTGTGGACTACATACCAATTTTTCTCCATAATCGTGCGGACTAAACGTCCATCCCTCCTTTTTTACCAAATAAAAAAACCCGTTCTCATAGAATAACGGGCTATTTTTTATGCATTATTCTTATCGTTCAACTTAAAGTGCTACGAACCAACGGAATAATCCCGATATGCCTGCATCGACTACCGTGAAAAAGAGAGCCATGAAAATACAAGTAGCAAGAACAACGATTGTATAACGTGTTAGTTCTTTTCGTTTTGGCCAGCTAACTTTCCGCATTTCCGAAACGACATTTTTAAAGAAACCACTAATGTTACCCATTATTTTAAAAACCTCCGAATTTCAAAATCACTCTATATCGTCCGGCATTCAGATAAAATTCATATCGTTTGTTTATGCACGGTATGCTCATTGCAATGAGCACAGAATTTTTTGAGTTCCAAACGTGTGCTAGATTCCGCTTGCGCAGGAACCGTATAATTACGAGTTGCGCATCTTGAGCAACTTAATGCAATTTTTTTAACCATTATATCACCTTATTCAAGTTTACAGCTTTTTCAAGGTTATCACCTTAAAACAGCTCTGTCAACCGCTCATCAAGAGCTTGGCATCTCGTTAATCTGTATATGCCGCTCTAATTTTCGCTTGACTCGTTGCAGTGCATTATCAATCGATTTTACATGACGTTCTAGTTTTTCTGAAATTTCTTGATAAGACTGACCGTCTAGATAAAGCGCCAGTACTTCGCGCTCTAGTTCGCTTAATACTTCACCCATTTTCTCTTCCATGTATTGAAATTCTTCGTTGTGTATGATCAAATCTTCAGGGTCGTCTATACCGTTTCCAGTTAGTACATCCATTAAGGTTCGATCGGACTCTTCATCGTAAATCGGCTTGTCCAAAGAAATATAAGAATTCAAAGGAATGTGCTTTTGACGTGTAGCTGTTTTAATAGCAGTAATAATTTGACGAATGATGCACAATTCAGCAAACGCTCGAAACGAAGATAATTTATCACTTTTAAAATCACGAACTGCTTTGTATAGACCAATCATGCCTTCTTGAATAATATCTTCTTTGTCCGCACCAATTAGAAAATACGACCGAGCCTTCATTCGAACAAAAGGACGAAACTTTGTAATCAAGAAATCTAATGCTTCTGTGTTTCCGCTATGGACTAAACTAACAAGCTCTTCATCTCTCATGTCAGTGAATCGTTGGGTCTGAACTTGATCATAATTTTCCACGGGTGATCCCTCCGATTGCGTGAGCCTCGATATCTTCAGTATACAGGAAGAAAAAAATGAGCGTCAACCGTTCATTTCAAGCCCCTTCGCCATTTTTCGAAAATTTCCGCTACTTCTCCAGACAACGGTATTTTTGAAATCCCACGCTGCTCTTGGATTTCTTTTACTTTTTTAGTGATATTCTCTTGTATTTCAGTCATTTCAATTTCCAATTCACGTGCTGAAATTCGTAGTGCTCCTTTACCAAAAATAACCCATTGCTCTGTTAAATCCGATGTAGCTACGTAAATTTGGTCACGGCGCGTATGCAAACTTGTCGCTAGCTTTTCGATTCGTTCATCTGCCGTTTCACTTTCTTTCGTATAAATGACTTCAACATCATAATGTAAATTTTTAGCTTCAATTCCTGGAACAAGGTGCGCATCAAAAACAATAATGACACGCCATCCTTTGTAACTCCGATACTCAGCCATTCGTTCAATTAAACGGTCTCTAGCATTCGCCAATTTATCTTTTTTTAATTCTTGTAGTTCTACCCAGTCTCCAATGATGTTGTACCCATCAACTAGCAGAATATTCATGGCATCACTCCAGTGAATTGCGCTTTCTATAGACTTCATACATTAGCAAACTTGCTGCGACAGATGCATTTAGTGAAGTGACGTGCCCTACCATCGGCAATTGATACAAGAAATCACATTTGTCATGCAAAATCCGACTCATTCCTTTACCTTCGCTGCCAATAATAACGGCAAGAGGCAAAGAGGCGTCCATTTTACGGTAATCGACTGATTCTTTTGCATCTGTACCAGCAATCCAAACGCCGCGTTTTTTCAATTCGTCCACAGTTTGGGACAAATTGTTAATACGCACGACCGGCACATGTTCAATAGCCCCTGTAGAAGCTTTTGCCACAACGCCTGTCAACCCAACTGCACGACGCTTTGGAATAATCAAACCATGAACGCCGATTGCATCAGCTGTTCTCATGATAGAACCTAAGTTATGTGGATCTTCCAGCTCATCTAAGATTAAGAAAAATGGATCTTCATTTTTGGCTTTCGCTGCTTCAAATAAATCGTCCAAGCTCGCGTAATTATAAGCTGCTACTGCTGCAGCTATTCCCTGGTGATTGGTGTCTGTTAAGCCGTCGATTTTTTTCTTCGGTACCGATTGAACAATCACGCCTTTGTCTTTTGCCAACTGCAATAATTCAGTAATGCCTTTTTTCTGAACGCCTTCAGCGATCCAAATCTTATTGATATCGCGGTCTGCTCGCAACGCTTCAAGTACCGGGTTTTTGCCGCCAATGATCTCTGGTGCTAACTCTTCTTCAGTCATTTCAATACGCCTCCCAGCTCTTCAACAATCTCAATCGCATAGGAAATGATTTCGTCCACACGCGCTTGCTCTTCTTTTAAATACAGCCATCCCAACACCGCTTCAAATGCAGTACTGAAATTATAAGTTTGTACGTCGGTATTTTTCGGAACCGATCCGGACTTGGCATTACGTCCTCTTCTCATAATCGCCAGTTCTGTTTCTGTTAAAAACTCTTCTTCTGTTAATCGCTTCAATACTACCGCTTGTGCTTTAGCCGAAACAAAGGTCGTTGACTGACGGTGTAAGATATTGGGCTTTGAACGACCTGAACGCAACAAATATTCACGTATTGCTTGTTCATAAACAGCGTCTCCCATATAGGCTAATGCCAATGCGTTCAGTTGATCTACATCATTTTTTCGCAAAACATTCAATTTATTGCCCTCGCTTCCAGCGTGTACCTTGTGCTGTATCTTCTAAAAGTATATTTTTTTCTTTGAACAAATCACGAATTTCATCTGCCCGAGCAAAATCACGATTTTTACGCGCTTCGATGCGTTCGACCATTAAGGCTTCGACTTCTTCATCTAGTAATTCTTCCTGTTGATTAAATGGTAGACCTAACACTCCCGCTAATTCATCAAATACTGCAATGAATGTCTCTAAAACTGAAGTTGCTGTTTGTTTTTCTAGTAAATACGTATTTGATAGACGAGATAAGTCGAAAAGACTAGAAATTGCATTTGCTGTATTAAAGTCATCATCCATCGTTTCAATAAACGCTGTTTTAATCGATTTAATTTTATGCATCCAAATATCCGAATGATCACCTAAATCTGCAGACATACTTAACCGGTGCTTCAAGTTAGCATAGGCTGTACGCAAACGTTCAAGTCCTGCAACTGCATCTTCTACCAATTGTTGCGAATAGTTAATTGGGTGACGGTAATGAACCGATAACATAAAAAATCGGAGCACTTGTGGATCTAATTCTTTCAATATATCAGTCACCAGCACAAAATTATTCAGCGACTTCGACATTTTTTCATTATCAATATTAATATACCCATTATGCATCCAATAACGCGCAAATGGCTTGCCAGTGAACGCTTCAGATTGCGCGATTTCGTTTTCATGGTGTGGGAACGTTAAATCTTGCCCACCTGCGTGAATATCAATGGTATCTCCTAAATGTTCGCGTGCCATCACAGAACATTCGATATGCCAACCTGGACGACCTTCCCCCCATGGGCTATCCCATGAAATTTCTTTTGGTTTGGCCGCTTTCCATAGCACGAAATCTAGCTCATCTTCTTTTTTATCACCGATTTCAATACGGGCACCAATCTTCAACTCATCGACTGATTGATGAGACAACTTGCCATAACCTTTAAATTTGCGCGTTCTATAGTAAACGTCGCCTTGAGACTCATAAGCATAGCCTTTTTCAATCAATGCCTCGATAAACTCAATAATTTGCACCATGTGATCGGTTACTCGCGGATGAACATCTGCTTCTGCACACCCCAGTGCCTGTGTATCTTCAAAATAAGCAGCGATGAAACGCTCTGCAATTTCAGGAACTTCCTGACCCAGTTCATTTGCTGCTTTGATTAATTTGTCGTCTATATCTGTAAAATTGGATACATACTTCACGTCATAACCACGGTATTCTAAATGACGACGCACAGTATCATAAACGATCACAGGACGTGCATTGCCAATGTGAATATAATTGTATACCGTTGGTCCACAAACATACATTTTTACTTTGCCTTCTTCCAAAGGAATAAAGGATTCTTTTTGTCGTGATAATGAATTAAAAATCTGAATACTCATAAGCTTTGTCCCTCTTTCTGCATTATTGCTCTTAATCGTTCAACTTCTTGCTGTAAGTTAGCGATTTTTGCTTCCATGCCATCGCATTTATCCATAACAGGGTCAGGCATATTCTGATGATTCAAGTCGCGTTTCACTTTCACACCATCTTGAATCACCACTTTTCCAGGAATTCCAACTACTGTCGAATTCACCGGTACATTTTTCAACACAACAGAGCCTGCTCCCACTTTAGAGTTAGTGCCAATGATAATCGAGCCTAACACTTTGGCACCTGTCGCAACTAAGACATTGTCTTCTAATGTCGGATGACGTTTCCCACGTTCTTTTCCTGTTCCACCTAATGTAACCCCTTGATACAACGTAACATTATTACCAATTTCACACGTTTCCCCAATGACAACACCCATTCCATGGTCGATAAAGAAACGGCGACCGATCACAGCACCTGGATGAATTTCAATGCCCGTAAAAAAGCGGCTGATTTGTGAGATGACGCGAGCAATAAAAAATAATTTATTTTTAAAGAGAAAATGTGCTAATCGATGTGCCCAAATAGCATGCAAACCAGAATAGGTTAAAATGACTTCAAAGTAATTTCGTGCTGCCGGATCTTGTTCAAAAATGACATCTACATCATCTTTTAATAACTTAAACATTTGTCTCGCTTCCTTTCTGCTCCAAAATAAAAAGCGTCTCTGTCATATACATGACAGAGACGCATAATTGCGCGGTTCCACTCTGATTAAAAGAACAATCCGTTCTTTTCTCTCGAAAGCCTTTAACGTAGGCAAAACGTCTGGTCTACTTGTTTCGACTCAGCACTCGGAGAGGCATTTCGATGCACCAGCGGCCCAGATCCCTTTCAGCCGGTGAGGATCTTCTCTAGAGAGCTTAGTGCATGTACTTTTTCTCGTCAACGTTTTAATGATAGTAAATTCATTTTACACCGTCAGCCGAATAAGTCAATATTACGCACTTGCATATTGTGAAACGCGGGCGATGGCTTTGTCTTTTCCGAGTAACGAAATCGCATCTGGTAATTCAGGCCCGTGCATTTGTCCAGTAATCACTACACGAATGGGCATGAACAAGTTTTTGCCTTTATGGCCGGTTGCTTTTTGAACGGCTTTAATCGCTGCTTTAATTTCAGCTGGCTCAAAGTCTTCTAGTGCAGCCAATTGTTCTTTAAAAGCCGTCATCACTTCTGGTACTTGTTCAGCAGCTAGAATTTCTTTTTCTGTTTCACCGTATGTTAATTCGTCAGTGAAAAACTGTTCAGACAACTCAGTGATTTCAGCACCATAGCTCATTTGATCATGATACAAAGCAACTAGCTTGTTTGTCCATTCTGTTTGTTCTGGAGTCATATCTTCTGACAATTTACCTGCTTTTTGCAAATGAGGAAGTGCTAATTTCACGACTTCTTCAAGCGGCAATTGTTTAATGTATTGGTTGTTCATCCACATTAACTTTTGCTTATCAAACATCGATGGCGATTTAGACAAACGCTCTACATCGAAAATGCGAATAAATTCTTCTTTGGAAAAAATCTCTTCTTCTCCTTCTGGAGACCAGCCAAGAAGCGCAAAAAAGTTAAACAACGCTTCAGGAATATACCCTAATTCTCTGTATTGAGAAATAAATTGCAAGATCGACTCGTCACGTTTCGATAATTTTTTTCGGTCTTCGTTAATAATCAAGGTCATGTGGCCATAACTCGGATAGCCCCAGTCAAATGCATCGTAAATCATCATTTGTCTTGGTGTGTTCGATAAATGCTCTTCTCCACGGAACACATGTGAGATCTTCATCAAATAATCATCGATCACAACGGCAAAGTTATACGTCGGAATACCGGTTGTTTTGACCATTACCCAGTCACCAATATCTTTTGATTCAAATGAAATCGGTCCACGCACCAAATCATTAAATTCATAAGTCACGTTCGTAGGAACTTTTGCACGAATACTGTACGACTTGCCTGCTGCTTCTCGTTCAGCAACTTCTTCAGCCGTTAAGTTACGACAAGTCCCGCTATATTGAGGAGCTGCAATACCCGCTGCTTTTTGCGCATCGCGTTCTATTTCCAACTCTTCCGGTGTACAAAAACATTTAAAAGCCAATCCTTTTTCAAGCATTTGATCTGAATGTTTTTTATACGTATCCAACCGTTCCATTTGACGATAAGGTCCATACTCTCCACCGACATCAATCGATTCGTCGTGTTCGATACCCAACCATTTCAAATTATCCAGCTGCGACATAATTCCGGTCTCAATATTGCGAGCTGTATCTGTATCTTCAATACGAACAATGAATTTTCCGTTATTGTGACGTGCAAACAAATAGTTGAATAAGGCTGTACGAGCGCCCCCGATATGCAAATGGCCTGTCGGACTTGGTGCATAACGTACGCGTACTTCTTGTGTCATTTAAATTCCTCCTAAAATATCAGTAATCCTTCTACTATTCTATCACTCTGGTAGGTCAAGAGAAACTGGGTGTTTTGTTAACAAAATCACAGCAAGCGCTGCAATTCCTTCTTCGCGCCCAACAAATCCAAGATGTTCTGAAGTTGTTGCTTTAACATTAACTTGTGAAATATCGGCTTCAAGTAAATTAGCAATCGATTCGCGCATTTTCTCAATATAAGGAGCCAATTTCGGCTTTTGCGCAATAACGGTACAATCGATATTCCCAAGCTCGTAGCCTTGTTCTTTTACGTATGCCCAAATATGTGTTAACAATTTACGAGAATCAGCATCTTTAAATTCCGGATCGGTATCAGGAAAATGCTTGCCGATATCGCCTCTACCAATTGCGCCAAGCGCGGCATCAGTAATGGTATGCAATAACACATCTGCATCTGAGTGACCAAGCAATCCTCGATCATGTTCAATTTCAATACCGCCTAAAATAAACGGGCGGCCTTTTGTTAATTGATGCACGTCATAACCTTGTCCAATTCGAATCATTTTTGTTCCTCCTGTAAGCGACTTTCCAAAATAGCTTTCCCGTAAATCAAGTCATCTGGCGTCGTCATTTTAATATTTTCATATGTACTTTCAACAATTGCCACAGGATGATGCAAACGTTCAACAAGCATCGCTTCATCTGTTCCTATAAATTCGTCTTGATAGGCTGCTTGAGCTGCTTTTAAAATTAGCGAATAACGAAATGCTTGTGGCGTTTGAATCATCCATAATTGATTGCGATCTATCGTTTCCGAGATGATTCCCTTTTCTGCCTTTTTAATGGTGTCTTTGACAGGAACAGCTGCTATCGCTGCACCAGATGTGTTTGCTGTCTTCACTAAATTTGCAATCACTGCGGTGTCGATAAAAGGTCGTGCAGCGTCATGAACTAAAACAACGCCACAAGATGGAATCGCTTCAAGACAAGCTCTCACACTATCTTGTCGCTCTGTTCCTCCCGTAGCGTAGCCTTGTACTTTTGTTAACTGATAAGATTTTACGTAGCTTTCAATTAAATCGCGTTCTTGCTCTTTAACTGCCAACCAAATCGCATCACAGTTAGGATCTTGTTGAAAAACTTCCAGTGTATAAAGAAAGATAGGCTTACCAAAAAGTTCGAGTAATAATTTATTTTTATCAGCTTTCATTCGTTTCCCACTGCCAGCAGCAGGCAAGACGACTGTATAATTCATAGAAAAACATCCTTTGTCCACTTGGTGCAGTTTATTTACTATCACGTGGCTTCGCAAAAATCATTCTTCCTGCAGAAGTCTGCAACACACTCGTCACTGTAACATTGATCGCCTGGCCAATAAATCCTTTGCCACCTTCAATGACAATCATCGTTCCGTCATCCAAATAAGCGACACCTTGATTTTGTTCTTTGCCATCTTTAATGACTACGACATGCATATCTTCTCCTGGAATCACGACAGGTTTTACAGCATTAGCTAAATCATTAATATTCAAAACAGGAACATTATGAAGTTCACACACTTTATTGAGGTTAAAATCGTTGGTCACGACTTTACCGCCCATTTTCTTCGCAGCGCGCATCAATTTTAAATCGACTTCGCTCACTTCATCAAAGTTTTCTTCTGTAATCATGATGGCGTCTACACGTTCACTTTGAAGACGCTTTAAAATATCCAAACCACGCCTTCCGCGTGTCCGTTTTAAAGTATCCGAAGAATCCGCAATATGTTGCAGTTCAGACAAGACAAATTGCGGCACCACAAACGTACCTTCCATGAAACCAGTTGCAGAAATATCTGCAATGCGTCCATCAATAATGACACTCGTATCAAGTAATTTATAAGACGTTTTCTCAATCAGTTCTTCTGTTTCCTGTTTTTTTGCTGGTACGAATCTAGCAGGAGTTAACATTGTTAACATTTCTTCGCGTTTTTGAAATCCTACTTGAAACCCTAAATAACCAAGTCCCACAGAAAGTACCAAAGGCGCTACCGTTGCAACAAGTGGAATATCAACCGTACTCAACGCAAATCCAACCAAAAACGCTACCACAAGACCGATAACCATCCCGACTGTACCGAACAAAAGATCTGGTGTTGGGGCACGCAATAATTTTTCTTCCATCCATTTCATTAAATGAATTAATGAATCTACAAATAACAAAGATAATAAGAAAAAGACAAGAGCACCAACAATTGCTGCTACATAAGGATTACTGATCCACGGATTATCGAGAAAGGGAATAAGTTCAAATGCAGATGGTAATAATAAAATTCCGATCGTCGCACCAATAAGTAAAAACATTATTTTAATAATAGTTCTTAACACGAGCTCCACCTCCTTTTTATAAGTATACACATTTTAAAACCAGAACGCTCCAATGACACCTGTTTAGAAATAAAAGGAGGCAAAATTGCCTCCTTACTGTGGAAAAATTTCTTTTAATGCATCGTTAACACTTTCTACACCGACTACGCGAATTCCTTCTGGATAATCCCAGCCACCCAAATTTGACGCTGGAATAATAGCACGCTTGAATCCAAGCTTCGCTGCTTCTTGAACTCGCTGTTCGATACGTGATACCCGTCTTACTTCACCCGTCAATCCTACTTCTCCGATAATACAATCGTAAACGTTTGGTGCTTTGTCACGGAAACTCGAGACGATACTAGCTAATACAGCCAAATCAATTGCGGGCTCATCAAGCTTGACACCACCCGCGACTTTAATATAGGCATCCTGTGCTTGCAATAACATACCTACTCGTTTTTCTAACACCGCCATTAGTAATGTGACGCGATTGACATCAATCCCAGTCGCCATACGCTTTGGATAATTGAAACTAGATGGCGTCACCAATGCTTGGATTTCAACCAAAATTGGACGCGTTCCTTCCATTGAAGCGACGACTGTTGACCCGGCCGAGCCGCTCGATCTCTCTTGTAAAAATAATTCTGACGGATTTAATACTTCTTTCAATCCACCTTGAAGCATCTCAAAAATCGCAATTTCATTAGTCGAACCAAAACGGTTTTTAACACTGCGTAAAATACGGTATGTGTGATGGCGTTCGCCTTCAAAATACAGCACCGTATCGACCATATGCTCCAAAATCCGAGGTCCTGCAATCTGGCCTTCTTTTGTCACATGGCCAACGAGGAAAATTGCGATATTTTTCATTTTCGCGATTCGCATCAATTCTGCCGTACTTTCTCTTACCTGCGTCACACTACCTGGAGCTGAAGTCACTTCAGGATGATGAACCGTTTGAATTGAATCAACAATCACAAAGTCAGGAGCAACGTCTTCAATGGTATGATGAATTAATTCCAAATTTGTTTCGGCGTAAATAAATAATTCCGACGATGATGCGTCTAGACGCTCTGCACGCAATTTCGTTTGTCGAATCGATTCTTCTCCGGAAATATATAATACCCGGTTCCCACTATTTGCAAGCATCGCTGAAACCTGCAACAGCAAGGTTGATTTCCCGATACCAGGGTCTCCTCCAATAAGCACAAGGGATCCAGGTACAATTCCGCCACCTAGCACACGATTTAATTCGCTGAGCTCTGTTTCTACTCGCGGTTCATCTTGCGTTTCGATAGCATTAATCGGTATCGCTTTTTGAGGAACCGCTGCACTATGCTGAAAAGCACCACGTGTTCCTTTAGGAGCAGCTATTTCTACTTCTTCAGTCATCGTATTCCATGCTGCGCAACCGGGGCATTTCCCCATCCATCTGGCTGATTCATAGCCACACGACTGACAAATAAATTTCGTCTTTTTCTTAGCCATGTGTACCTCCTTAAATAGAAAAACCGCTCGCCCGAAAGAGACTCCGGAGAGCGGTATGTCCTTATTGTTTTTCGATTGCTACTTCTTTTTCTTTTTCTACTTTACTTGTACGAACAACAAATTCATCATCTTCTACATCAAAAATCATTTTTTGACCGGATAAAGCTGTCCCTTTTAATAACTCTTCTGACAAACGGTCTTCCACGTGTTTTTGAAGCGAACGACGCAGTGGACGCGCTCCGTATTCTGGGTCATATCCTTCTTTCGTCACTTTTTCAAGTGCTGCTTCTGTTAACTCCAAATCGATATCCTGCTCTTTCAAGCGATCTACCAATTGTTTTGTCATCAACGTCACAATTTCTCTCAAGTTTTCTTTTTCAAGAGAATGGAAGACGATCATGTCGTCCACACGGTTTAAGAACTCTGGGCGGAATGCTTTTTTCAATTCAGCAAGCATTTTCCCTTTCATGTCTTTATAATCCGATTTGGCCTCAGTTAAATTAAAGCCAACGTATTTATTGTATTTTAGCTCTTCTGCCCCGACGTTTGAAGTCATGATAATGACCGTATTACGGAAATCGACTCTGCGACCTTTTGAATCCGTCAACCGTCCATCTTCAAGAACTTGCAACAGAATGTTGAAGACATCTGGGTGAGCTTTTTCAATTTCATCAAGAAGGACGACTGAATAAGGCTTTCTTCGTACTTTCTCAGTCAATTGTCCACCTTCTTCATATCCCACATAACCTGGAGGAGAACCGACTAGACGTGAAGTCGAATGTCTTTCCATGTATTCAGACATGTCAATGCGAATCATGGCTTCTTCGTCACCAAACATCGATTCCGCTAAAGCGCGTGCTAATTCCGTTTTACCAACACCCGTTGGTCCAAGGAAAATGAAAGATCCAATCGGACGTTTCGGATCTTTCAATCCGGCACGTGCACGTCGAATTGCTTTTGAAATAGACGTTACGGCTTCGTTTTGTCCAATAACACGGTTGTGAAGAATAGACTCCAAGTTCAACAATTTATCCGATTCTGTTTGTGCCAATTTCGATACAGGAATACCGGTCCACATAGACACTACTTTCGCGATATCTTCTACTGTTACTTCAGATTCTTCTTTGCCTTGTTTTTCTTTCCATTCTTTTTTCGTTTTATCTAATTGGTTTTGCAATTTCTGTTCTGCATCACGAAGCGAAGCTGCTTTTTCAAACTCTTGACTTTGAACGGCTTCGTTTTTCTCCGAACGCGCTGCTTCTAATCGTGATTCCAGTTCTTTCAAATCTGGTGGAGTTGTGTAAGAACGAAGTCTTACTTTTGATCCAGCCTCATCAATCAAGTCAATCGCTTTATCCGGTAAGAAACGGTCCGAAATGTAGCGATCTGACATTTTAGCTGCTGCTTCGATCGCTTCATCGGTAATTTTCACACGGTGATGCGCTTCATAACGATCGCGCAAGCCACGGATAATTTGAATTGATTCTTCTACTGAAGGCTCATCTACTTGAATTGGCTGGAAACGACGCTCAAGAGCTGCATCTTTTTCAATGTATTTGCGGTACTCATCTAACGTTGTCGCACCAATACACTGAAGTTCCCCGCGTGATAATGACGGTTTCAAAATATTAGATGCATCAATTGCACCTTCTGCACCGCCAGCACCGATTAATGTATGAAGCTCATCGATAAAGAGAATCACGTTACCCGCTTGACGAATTTCATCCATCACTTTTTTCAAGCGATCTTCAAATTCTCCACGGTATTTAGTTCCAGCAACTACCGTACCCATATCTAAAACCATCACGCGTTTGTCGCGCAACGTTTCTGGAATTTCATTGTTTACGATTTGTTGAGCTAGTCCTTCAGCAATTGCCGTTTTACCCACACCTGGCTCTCCAATTAACACCGGATTGTTTTTCGTTCTGCGGCTCAACACTTCAATCACTCGTGTAATTTCGTCACTTCTACCAATTACTGGGTCTAGTCCACCGTCGCGAGCAACTTGAGTCAGGTCACGAGCTAACCCGTCTAAAGTTGGTGTGTTTGCTGAAGCATTCGGGCTCGTACCTGTAGAAGTCTGCTCGTTGCTTCCTAGAAGCTGTAATACTTGCTGACGCGCCTTGTTCAAGCTGACACCTGCATTTCCTAACACACGCGCTGCAACGCCTTCTCCTTCACGAATAAGCGCTAACAACAAATGCTCTGTACCTATATAGGAATGGCCCAGTTTACGGGACTCATCTACTGATAATTCAATCACTTTTTTCGCTCTTGGTGTGTAATGAACGATTGGGCCAACATTTTTTTCGCCAACACCCACTAGCTCTTTAACACCTTCTTCAATCAACTGTGTATTCACTTCAATTGCTTCTAGAGCTTTAGCGGCAATACCGCCACCTTCACGAATCAAACCAAGAAGAATATGTTCTGTACCAATTGATTCGTGTTTCATGCGAATGGCCTCTTCTTGAGCTAACTGAAGAACTTTTTGTGCGCGTTGTGTAAATCGATTAAACATCATGCAAGATCCTCTCCTTCACTATTTCTATCTTTTTTATTCAATCGCTCTCGGAATAACTTTGCCCGAGCAAAATCACGTTCTCTAGGCTGTAACGGTTTATCTGCATACTGCTGCAAGAATGCCGGTTGCATAAAAATCATTAATTCATTTAAGATTGACATGTCTAGATCTTGAATCATCTTTAAATCAATACCCAAACGAACATCTGACAGACGCGTCGCAGCTTCTTCTGTCGTCAGCAGTCTCGAGTGGGTAAGAACACCAAGTGAACGATACACCCGATCTTCTAAAATCATTGGTGAATTTAACGCAATGGCTTCTCGTGCTTTGCGTTCTTGCTGAATAATTTGCTCAGTCATATTCTCCAAATCCTGAAGAATTTCGTATTCAGATTTACCTAATGTCAATTGATTGGATATTTGATAGACATTTCCTAGTGCTTCGCTACCTTCTCCATAAATACCTCGAACCACCATGCCCAATCTTGAAATTGCAGGAATGATTCGTTGAATTTGATGTGACATGGTCAATGCAGGCAGATGAAGCATAACTGACGCTCTCATTCCAGTACCTGCATTTGTCGGACAACTAGTTAAATAACCATACTTCTCATGAAAAGCATATGACAAATTCTTTTCTAGTAGAGAATCTAATTCATTGGCTATTTTAAAAGCTTGTTGAAGCTGAAAGCCGGGTTGAAGACTTTGGATACGCAAATGGTCTTCTTCATTTACCATAATACTTAACTCTTCATTTTCAGACAATAAAACAGATCCTGAACGCTGACTATTTACGAGAAAAGGACTAATCAAATGTTTTTCTACTAGTACTTCTTTTTGTAATTGAGCAAGCTCTTCAATACTGATATGGCTAAAATTATAATCTAATTCATTTCCTTTATCTAATAATACAGAAGAGATTTCTTTATCTACTTTAAGTGCTTCATCTTCTGTAAACGAATAAGGAAATTTAAAGTCTGTTAAATTTCTAGCCAACCTAATTCTCGTACTCATTGCAATATCTACATTTTCAGCATTGTTCGTCATCCAACTACTTGCATGAGGTTGAAGAAATCGTTCAACTGCCATCTGCAGCACCTCCTTCAAGTTTTGCACTTAATGCTTTTACTTCGTCTCTTAGTCTTGCAGCTTTTTCAAAGTCTTCTTCTTGAATACATACCTGCATTTGTTTACGAAGTTCTTCGATTTCTTTTTTAATTTTTAAGGTAGTGCCATATGAAGCTGGTATTTTGCCTTTATGCTCTATATTTCCATTATGGAAACGTTTGAATATTTCATCCAGATGCGGTGAAAACGCGTCGTAGCAAGAGTCGCATCCAAACTTCCCAAGTCGCAAAAATTTAGAAAACGTAAAGCCACAAGAAGGACACGTAACTACTTCCTTTCTAGCCGGGCTGGTAGACGCTTGCGAATTAGGAAACCAATTTGATAATAACTGATGAATGGCTAATGGATCTTGTTCAAAAGCGACATTAATACTATGATTTTCAGCAGCACATACATGACATAAGTTACGTTCTATTATCTGTCCGTGTTGCTGTTGTTTAACTATAACTGATGCAGAACGTTCTCCACATTGATCGCAAATCATCTTTTCACTCCTTTATATGTTTGTTTGATATTTAATTGTAAAAAACATCGCTATGAGAATACGTGCTCGAACTTCATCTCGTGTAGGAATAGGTAACAGCAGCGTGCCTCGATCAACAGCGCTAAGAATAAGTTTAGCTTCTCGTTTAGAAATAATTTCTTCATCCAGTAGTCTGAAGACTATATCTTCCGCCATTATTTGTGTAGCTCCATGTTCTAAACGCTCGATAACCTCTGCGATGACATCTGATTTTTGATGAAGCCTGATTCTTTTGATACGAATATATCCACCGCCACCACGTTTACTTTCAACTAAATAACCACGATCTATAGTAAATCGAGTATTAATAACATAGTTTATTTGAGAAGGCACGCACTGAAATTTCTCGGCGACCTCGCTACGTTTAATTTCGATATGATCTCTTTCGCTTAATTCGATAACTTGCCTTAAATAACCTTCAATTACATCTGAAATGTTCCGCATCACTTTCACCTCTTTGATACATGATATGCAAAAGCTGACTTTGACTATATTTGACTTAAGTATACACTAAGGTTTTTGTAGATATCAAATAGTACGTTTTGAGAATTTCATTTCTGCAAGATTCTGCATTCGTATACCAAAAAATCCAGTGCTGGATCTTACGGATCTTTTAATGTTTAAGTCATCGCATAACATGTTAATTGCATCACACGTCTGTAAAGCTATTCCTTAAGTTTTATTTATTTTCTTCTATTCAACGCACAAAAAAGCCGTTACCGGAATCGGTAACGACTTTTTGTGTGTGGTCATTGTTGCCCAGCGACGTCCTACTCTCACAGGGGGAAACCCCAACTACCATCGGCGCAAAAGAGCTTAACTGCCGTGTTCGAGATGGGAACGGGTGTGGCCTCTTTGCCATCATCACTGGACTATTTTTTTCGAAAGACAAGATTTAGTATACCAGTACTCCTGGTATTTTCAAGCTTTTTTTCAAAAACTTGTACTTATTCTTTCAAAACTGGATAAACGACAGGTGAAACAAATCGTGCATGATTCGCGTACAGTTTGTTGGTTAAGTCCTCGATCGATTAGTATTCGTCAGCTGCACGTGTCGCCACGCTTCCACCTCGAACCTATCTACCTCATCGTCTTTGAGGGATCTTACTTGCTTGCGCAATGGGAAATCTCATCTTGAGGGGGGCTTCGTGCTTAGATGCTTTCAGCACTTATCCCGGCCACACATAGCTACCCAGCGATGCCCTTGGCAGAACAACTGGTACACCAGCGGTGTGTCCATCCCGGTCCTCTCGTACTAAGGACAGCTCCTCTCAAATTTCCTGCGCCCGCGACGGATAGGGACCGAACTGTCTCACGACGTTCTGAACCCAGCTCGCGTACCGCTTTAATGGGCGAACAGCCCAACCCTTGGGACCGACTACAGCCCCAGGATGCGATGAGCCGACATCGAGGTGCCAAACCTCCCCGTCGATGTGGACTCTTGGGGGAGATAAGCCTGTTATCCCCGGGGTAGCTTTTATCCGTTGAGCGATGGCCCTTCCATGCGGAACCACCGGATCACTAAGCCCGTCTTTCGACCCTGCTCGACATGTACGTCTCGCAGTCAAGCTCCCTTCTGCCTTTACACTCTGCGAATGATTTCCAACCATTCTGAGGGAACCTTTGGGCGCCTCCGTTACTCTTTAGGAGGCGACCGCCCCAGTCAAACTGCCCGCCTGACACTGTCTCCCAAGCCGATCAGGCTTGTGGGTTAGAATTTCAATACAACCAGGGTAGTATCCCACTGACGCCTCCGCCGAAGCTGGCGCTCCGGAATCTAAGGCTCCTACCTATTCTGTACAAGTTGCACCAAAATTCAATATCAGGCTACAGTAAAGCTCCACGGGGTCTTTCCGTCCTGTCGCGGGTAACCTGCATCTTCACAGGTACTATAATTTCACCGAGTCTCTCGTTGAGACAGTGCCCAGATCGTTACGCCTTTCGTGCGGGTCGGAACTTACCCGACAAGGAATTTCGCTACCTTAGGACCGTTATAGTTACGGCCGCCGTTTACTGGGGCTTCAATTCGCACCTTCGCTTGCGCTAAGCACTCCTCTTAACCTTCCAGCACCGGGCAGGCGTCAGCCCCTATACGTCACCTTACGGTTTTGCAGAGACCTGTGTTTTTGCTAAACAGTCGCCTGGGCCTATTCACTGCGGCTCTCTCGGGCTATTCACCCTACCAGAGCACCCCTTCTCCCGAAGTTACGGGGTCATTTTGCCGAGTTCCTTAACGAGAGTTCACTCGCTCACCTTAGAATTCTCTTCTCGCCTACCTGTGTCGGTTTGCGGTACGGGCACCTCCCGCCTCGCTAGAGGCTTTTCTTGGCAGTGTGAAATCAGGGACTCTGAGGTAAACCTCTTGCCATCACAGCTCAACGTGTCAGGAATGGGATTTGCCTCATTCCACGCCTCACTGCTTGGACGTGCACAACCAACGGCACGCTCTCCTTATCCTTCTGCGTCCCCCCATTGCTCAAACGGCGGGGAGGTGGTACAGGAATATCAACCTGTTGTCCATCGTCTACGCCTATCGGCCTCGACTTAGGTCCCGACTAACCCTGAGCGGACGAGCCTTCCTCAGGAAACCTTAGGCATTCGGTGGACGGGATTCTCACCCGTCTTTCGTTACTCATACCGGCATTCTCACTTCTAAGCGCTCCACCAGTCCTTCCGGTCTGACTTCAACGCCCTTAGAACGCTCTCCTACCACGGATCTCCGAAGAGATCCATCCACAGCTTCGGTAATCCGTTTAGCCCCGGTACATTTTCGGCGCAGTGTCACTCGACCAGTGAGCTATTACGCACTCTTTAAATGATGGCTGCTTCTAAGCCAACATCCTGGTTGTCTAAGCAACGCCACATCCTTTTCCACTTAACGGATATTTGGGGACCTTAGCTGGTGGTCTGGGCTGTTTCCCTCTTGACTACGGATCTTATCACTCGCAGTCTGACTCCCAAGCATAAATCACTGGCATTCGGAGTTTGTCTGAATTCGGTAACCCGGGATGGGCCCCTAGTCCAAACAGTGCTCTACCTCCAGGATTCTCTATCTTGAGGCTAGCCCTAAAGCTATTTCGGAGAGAACCAGCTATCTCCAGGTTCGATTGGAATTTCTCCGCTACCCACACCTCATCCCCGCACTTTTCAACGTGCGTGGGTTCGGGCCTCCAGTAAGTGTTACCTTACCTTCACCCTGGACATGGGTAGATCACCTGGTTTCGGGTCTACAACTACATACTCTATCGCCCTATTCAGACTCGCTTTCGCTGCGGCTCCGCCTTCTCAGCTTAACCTTGCATGTAATCGTAACTCGCCGGTTCATTCTACAAAAGGCACGCCATCACCCATTAACGGGCTTTGACTACTTGTAGGCACACGGTTTCAGGATCTATTTCACTCCCCTTCCGGGGTGCTTTTCACCTTTCCCTCACGGTACTGGTTCACTATCGGTCACTAGGAAGTATTTAGCCTTGGGAGATGGTCCTCCCAGATTCCGACGGAATTTCACGTGTTCCGCCGTACTCAGGATCCACTCTGGAGGGGAAGGGTTTTCGGCTACGGGGCTGTTACCCGCTGTGGCGGACCGTTCCAGGTCGCTTCGCCTAATCCTTCCTTTTGTAACTCCGTATAGAGTGTCCTACAACCCCAAGAGGCAAGCCTCTTGGTTTGGGCTGATCCCGTTTCGCTCGCCGCTACTCAGGGAATCGCATTTGCTTTCTCTTCCTCCAGGTACTTAGATGTTTCAGTTCCCTGGGTCTGCCTTCTCATGTGCTATAGATTCACACATGGATCCTGTCCCATTAAAGACAGGGGGTTCCCCCATTCGGAAATCTCCGGATCATCGCTCACTTACAGCTCCCCGAAGCATATCGGTGTTAGTGCCGTCCTTCTTCGGCTCCTAGTGCCAAGGCATCCACCGTGCGCCCTTTCTAACTTAACCACTGGTTAATTAAAAAGTTGTGGCAACATGTGCCACGCGTACTTTGAATCCATGTTTCATTTGTTTCAATGTCGTTTTATCCAGTTTTCAAAGAACAAGTCTGAAAGTCACAAAAAAAGGCGTTGCCGCCTGAAGATGAACCTTCAAAACTGAACGCAAAACGTCAACCCCGGAGCACCTAAGGCGCCCGGTTCCGAATTTATCCTTAGAAAGGAGGTGATCCAGCCGCACCTTCCGATACGGCTACCTTGTTACGACTTCACCCCAATCATCCGTCCCACCTTCGGCGGCTGGCTCCACAAGGGTTACCTCACCGACTTCGGGTGTTACAAACTCTCGTGGTGTGACGGGCGGTGTGTACAAGGCCCGGGAACGTATTCACCGTGGCATGCTGATCCACGATTACTAGCGATTCCGGCTTCATGCAGGCGAGTTGCAGCCTACAATCCGAACTGAGAACGGTTTTCTGGGATTAGCTCCCCCTCGCGGGTTGGCAACCCTTTGTACCGTCCATTGTAGCACGTGTGTAGCCCAGGTCATAAGGGGCATGATGATTTGACGTCATCCCCACCTTCCTCCGGTTTGTCACCGGCAGTCACCTTAGAGTGCCCAACTAAATGCTGGCAACTAAGATCAAGGGTTGCGCTCGTTGCGGGACTTAACCCAACATCTCACGACACGAGCTGACGACAACCATGCACCACCTGTCACCACTGTCCCCGAAGGGAAAAGTGTATCTCTACACCGGGCAGTGGGATGTCAAGACCTGGTAAGGTTCTTCGCGTTGCTTCGAATTAAACCACATGCTCCACCGCTTGTGCGGGCCCCCGTCAATTCCTTTGAGTTTCAGCCTTGCGGCCGTACTCCCCAGGCGGAGTGCTTAATGCGTTAGCTGCAGCACTAAGGGGCGGAAACCCCCTAACACTTAGCACTCATCGTTTACGGCGTGGACTACCAGGGTATCTAATCCTGTTTGCTCCCCACGCTTTCGCGCCTCAGCGTCAGTTACAGACCAGAAAGTCGCCTTCGCCACTGGTGTTCCTCCACATCTCTACGCATTTCACCGCTACACATGGAATTCCACTTTCCTCTTCTGTACTCAAGTTCTCCAGTTTCCAATGACCCTCCACGGTTGAGCCGTGGGCTTTCACATCAGACTTAAAGAACCGCCTGCGCGCGCTTTACGCCCAATAATTCCGGACAACGCTTGCCACCTACGTATTACCGCGGCTGCTGGCACGTAGTTAGCCGTGGCTTTCTGGTGAGGTACCGTCAAGGTGCCAGTAGTTACTTGGCACTTGTTCTTCCCTCACAACAGAGTTTTACGATCCGAAAACCTTCGTCACTCACGCGGCGTTGCTCCGTCAGACTTTCGTCCATTGCGGAAGATTCCCTACTGCTGCCTCCCGTAGGAGTCTGGGCCGTGTCTCAGTCCCAGTGTGGCCGATCACCCTCTCAGGTCGGCTACGCATCGTTGCCTTGGTAGGCCATTACCCCACCAACTAGCTAATGCGCCGCGGGCCCATCCTGCAGTGACAGCCGAGACCGTCTTTCCGTGCAGCCTCAGGAGAGGCCGCAAACTATTCGGTATTAGCACCGGTTTCCCGGAGTTATCCCGATCTGCAGGGCAGGTTGCCCACGTGTTACTCACCCGTCCGCCGCTAAACCAAAGGAGCAAGCTCCAATGGTTCCGCTCGACTTGCATGTATTAGGCACGCCGCCAGCGTTCGTCCTGAGCCAGGATCAAACTCTCCATTATAGAGAACATTTGACTGCTCTAGTTGTTGCTGGCACCATCCGAAGATGGCTTGATCTACAAAATGCTGATCAGTAAATTTTCGTCACGCACACCGAGATGAAAAACAACTTTGCTCTGTTTGCCAAAGGCAACCTTTGCAAAAGGCAACCTTTGCAAAAGCCGTGCTCACACCGAGGTTCTCGTGACGTCTTTCGTTGACGTTTTGCTGTTCAGTTTTCAAGGTTCAACTATCAAAATGGTGGAGCCTAGCGGGATCGAACCGCTGACCTCCTGCGTGCAAGGCAGGCGCTCTCCCAGCTGAGCTAAGGCCCCATTGTTTGGTCGGGAAGACAGGATTCGAACCTGCGACCCCTTGGTCCCAAACCAAGTGCTCTACCAAGCTGAGCTACTTCCCGAACTTGAGATGCTGGATGTAAAAATTATGGTGCGCCCGAGAGGACTCGAACCTCTAACCGCTTGATTCGTAGTCAAGTACTCTATCCAATTGAGCTACGGGCGCATATGATGCTATTCACTGTTTTGTGAAAAGATGGTGCCGAGGACCGGAATCGAACCGGTACGGTAGTCACCTACCGCAGGATTTTAAGTCCTGTGCGTCTGCCAGTTCCGCCACCCCGGCTTAGGGTCGATAAAGATTAAAAATTGGAGCGGAAGACGAGGTTCGAACTCGCGACCTCCACCTTGGCAAGGTGGCGTTCTACCACTGAACTACTTCCGCAAAAATGGTGCGGGTGAAGGGAGTCGAACCCCCACGCCCGAAGGCGCTAGATCCTAAGTCTAGTGCGTCTGCCAGTTCCGCCACACCCGCGTGGCAATTATTAAATTAAAATGGTGAGCCATGAAGGATTCGAACCTTCGACCCTCTGATTAAAAGTCAGATGCTCTACCAGCTGAGCTAATGGCTCATTTACATGAGTGGTGCCGGAGAAAGGAGTCGAACCCTCGACCTACTGATTACAAGTCAGTTGCTCTACCAACTGAGCTACTCCGGCAAAAAAATGGTGGAGGATGACGGGATCGAACCGCCGACCCTCTGCTTGTAAGGCAGATGCTCTCCCAGCTGAGCTAATCCTCCAATATGTATTGCCCAGCGACGTCCTACTCTCACAGGGGGAAACCCCCAACTACCATCGGCGCAAAAGAGCTTAACTGCCGTGTTCGAGATGGGAACGGGTGTGGCCTCTTTGCCATCATCACTGGACTATTTTTTTCGAAAGACAAGATTTAGTATACCAGTACTCCTGGTATTTTCAAGCTTTTTTTCAAAAACTTGTACTTATTCTTTCAAAACTGGATAAACGACAGGTGAAACAAATCGTGCATGATTCGCGTACAGTTTGTTGGTTAAGTCCTCGATCGATTAGTATTCGTCAGCTGCACGTGTCGCCACGCTTCCACCTCGAACCTATCTACCTCATCGTCTTTGAGGGATCTTACTTGCTTGCGCAATGGGAAATCTCATCTTGAGGGGGCTTCGTGCTTAGATGCTTTCAGCACTTATCCCGGCCACACATAGCTACCCAGCGATGCCCTTGGCAGAACAACTGGTACACCAGCGGTGTGTCCATCCCGGTCCTCTCGTACTAAGGACAGCTCCTCTCAAATTTCCTGCGCCCGCGACGGATAGGGACCGAACTGTCTCACGACGTTCTGAACCCAGCTCGCGTACCGCTTTAATGGGCGAACAGCCCAACCCTTGGGACCGACTACAGCCCCAGGATGCGATGAGCCGACATCGAGGTGCCAAACCTCCCCGTCGATGTGGACTCTTGGGGGAGATAAGCCTGTTATCCCCGGGGTAGCTTTTATCCGTTGAGCGATGGCCCTTCCATGCGGAACCACCGGATCACTAAGCCCGTCTTTCGACCCTGCTCGACATGTACGTCTCGCAGTCAAGCTCCCTTCTGCCTTTACACTCTGCGAATGATTTCCAACCATTCTGAGGGAACCTTTGGGCGCCTCCGTTACTCTTTAGGAGGCGACCGCCCCAGTCAAACTGCCCGCCTGACACTGTCTCCCAAGCCGATCAGGCTTGTGGGTTAGAATTTCAATACAACCAGGGTAGTATCCCACTGACGCCTCCGCCGAAGCTGGCGCTCCGGAATCTAAGGCTCCTACCTATTCTGTACAAGTTGCACCAAAATTCAATATCAGGCTACAGTAAAGCTCCACGGGGTCTTTCCGTCCTGTCGCGGGTAACCTGCATCTTCACAGGTACTATAATTTCACCGAGTCTCTCGTTGAGACAGTGCCCAGATCGTTACGCCTTTCGTGCGGGTCGGAACTTACCCGACAAGGAATTTCGCTACCTTAGGACCGTTATAGTTACGGCCGCCGTTTACTGGGGCTTCAATTCGCACCTTCGCTTGCGCTAAGCACTCCTCTTAACCTTCCAGCACCGGGCAGGCGTCAGCCCCTATACGTCACCTTACGGTTTTGCAGAGACCTGTGTTTTTGCTAAACAGTCGCCTGGGCCTATTCACTGCGGCTCTCTCGGGCTATTCACCCTACCAGAGCACCCCTTCTCCCGAAGTTACGGGGTCATTTTGCCGAGTTCCTTAACGAGAGTTCACTCGCTCACCTTAGAATTCTCTTCTCGCCTACCTGTGTCGGTTTGCGGTACGGGCACCTCCCGCCTCGCTAGAGGCTTTTCTTGGCAGTGTGAAATCAGGGACTCTGAGGTAAACCTCTTGCCATCACAGCTCAACGTGTCAGGAATGGGATTTGCCTCATTCCACGCCTCACTGCTTGGACGTGCACAACCAACGGCACGCTCTCCTTATCCTTCTGCGTCCCCCCATTGCTCAAACGGCGGGGAGGTGGTACAGGAATATCAACCTGTTGTCCATCGTCTACGCCTATCGGCCTCGACTTAGGTCCCGACTAACCCTGAGCGGACGAGCCTTCCTCAGGAAACCTTAGGCATTCGGTGGACGGGATTCTCACCCGTCTTTCGTTACTCATACCGGCATTCTCACTTCTAAGCGCTCCACCAGTCCTTCCGGTCTGACTTCAACGCCCTTAGAACGCTCTCCTACCACGGATCTCCGAAGAGATCCATCCACAGCTTCGGTAATCCGTTTAGCCCCGGTACATTTTCGGCGCAGTGTCACTCGACCAGTGAGCTATTACGCACTCTTTAAATGATGGCTGCTTCTAAGCCAACATCCTGGTTGTCTAAGCAACGCCACATCCTTTTCCACTTAACGGATATTTGGGGACCTTAGCTGGTGGTCTGGGCTGTTTCCCTCTTGACTACGGATCTTATCACTCGCAGTCTGACTCCCAAGCATAAATCACTGGCATTCGGAGTTTGTCTGAATTCGGTAACCCGGGATGGGCCCCTAGTCCAAACAGTGCTCTACCTCCAGGATTCTCTATCTTGAGGCTAGCCCTAAAGCTATTTCGGAGAGAACCAGCTATCTCCAGGTTCGATTGGAATTTCTCCGCTACCCACACCTCATCCCCGCACTTTTCAACGTGCGTGGGTTCGGGCCTCCAGTAAGTGTTACCTTACCTTCACCCTGGACATGGGTAGATCACCTGGTTTCGGGTCTACAACTACATACTCTATCGCCCTATTCAGACTCGCTTTCGCTGCGGCTCCGCCTTCTCAGCTTAACCTTGCATGTAATCGTAACTCGCCGGTTCATTCTACAAAAGGCACGCCATCACCCATTAACGGGCTTTGACTACTTGTAGGCACACGGTTTCAGGATCTATTTCACTCCCCTTCCGGGGTGCTTTTCACCTTTCCCTCACGGTACTGGTTCACTATCGGTCACTAGGAAGTATTTAGCCTTGGGAGATGGTCCTCCCAGATTCCGACGGAATTTCACGTGTTCCGCCGTACTCAGGATCCACTCTGGAGGGGAAGGGTTTTCGGCTACGGGGCTGTTACCCGCTGTGGCGGACCGTTCCAGGTCGCTTCGCCTAATCCTTCCTTTTGTAACTCCGTATAGAGTGTCCTACAACCCCAAGAGGCAAGCCTCTTGGTTTGGGCTGATCCCGTTTCGCTCGCCGCTACTCAGGGAATCGCATTTGCTTTCTCTTCCTCCAGGTACTTAGATGTTTCAGTTCCCTGGGTCTGCCTTCTCATGTGCTATAGATTCACACATGGATCCTGTCCCATTAAAGACAGGGGGTTCCCCCATTCGGAAATCTCCGGATCATCGCTCACTTACAGCTCCCCGAAGCATATCGGTGTTAGTGCCGTCCTTCTTCGGCTCCTAGTGCCAAGGCATCCACCGTGCGCCCTTTCTAACTTAACCACTGGTTAATTAAAAAGTTGTGGCATCAAGTGCCACGCGTACTTTGAATTCATGTTTCATTTGTTTCAATGTCGTTTTATCCAGTTTTCAAAGAACAAGTTTCATCATTTCACTATAAAATGATTGGTGGAGCCTAGCGGGATCGAACCGCTGACCTCCTGCGTGCAAGGCAGGCGCTCTCCCAGCTGAGCTAAGGCCCCAAGAAGAATGGTGGGCCTAAATGGACTCGAACCATCGACCTCACGCTTATCAGGCGTGCGCTCTAACCAGCTGAGCTATAGGCCCTCTTGAGTATAATTGTTTTAATGATAAAAGAAGATCAGTTCAATGTTGCCATTGAAGATGAACCTTCAAAACTGAACGCAAAACGTCAACCCCGGAGCGCCTAGGGCGCCCGGTTCCGAATTTATCCTTAGAAAGGAGGTGATCCAGCCGCACCTTCCGATACGGCTACCTTGTTACGACTTCACCCCAATCATCCGTCCCACCTTCGGCGGCTGGCTCCACAAGGGTTACCTCACCGACTTCGGGTGTTACAAACTCTCGTGGTGTGACGGGCGGTGTGTACAAGGCCCGGGAACGTATTCACCGTGGCATGCTGATCCACGATTACTAGCGATTCCGGCTTCATGCAGGCGAGTTGCAGCCTACAATCCGAACTGAGAACGGTTTTCTGGGATTAGCTCCCCCTCGCGGGTTGGCAACCCTTTGTACCGTCCATTGTAGCACGTGTGTAGCCCAGGTCATAAGGGGCATGATGATTTGACGTCATCCCCACCTTCCTCCGGTTTGTCACCGGCAGTCACCTTAGAGTGCCCAACTGAATGCTGGCAACTAAGATCAAGGGTTGCGCTCGTTGCGGGACTTAACCCAACATCTCACGACACGAGCTGACGACAACCATGCACCACCTGTCACCACTGTCCCCGAAGGGAAAAGTGTATCTCTACACCGGGCAGTGGGATGTCAAGACCTGGTAAGGTTCTTCGCGTTGCTTCGAATTAAACCACATGCTCCACCGCTTGTGCGGGCCCCCGTCAATTCCTTTGAGTTTCAGCCTTGCGGCCGTACTCCCCAGGCGGAGTGCTTAATGCGTTAGCTGCAGCACTAAGGGGCGGAAACCCCCTAACACTTAGCACTCATCGTTTACGGCGTGGACTACCAGGGTATCTAATCCTGTTTGCTCCCCACGCTTTCGCGCCTCAGCGTCAGTTACAGACCAGAAAGTCGCCTTCGCCACTGGTGTTCCTCCACATCTCTACGCATTTCACCGCTACACATGGAATTCCACTTTCCTCTTCTGTACTCAAGTTCTCCAGTTTCCAATGACCCTCCACGGTTGAGCCGTGGGCTTTCACATCAGACTTAAAGAACCGCCTGCGCGCGCTTTACGCCCAATAATTCCGGACAACGCTTGCCACCTACGTATTACCGCGGCTGCTGGCACGTAGTTAGCCGTGGCTTTCTGGTGAGGTACCGTCAAGGTGCCAGTAGTTACTTGGCACTTGTTCTTCCCTCACAACAGAGTTTTACGATCCGAAAACCTTCGTCACTCACGCGGCGTTGCTCCGTCAGACTTTCGTCCATTGCGGAAGATTCCCTACTGCTGCCTCCCGTAGGAGTCTGGGCCGTGTCTCAGTCCCAGTGTGGCCGATCACCCTCTCAGGTCGGCTACGCATCGTTGCCTTGGTAGGCCATTACCCCACCAACTAGCTAATGCGCCGCGGGCCCATCCTGCAGTGACAGCCGAGACCGTCTTTCCGTGCAGCCTCAGGAGAGGCCGCAAACTATTCGGTATTAGCACCGGTTTCCCGGAGTTATCCCGATCTGCAGGGCAGGTTGCCCACGTGTTACTCACCCGTCCGCCGCTAAACCAAAGGAGCAAGCTCCAATGGTTCCGCTCGACTTGCATGTATTAGGCACGCCGCCAGCGTTCGTCCTGAGCCAGGATCAAACTCTCCATTATAGAGAACATTTGACTGCTCTAGTTGTTGCTGGCACCATCCGAAGATGGCTTGATCTACAAAATGCTGATCAGTAAATTTCCGTCACGCCCACCGAGATGAAAAACAACTTTGCTCTGTTTGCCAAAGGCAACCTGCGCAAAAGCCGTTCTCGCACCGAGGTGCTCGTGACGTCTTTCGTTGACGTTTTGCTGTTCAGTTTTCAAGGTTCAAATTACTCATCGCTTTATGTAATGGCGACTTTTCAATACTACCAACTTCTTTTATAGAAGTCAACAACTTTTTTATTCTTTATTTTTTATTATGAAAAACGCGACAAGAAATATTATAACACCCTTCCTTTTTCAACACAAGTATTTTTATAAAAAACCGATTTAAAGATCAAAGATCTTTAAATCGGCATTGCTCTTCATTTATCTATTCTTTCGGACGCATTTGTGGGAATAATAAAACATCTCTTATAGATGAAGAATTAGTTAATAACATAATCAATCGATCAATACCAATTCCTAATCCACCCGTCGGAGGTAATCCGTATTCAAGAGCCTCAATAAAGTCCTCATCCATTTCATGCGCTTCGTCGTTTCCTTCTGACTTCTCAATCAATTGTGCTTCAAAACGCTGACGTTGATCAATAGGATCATTTAACTCTGTAAACGCATTGGCATGTTCACGACGTACAATAAACAATTCAAAGCGATCCGTAAAACGGTCATCTTCTGGATTCTTCTTAGCTAAAGGTGAAATTTCAACCGGATGTCCGTAAACAAAAGTTGGTTGAACTAATTGTTCTTCTACTTTTTGCTCGAAAAATTCGTTTAAGATATGACCTACTTCCATTGTAGGTCTAATTTCAACATGATGTTCTTTCGCTAAAGCTTGGGCTTCTTCTTTAGTCATCTGTTCCCAAAAGTCTACGCCTGTATATTCTTTAACAGCATCAGCCATGTGTAATCTTTTCCAACCTACAGCTAAGTCAATTTGGTCTTCACCGTATTGAACTGTCGTAGTTCCAAGCACTTCTTGCGCAATATGAGCCACTAAATTTTCCGTAAGCGCCATGATGTCGTTATAATCTGCATATGCTTCATAAAGCTCCAGCATCGTAAATTCTGGGTTGTGGCGAGTTGAGATTCCTTCGTTACGAAAAACACGACCAATTTCATAAACTTTTTCTAGTCCTCCAACAATTAAACGCTTCAAGTGAAGTTCGATTGCAATACGGATATATAATTCCATGTCTAGTGCATTGTGATGTGTAATAAATGGTTTTGCAGCTGCTCCTCCTGCAATTGAGTGAAGCATTGGCGTCTCAACTTCTAAGAAACCTGCATTGTCCAAGTAACGACGCATTGATTGGATAATACGACTACGCAGAATAAATGTTTCTTTACTGCCTTCACTTGTCAGCAAGTCTAAATAGCGTTGACGGTAACGTTGCTCAACATCTTTTAAGCCGTGGAATTTTTCAGGTAACGGACGCAGTGCTTTAGTAAGAAACTCCACTTCTTTTACTTTAATGGACAGTTCTCCTACGTTCGTTTTAAACACAACCCCTTTAATCCCTAAGATATCTCCTAGGTCAACTGTATTGTAAATTTCGTAAGCCTCGTCGCCAATAGCATCTTTACGAACATATATTTGAATTTGCCCTTTTAAATCTTGAATGTGTGCAAAGCCCGCCTTCCCTTTCCCGCGCTTTGTCATCACTCGTCCAGCAATAATTACTTCATATGGCGTTTCTTCTAATTTTTCTTTAGAAAGCTCTCCGTATTGCTCAATTATTTCTTGAGATAAATGAGTCCGTTCGAAACGACCACCAAATGGATCCATTCCGTTATCTCGAAAAGCCTGCATCTTTTGACGCCTAACTACTAGTTGATCGTTTAATTCTTCTGACATGCTCGACACTCCTTTATCTGTTTAACACTAAATCTCATTCATGTATTTCTCTATTGTACACAATTTCTTACCATACTACATAAAAAAGCTGCCACAAATTTATGGCAGCTTCGTGTTCTATCAATTTTCAGGATAGAAACTATGTTAAGACTCATTTTGCATGTCTTGTAAAAATGCTTTCATATCGTCATAGGATTTCCATAAACGAACGCCATCACGTTCAAAGTAAGTATCCACTTTAAATTCCGGATTTATTTCAACTAAAGGCACGAGTACAAAAGCTCGTTCACACATTCGCGGATGTGGAACTATCAACCTATCGTTTTTCAAGTTCTCTTGGTTGTACAATAAAATATCAAGATCAATTGTTCTTGGTCCCCATCGAATAAGTCGCTCTCGATTTAAACTTTGTTCGATCTCCTGACAAACATCCAGTAAGTCTAATGCCGTTAACTCCGTTTCCAGCTGGACGACCATGTTAAGAAAAGGCTCTTGCTCTATATATCCCACTGGGTCTGTTTCGTAAAGAGAAGAAATACGAGTAACTTTAATAGTTGGAAATACAGCGAGTTTCGCGACGGCTTGTTTTAGCATCTCGAAACGATTGCCCATATTAGAACCAAGCGATAAATAACTTTGGTTCATATGAATTTCCCTCGCGTTATGTCAATGGCTACAGATTTATAATGACCTGGAATCGGTGGGTCTGGTTTGATTAGTTGTACACGTATGCCTTGCACTAGCGGAAAGTCAGCAAGAATGTGACTTGCTACACTTTCTGCTACAGCTTCTACTAATTTTTTCGGTTCGCCTTCAACAATCGAACGGCAAGCTTCGTAAACTTCTCCGTAATGTACCGTATGCTCAAGCGCATCTGTTTTTCCGGCTTGTTGTAAATTTACTGCCAAGGAAACGGTTAAGCGAAACCGCTGACCCAGTTTGGTTTCTTCTGGAAATACGCCATGATAACCATAGAATTCCATATCGTTTACATGAATAAAATCCATTATTTCTCCTCCTTATATGGATGTTTCCCCGTTAATGCATCAAGCATACGTACTGCGCGAACTGTTTCTTTCACATCATGAACGCGTACAATATGACAGCCTTTTGTAATACCGTAGCAAACTGTTGCAAGAGAACCTTCTAACCGTCCGTCTACTTTGGTATTTAAAATTTTACCAATAAATGATTTTCTAGAACTACCGAGAAGTACCGGATAGCCCCATTCGACCATTCGCTCAATCAACCTGATTGCTTGAAGGTTTTGTTCTACTGACTTCACGAATCCAATTCCTGGGTCGAGCCAAATGTTTCGTTTTGGAACACCAGCAGAAAGAGCGAACTCTATACTTTCGGTAAGATCTTGAATCACATCTTCTTGGAAATTTGAATAGGATACATTGTTACGATTATGCATTAAAATAATAGGCACATCCCATTTAGCAGCAACTTTTGCAATCTCTGGGTCGTATTTAACTCCCCAAATGTCATTAATAATATGAGCACCTGCAGCAATTGCCGCTTCAGCAACAAGAGACTTGTAGGTATCAACAGAAATCAAAATCTCAAACTGTTGTCGTATTGCCTTGATCACAGGCACGATCCGCTCAATTTCTTCTTCGTCTGAGATTTGCACATGACCTGGTCGCGTGGATTCGCCACCTACGTCAATGATGTCGACACCGTCTGCAATCATTTGACCGGCATGAATCAGTGCTTGTTCCAAGCCACTGTATTTGCCTCCATCAGAAAAAGAATCCGGTGTGACGTTTAATATGCCCATAACAAGCGTTTTAGTTTTAAAATCAATTTGCATAGATTTTCACCACCTAACATTCAAATATGTAATGACTTTTCACAAATTAAAGTGTGCCTTCATCTTACCTTATTTGAACTATTTGTTTCCATAAAAAAAGAGCAGGAAAAATACCTGCTCTTTTTAATCATTCAATTGGATTCATCAAATTGATAAAGAGGTGTACTTAAGTAGCGTTCTCCGTTAGAAGGAAGGATCGCTAGCACTTTCTTGCCTTTACCTAACCGTTTCGCAACTTGAAGTGCTGCATAAATGGCTGCACCTGAAGATACCCCTCCAAGAATGCCTTCTTCGCGTGCTGCACGTCGTGCTGTCTCATAAGATTGATCATTGGTTACTTGAATGATCTCGTCATAAATTTTAGTATCTAATACTTCAGGTACAAATCCCGCTCCAATTCCTTGGATTTTATGAGGTCCTGGCTTGCCACCTGATAAAACTGCTGAATCAGTAGGCTCTACTGCCACTATGCTGATTTCAGGATATTTTTCTTTGAGGGCTTGACCAGCGCCTGTGATAGTTCCCCCTGTACCAATACCTGAAATAAATGCATCTAATTGATCGCCCATTGTTTCGATTATCTCTGGGCCAGTTGTCAAACGATGCACCTCTGGGTTTGCTTCGTTATTAAACTGTTGTGGCATGTACCATCCATTTTCAGTTGCATTTTTTTCAGCTGTTTTAATCGCACCGTTTGGACCATTCATACCATCTGGACCTGGCGTCAAAATCAATTCTGCTCCGTAAGCACGTAGCAAAGTACGTCGCTCCATACTCATCGTCTCCGGCATTACTAAAACAGATTTATAGCCTTTTGCTGCTGCAATCATCGCTAAACCAATTCCTGTGTTGCCACTTGTTGGTTCAATAATCGTATCGCCTTCTTTTAAATCTCCAGACTTTTCGGCCGCTTCAATCATAGCAAGTGCAATTCTGTCTTTGACACTGCTGCCTGGGTTAAAGTATTCCAATTTCAAATACACGTCTGCATCTTCAGAACCTGTTAACCGATTTAGCTTTACAATTGGTGTTTGCCCGATCAATTCAGTTATTGAATTTCCTATACGCGCCATTTCTCAACACTCCTAATCCCTAGTAAATTTGTCGACTTTAATAGAGTTAATGTTATCAATATGGCAAGTAGTTTGTCAAATAGCGCGAACTCATGAAAAAAAGACGCTTCGCCATGAAACGTCTTCATCTTCTTATTCTCCATAAAACCATTCCGCATCAAACTCTTGCCAAAATGCTTCAGGCGTGACGGATTGCGGTAATTGTTCAAGTGCTAGCTCCCGACTGATATGTCCAGCTACATCTTTATACGAAAATGTCTGGCCATTTATTTTTTCTGTTACAGAAATAACAGCTGTTTTACCGTTCTCTAGTGGCAATGGCGAAGACCACCCGCCGACCTCTACTTTTGTAACCGCTTTTGCAATATTAGCATCTACACCCGGTTCACCATTGGTAATGTAACCGATGTCCCCGCCCAGATTTCCTGTAGCATTATCGATTGAACGTTCGCGAGCTGTCGCTTCAAAGGAAGAACCTTTTTCAAGTTCTTCAATAGTTTCTTCTGCTTCTGCTGAGGAATTCAAGACTATTATATGCGTACGGTACGAATCTTTAACATCGTAAAGTGACTCGTTATCATCATAAAACGCTTTAATTTCATTTTCTTCAATGACTATATCTTTTGTTAATACTTTTTCCAATATTAATTGCGCTTTTACTCTTTCGCGTTGACGCGTCTCATCAGCTGCATATAATACTGATTCTGTGCCATCACGTGACGAGCGTAACAGCGCCAACTCTAAATCGATTTCGTTATCGCTTACTGTGATTTCATAGTCTTTAGCTGCTGTCGCCATAACTTTTTCATTGACTAGCTCAAGTAAAGCTTCGCGGCCATGCTGCTCTTCCATAGTAGCAAGCCACTCTTCTCGTGTAATTGCCTCTCCACTAACAGAAGCCACTTTTTCTGCTTTGCCTGCATCATTTGGTATCAACCAAGCAACAAACCACAACAGATTAACTACTATTAATGCCCCAATGATAACCAACACCGGTTTCGTCTTTAAATGTCTTTTAGGCTTTTCTGTACCTGCCGATGGCACAGGTCGCCGATTATTATAACTGGAGCTCATTGATAAAGGACTCTAATTCCTCTTTAGAATAATGATATGTCTCTAAGCAAAAATGACATTGCGCTTCTGCCATCCCGTCTTCGTCGATCATGTCTTGAATTTCTTTTTTTCCAAGTCCTAAAATCGCTGTAGCAAAACGATCTTTAGAACAATTACATTCAAAATTCACCGGCATTTTATCAAGAATTTGGACATTTCCTTCTCCAAGTACTGCTTCAAGAATCTGTTCTGGTGATAATCCGCGTTGAATCATGTGCGAGACAGGCTCAATACCCGCAAGATGTTCTTCAATTTGTGTAATGGTTTCATCATCAATGTTTGGCATTAATTGAATGATAAATCCGCCCGCTGCCAAAATTGAGTTGTCTGTGTCTACTAAGACACCTAGTCCAACTGACGAAGGTACTTGCTCAGACGTAGCAAAGTAATATGTGAAATCTTCTGCGATTTCTCCTGAGACAATTGGTGTTTGCCCTGTAAAATTATCACGCATACCTAAGTCTTTTACAACTGACATCATCCCCGTCGTACCCACGGCACGACGGACATCTAATTTCCCTTGTTGGTTTAACTCAAAGTGGGTTTGAGGATTCGAAACATACCCACGAACGCCACCTTTTGCATTGCTGTCTACTAACAAAACGCCAACTGGTCCGCCGCCTTCAAACTTAATGGTTACTTTATCTTCACCCTTTAGCATCGCTCCGAGCATAACGCCACCTGTCATTGCTCGTCCTAAAGCTGCCGAAGCTGTCGGCCACATCATATGACGACGTTGCGCTTCTCCTACTGTCTTCGTGCTATCTACTGCAAATGCCCGGACACTTCCATTAAACCCAAGGCCACGAACTAAATAATCTGACACATCTATCGTCCCTTTCTTTACGCTTGATTGCGTTTATAAATTAAATGCAGTCCTTTTAATGTTAACAAAGGATCTACATGGTCAATAATCGTAGTTTCGCTAGCAATTAAAGAAGACAATCCTCCAGTTGCAATAACCGTCGGCTGTTCTTTACTTGTTTTTTTCATTCTTGCTACAATTCCTTCTACTTGACCGACATATCCGTAAACAATGCCAGCTTGCATAGCCGAAATCGTGTTCTTTCCAACTACCTGTTCTGGCGTCGTGAGTTCAATACGAGGCAATTTAGCTGCACGCGCGTAAAGCGCTTCTGTTGAAATATTGATGCCTGGTGCAATAGCTCCACCCATGTATTGTTGTTTTTCATTAATATAACAAAAGGTATTGGCTGTGCCAAAGTCTACGACAATTAACGGACTGTTGTATTCATGAATAGCTGCAACGGCATTGACAATTCGATCTGCACCTACTTCACGCGGGTTATCGTATTTAATATTTAACCCTGTTTTAACACCCGGTCCCACAATCATCGGCTTTTCCTGAAAATACTTTTCGCACATTCGCTCAAGGGTGGAAATAATGGGTGGCACAACAGAAGACAGGATAATTCCATTTATTGACGCAAAACCTAACTCGACGTCTTGAAGAAACGCTTTGATTTGCATCCCGTACTCATCTTCCGTTTTATGACGAAGCGTTTCCATGCGCCAATGGTACATTAATTGGTCCTGATCGTAGACACCAAGGACTATGCTCGTATTTCCAGCATCCAATACTAATATCATAATTCGACCTCACTTATTGACGTTTTTCCAAAATATCATACCACAAATTTGAAGAAAGCAAAAAGCTGACCGCTTTCCTCCTTTGAAAGAGGATAAGCAACCAGCTTTTTTATTTTACATTATTTACGTTTTTCTTCAATCGAATCTCCGACATAATCTGTTTGAGGTTGTTCTGACGGCAAGTCTCCTGATGAAGGATCGGATGGTGCACCAACCGCTTCTGAAACGTCACTGTCTTTTTTCAAATCAGGTTTGCTTTCATCTCCGAAATCACCATTTAATGTTTCGTAATCACGTTCAGGAAGTGTACCATGTTCTTTCAAATGAAGGATTTGACCTGCATCTAGAGTTTCCACTTCAAGCAATGTAGTCGCAATCAATTCAAGAAGTTCTTTCTTCTCAGTCAAAATTTCTTTTGTGCGAATATATTGTTCTTTAATGATACGTTGCATTTCTTGATCAATTTCAAAGGCGATAGCATCCGAATAGCTTTGTTCAGAATTAAAGTCGCGTCCTAAGAATACGTTACCGCCTTGTGCTGTACCGAATTGGACAGGACCGATTTTATCACTCATTCCGTATTCCGTTACCATGCTACGAGCAATAGCTGTTGCACGTTGGAAATCATTATGAGCACCCGTTGATACTTCGCCGAACATGATATCTTCAGACACACGTCCACCCAGTAAACCGGCAATCTTATCAAGCAATTCTGGTTTCGTCATAAAGTAACGATCTTCTTTTGGTAGCATGACCGCATAACCGCCAGCTTGTCCGCGAGGAACGATTGTTACTTTGTGAACTGTTTCAGCATCATCAAGCGTTAAGCCAATAACTGTGTGACCTGCTTCGTGGAACGCCACGATGTTGCGTTCTTTTTTCGAAATGACGCGATTTTTCTTAGCAGGACCTGCAATAACACGGTCAGACGCTTCGTCAAGATCGGACATATCGATTTTCAGTTTACTGCGACGAGCTGCAACAAGTGCAGCTTCGTTTAGTAAGTTTTCTAAGTCAGCACCCGAAAATCCAGGAGTACGCTGAGCGATTGCTTTCAAATCAACGTTTTCATCGAGTGGTTTATTGCGCGCATGAACTTTCAGAACTTCTTCGCGACCTTTAACATCCGGACGACCTACAGTAATCTGACGGTCAAAACGTCCTGGACGAAGCAAAGCCGGATCCAGAATATCTGGACGGTTTGTTGCGGCAATAATGATAACGCCTTCGTTTACACCAAAGCCATCCATTTCAACTAATAGTTGGTTCAATGTTTGTTCACGTTCATCGTGTCCACCACCAAGACCGGCACCACGTTGGCGTCCGACTGCGTCGATTTCATCGATGAAAATGATACAAGGTGCGTTTTTCTTAGCATTTTCAAACAAATCGCGAACTCGTGAAGCTCCGACACCGACAAACATCTCGACGAAATCTGAACCACTGATAGAGAAGAAAGGCACACCCGCTTCTCCAGCTACAGCACGAGCTAACAAGGTTTTACCAGTACCCGGAGGTCCAACTAGCAAAATCCCTTTTGGAATACGAGCGCCAATTGCAGCGAATCTGCTTGGATCTTTCAAGAAATCAACAACTTCGATCAGTTCTTGTTTTTCTTCATCCGCTCCAGCTACATCGTTAAAGCGAACTTTTTGTTTTTCATCATCATATAACTTCGCTTTACTTTTACCAAAGTTCATCACACGGCCGCCGCCTCCGCCACCTTGTGATTGGCTAAGTAGAAAGAAGAAGAGGATAAAAATGATAATGAATGGAATGATCCCTGTGAAAAATGAAACCCATCCACTTGTTTGTGGAGCTTTCAAATATTCAATTTCAACACCATCTTGTGCTTTTGCCACTGCATCAATTTCAGCAGTTAATGCTTCGTTTTCTAACGGAATATTCGTTACAAAGGATTGACCTTCTTTGTATCCAGTCATTTTCCCTGTCACTTCATAAACCATTGCATCTGGCTGAATTGTTACTTCTTCAATCTTTCCATCTTCCAGTGCTGCCAAAAATTCGTTATATCCTATATTTTCAGTCGGCTGGTTGCTATTGTTAAAGGTACCCAGAATCCCGATAATAACTAGGAAAATCAGTAAATAAAATATGGTGTATCGAAATATCCGATTCATCCCGCGCCTCCTCATAAAGTTTCCCTAAAACTAAACTAAATACTACCATAGTAACATTTAAGCATACAACGAAAAGCCCTTATTCTCGCTGTGAAATCGACAGACTGTGAACGATCGTTGTCTATTCCTCTTGTTCGCTGTAAATTTCCGGCTTAAGAATCCCGATATACGGTAAATTCCGGTATCTTTCCGCGTAATCCAATCCGTATCCCACAACAAAGGCATCAGGCACTTCGAAACCAACATAGTCTGCTTTTAAATCTACTTTTCGTCCTGTTGGTTTATCCAATAATGTAACGATTTTGATTGATTTTGCTTTACGGTACTTGAACAAGTCAACTAAATAACTAAGTGTTTTTCCACTATCAATAATATCTTCAATGATCAATAGATCGCGTCCTTCAACACTAGCATTTAAATCTTTGACGATTTTCACTTCTCCAGACGATACAGTTGCGTTACCGTAGCTCGAAACATCCATGAAATCCATTTCAACAAAACCATCGATTCGCTTCATCAAATCTCCCATAAAGGGCATTGCACCTTTTAATACACCAATAGCCAATGGGTATTTGTCTTTATAGTCTTCTGTCAACATTGCCCCAAGCTCACGCGCTTTGTCCTGTAACTGTTCTTCACTAATCAATATGTCTTTAATATCGTTTTGTAACATGGTGAACCTCCTAGTATTCCTTGTTTTACACGCTATAAAAATTGTTCAACTAATACCCAATTGTCTCTATCGCGCTTTTGCTGGCTAACGAGCGCGGATGGTCGTAGACCTGGAACCAATAAAAGTTCGTTCTTGTCCGTGGTAATAACAGGCCAACTTTCTCTCATAGGCATAGGAATTTTTTCATCAATCATCAATCGTGTCAATTTTTTTGGCTGTTTCATTCCTGCTAATTGAATTCGATCTCCAGATTTTCTGCTTCGCATACAAAAAGATGCATTTTCCGGTGCTTGAAAATACCAATTGACTGCTTTGTCGACATGAACTAATTGGTCAGTCGGCACCACTTTATAACGTCGACCATTATAAAAAGACGTCCAATCTGTTGCGATGGTGATAGGTGCAAGTGTAGATGTTTGTGTTAACGATTGGCATCTAAAAATAACAACATCGTATTGGCGAATAGCTATATAACTTTGCGGTAAATGTAAAAAAACAGTCCCCGACGAACTTTGCATCATTTCCTGCACTTGTTCGACCAACTGTCTCGTTAAAGGAACCTGCTTCGGATTATATAGATAGTTTAATAGTAGTAGAACCATTCTTTTTTGTAAAGCACGTGGTTCAACTCTGAAACTTTTAGCAGACAAAATAATTTCTTCTTCTTTCATTTCTATCATTTGTTGCACTTTTTCTCTAGCCAATTCTTGTAGAAGTTGTTGATCTTGTTGCATGTCTTCAGCCAACTCAACAAAATGTTTAGACACTTCACGGCTTTCAGCTTTTAAGAAAGGTAAAACTCGCTGACGTAGCCTGTTTCGTGTATAAGCAGCCTCTGCATTACTTGAGTCTTCTCGATACGGAATGTTTTGTTGTTTTGCATAGGATACGATTTGTTCTTTACCTACTGCTAATTGCGGACGAATCAAATACCCAGTACCAAATGAACGACTTGCCAGCATACCAAACGAGCCATCTTGCAAACTTCCTCTTACCGCTGACATCAAAATCGTTTCGAGCTGATCGTCTGCGTGATGTGCTGTTGCAAATTTCGTAGCACTGGTATATTTCATAACTTCAAGAAAGTAAGCATAGCGTTCAGTTCGGCACAGTTGTTGTTTGTTCCCCCCTTGCTTAGCAAAAATCTTGGGAATTGGAATTTCACGACTATAGCACTCAATGCCCCATTGAGCCGCTTGGTGTTCAGTAAACAACCGGTCTTCGTGAGATTCTTTGCCTCGTAACATATGATTGACGTGGACTGCTACAACAGAGATACCCAATTCACCTTTTTTTGAATTTAAAAAGTAAAGCAAAGCCATGGAATCAATTCCACCTGAACAACCCACGAGAACTTTGTCTCCAACTTTTAGTAAGTTATGCTTATTCACATATCGCATCATTGATACTTCGAAGCTTGCCATCTCTTCATTTTCACCTACTTATATCTATCTTTGTATTTGCTTGAAAAAAATAAAACTTATTTCAACTTGTAATTGACAGACGTAACCATCAATAGTATGATATTAAATGTTCGTTTAAACAAGGCGGCGTAGCTCAGCTGGCTAGAGCGTACGGTTCATACCCGTGAGGTCGGGGGTTCGATCCCCTCTGCCGCCATCATAAGTACTACGTTAAGCAGTGTCCTTTAAGGGCGCTGCTTTTTTGTACGAATAAAATAAAAAACGCTTCCCAAGTGAGAAGCGTTTCCATCTAACGTTCAAATTGCATTGAAGCATTTCTCTATACTATTAAAACAGCTAGCAAGTTAGCCTCTTTTCGCCCCTCTGCCGCCACGTTTTGATTCAGTCGCGCGCTTTAAGGTCGTCATATTTTCTTCGCTGTCTTTCAAAAACTTTGCCATTTTTGTTTCAAAGTTCTCTTTTGGAGCGCGATCAAATGAACGATTGCTACTTGGGCGTGGTCGTTGTGGTCGTTCTGTGCCGCCGGCTGGTTGTGGCTTTGCTTTACGGATCGAAAGCCCAATTTTACCGTCTGCTTCTACATTCATGACTTTCACTTCTACCATTTCGCCAACTTTAAGATGATCGTTAATATCTTTTACATAGTTGTCGGCTACTTCACTTATATGCACGAGGCCTGTTGCACCAGTTGGAAGCTGAACAAATGCTCCAAAGTTTGTAATCCCTGTGACTTTACCTTCTAACTTGCTGCCTACTTCAATCGACATAAAAAAAATGCTCCTCCTTAAAAATTAAGATGACTCCAAAGATATTGGGCCATGCTGTCATTTTGCGGGACTTGTCCCACTTTTTATTATAACCATCAAAAAAAGAGTGTCAACCAACTACTCTTTTTTTGATGGCTTTTCTTTATCTTTTTGTTCATTATTTGGCGTCGTAAAGATGATTTCTCCTTCTTCTGAAAGGAAGTATTCTTTACGCGCTAGTTTAGCTAAGTATTCTTCGTCATTCAATAATAGAATTTGTTCTTTTAATTGTACTTGTTGTTTTTCGACTTTTTCAAGCTCTACTATAGCATCTTCGCGAAGTTGTGCTTTTTCAGAAATTGTTTGTGTTTGCGCATAAATAGTCGAACCGATCCAAATCGTGGCCATCAAAACAACCAATCCAAATACTGTTAGTCTTCTGAATAACCGTACTCTATGGCCCGTTTTGCGCTTTTCTTCCATTTCAACAGAACGGACATAGTCATTGCGAATTGAGGTTACTTCACGTTTTTCCGTCTTGTTGTCTCTCTTCGAACTCATGTCCCGCTCTCCTTTCATACTAACTTTGTCATTATTATACATGAAACCCTTTACTATTATAAGCGTTTTCATTAATTATTCCTTATTTTCATTGGTTTTTTTGTAAAATCGTCATGGAATTTTCATTCTATTATAAAAATACAGTTGACTAAACTTTGCTCGAGTATGTACTACTCATTATTGTTTCTTAACTTTTTTAGTTACCGTGAACAATTTAAAAACCAAAGTATATTAAATACATTCACTTTAGCAAATGGACGCTCATCTAGACAAGTTGATCATTAGAAACTGCACAGCCTCACAATTGTTACTGAAACCCAGCATTCATTTAATGAGTAGCTTCTAGTAGAAGATATAAAACTGACGAATCACAAGTTTATCTAGATTTTCTATTTTAATGATTGCTAGCAAAATCTAAAAAACCCACCATATGGCAGGTTTTAAACTTTATGCTTCGTCATCGATAAATTCGGGTTCAATTTTTTCCAGCTTTTCTTCTTTCAAAATGCTGTACATCGTGGCGGCTTCTTCTTTTTTCGCTATTTCTTTCAGCTTATCAATGCGTACTGTCACAATTTTTTGACCAAATCGAATTTGTAACTCATCATTTTCTTTAATAACTGAACTAGCCTTTGCTTTATTGCCATTTACCGTAATACGTCCTTGGTCTGCTACTTGCTTAGCTAATGTACGCCGTTTGATCAAACGGGATACTTTTAAAAACTTATCGAGTCTCATGTCAAATCTTCCTTTCTTGCGCATAATTTAGCTTGGTTCCAAAATTCAACTAGTTGCTCGAGTGAATAATCATCGAAGTTTCCAGTTCCTTGCTTTACTTGTTGTTCAACAAAGTGGAAGCGGCTACGGAATTTACGATTTGCTTGCATCATGGCTTCTTCGGGCGATAAGTCAAAAAACCGTGCAAGATTTACTAAAGTAAACAGCAAGTCACCAAATTCATCTATTTGTTGAGCTTTTGAACCATTCGCTATTTCTTGTTGAAACTCCTGCAACTCTTCATGAAATTTGTTCCAAGCAAACGTAGCTTTCGGCCATGTAAATCCTACTTTTGCTGCTTTTTTTTGATAATTAAATGATGTTGTTAAAGAAGAACTAAAACGTTCTTGACCTTCTAGTACAGAAGCTTGTATAGGTTTTTCTTGTGCTTTTATTTCTTGCCAATTGGCAACCACTTGCTCAGAATTTTCAACCGACACGTCTCCAAAAACATGAGGGTGACGACGAATCATTTTCGCACTGATCGCTTCAAGTATATCTTCTAACTGAAAATAGCCATTGTCTTGACCAATTTGTGCATGCAAGAATACTTGCAGCAAAACATCTCCCAATTCATCGACGATGGCTTCGTCGTCTTCTTCTTGAATAGCTTGAAGCAGCTCGTGCACTTCTTCAATCAAAAAAGCACTCAATGACTCGTGTGTTTGCTCACGATCCCATATACAGCCTTCAGGGCTTCGTAACTTCGCAGTAATGCTACGAAAAGTTTGCCATTCTTTTAAACGTTGCGTTTGATCTGTTGCTGGTGGCACATAAACTGTCGTCAAGTTATTGACTTCTGTAGAACGATCTAATTCATGAAGTGGTACGGTACGTAATACTTCGTCTGCTGATCCGGCTGCTGTCACAATTGTCACTGGGTAATCATCTGGATATTTTTCCATTAATGTTAACTTAACTTCGGACGCACTAAAGCTGTCATACACTTGTGCAATTAATAAATGGTGCGTCATATTTACTTGATCGCTAGTCATTTCAGTGCCATCCATCAGCTGAAATCCTTCAATTGGGTCAATACGAAGTGCACCAAACAAAGAATCTAAAAAGCTATGTCCGCCTCCGATTGCTAATTGGCAACGCCCTAGTCTTTCAGCTTGTATCAAATTTTGTACCGTTTGTTCTGCCACTAACGGATGACCTGGCACTGCGTAAATAATCGATTCTGACTGAGATAAACTAATTAATGTTTCCGCAATTTCTTCATATACTGGGCTAAAGCTATCGTGTTTTTCATAAACCAAATCAAAACTCGTAAAACCGACATCTTCTTGCATTAACTCTGTCAGTACGGGATGATCTGCTGTTCGTACATATAAATTCGTTGCAGTTTTTAGTTTTTTATAGACGCCGAGTGGTAGTTGATCCAAATCTCCAGCTCCGAGACCGATTATGTGAATGGTATTCATCGCTTTTCACCTATTTTCTTTGAATTAATTGCAAGTTGTAATGTAGCCAGCTTACGACCGAACGGAATGATGTACCATTCCTTTTCTGTAATAATCCGACTTTTAGCGACTATCGCCATGAATACTACAGCACCAAGTGGGATTGCGGTCATCGTTGTAAATGCCGCACTTATACGGCTAGACAACTCATTGAATACATACCCATCTGCCACCAGTGACCACCCTAACACTACGACAGACATTGCCGATACTGCTCCGAAAAGCCATGCATAATAAGATAATGGAGCAAATTGCAAAGGCCAAACCTTTTTAAAATAAAATACTAACCCTACAACAATCACAGCCAAGCCGATATTCCCAGCAACTGCAGCTCCCATTACTCCCCAAATAGGCAATAATAGCCAATTGCTACTAATTTTCACCAATAAGCCAAGCAATAGCAAGACAGCGGGAACTCTCACCTTACCGAATCCATGAAGCATTGCCGTTATAATGAGCAGTAAAGACATCCAAATGATTTGCCAGCTAAAAATGATTAATGTCCATGACTGTTCGTGCGTTTGAAACAAGGTTTCATTCACATAAGGCATCATTAACGTGAGTCCAATCGCAGCAGCAACCGCAAATAAGAACGATACACGAAAAGCTAAACGCACATACATATCAGCTGATCGACCATTTTTTTTCCTAGACGTCCGAGCAACTAGTGGCACAATCGCTAAAGTAAGCGAAGTAGCAATTAAAATACCAAATTGCACTAATGGTTGACCACGGTCATAAATCCCTTTTTGTTCCATAGCTATCGATTGAACTATTCCATTTTCTTCCAATAAACGAAACACCATAAACGAATCTACTAATTGAAACAGCATCAAAATTAACGAACTCATGCTAACGCTCAAGCTGATGATGGTCATTTTTTTAACAATTGACCAAATTTGAATTGTTGAATGCTGTTTTAAAAAAGCAACATGACTACGGAAGTAAAACAGCAACACCACCATAGCCCCCAGTCCTCCTACAACCGCACCTAGCATGGCCATTTGACCTGCAGCATACAAAGAAAAGCCTCGAGAAACCACAATCCACGTTCCGACTAAAATGACTGAGACGCGTAATCCTTGCTCGATTATTTGAGCATAAGCGACGGGTGCCATATTATTACGCGATTGAAAAAATCCTTTTAGTATCGCAAGTGGTGCCATTAACAAAACTGCAAACGCCCCAACTCTTAACAATCTACCTAGTTGTGCATCGCCCATCCAACCAGCGAGCAGTTCTGCACCAAAAAACAAAAGCACAAAGACAGAGATAGAAATGACAGCTACGTAAACAAACGCAATCCGTAAAATTGATCGATGTGCTGATTCACTTGTATCTGCTAGCAATTTGGAGATCGCTACTGCAAAGCCATAAGATGTCCAAATACCAAAAATAGCGATAAAAGGATAAACTTGTTGGTAAATATAAAAACCTTGGTCTCCAACAAGATTTTGAAAAGGCACTCGGTAAACTGCACTTAATAACTTGACGATAAATCCAGCAATCGTCAGCAAAACTGCACCTTTCATAAATGATTTCATCGTGCCTTCATTGTTCACCGGACCCACTCACCTCTTACTGATATTAATTTTCTAGTTGGTTACCGTTTTAGCTACTTAGTTATAATTTTGCTTTTTTCAAGATCATTCAACTCAAACCTGTATCTTGGCAACAAAGCTTAAATAGAGATGAAGTATATCGGTTTTGAAGAGCTATTTTATGAAATAGTCCTTTCTTAAATCGCCATTTTTTTCTAGTAGCTTATTTTATAGCACTGCTTTTTCTTCGCGAAGCGATTCAGGCAATAATTTCATCATACTTTCAAGAACATCAAATGGATGCTGTTTTTTGGTTTTATTTTCATCAACTGTCATTACTAATTGTTGGCCGTACATGTTAAACCCGACAGCTCGTCCATACATAGCAGACTCTTCTACAACTTTTCCACCATTAATGCTTGCTGTGCCTTTTTCACTCAATCGAACAGAAATCAATTTACCATTTTGCTTGATCGAGTCTACACCTACTTGGCGTGCCCATACTTTCATGCGGGCAATACGGAGCAAGTTATCTGCTTCGTTTGGTATATCCCCAAAACGATCAATCATTTCATCTTGCAGTTCTGTTATTTCTTCTTCCGTTTCGATATCTTTGACACGTTTATACATTTGAATCTTCTGATAGCCATCACTCACATAAGAGTCTGGAATATAAGCATCCATATCCAGTGAAATCTCGATTTCGGGCACTACTTCTTTTTTGGCGCCTGTTTGGCGTTCATCAATTGCTTCTTGTAACATTTGTGAATACAAATCAAAGCCAACCGAATCAATAAATCCGTGCTGTTGTGAACCAAGCAAGTTACCTGCCCCGCGTATTGTCAAATCGCGCATAGCAATTTTAAAACCAGAACCAAGTTCTGTAAATTCTTTAATGGCCATTAATCGTTTTTCTGCCACATCAGTCAATACTTTATCGCGCTGATACATGAAATACGCATACGCCACACGACTCGAACGTCCGACGCGTCCGCGCAATTGATACAACTGAGATAGACCCATGCGATCGGCATTATAAACAATCAATGTGTTAACGTTTGGAATGTCAATACCAGTTTCGATGATAGTTGTCGTTACTAACACATCGTAATCTCCATCAAGAAAACTCAATATAACAGATTCTAATTCAGTTTCATTCATTTGCCCATGAGCGTAACCCACACGCGCCTCCGGTACCAGTTGCTGAATCTCTTCTACTTTCCGTGTCATGTCATCTACACGGTTGTACAAGTAAAACACTTGTCCCCCCGTGCCATTTCGCGTTCGATTGCTTCACGAACAAGTGCACCATTATGCTCCATCACATAGCTTTGCACAGGAAAGCGGTTTGCTGGTGGCGTTTCAATAACAGACAAATCGCGCACGCCCATCATCGACATGTGCAAAGTACGTGGAATCGGCGTAGCCGTCAACGTTAATACATCCACATTTGTTTTCATTTGCTTGATCTTTTCTTTATGGGTAACACCAAATCGTTGTTCTTCATCAATAATCAAAAGTCCAAGATCTTTATACTGCATATCTTTCGATAAAATACGATGTGTACCTATAACCACATCAACAGAGCCATTCTTCAAGCCTTTAACCGTTTCAGTTTGCTGTTTTTTCGAACGAAAGCGGCTCATCAATCCCACCGTAATTGGGTAATCTTTAAATCGTTCACTCATTGTCTCAAAATGTTGCTGTGCCAAAATGGTTGTTGGTACTAGGAACGCTACTTGTTTGCCATCGAGTACTGCTTTAAACGCTGCGCGGATAGCAACTTCTGTTTTGCCATAGCCTACATCTCCACAAATTAACCGATCCATCGGTCGCTCGTTTTCCATATCGCGTTTTACTTCATTAATCGACCGTAATTGATCTACTGTTTCTTCATATGGAAACTCTGCTTCAAACTGACGTTGCATATCTTGCTCTTCTGTGAACGCAAAGCCTTTTAATGCTTCTCGTTCTGCATAAAGTTTTATCAAATCATCTGCAATGTCTTGAACTGCAGCAGACACTTTCGTCCGTGTCTTTTTCCACTCCGCGCCACCCATTTTATGAAGCTTTGGTGCTTTTTCTTCAGAAGCAACATATTTTTGAATCAAATCAATTTTATCTACCGGCACAAATAACTTATCGTCAGCTTTATAAACAATGTGGAGGTAGTCTTTATGAACACCCCCAGTTTCTAAAGTTTCAATGCCCACAAAACGACCAATCCCATGATGAATATGAACAATATAATCTCCTGGTTTGATTTCAGAATAACTTTTAATACGCTCTGCATTTGTCAGCTTTTGAGCACGTGTTTTCTTTTTCGGTTGTTGCTTGAACAGTTCAGAATCTGTAATGACGGTCAAGCGTTGCAATGGCATTTCAAAACCTGCCGACAACTCGCCATCAATCAAATAAATTTTACCTCCTTGAACTTCTGTTGAAGAAGTCGCAATTTCGGCTTCCATGTCATAATCAGCCAGAACTGAGCGTACTTTTTCAAGTCGCTCATTTCCTTCTGCTACAATAAAAATTTGCGACTTTCCTAAAGTCCAACGCTCCATTTCAGCTTTCAACAAATTCATTTGACCATGATATGATTGCATCGGCTTGCATGAAAAAGCGAGTGATTTTTTGACTGACACCATAGGAAATGTTCGGACAAACAAAGATAGAAACGTCACGCGTTGCTTGAGCCTCGACATTATTTCACGAAACGTATACGTCAATGGAACATCATGAAGAAACTTACCTTCTTCAAGCAAAGAAACAATCCAATCGCCTTCTTCACGTTCTAATGTATCGGTCATTTCTTGAATTCTGCCTAATTCATCAAAAAACACAAGACCATTTCCCGGGAAATAATCACTTAATGACGACGACTGCGTCTCGATTAATGAAGCATATTTCGCTATTTGTTCTGGTGTTTCTCCTTGTTTTAATAAATCGATGTCATGTTGTATTTGTTGGTGCATTAAGGCTTTCGTATCGTCAGCTTTTATTTTTTTGAGACTAGACGCAAGTCGAGTTTCTAACTTTCCTGCCAATTTAACTCGTTGCTCTTTGGATAGTACTAATTCGCTTGCTGGTAAAATGCATAATGATTGAATTTTTTCAAGTGAGCGTTGATCTTCAGCTGAAAATAGTCGCAATGAATCCACTTCCGTATCAAACAATTCAATACGGACCGGGTGTTCAAAATTAAGTGGATAAATATCTAAGATACCTCCACGAAGGGCAAATTCTCCCGGAGTGGTTACCATTGGTGTACGAGAATAACCCATCGCTACTAGTTTCAACAACCACTCTTCTGTATCGAGTTCTTCACCATCTGCAATTCGTAAAGTGGCGTAATCCCATTGTTCTTTTGTCGGTAATAGCTTTCGCATGCCGGCAACCGGCGTGACGTATATTCCTTTGCCGACACTTTTCATATGATTTAAAGTATCAATTCGATGCGCTCTAAGTTCAGGACCTGAAAAAGATACTTCTGCCGCAATCAACTCTTCTGCTGGATAAAGGTGAACTTGTTGCTCTCCGATTAAACGAACTAAATCATCATATACGCGTTGTGCATGCAATAAATTGGGTGTCACAACTAATAAAGGTGTCTCCATTTCAGACCAGATGGTTTGATAAAAAATCGTTCGTGCACTGCCAGACAAACCAGAAATCAATTGATGATCTTGCTCTTTTTTCAAGTCAGTTATAAATTTTTGTGTAGAGGTATCCTCCGAAAAAATCTGTAAAATGTGGTTCATCTAACTTCCTCCCTTCAATATAGTATGAGAAACAGAAAAAGCTCTGAACGCTAAATGCGTCAAAGCGGTTACACTCCATTAAATTCATTCATTACTTCTACATAGGGCTTAGACAACCCAGTTTCACAAGCAGCTGCACTTTTTTTAATGGCCGCAGTAATTTCAGGAATTTCTTCTTCTGAAAATCGCTGCAACACATAATCTGGTACTTTCATGCCCGTTGGCGGTCGACTAATTCCAATACGCAGTCGATTAAATTCTTGATTGCCTAAATGCTGAATCAATGACTTGATGCCATTGTGACCACCAGCACTGCCTTTTTGACGCAACCTTAGTTGTCCTGTCGGCAAATCAAGATCATCATAAATGACAATAATATCTTCTAGATTTATATCGTAATAATCCATTAATGCGCTAACACTTTCGCCAGACAAATTCATGTAAGTTAATGGCTTTAATAACATTACTTTGCCTTCGGGACGATGGCTAACCGCATACATCCCTTTAAATTTAGATTGCGTTAACGGCGCATTCCATTGACGCGACAAATAATCAATAACTTTAAAGCCGATATTGTGACGCGTATCTTCATAAGCTTTGCCTGGGTTTCCCAGACCAACGATCAGTTTCATATCCATCTTCCTCCGCTTTATCACTGTGTTTATTTTAACATAATCAATTTATAAAAAAAGCATAAGCCTCTCGGCAGTTTTAGAGAAGATAGTGCATCAAACTATACGACAAAAAAAGGGCTGTCAATCGACAGCCCTCTTTCCATTTGTACTTATGCTTCTTTGTTTTCTTCAGAATCTTCGCTACCAACCACTTCTGGTTCTGCGCCTTCCTCAGACACTGTTTCAAGCTCATCCAACTCTTCTTGTGTGCGAGGAGCTGTTGCAGAAACAAGGATAAAGTCATCTTCGTCTAAAATTTCGTAAGAGACTGTTCCACGGACATCACCAACAGTGATTGTATCGCCTATTTCTAATTTCGAGATATCTATTTCTAGAGCATCTGGAATATCGGAAGGTTTTACGCGAATAGTAACTTCACGGTTTGGTTGAGTAACAAATCCGCCTTCTTTTTCACCTACTGATTCGCCTGTTAAGTGAACTGTTGTAGCTACTTCTAGCTCGTCAGACATGTTAATTGCTAGAAAATCTACATGCTTAAAGCTACCTTTTAAAGCGTCCATTTGGTAATCACTTAATACAACATTTGTAGTTTTTCCGTCGATATCAAGGTTGATTACACCATTACGTCCAGATTCACGTAAAGTTTTAATCAATTCAATTTCAGCTACTGTTACAGATGTTGTTTCTGTTTTATAGCCGTATACTACGCCTGGCACTTCGCCTTTTGAACGAAGTTCCGTTAAAGCAGAACCTTTATTGCTTGTTTCTCTTGTTTTTGCAGTCATTTTTACAGTCATTAATTTCAGCCTCCAGTTATATTAAAGTACATTTTTACGTTAAGTACATAGATAGTATATACCCTATTGTCATTTTAATGAAACATAGGGCATTAAAAAAGTTGTTTTTGATCAATCAAAAAGAGTACTGACTGATTTTTGTTCATGAACACGAACGATTGTCTCAGCTAATAAGCGTGCAACAGAAAGTTGCTTAATTTTAGGAGATTTTTTTTCTTCAGGCAATGCAATGGAATTCGTGATGATTAGCTCTTTAATAACCGAGTCATTGATTCGTTGTACGGCAGGACCTGACAGAACAGGATGCGTACAACAGGCAAAGACTTCTTTCGCACCACTTTCAATCAATGCACTCGCCGCAATTGAAATTGTCCCAGCTGTATCAATGATGTCATCAATGATAATGGCCGTCTTGCCTTCTACATTACCAACAATGTTCATCACTTCAGCAACGTTTGGCTTTGGACGACGTTTATCGATAATCGCGATTGGAGCTTTCAGGCGATCCGCCATTTTACGTGCACGTGTAACGCCGCCGTGATCAGGTGATACGACGATAACATTTTCAAGGTCGATACCACTTTCATTCAAGAAATAATCAGACAGCAATGGAACAGCTACCAAGTGATCAATCAAAATATCAAAGAACCCTTGAATCTGAGGAGCATGCAAATCTAAAACGATTACACGAGTCGCGCCAGCCGTTTCTAATAAATTCGCTACTAACTTTGCTGTAATCGGTTCACGCGAACGGGCTTTACGATCTTGTCTTGCATAACCATAATAAGGCATTACAACATTAACTGTGCGAGCAGAAGCACGTTTAACAGCATCAATCATGATCAATAGCTCCATCAAGTTTTCGTTAACTGGCTGAGAAGTAGATTGGACGATAAATACATCGTAGCCACGAATACTTTCTTCAATATTAATTTGGATTTCGCCATCGCTAAAATGTGTCACTGAACTTTTTCCAAGTGGAATCCCTGCGTGTTCAGAAATTTCTTCAGCTAACTCCTGATTCGAATTCAATGAAAATATTTTTAATTTTGAGTTTGCATTTTGATAGCCCATTAGGTGTGAACCCTCCTATTTTTTGCTGTTTAATTTACTTGCATAGCCCTCTTTGTTTTCCTGGCGCGCGCGTGCAATTGCCAATGAATCCTGAGGTACGTCTTTAGAAATCGTAGATCCTGCAGCAATATAAGATCCTTTGCCTACAGTGACCGGTGCGATCAAGTTTGAATTACAGCCAACGAACGTATCATCTTCAATAATTGTTTGGAATTTGTTTTTGCCATCATAGTTTACGGTAATTGTTCCGCATCCAATATTGACACCTGTCCCAACTGTAGCATCGCCAATATAACTTAAGTGAGAAACTTTGCTATCGTTTCCGACTTCTGCTTTTTTCACTTCAACGAAATTCCCAATTTTCACATGATTGCCTAAAACAGTTTGAGGTCGAATATGTGCAAATGGCCCTACTGCTGTATCTGCTCCGATGCTACTATCGTGTATTTCTGAACTGCGAACTGTTGTGCGGTCACCGATTTCACTATTAACAATGTGTGTATTTGAAGAAATGATGCAATCTTCTCCAATTTTTGTATAGCCATCAATCTGAACATTGGGATAAATAATGGTATCTGCTCCAATTTGAGCTTGTGCACTAATATAGGCAGTCGATGGATCAATAATCGAAACGCCCGCTCTCATATGCTTTTCAGCAATTCGCTTGCGCATCGTGTTCTCAGCCTGACTTAATGCAACACGATCATTAACACCTAATGTTTCGTCAAAGTTATCTGTTGCGTAAGCCGCCACAATTTCACCTTGTTTTTGAAGAATTTCAATTACGTCTGGCAAATAATATTCGCCTTGAACGTTATCATTAGACACACATTTTAACGCCTCAAATAATGCCTCATTGTCAAAGCAATAAGTACCTGTATTAATTTCTTTGACGCGTTGCTCTTCTTCAGAAGCATCTTTTTGTTCAACAATTTTTTTAACGATACCATCGCTATTGCGTAGAATACGTCCGTATCCAGCTGGGTTATCTGCAATTGCTGTTAAAATAGTTGCTTTTGCCTTTGTTTCAGCATGTTGATCAAGTAAAGCCTGCATTGTTTCAGGACGGATTAATGGTGTATCCCCACAAACAACTAATGTCGTTCCTGACAATCCTTCAATTAATGAAGCTGTCTGTTGAACCGCATGAGCTGTTCCAAGCTGTTCTGCTTGTAACGCATATTCACTTTTATCACCGAGTTGTTGTTGAACTTTTTCAGCACCATGTCCAACAACAGTAACGATTTTTTTAACACCAAGTTGCTCTACATTGCCTGCTACATGCTCAACCATCGGCATGCCACAAACCGGATGAAGTACTTTATATAATTTCGACTTCATGCGGGTACCTTGTCCTGCCGCTAAAATTACTGCATATGTATTCGCCATTCTCTATCCCTCCACTCCTATTTTAATAAGAACTTTTTTCATCGTTCTCATCATTCATTTAACTATAACTGAGTAATTCCAGAATTCACATGACTATGTCAACTAAAAATTTGCTTTTCCTTATTGACTATAGCGGAAAAACCTTGATTTTTCAAGGTTTCTTGGCATGACAATAACATGACAAAAAGAACAAATAAAAAAAGAGCCTATTAACAAATAGAAGGCCCCTCGATTTTGCTCCATTAAACGCCGGCATTTTCCAAAACCGATTCGTTTTCACTTTGCTCATATGCAGTTAAGACAGCTTGCTGTAACTTTGTACGTGCACTCGAATTAATCGGATGTGCAATATCCCGAAATTCACCATCAGGTGTTCTTTTGCTTGGCATCGCTACAAATAAGCCATCATTTCCATCAATTACACGAATATCGTGGATGACGAACTCTTCATCCAACGTGATAGAGGCAATGGCCTTCATCCGACCATCCGTTTGTACGCGTCGTAGTCTCACATCTGTTACTTCCATTCTTTTGTTTCCCCCTCTATGCTGCTGTTTTAAACCCTAATTATGGGTATTCGCTATAAAGGACTATTCTCCTTCATAAATTGTAATATTTATTAGAAAATTTACTTAATAAGAAAAATAATAAGAAACAAAAAACACAGACCTACTCACACTTGATGAGTAAATCTGTGTTCTAAACTTTTTCACTTAATTTTACACGTTCACTTTTGCAATTACTTCGATTTCTACTTTCACGTCTTTTGGCAAGCGAGCTACTTCTACGGTCGAACGCGCTGGTTTATGATCACCAAAATAACTTGCATAAATATCATTAAAGACTGCAAAATCGTTCATATCTTTAATGAAAACAGTTGTTTTAATTACTTCGTTAAGTGATGAGCCTGCTTCTGCAAGAACTGCTTTTAAATTCGAAAACACTTGATGGGTTTGATCAGAAATCGTCCCTTCAACCAATTGACCGGTAGCTGTTAAAGGAATTTGACCTGAACTATAAAGAATTCCTCCTGAAACCACGCCTTGTGAGTATGGTCCAATTGCCGCTGCTGCTTTGTCCGTTGCTACGTATTTCATTTAAATTCCCCCATTTTCAAAGTAATTTCCTTCTTCCAATGCAATGGTGCGCTCTTTTTCACTCACTTCATGAAGTTTCACAAGAGATAAATACTTTTCTACCAATCGCTCATCTTTATGCTCTGCTTCAACAAGTACCGCAACACCTGCTAATGTACATTCAAATTCTTCAAGCAAATTTTTCATGCCATTCATTGTGCCGCCAACTTTCATAAAGTCATCTGTAATCAACACGCGCTGTCCACTCTTCATGCTACGTTTCGACAATACCATTGTCTGGATGCGTCTAGACGAACCAGACACATAATTAATACTAACTGTAGAGCCTTCCGTAACTTTGCTGTCTCTGCGGACAATAACAACGGGCACATTCAAGTGACGAGCGATAGCATGAGCAATTGGGATGCCTTTTGTTGCCACTGTCATAATGACATCAATTTTCTCTTTCGCAAATGCAGTCGCAAATACTTTTCCGACACGATTCATCATTTCGGGATTACCGAGCACATCTGTCATATACAAATAGCCACCTGGTAATAGCCGGTCAGAGTGGCTCAACTCTTCCATTAAGTCTGCCATCACTGCTTTAATTTCATGAGCTTGGAGCTTTGGAATATATTTGACGCCACCCGCTGCCCCTGGAACTGTCATCAACAAACCGATTCCTTTTTCTTCGAATGTCTCTTTAACAATCCCTAAGTCTTCACTAATAGAAGACTTAGCGGATTGGTATAAATCTGAGAAATAAGTTAACGAAATCAATTTATGTGGATGTTCCAATAAAAAATGCGTCATATCAACAAGTCGTTCACTGCGCTTCCACTTCAAAACTACCCTCTCCTAAACACGAATAATCTATAGAAAACTTACCATAAATGTCCGTATTTAAGCAAGCGGCTCTCGTTCGCCAATCAAGCGTACAGCATAAACTTCTGAACAAAATCCACGCAAACCATTGTAAATACGTGGAACACGGATTTCTTGATGCACCAGTCCAAAAACAGTTGGCCCGCTTCCACTCATTAATACGGCATCGGCTCCAAACTTTTTCATTTGCTCTTTAATTTGTTGAACTTCTGGGTACATGTTCAATGTCACACTTTCAAGGGCATTGCCAAGGTTTGCACACATGGCTTCATAATCACTTTCTTCAAGTGCTTGAATCATCGCTTGTGTATTTGGATGCTCTGCTTTTTGAACATCAAATGCCCCGTAGACGTCAGCTGTCGAAACACCGATAGTTGGTTTTGCTAGAATCACCCAACAATTTGGCGGCGTTGGCAATTGTTGAATAATTTCTCCACGTCCTTTTGCGAGTGCTGTGCCACCGTAAACACAAAATGAAACATCCGATCCAATTTTAGCACCTAGTTCGGCGAGTTCATCTAGCGATAAATTTAATTGCCAAAGTTTATTTAGACCTTTTAACGTTGCCGCTGCATCGCTGCTACCCCCAGCTAAACCTGCAGCAACCGGAATTTTTTTATCCAGTGAAATAATAACACCTGTTTTAATGTTAAAAGTATCTTTAATTAATTGCGCCGCTTGATAAGCGAGGTTGCGGGAATCATCTGGTACAAAGCGATCTGCCGACTGGATATGTATGCCACTAGCTGTTCCCATTAGTCCAATGCGATCTGACAAATCCACAGTCGTCATAATCATTTCAATTTCATGATAATTGTCTGGACGTTTGTGTAACACATCCAATGTTAAGTTGATCTTGGCAGGTGCTTTCACGTAGAGCATTCCACTGCCTCCTTTTATATTCTGATGAAGACTATTTTAACATAATGCGAGACAATGAAAAGCAATGTGTCGACAGAAACAAAAAAACTCGCCTTCTGCTTGGATGAGCAGGAGCAAGTTTTGGAGTAACTTATAGAATATAATTCAATTATTTCACAACAAGTGCGTCTTCGGTTCCTTCGTACACAGTAATTTCTACTGCTTCAGTTAAGATGTCTGCGTAGCTGTAAGACACGCGTTCAAATGCATGCTCTTCTTGATCTAGCTCAATCACGAACACGGAGTGATAGGTCTCACGCAGAATTCCGGCACGTTCAACCGTTTTCTTGCGACCTCCGTTTGCCTTCAAAAGCAATCGTTTTCCTAAATGTAAGTCTAACGATTTTTTAATATCCGCCAAAGTTTTGGGCATTTTGTCTACACCTCACTATGGATATAATACTACCATAATTTGATGAAATTGTCAAGCAATTTTATAATTCTATCAACGAATCTTAGTTGTTGTCAATATTTATTTATTCGAAATTTCCTTAACTCGAAAGAAGTTGTGCCAATTTTGTAACAGAATGTCCAATTTATTTGAAATACGCATATAATTTATCAGCAAGTAAACCAAACTCTTTAATCGTTAAGGTCTCACCCCGTCTAGTTGGATCAATTTCAGCTTCTTCTAGCGCTTTTAAAATCCATTCTTTTTTCTCTTTACCTAAAGGCATCGCTACTTGAAGATTATTCAAGATTGTTTTTCTTCGCTGAACAAACGACCCTCTCGTTACGGTAAAGAAGAAGTCTTCATCAATTACTTCTACTTCTGGCACATCACGTTTTGTCATGCGAATAACAGCCGAATCAACGTTCGGCTGTGGCAAGAATACAGACTTTGGAACAGTTAGGGCCATTTCAGCCTGTGTATAGTACTGAATGGCAATAGATAGTGAACCGTAAGCTTTAGTGCCTGGTTTAGCTGTGATGCGCTCAGCCACCTCTTTTTGCAACATAACGACCATACCACGAACTGGTAATTTTTCCAGTAATAATTTTAAAATAATAGGCGTCGTTACGTAATAGGGCAAGTTAGCCACGACTACGATGTCATCGTAACCCGCCAGTTCACTATCAATCGCTGCTTGGACATCTGCTTTTAAAATATCCGAATGGATAATGGAAATGTTATCATACGGCGACAACGTATCAGCAAGGACTGGCAATAAGCGCTGATCGATTTCAAATGCCAGGACTTTCCCTGCTTCTCTTGCTAAATGTTCTGTTAAAGCACCAATTCCGGGACCAATTTCAATCGCTGCAGATTTTTTTGTTAAATCTGCTTGTCCAACAATTTTGCGTAATATATTTGGATCGATTAAAAAGTTTTGTCCTAAACTTTTTTTTACTTTCAAATTGTATTTCGTCATAATTTGTTGTGTTCGAATAGGTGTAGCAATATCTTTCATCATTAGTTTTCCTCCTGAGTTAACGCTTGTACCGCTTTAATAAATTGTTCTTTTGATATGCCAAACATATAAAGACGCTTTTGAAGTTGCTTGCCGTTTGTATAACCGATTTGCAATTCGTTGCCGATCGTAGTTCTTCGCTGCTTTGCTTGTGGATGCGCAACAAGCCCAGCATCGATTAAATCGTCCATTGTAATCTCTATAGGACGATCGTGCATTACTGGCGTATAGACTGCTTGTAAAGCTTCACGAATGTCTTCATCTCGAGCATGTTCTATTCCTAAGCCTTTGCCATTTTTGGCAATTGTTTTTTCTTTCGCTAAAAATGCATGTTTCGCTTGTGGCACATGTTCTTCAATAATAGCACGGATACGTCGTCCGGGATAATCAGGATCAGTAAAAACAATGACGCCTCTTTTTTGCTGTGCATGAACAATTCGCTGCAGTGTTTCAGCATTAATTGCTGAACCATTTGTTTCAATCGTATCTGCATCAACTGCACGTTTAATCGCTACAGTGTCATCTTTTCCTTCTACTATTATAATTTCATTGATTTTCATTGATAGATTCCTCTTTTCAGACTTCTTGTTTATTTTACATGTTTAGGAGCAGACATGTAAAAAGCTTTCCCGGAAAATATCCCGAGAAAGCTTTCAGTCAAACTTACGTTAGATTAGTTTAAAATTCTAACTTTCACTTGTTTGCGTCCGAATGATAACGCATCAGACTTGTTAGCCATGAACAAATCAATTTTGTTTCCTTTGATTGCTCCACCTGTATCGCCAGCAATCGCATTTCCGTATCCTTCAACCCATACTTTAGAGCCAAGTGGAATAACGCTAGGATCTACTGCAATTACTTTAAGACCAGGATTGGTTTTCAAGTTGATCCCTGTAGCTGTAATCCCTGAACATCCTGTGCAGCTTGCTGTGTAAGCTGTTGCTGACACGTAAAATTCTTTACCACCAGTTGGTTCTGCCGCCGGCTTTTCTTTTGCAGGTTCTGCTTTAGCTACTGGCTTTTCTTTTGCTACAGGTGTTACCTTTGCAACTGTTTTTTCAGTAGATGCTGCTTTAACAACTGCTACTTCTTTCTTCGGTGTTGCTTTTTCTTTCACAATTTTTGCTGATGCTACCGGTGTTGCTTTTTGTTTTGCTCCACGTGAAACGCTTGCTACAACTGTTTTTGTTCCAACCGCTGTTACTTGCTTCGTCGGTTCTTTAACAATTTTTTCATCTTTAAGATCACGTTTTACTTCTTTACCGTTTTCTTTAACAATTTCGTACGTTTTTTTAACTAGACCATTTTGACCTTTTTGAACAATTTTTTCACTGCCTTTAAGAAGTGAGTTGTCTTTTTTTGTTTCTACTGCGTATTTTACTGAATCCTCAACTACATCCGTAAGTTTTTCAACGCGAACAATTTGAACTTTTGAATTTGGCAATACCAATTCATCCATTTTGCTTTCAACACGATCTAGTTTGCCTAAAGTCACTTTGTTTTCTTTTAAGAAATCAGCGACTTTCGTTGAAGTAGACCATACTTTCTTTTCTTTAAGACCGTCTTGAATGGTAACTTCATACGCTTTTTCTACTGAGATAGCTGTATCTTCATCTACTTGCTCGTCTAGTGCTGGAGATACTTTATCGTGTTTTGTAAGTTCAACATTTGCTGATGCTAAAATTTCTGACACCGTATTTTTCGTAGTCCAAGCTGACGTTGCTTCTCCATCAACTGTTACTGCATATTCTTCTGCTGCATCCCACTCAAGAGCCATATCTTCATTAATTGGTGTTTCCGTTGAATGACTCACGAAATCATGTTGACCAGGTTTGATGTCTTGTTCTTTTAAAAAGGCACCTACTGTTTCTGCATGCGTTCTTACTTCTTCTTTTTCACCATTAGCTGTTACGGATACAGTGTTTTTTGTTCCTTCGTATATAGCAAAAGTTAAAACCGCAGCGAACAATAAGACTGTCGCGATTGTTACCGCTAACGATTTACCTTTAAATGATTTTTTTGTATTCGTATTATTTGTTTGATTTGTCAAAATTAATTCCTCCTTCTTCACTTGAGTGATTATATGGGCTCATTTTTAGCCTGTCAATGAAATTGAATTCTCAATTTCACTTTATTTGAGAAAACTTATAAAACTTCTCAGCATTTTCTGTAGTCGCTTTTGCGACAGCTTCTACTGAAATATTTTTTAACCGTGCTATTTCTTCAGCGACTAAAGGAACGTAAGATGGTTCGTTTCGTTTTCCACGATATGGATGTGGCGCTAAATACGGAGCGTCTGTTTCGATCATTAAGTAATCGAGGGAAATCAGTTCCGCGATTTCTTTTGGTTTTTTTGCGTTTTTGAATGTTACTGGTCCACCAAGTGAAATCATGAAATTCAGTTTTATACATTCATGTGCCGTTTCTACACTTCCACCAAAGCAGTGCATGACGCCGCCTACTTCTTCCGCATTTTCTTCTTTAAGAATTTCCAAAACATCTTCAGTCGCTTCGCGGTTATGAATGATAATTGGCAACTTCACTTTTTTAGCCAACCGAATTTGCTTGCGGAAAATCTCTTTCTGTATTTCTTTTGGCGATTTGTCCCAGTGGTAGTCTAAACCGGTTTCTCCGATTCCCACTACTTTAGGGTGAGCTGCCAGCTCTTCAATCCATTCCAAATCTTCTTCAGTACAATCGATGGCATCAACAGGATGCCAACCAACTACTGCGAAGATAAATTCATAGGTTTCGGCCAACTGTATGGCTCGTTCGATCGTTTTTTGGTCGAAGCCGATGACTACCATTTTCTCCACATGGTTTTCTCGTGCACGCTCAATGACTTCTACAAGGTCCTCATCATATTGGTCTGCATTTAAATGTACATGGGTATCGATAAACATCAATCATTCTCCTCACATTAAGGCTAATTGTAATGGTTATGCCTGTATCTTTCTTCACAGCAACATTACAATACGGTAACAAAACATGTTAGTTCCGTGTCATTTCTATTTATTTCTTTGTAATATTGGGTAATAATTCCTACAAAACCAAAAAAAGACCCACTAATCAAAGTGGGTCAAAACAGTTCTTTTATCGTGTTTTTATTTTATCTTCGAGCCATTTGAAAGCTTTTCAGCAACAGAAGCTAATGTTAAGTAGCCGTCTTTTTCACCAGCTAAAATCATTCCTTGAGATAACTCACCACGCAATTTCACCGGTTTTAAGTTCGCTACAACAACCACTTTTTTGCCGATCAAGTCAGTTGGTTTATAATGTTCAGCAATTCCTGAAACCACTTGTCGCTTCTCATAACCCATATCTAGCTGGAGTTTTAATAACTTTGAAGTTTTTGGCACCGCTTCACAATCTATTACTGTCGCTACGCGTAAATCTACTTTTGCAAAATCCTCAATTGCAATTTCTGGTACATCTGGAACTTCCACAACTTCTGGTTCTTCCTCAATTGGTGTTACAGAACCGCGCATTTGTTCACGAATATAGGCTACTTCAGGTTCTACTTCAAGACGCGGAAAAATTGGCGTTCCTTTTGATACCACTTGTGTTCCTGCAGGAATTTTAGCAAAATCTTGCAATGTATCCCATGTTAAAAAATCCTCTGTTAAACCGAGCTGTTCAATAATTTGTTTAGGTGCATTTGGCAAGAACGGCTGTAACATAACCGCCGTCATTCGAAGACTTTCTGCTAAATGAGCCATAACAGAATCTAATTGCTGTTTCTTATTTTCATCTTTTGCCAATACCCACGGCTGCGTTTCATCAATATATTTATTTGTTCGTGAAATCAATGTCCACACTTCACTTAACACAATACTAAACTGCATTTTTTCCATGTGCTGTTCGTAAACTTTTACAGTCTGCATAGCTACTTGTTGTAGTTGTGCATCAAATTCCGTTTGCAATCCGTTAATTTGTGGCACAGTACCGCCACAGTATTTATTGATCATGGATACAGTTCGGTTCAATAAATTACCAAGGTCGTTCGCTAAATCAAAATTTGTTCGTTCAATAAATGCTTCTGGTGAAAAGACACCATCAGAACCAAATGGTAGTTCACGCAATAGGAAATAACGTGTTGCATCTAGACCATAGCGCTCAACAAGCATTTCTGGATAAACTACATTACCTTTAGATTTCGACATTTTGCCGTCTTTCATCATGATAAAACCATGAGCGAATACTTTTTTCGGCAATGGTAAATCTAAAGCCATTAAGAAAATTGGCCAGTAGATTGTATGGAAACGCACAATATCTTTGCCCACTACATGAACATCTGCTGGCCAGTACTTCTTGAACAAGCTATCGTCTTCTGAGCCATACCCAAGCGATGTGATGTAATTTGATAAAGCATCAACCCACACATAAATAACGTGTTTTGGATCTCCAGGAACAGGAATTCCCCAATCAAAAGAAGTTCTAGAAACTGATAAATCTTCTAATCCTGGTTTGATAAAGTTATTGATCATTTCATTTTTGCGCGATTCCGGTTCAATAAATTCTACGTTATTTTCATAGTACTGGAGCAAACGAGCAGCGTATTTTTTCATATTGAAGAAATACGATTCTTCTTTTACTTTATGAACTGGACGGCCACAGTCTGGACAATTGCCATTTTCTAATTGATTTTCCGTAAAGAATGATTCACACGGCGTACAATACCAACCTTCGTAATCACCTTTATATATATCACCATTGTCGAGGAAAGTTTTAAAAATTCGTTCGACACCTTCTTTGTGACGTTCTTCTGTAGTCTGGATAAAGTCATCATAAGTAATATCCATAATCGACCAAACATGTTTTGCTGCGGCTGCCATTTCATCCACAAACTCTTGTGGTGCTTTGCCTGCTTCTATCGCTTTTTCTTCGATTTTTTGACCATGCTCGTCCATTCCAGTCAAAAACCGAACATCAAATCCACGTAATCGTTTGTACCGAGCCATTGCATCAGAAGCGACCGTTGTATAAGCCGTGCCAATATGGAATTTTCCGCTTGGATAATATATAGGGGTAGTCAAATAAAATGTTTTGTTGTTAGCAGTCACGAAAAATTCCTCCAGTTTGTTTTGTATAATTCTTATTTTAACGAAGTCCTTAATTTTGTACAATCTTTCAAGTTAATCAAATTAGCTAAACCTGTAGTAAACTTGTCAGCTATGTCGATAAAAGTTTGTTGCCATTCAACTACTTGTCGAATTTTTGTCAATAAATACTGGAATCCACCTCATGTTAGCACTAAATAAGAATATTTATTATCTTTTTGATAGTTTTATATTGACCTATTTGACAGTAGTTGGTATGATTTATTACAGGAAGTGGAAAATGTCGAATTTTGACGAAAAACGTCCGATAAACCAAAAGGAGGATTTTATTATGAAATCAACAGGTATTGTTCGTAAAGTAGATGAATTAGGACGTGTGGTTATTCCAATCGAATTGCGCCGCACTCTAGGAATCGCTGAAAAAGATGCTCTGGAAATCTATGTAGATGATGATAAAATTATCTTGAAAAAATATTTACCTAACATGACGTGTGCAGTGACAGGCGAAGTATCAGACGAAAACATGAAATTAGTTGGCGGTAAACTGATCTTAAGTTCTGAAGGCGCAGAAATGTTAGTGAAAGAAATTCAAAACAACTTAAAGAAATAAGCTCAAAAAACCGGATGCCTCGTGCATCCGGTTTTTTTATTGCTACGCCACTTCGCCAGATCGTCTTATGCCCGGCAGAGCTACACGGGTGCTTACACTTTTCTTTGGCTAGACTCCAGCACCCAGCTCTTTGGGTCATAAGCCACTCCGGCTATGTGGCTGAAAATACGCCACTTCGCCAGATCATCTTATGCCCGGCAGAGCTACACGGGTGCTTACACTTTTCTAAGTATGATACGCTTGGTAGATTTCTCTTTTGGATAGTTGACGTTCAATAGCGACTTCTTTAATAGCTTCTTTGGAAGTTACATTTTTGGTTTCGATCAATTGATCGACATGTTCTTCAATAGATAATGCTTCCCACCACTTTACGTTTTCGATGGGTTCTGGATGTGCGTTTCCTTCAAGAACTAAACAAAATTCCCCACGTATTTCATTTACTTCTGCCCACGCAACGGCTTCCCCCACTGTTCCTCTAATAAACTCTTCAAATTTCTTCGTTACTTCGCGTGCTAATACAATTTTCCGGTCGTCCCCTATTGCTTTTTGCATACTTTTCAAGCTTTCTTTTAAGCGATGAGGCGCCTCGTAAAAAATCAAGGTTTCTTCTTTTTGACTTAATAACGCCAACTCAGCAAAGCGATCCTTTTTATTACGGGACAAAAAACCGTAAAACAAAAAAGGTTGGGGCGTGATGCCTGATGCAATTAATGCACTAAGCGCAGCGTTTGCACCCGGTATGGGCACAACTGGAAAGTCTTCTGCAACGGCTCGTCTGACGATATCTTCGCCTGGATCTGAAATACATGGCATACCTGCATCACTGACTAACGCAACCGATTTGCCTTGCTCCAAATACGACAAAATTTTAAAGCCGCCGCTTTCTTGATTGTGTTCATGGTAGCTAACCAATTTGGTTTGTATATCAAAATAATTGCAAAGCTGTTTCGTATTGCGTGTATCTTCCGCTGCAATGATGTCTACTTCTTTTAAAATACGCAATGCGCGCATGGTTATGTCTTCAAGATTGCCAATCGGTGTTGCCACTAAATACAAGGTTGCTTCTTTGTGGTGAAAACTTTTTTGAGATTTCATATGCTGCTCTCCTCTTCTTTAGTAATATAACGCATTTTTTGAGCCTTGGTTAATTGCTTAAAAGCGTATTCTGCTTTCATTGCTTCCTGTTTGGTTTCAAAGCTTTCATGGTAAATCAGCTTGGATGGTCCTTTAGCACGCGTGTACTTAGCACCTTTTCCAGCGTTATGCGCGGCTAACCGTTTGTCCAAGTCATTGGTATATCCTGCATAATAAGAACGATCGGCACATTCCAAGACGTAAAAATAATGATTACTTGTCGCCATATAATAATTCACGCACTTCTTCTGTATATTCTCCGTCTTCTCCGTAGACAATTAACGGCGGAAGTAACTTCAAATCGGGTTTGCCGTCTTTGATGCCTTCAATTAACAACGTATTCGCTTCTTTTCCAGATTTCGGGTAAACAAGGCGAATTCGTTTGGGTTCCAGCCGGTTCGCGCGCATCGCTGCAATCAAATCAATCAAGCGACCTGAACGATGGACAAAGGCCGCTTTGCCTCCTTGTTTGAGTAATTGACTAGCTGTTTTAACAGCTTCATCTAATGTTAAATGCAGTTCGTGACGGGCAATTGCCATGTGCTCACTGATGTTTTTATCGCTCATCTCATGCGCTGGAAAATACGGCGGATTACATGTTACCACATCGTATTTCTCAACCCCTAAGTGTTTTGGCATATTTTTGACATCGCCTTCAATGATGTCAATCTGACTTGTTAACTCATTGTAGGCCACACTGCGGCGTGCCATATGAGCAAGTCGAGGTTGTAACTCCACTCCAATGATGCGCGACTCTGTGCGCGCGCTTAAAAATAGCGGGATGGCTCCGTTGCCGGTGCACAAATCGATAATGGTTCCTCGTTTTAATGGAACATATGCAAAGCGCGCCAATAACACCGCATCCAGTGAAAAGGAAAACACCGAAGGGCTTTGAATAATTCGTAAATCTTCCGCTAATAAATAATCCAGTCGTTCGTCATCCACTAACATCTATTCAACTCCTAGCATGACAAAAGGCTGCCATCACACAGGGTGACAGAAGCCTTTCTGATTAACTATCGTAAATACCGTTTTTTTAGTTTTGCTTATTTAAAAATGATAAACAAAACAGGCAATCGTCACCTTTTCGAGAACTGCCGAAATGTACATTACAGACGTGGTAGCCTTCATGATACAAACGCGCTAAGTTATCGTACCCTTCACCGATGTCCATAACAGCTTTTTTTAATTTTACAGGATCCACTGCTGCTACTTCTGGAACCGCTTTATGAAATTCGTCTAATCGTGCACGCAAATGGTGATTTTCCAATTGCAGTGCATGATGTTCTTCCATCGTCCGAGCGACAACTGCTTTTAATTCGCTGAATTGCTCTTGCATCGATTGAAGTTGTTGTTCAAACTCCATGACAGTATCTAAAAAATTCTTTTCCTTCACTTAAACCACCTCACGCTCTCGTTCCTTGGCCCATTATCTCATCTAATGTATATTCAAGTGTTTGTTCTTGCTCAGTTAAGCGAACTTTCAACACTCGTTCTAAAATATTCATGCCAACAACACGGCCTTCGCCATCAGGAGTTGTTACGTGTGTTCCAACATCTGGCATTTCTTTTTTAGCTGTTTCGTATTCATCGTTCTCATATTTTAAGCAGCACATCAAACGGCCACATAAACCTGAGATTTTAGAAGGATTCAATGACAAATTTTGATCTTTTGCCATTTTAATCGATACGGGTTCAAAATCACCCAAAAATGTTGAACAGCACAACATGCGACCACAAGGTCCTATGCCACCCAGCATTTTCGCTTCATCACGCACACCAATTTGACGTAGTTCGATACGTGTTCGGAAAATGGACGCCAAGTCTTTGACCAAGTTCCGGAAATCCACACGTCCTTCCGCTGTAAAGTAAAAAATAACTTTGTTGCGATCAAACGTATACTCAACATCGACTAATTTCATGTCTAACTGATGCGCTTCAATTTTTTCTGTTCCTTGTTCAAATGCACGACTTGCTTCTAACCGATTTTCTTCTACTTGCTGGCGGTCTTTATCTGTAGCTATTCTTAACACTTGCTTTAAAGGCAAGACTACGTCATTTTCTCCAACAGTTTTTGTTGGAACGACCACTTTTCCATACTCTACGCCTCTTGCTGTTTCAACAATAACGTAGTCGTCTTTTTCAATCCCTAATTCAGCTGGATCGAAATAATATATTTTACCCGCTTTCTTAAAACGGACACCTATGACATTATACAATTGCTACCCCTCCTGCAGATTCAGCATTAACTGCTCCATCAACAGCGTCCTATTCATATTACGTGGCAATTGCTGTTTGGCTTGTAAAATAGCCTGCAGCTGCTTAGACAATAACGTAAAGGAGCGTTGGAGTGCCATCTGCTTCCAAGTTTCTTCCATATCTGGATATGTGCGTGCAGTCTCAAGACCTGCTTTTACCGAAGCAATGTCTCGATATGCAAATAATAACATGTCTAGACCTCTTTCGGCATCTTCTTTTTCTTTAAATAACGGAAGCCATTCAGCTTGAAGCATCAAAAGTGCTTCGTGAACATTGCTACTAACCACTTCTACCATCTTTAAGACCGTTTTTCGAGATTCTGCAAATTGTTCATCTCGACTCATTGCTAGAGCCTCTTCTTCGCTTTGCGTCAGCATACTCACCGTGGCAGCCATTGAACCTGTCATGCCGTCTGCTATTAATTTTTCCATTAACTTAGGTCGTGACAACGGGCGAAACGACACCAATTGGCAGCGTGAACGAATGGTACTCATTATCGCATTTAGCCGTTCTGTCAATAAAATTGCTGTCACATTAAACTCTGGTTCTTCCAAAAACTTCAGTAAAGCATTTGCAGAAGAGTTGTTCATGCGATCTGCTTGCTCAATTACGTATATTTTACGCCCTCTGCTAAGACCGGTTTTATTCAATTTGAAAATCAACTCGCGAATTTGATCAATTTTAATGTTTTGACCATCCGGTTCAATGAAGATTATATTCGTGTGGTTGCCCGAATTATAAAGTTGACAACTGCGACATGTTTCACATGGAACATTTTCTATAGGCTTTTCGCATAGTAAAAGTTTCACAAAAAAATGTGTAATTTCTTTTTTTCCTGACCCTGCAGAACCCTCAAATAAATAAGCATGCGCTAAACGGTCTTTCCCGTAAGCTCCTTGTAGTCGTTTCATAACTACTGGTTGCATGTCTAAAAACTCATCTGTTGTTTTTTGCATCGACTTCACCTTCAGACTTTGTAAAAAATCCCGTGTTCCGACTGGAGCACGGGTATTGGTTATAGTACTTGTGAAAAATCATTTGATTCTAACGAAAACGCTTTTATTCTTATTGATTAAAAGTGATGGAATTGTTCAATTGGTAAAACGAAAATAGTTGCGCCGCCTACTTCGACTTCCACTGGATAAGGAATATACGAATCCGCGTTACCACCCATTGGAGAAACTGGCGCGACCATTTGTTCACGCGATCGGCAATTTTCACGAATTAAGTCCATCAATTTTGGAATTAAATCATCTTCCACACCGATTAAAAAGGTGGTGTTTCCTGAACGCAAAAACCCTCCCGTACTGGCAAGTTTTGTAGCCCGGAAATCATTTTTTGTTAATGCATTGGATAATCGGTTACTGTCTTGGTCCTGTACAACTGCTACTACGAGTTTCATCAGTACCCACTCCTTTTTATCTTTCTTCTATATAAGTATAACATGAACGACGGTGTACGCTGCATATCTTTCCAGCTTACTTTTAAAAAAGAGAAACTAAAAAACAACAGCTAATCCTATGTCGGATCAACCGTCGTTTGACGTTCTTCTATAAAGCGTTCAGCTATCTCCCAGGCATCTGCAAAAACAACAGGGAGCTCGTTTTCTGCATTAATTAAACGAATACGTTCAGGATTTTGACTCAACAATAAGAGATAGCCTTCTCTTACTTTGTAATGGAACTTCATCGACTCTACATCTAAACGATTTACTTCTCGTTCCATATCTCGTTCAATACGTGCCAGTCCAACTTTCGGATTCACATCAAAATAAAGTGTTAAGTCTGGCATGTGTTCATCGATAGCGAACTTGTTAATAGCAAGTATCTCTTCTATCCCAAGTCCTCGCGCATACCCTTGATAAGCTAAGCTTGAATCGATATAACGATCACATAAAACGATGCTTCCAGCTTCAAGTGCAGGAATGATTTTCTCCACTAAATGCTGTCTTCTTGCAGCAGCGTAAAGTAAAGCTTCTGTTCGTGCATCCATTGCTGTGTTTTTTCGATTTAAAATTACTTCACGAATTTGTTCGGCGATATCGATGCCACCGGGCTCTCTTGTACAGACAACAGAAAATCCCTTTTTAGCTAATGCTTCTGCCAACATGTTTAGAACCGTCGATTTTCCTGATCCTTCTCCGCCTTCAAGATTGATTAAATAACTCATTTTGCTGATCACCTTATTCCATGAAATTAATCATACTCTACTGTTTCAAACTCTTTTCACTATACACGAAATGCTGCTCTTTTTATAGTCACCGTTAAAAATAGAGCCTAAAAAACGCTTTTCGTTCTATTCACGCTTTTGTAAGCTAGGTTTAATAAAACAACTCTATTTAGCTTTCGCTAGATGGTTAGTTTTTTACACTACATAATCATATACTTCTCTGCTTCTTATTGTGTTGTTTTAATTCTAATTTCAAGCTATCTTTTATTTGCGGTTTAATGTGCTTATCCAAATTATATGTCATCATATCTTCAGAAGACAAAAAGAAGTTTTTTTGGTCACAATGAATCCATTTTCCCAATTATTCGATCACTCGCAGTGTTATTTATGATTTGTTTGGTGATTGTTGCGTTTCTTGAAGAACTGATAATTGCTTGGATGCTAAGCGATGGTCACCTTGGATTTGTGCGTTTGCAGCAAGGTGATTCATTAACTCTTCCACTTTCGATAGCGTCCATTTTTCGCCTGGCACAATTAAAGGAATACCAGGGGGATAGGGAATCACCATACCTGCTGCAATTCGTCCAATAATTTGGGTATACGAAACCCATTCTTGATCAGCTAATTCGATTTCTTCAAAAGACAACGCTGGAATGGTGACGTCTTGTAAGATGGGTATTTCTATTTGTGTTTTTTGTCTACTTTCTGCTTGTAACATGGCAACTGCTTCTTTTAAACGGCTGCGGATTTCTGCAAATGGATAGGCATGCCATTGCTTTAATAACGGCAATATCAACAATACTTGGAATAGATCTGCTAATTCCACTTCAATACCCACTTGCTCTAACTTTTGCTTAAATTGATAGCCACTATGGTGAGTGACCCTTAATATAACTTTTAACGGATCATCTGATTCTATAACTAGTAACTGTGGAATCATACGCAAGCTATTTAGAAAACGTTCGCGTTTTTCGTTAAACGAACGAATATCTGGTAAGGAAAAGTTTTGAAGATGAGCCCGTGCATCATCTAGAGAAGCTAATATTAAATAAGACGGACTGCTTGATTGAAACATCCGTAAATACTTTTGAATTCTTTTAACACTCACACGATCACTACCAACGTGCAAAAATGATCCCATTGTCATCGCAGGCAATGTTTTATGCGCTGATTGCACAACAACATCTGCTCCTAAAGATAAAGCAGAAACCGGAAACGGCTCACCTATTTGAAAATGAGCACCGTGTGCTTCATCTATTAATACTGGAATGTCTTGTTTGTGACATAGAGCAATAATTGCAGCAAGTTCTTCTGAAGCGATTCCATAATAATTAGGGTATGTCAGAATTACTGCTCTTACTTCTGGATAGGCCGTTATTGCAGCTTCTATTGTCTTAAGAGAAGCCAAAGCAGCAGTCATGGACTCTTCATGCCATTGAGGAGAAACATACACAGGCTGGACACGTGCAAGTTCTAACGCATGAAAAATGGATTTGTGCGAGTTACGCTGAACGACTACTTTGTCACCTTCTCGACAAGCAGCGTAAATCATCGCTAAATTTCCTACCGTTGAACCGTTGACTAAAAAAAAACTCTGCTTGGTATTATAAGCTTGTGCTAACAAGTACTGTGCATCTTGTATGATTTCTTCTGGATAATGAAGATCGTCCAAACCTGTTAGTTCTGTTAAATCATAGGACAATGCAGATTGAATTTCTTCTGGTAGTCCCGATAAAACACCGTGTTTATGTCCTGGCACATGAAAAGAAAAGGGCTGTCTTTTTTGGAATCGGATTAATGCATCTACAATCGGACGTCGTTGTGTCATGAATTTTCATCCTCACATTTATTAATTGAGTCTATTATACCAATCCCAAATTAAAATCGTGGTTTTAAGGAACAAGTCTTCTACTAAACGTAAAAAAGCCGTTACCGGAATCGGTAACGACTTTTTGTGTGTGGTCATTGTTGCCCAGCGACGTCCTACTCTCACAGGGGGAAACCCCCAACTACCATCGGCGCAAAAGAGCTTAACTGCCGTGTTCGAGATGGGAACGGGTGTGGCCTCTTTGCCATCATCACTGGACTATTTTAATTGAGTGCTTGTTCACTCAAAACTGGATAAACGACAGATGAAACAAATCGTGCATGATTCGCGTACAGTTTGTTGGTTAAGTCCTCGATCGATTAGTATTCGTCAGCTGCACGTGTCGCCACGCTTCCACCTCGAACCTATCTACCTCATCGTCTTTGAGGGATCTTACTTGCTTGCGCAATGGGAAATCTCATCTTGAGGGGGGCTTCGTGCTTAGATGCTTTCAGCACTTATCCCGGCCACACATAGCTACCCAGCGATGCCCTTGGCAGAACAACTGGTACACCAGCGGTGTGTCCATCCCGGTCCTCTCGTACTAAGGACAGCTCCTCTCAAATTTCCTGCGCCCGCGACGGATAGGGACCGAACTGTCTCACGACGTTCTGAACCCAGCTCGCGTACCGCTTTAATGGGCGAACAGCCCAACCCTTGGGACCGACTACAGCCCCAGGATGCGATGAGCCGACATCGAGGTGCCAAACCTCCCCGTCGATGTGGACTCTTGGGGGAGATAAGCCTGTTATCCCCGGGGTAGCTTTTATCCGTTGAGCGATGGCCCTTCCATGCGGAACCACCGGATCACTAAGCCCGTCTTTCGACCCTGCTCGACATGTACGTCTCGCAGTCAAGCTCCCTTCTGCCTTTACACTCTGCGAATGATTTCCAACCATTCTGAGGGAACCTTTGGGCGCCTCCGTTACTCTTTAGGAGGCGACCGCCCCAGTCAAACTGCCCGCCTGACACTGTCTCCCAAGCCGATCAGGCTTGTGGGTTAGAATTTCAATACAACCAGGGTAGTATCCCACTGACGCCTCCGCCGAAGCTGGCGCTCCGGAATCTAAGGCTCCTACCTATTCTGTACAAGTTGCACCAAAATTCAATATCAGGCTACAGTAAAGCTCCACGGGGTCTTTCCGTCCTGTCGCGGGTAACCTGCATCTTCACAGGTACTATAATTTCACCGAGTCTCTCGTTGAGACAGTGCCCAGATCGTTACGCCTTTCGTGCGGGTCGGAACTTACCCGACAAGGAATTTCGCTACCTTAGGACCGTTATAGTTACGGCCGCCGTTTACTGGGGCTTCAATTCGCACCTTCGCTTGCGCTAAGCACTCCTCTTAACCTTCCAGCACCGGGCAGGCGTCAGCCCCTATACGTCACCTTACGGTTTTGCAGAGACCTGTGTTTTTGCTAAACAGTCGCCTGGGCCTATTCACTGCGGCTCTCTCGGGCTATTCACCCTACCAGAGCACCCCTTCTCCCGAAGTTACGGGGTCATTTTGCCGAGTTCCTTAACGAGAGTTCACTCGCTCACCTTAGAATTCTCTTCTCGCCTACCTGTGTCGGTTTGCGGTACGGGCACCTCCCGCCTCGCTAGAGGCTTTTCTTGGCAGTGTGAAATCAGGGACTCTGAGGTAAACCTCTTGCCATCACAGCTCAACGTATCAGGAATGGGATTTGCCTCATTCCACGCCTCACTGCTTGGACGTGCACAACCAACGGCACGCTCTCCTTATCCTTCTGCGTCCCCCCATTGCTCAAACGGCGGGGAGGTGGTACAGGAATATCAACCTGTTGTCCATCGTCTACGCCTATCGGCCTCGACTTAGGTCCCGACTAACCCTGAGCGGACGAGCCTTCCTCAGGAAACCTTAGGCATTCGGTGGACGGGATTCTCACCCGTCTTTCGTTACTCATACCGGCATTCTCACTTCTAAGCGCTCCACCAGTCCTTCCGGTCTGACTTCAACGCCCTTAGAACGCTCTCCTACCACGGATCTCCGAAGAGATCCATCCACAGCTTCGGTAATCCGTTTAGCCCCGGTACATTTTCGGCGCAGTGTCACTCGACCAGTGAGCTATTACGCACTCTTTAAATGATGGCTGCTTCTAAGCCAACATCCTGGTTGTCTAAGCAACGCCACATCCTTTTCCACTTAACGGATATTTGGGGACCTTAGCTGGTGGTCTGGGCTGTTTCCCTCTTGACTACGGATCTTATCACTCGCAGTCTGACTCCCAAGCATAAATCACTGGCATTCGGAGTTTGTCTGAATTCGGTAACCCGGGATGGGCCCCTAGTCCAAACAGTGCTCTACCTCCAGGATTCTCTATCTTGAGGCTAGCCCTAAAGCTATTTCGGAGAGAACCAGCTATCTCCAGGTTCGATTGGAATTTCTCCGCTACCCACACCTCATCCCCGCACTTTTCAACGTGCGTGGGTTCGGGCCTCCAGTAAGTGTTACCTTACCTTCACCCTGGACATGGGTAGATCACCTGGTTTCGGGTCTACAACTACATACTCTATCGCCCTATTCAGACTCGCTTTCGCTGCGGCTCCGCCTTCTCAGCTTAACCTTGCATGTAATCGTAACTCGCCGGTTCATTCTACAAAAGGCACGCCATCACCCATTAACGGGCTTTGACTACTTGTAGGCACACGGTTTCAGGATCTATTTCACTCCCCTTCCGGGGTGCTTTTCACCTTTCCCTCACGGTACTGGTTCACTATCGGTCACTAGGAAGTATTTAGCCTTGGGAGATGGTCCTCCCAGATTCCGACGGAATTTCACGTGTTCCGCCGTACTCAGGATCCACTCTGGAGGGGAAGGGTTTTCGGCTACGGGGCTGTTACCCGCTGTGGCGGACCGTTCCAGGTCGCTTCGCCTAATCCTTCCTTTTGTAACTCCGTATAGAGTGTCCTACAACCCCAAGAGGCAAGCCTCTTGGTTTGGGCTGATCCCGTTTCGCTCGCCGCTACTCAGGGAATCGCATTTGCTTTCTCTTCCTCCAGGTACTTAGATGTTTCAGTTCCCTGGGTCTGCCTTCTCATGTGCTATAGATTCACACATGGATCCTGTCCCATTAAAGACAGGGGTTCCCCCATTCGGAAATCTCCGGATCATCGCTCACTTACAGCTCCCCGAAGCATATCGGTGTTAGTGCCGTCCTTCTTCGGCTCCTAGTGCCAAGGCATCCACCGTGCGCCCTTTCTAACTTAACCACTGGTTAATTAAAAAGTTGTGGCAACATGTGCCACGCGTACTTTGAATCCATGTTTCATTTGTTTCAATGTCGTTTTATCCAGTTTTCAAAGAACAAGTCTGAAAGTCACAAAAAAAGGCGTTGCCGCCTGAAGATGAACCTTCAAAACTGAACGCAAAACGTCAACCCCGGAGCGCCTAAGGCGCCCGGTTCCGAATTTATCCTTAGAAAGGAGGTGATCCAGCCGCACCTTCCGATACGGCTACCTTGTTACGACTTCACCCCAATCATCCGTCCCACCTTCGGCGGCTGGCTCCACAAGGGTTACCTCACCGACTTCGGGTGTTACAAACTCTCGTGGTGTGACGGGCGGTGTGTACAAGGCCCGGGAACGTATTCACCGTGGCATGCTGATCCACGATTACTAGCGATTCCGGCTTCATGCAGGCGAGTTGCAGCCTACAATCCGAACTGAGAACGGTTTTCTGGGATTAGCTCCCCCTCGCGGGTTGGCAACCCTTTGTACCGTCCATTGTAGCACGTGTGTAGCCCAGGTCATAAGGGGCATGATGATTTGACGTCATCCCCACCTTCCTCCGGTTTGTCACCGGCAGTCACCTTAGAGTGCCCAACTAAATGCTGGCAACTAAGATCAAGGGTTGCGCTCGTTGCGGGACTTAACCCAACATCTCACGACACGAGCTGACGACAACCATGCACCACCTGTCACCACTGTCCCCGAAGGGAAAAGTGTATCTCTACACCGGGCAGTGGGATGTCAAGACCTGGTAAGGTTCTTCGCGTTGCTTCGAATTAAACCACATGCTCCACCGCTTGTGCGGGCCCCCGTCAATTCCTTTGAGTTTCAGCCTTGCGGCCGTACTCCCCAGGCGGAGTGCTTAATGCGTTAGCTGCAGCACTAAGGGGCGGAAACCCCCTAACACTTAGCACTCATCGTTTACGGCGTGGACTACCAGGGTATCTAATCCTGTTTGCTCCCCACGCTTTCGCGCCTCAGCGTCAGTTACAGACCAGAAAGTCGCCTTCGCCACTGGTGTTCCTCCACATCTCTACGCATTTCACCGCTACACATGGAATTCCACTTTCCTCTTCTGTACTCAAGTTCTCCAGTTTCCAATGACCCTCCACGGTTGAGCCGTGGGCTTTCACATCAGACTTAAAGAACCGCCTGCGCGCGCTTTACGCCCAATAATTCCGGACAACGCTTGCCACCTACGTATTACCGCGGCTGCTGGCACGTAGTTAGCCGTGGCTTTCTGGTGAGGTACCGTCAAGGTGCCAGTAGTTACTTGGCACTTGTTCTTCCCTCACAACAGAGTTTTACGATCCGAAAACCTTCGTCACTCACGCGGCGTTGCTCCGTCAGACTTTCGTCCATTGCGGAAGATTCCCTACTGCTGCCTCCCGTAGGAGTCTGGGCCGTGTCTCAGTCCCAGTGTGGCCGATCACCCTCTCAGGTCGGCTACGCATCGTTGCCTTGGTAGGCCATTACCCCACCAACTAGCTAATGCGCCGCGGGCCCATCCTGCAGTGACAGCCGAGACCGTCTTTCCGTGCAGCCTCAGGAGAGGCCGCAAACTATTCGGTATTAGCACCGGTTTCCCGGAGTTATCCCGATCTGCAGGGCAGGTTGCCCACGTGTTACTCACCCGTCCGCCGCTAAACCAAAGGAGCAAGCTCCAATGGTTCCGCTCGACTTGCATGTATTAGGCACGCCGCCAGCGTTCGTCCTGAGCCAGGATCAAACTCTCCATTATAGAGAACATTTGACTGCTCTAGTTGTTGCTGGCACCATCCGAAGATGGCTTGATCTACAAAATGCTGATCAGTAAATTTTCGTCACGCACACCGAGATGAAAAACAACTTTGCTCTGTTTGCCAAAGGCAACCTTTGCAAAAGCCGTGCTCACACCGAGGTTCTCGTGACGTCTTTCGTTGACGTTTTGCTGTTCAGTTTTCAAGGTTCAAGTTGTTTTAAATTATCGCGTCGTTCTTTACGACTCCTATGATACTAAAGCATAAACTTCAGACTGTCAACACTTTTGGTAAATAAAATTATATTTGTAAAACATTTTTCAGCAAACTTACTCTTCCTTCTATATAAGAGTTTAAAAAAGAAGTCAATTAATAACCTTAAGAGAGCCATTTTTATCAACTTCTTTTTTGACTCTATCTATATAACAGCTATTCTTTTTTATCATTCATTATATGCAAAACATAACAAATTAGAATAGTTTCCATTTTTAGAAGTAAAAAATCCTATTACGTGATTTTTTTTATTAAAGTTCTCGTCGACCTTCTAATGCTTTAGACAACGTCACTTCATCCGCATATTCCAAATCTCCACCTACTGGTAACCCATGAGCAATTCGAGTAGTTTTGATGCCCGAGGGTCTGACAAGACGCGAAATATACATTGCCGTAGCTTCTCCTTCGATTGTCGGATTGGTAGCTAAAATCAATTCTTCTACTTCTTCATCTTGAAGACGTTTTAAGAGAGACGGAACGTTGATATCTTCAGGGCCAACTCCATCCATAGGAGAAATAGCTCCTTGCAAGACATGATACAAGCCTTTGTAATCGCGCATCTTCTCCATCGCAATGACATCTTTGGGGTCTTGTACAACACAAATTGTTGTACGATCACGTTGCTGGTCCTGACAAATATGACAAGGATCCACATCGGTAATATGACCACATACTGAACAAAAGCTCAAATTTCGTTTTGCATCCACTAGCGCTTTAGCAAAATCAAGCACTGTATCTTCTTTCATTCCAAGTACAAAAAACGCCAGACGGGCTGCTGTTTTCGGCCCGATCCCTGGCAGTTTCATAAAACTCTCCATTAATTTCGAAATAGGTTCTGGATAATGCATAGTTATTGCCTCCTAGAACATTCCTGGCATGTTCAAGCCCTTCGTGAATTTCCCCATTGTGGAATTCGCGTGATCGTCCGCTTTTTTAAACGCATCGTTTGTCGCTACAACTAAAAGATCTTGTAACATTTCAACATCTTCAGGATCTACAACTGTTGGATCAAGAACGATATCCAATACTTCTTTATGTCCGGATACAGTAACTTTAACCATGCCACCGCCTGCTGCTCCTTCGAATTTCAATGTCCCTAACTCTTCTTGAGCCACTGCCATCTCTTTTTGCATTTTTTGCATTTGCTTCATCATGCCTTGCATATTTCCTCCACCGCGCATAATTAGTTCCTCCTTAGAATTTTCATTTTAATCGTCATGAACTTCGACAAAGTCTTTTCCGAAAAGACGCTCAGCTTCTGAAACGAACGGATCTTCTTCCGCTACTGCTCCTTCACCCGAAAACGGATTTTCTTCTTCAGCCTCTGACTGTTTTTCTTCAGTACCCGACTTCAATCCGCTCTTTTTAATAAATTCTTCACGGATTTTCAGCCAACTAGCATCTGGTACAAAAACCGGTGTATATGCTTTGCCTGCGTATTGCTCCAGCAATTGGCTAAACGTCGCAGCAAAGGTCTGATTTTCAGAAGCCATCTGGCAATGAATATCATACTTGAATTTTAACACAAATGCATCTGCTGATGCCGCTACTGGCTCTGCATCATTCAATAAAGCCGAATGCGACCGCTGCAATTGATCCATTACAGTTGCCCAATTGGTTTTAATTGCTTGAATATCAACTTTCGTTGCATGCTTTAAGACATCTTGAATGCGTCCTGTTGGTATTTTAAAATTGCTTTGTACGCGCTGACGTTTTTTTTGCTCAGCAGGCGTTACCTGTACGCTACCGCCTGCTCCATTTTTAACTTGTTGTTGCAATTCATGCACTAAGTTTTCCAACTGAATCACTTTTGCTTCTAGTTCGGGTGATACAGCCGAGGCTGTACTTTGAACTGGCACGTCTGCTTGCGCCATTTTTAGCAAAGCCGTTTCCATATAAATTTTTGTGTGGTTTGAAAAACGCATTTCTTGCTGAGTTTTTGATAAAATATCAATCCAATTATAAAGCGTTGTTGGTTCGAATCGATTAGCTAGCTCTTCGAATCGGGGTTCGTGCGTTACCAACTCCAACATATCGTGAAGGTCGGGAGCTGTTTGAATCAATAGCAAGTCCCGGTAGAAGGTAATAAAGTCTTCAACCAAACGCACAGGATCTTTGCCATCACGCACTAGTTGTTCTAAAAGCGTTAATGATTGTCCAACATCTTTTGCAAGCAAGGCTTCTGCTATTCCATAGAATACATCTTGGCTAACAGAACCTGTTACGAGCAGCGCATCTTCAACAGTCATCTCGTCTCCACTGAACGATACAACTTGGTCTAACAAACTCAATGCATCACGCATTCCACCTGCAGCAGCTTGCGCGATAATTTTAAGCACTTGTTCGTTGTATGGAATTTCCGCATCTGTTAGTACTTCTACCATTCGTGAAACAATATCGACTTGTGTATGTGACTTAAAATCAAAACGCTGACAACGAGAAATAATCGTTAACGGCAATTTATGAGGTTCTGTCGTTGCTAAAATGAAAACCACATGTTCCGGTGGCTCTTCTAATGTTTTCAACAACGCGTTAAAAGCACTGTTTGATAACATATGCACTTCATCGATGATATAAATTTTAAAACGTGAATTCGCTGGCGAAAAACGGACTTTTTCAATAATTTCACGCATTTCCTCAACACGCGAATTGGATGCTGCGTCAAATTCAATAACATCGGTATTTGACCCTTCATTAATGCTGAGACAAGATGCACATTTATTACACGGTTCTGCGGTTGGTGCTTGCTCACAGTTTAGCGCTTTTGCAAATATTTTAGCGGCACTGGTTTTCCCTGTCCCTCTTGGTCCTGAGAACAAATAAGCGTGTGTCGTCTTATTGTAAAGGAGAGCATTTTGAAGGGTTTGTTTGACATGCGTTTGACCTGTCATTTCTGAAAACGACTGTGGTCTGTAAACACGGTAAAAAGCTTGATACGCCAACTTATTCTCTCCTTTTGAAGAATCTGTTTTTCATCCTATCATTATATCATAAAAGTTCGGTTTTTCTGAACGATTCCCTGTTGTCCAAAAGATGACTCTGGAACTCAATAATAAAAAACCTGCCAGCTACAAGAGCGGACAGGTTTGAACTTACATATTATTGCCGTGCACCTTTCTTCGACTGCTGTACATAAGCGTTACCCATGTCGCTGGCTCGATCTAGGCGATCCCGCGGCACATGGAATATTCCACTTAATGCTGCTTCCTTCCGGACCTGACATGGTTCATGGGATTCCATTGCGCAGGACCCAGATGTCAACACTACGTGCATGAGGCAGACCTTACAGACAGACAGCCTCAGAAAGGAATTCAGTCCCGCTAAAGCGGATTGCAGGTTACAGGACACCGCTATCTTCCCACCTAGCACGGCATTTACTAGTATACGAATTAATCGAGGAAAAATCAATCCGTAACCTTTATTTAATGATAATTTCTTTTTAATCTCTTCTTTTTTAGAGGCTTGTTGTAACACGTAAGAAAACAGATTTTTATTGACTAGACTGACTAATACGTTTTGTGTTGAACTTTTTTAGTAGTAAATTTTAAAAAAGATGAAAAACTGTTGACAGCTATTGTTCATCCATGATAAATTAATTCTTGTCCGATACGGAGGAATACCCAAGTTTGGCTGAAGGGATCGGTCTTGAAAACCGACAGGGGAGTCAAATCCCGCGGGGGTTCGAATCCCTCTTCCTCCTCCATTTTAATCCAACTAATTTATAACTTTGATATAGCAATCCAATCCAGAAAGCTTACGCTTTCTGGATTTTCTTATTTACGGAGAATAGAAGTTTGTTGCATAAAACCACCGATACGTTCGACAATTTGTTCAGAGCACTCTGGATTTGTCATAAGGTCATAATCATTAATGTTTAAACGTAATACGGGACATCCATTAAAAGAATTGATCCAACTTTCATAACGCTGATGCATCTCCAACCAGTAATCTACTGGTGTTTGTTGCTCCATTGCCCGTCCACGTTCTTGAATGCGCGAAAGGATATCCTCAATCGATCCTTCCAAGTAAATCAATAAATCTGGATGTGGGAAATAAGGCGTCATGACCATGGCTTCAAACAAATTCGTGTATGTTTCGTAATCTACGTTGTTCATTGTGCCTTTATCCCAATGCATTTTCGCGAAAATACCGGTATCTTCATAAATCGAACGATCTTGAATAAAACCGCCACCGTATTCAAACATTCGCTTTTGTTCTTTAAAGCGTTCCGCAAGAAAATAGATTTGCAAATGAAAGCTCCATTTCTCAAAATCCTCATAAAATAAATCTAGATAGGGATTGGTATCGACATTTTCAAACGACGTCCGGAATTGCAAAGCATCTGCTAATGCTTTTGTCATCGTTGATTTCCCCACACCAACCGTACCGGCTATTGTAATTACCGCATTCGGTGGAATGCCGTATTTTTCGCGTAAATTCATAAAGTCAAGCTCCTTTTCTGTAAAGTGCCTTCTACTTTGTCTAAAATCAATTGCAAATCGCCATCATTTTGAACAAAATCGATTTCATCTCCATTAAAACGTAATACCGGAATTTCTGGATGTTGGCGTTCAAAACGTTCGATAAACTCATGATAATCGGCTGAGAGTTGTTCCATGTATTCTGGCGTAATCAGTTGCTCAAACTCTCGCCCACGCAATTTAATTCGTTTCATCAATGTGTCTAAACTGGCATGTAGGTAAATTACCATGTTTGGTTTTGGCATATCTACCGTCAGAATGTTATAGATAGCTTCGTATTTGGTATACTCAGCTTCTGGCAATGTTCGCTTCGCAAAAATGAGGTTTTTGAAAATATGATAATCTGCTACAACCGGTTCTTTTTTCGAGATAAACTTCTTCTGGATATCCGATAATTGTTTATAGCGATTGCATAAAAAGAACATCTCTGTCTGGAAGCTCCACTCTTCTATATCTTCGTAGAACTTATTTAAAAATGGGTTTTCGTCAACAATTTCTTTTAACAACTGAAATTGATTTTGATCAGCGAGCGCTTTGGTGAGCGAAGTCTTACCTACGCCAATCGGACCTTCTACCGTGATAAATGGCACCGGCATGCGAAGTCCTCCTTTTTCGATTCAAGTAAAATACAATGCCATTTATTTTAACACACCACTCGGGCTAAAAGTAGAGTGAAAAAACAGCTGATTTATCAATGAATTGGTTTTTTAAAAGTCGCGCCATGAACTTCCTGGGTATCCATTATTGTTAGGAAGGCTTTTGGATCAACATCTGTAACAATTTGTTTAAGCTTTGTTAGTTCCAGGCGGGTGACTACTACATAAATAACATCTTTTGATGTATTCAAATAACCTCCTTGACCATGTAACTTAGTAAAGCTTCGACCCAGACGGTCATTAATAGCCGAGCCAATTTCTTCGTAGTCTTCTGAAATGATTAATACAGCTTTCGTATCTTCAAGACCTTGTATCACTACATCGATCGTCTTAGAAGCAATATAATACGTCAAAACCGAATACATCGCCTGCTCCATCCCAAGAACGAACGCAGCCCATCCAAAGATGAACACATTAAAGAACATGACAAACTCACCAATGGAGAACGGTAATTTTTTTGTTAATAAAATCCCAAGAATCTCGGTTCCATCAAGTGCTCCCCCATTACGAATAACAAGTCCAACACCCATACCGAGAAGCAATCCACCGAATATTGTAGCAAGAAGTGGATCTCTCACAAACGGTTCAAATTTGTGCATTGGAATGGCCATGACCGCTAATGTGACAATCGCAAAAATAGAAGAAACAAAAAAATTGCGGCCGATATGCTTGTACCCAAAATAAAGAAACGGTAAATTGATGACAACCATCAAGACACCAAAAGGAATAACTGTTAAATAGTTCAGTATTAAAGAGACTCCAATAATGCCACCATCAATAATCGAGTTTGGAACTAAAAACAATTCAATGGCCGCTGCGGCCAACGTAGCTCCTATAAAAATAAAGACAAATCGCAGAGTAAAATGAAGAGGTTTTTCTTTTTTATGTTGTTTCATTTTTTGATCACTCCTCACTATTTAATAGCCTGTTTCTTTAGTTTACGCTGTTCTGTAATTTTTGTCTGCATGACTCTTTTAATGGATTGAAAATGCTACACTAGATTTAAGGAGCGATGCATCATGAACGGAATGGAAAAAGATCATTATTATATGAATATGGCGATTGACGAAGCCCATAAAGCAGGAGCAAAAGGAGAAGTACCCATCGGTGCTGTTATCGTTCACAAAGATAAAGTGATTGCGCGAGCACATAATTTACGTGAAACAACGCAAAATGCCGTTACACATGCTGAACTACTAGCCATCCAACAAGCTTGTCTTTATCTTGGCAATTGGCGATTAGAAGACACGAAAATGTATGTTACGTTAGAGCCGTGTCCAATGTGCGCAGGCGCTATTTTGCAATCACGTATTCCTCATGTGGTTTATGGTGCACGTGATGCCAAGGCAGGCAGTGTGGATTCACTTTATCGCTTGTTAAACGATGAACGATTTAATCACCAATGCCAAGTAACGGAAAATGTGCTAGCTGAAGAATGTGGACAGTTGCTCAAGCAGTTTTTTAAACATCTTCGAGAAGTGAAAAAACAAAAGCGGAAAGCCCAGTTATAGGGTTTTCCGTTTTTGTTCGTTAATAAATTGATCGATCAAGTGATGGACAATATCAGGTTGCTCATGTTGAATCCAATGTGTCGCTTCTTCAACAAATACTAAATTCACTTCTTCACAAAAAGCCATGCTTTCTTTTGCTAGCATAGGTGACAGAAATTGATCGCTCAGTCCCCAAATCATTCGGACAGGCACGCTAATCTTCGTACTAGGTACTTGCTTAGAGCTACCTCTTCGAATTGCGCGGTACCAATTCAGCATTGCTGTTAATGCGTCTGATTGTGACCATGCCACTTTGTATTGTTTGATTTCGTTTTCCGAAAAAGTATTCGGCTTGCTAGACTGCTCAAGCCCTTTTTGCATAGCTTTAAATCCACCCATGCTTAGAGCTTTTTCAGGTAGATGAGGTAACTGGAAAAAAGCAATATAAGCACTCTTCATCCATTGTAATGGATTTTTTTTGAGTACCTTTAGCATAGCTTGTGGATGTGGGATGTTCAAAACAATCAATTTTTCTACATATTCGGGACGCGTGGCCGCTAAATGCCAAGCTACTGCACCACCCCAATCATGTCCAATGATGATAGCTGACTTTTTTTGAAAATGCTCAATGATGCCAATGACGTCATCGCGCAAAGAATCCATCATGTAGTTATCGATTCCTATTGGCTTATCACTCAAATTATACCCACGCTGGTCAGGAGCAACTACTCGGTACCCCTTTTCTGATAAAAATTGCAGTTGATTTTTCCAACCAAACCAAAACTCTGGAAAGCCATGCAATAAAATTACTAAAGGTCCATCTTCTGGACCAGCTGCAGCTAGATGAAGCCTGATGCCATTCGTTTCGACAAACTGAAAGCTCACATTTTCCATGTCGCTGACTCCTTTCACGCTGACTCGCTATTTCTCCTTTACCCTTTTTGCCAAACAAAAAGCTCAAAAGCAACTTACTTTTGAGCTTCTCAATTATTTAATTACTTTTTTACCACCCATATAAGGCTGCAACACTTCCGGAATGTGAATAGATCCGTCTGTTTGCTGATAGTTTTCTAGTAAAGCTGCAACAGTACGACCAATCGCTAATCCGCTACCATTCAATGTGTGAACAAATTCAGGCTTACCTGTTGTTTCCCGACGGAATTTAATATTTGCACGTCTTGCTTGGAAATCTTCAAAATTACTGCAAGAAGAAATTTCTCGGTATGTCTGTTGGCTTGGAATCCATACTTCAATATCGTATTTCTTAGCTGCCGTAAAGCCAAGATCTGCTGTACACATTTTCAATACGCGATATGGCAGTCTTAAAAGTTGAAGCACTTTTTCCGCATGTCCTGTTAATTTTTCTAATTCATCATAAGAATTCTCGGGCTTTACAAAGCGCACGAGTTCGACTTTATTGAATTGATGCTGTCTAATTAATCCCCGTGTGTCACGACCTGCAGAACCAGCTTCAGAGCGGAAATTCGCGCTATAAGAAGCAAAGGCCTGCGGCAACATTTCGGCAGTTAAAATCTCATCTCGGTAAAAGTTAGTTACCGGCACTTCAGAAGTTGGAATGAGAAAATAATCCTCTTTTTCGATTAAAAATGCATCTTCTTCAAATTTCGGCAATTGACCTGTACCTGTTAAGCTTTCACGGTTGACCAAGTAAGGTGGCAACATTTCTTCATAGCCATGCTCTTCTTGGTGCAGGTCCATCATAAAGTTGATCAAGGCGCGTTCTAGACGTGCACCCAGTCCTCGGTAAAAGACAAAACGACTTCCTGTTACTTTAGCAGCACGCTCAAAATCAATGATGTTCAAATCAGTTCCTAAATCCCAATGTGGCTTTACTTCGAACTCAAACACTGGCTTGTCACCCCATGTGCGAATTTCTTCGTTGTCATCTTCAGAATCACCGTAAGGAACGCTATCATGCGGAATGTTTGGCAAACGCATCATGATGTAGTTCAAGTCTTCTTCTACCTTTTTTAACTCATCATCCATCACTTTGATTTGATCACCAACTTCACGCATTTTGGCAATGGCTCTGTCTGCATTTTCTTTCGCACGTTTCATCGTTGCGATATGTTGAGATGCTTCGTTGCGTTCTGCTTTTAACTTTTCAGTTTGCGTAATTAGTTCGCGGCGCTTTAAATCCAATCCTTCAAAATCATCAAGCACGGAAATATCTTCTCCACGCTTTCCGAGCTTTATTTTTACTTCTTCAAAATTGGCACGTACAAAACGAATATCCAACATCCTGTTTCCTCCTCAAAATTTTAGTTAAAAAAAGACAACAAAAATAGCCCCCATCCCTTGGTAAAGGGACGAGAGCTACCCGCGTTGCCACCCTGATTGATCGGCAAAAGCCAATCCTCTTCATCACATAACGGCATTAAAACCGGCAATGGCTTTTTTCGCCATGCAACTCCGGGGTGGATTCAAACGTGTTTTTCACCGATTCACACCAACCACCGGCTCTCTTTAGAAAAACACTCGTTTTACTACTTCCCATCAACGTTTCGTCTGTTAAATTAATCATACTTTACTATAAGTTGATGTTTTTGGCAAGAGTAGGTCTGACTTATCACTGATTATACTCAAAACATATGCCGTAATTCGAAGATCTTCAGTCAATGCTCTTGCTAATTCTTCCTAGTCGTAGCCATCTATTAAACGATCGTTTGTTGGATGGCTAGAGCCTTTAGTTTCTTTGAAAGGAAGAGTCTGACCCGTGTTGGTTCATTTTAATAAGTGTCCTATTCATTGATAAGTTCAGTATAATAACATTGACCATATAAAAAGAATTACATTTATCTACTTTAACAAAGTTAACTGGAGGAAAAAAATGGACATGCTTATGTTTCAACTTCAAAAAAAGTCAGTCATTCCACTATACAAACAACTTTATCAGGAAATAAAAAGAGCCATAATTGAAGGCAAAATACTTGTTGATACAAAATTGCCAAGTAAGCGAAAATTAGCAGATTATCTGCAAATTAGCCAAACAACTGTCGAGTTAGCTTACGCGCAACTAGTGGCTGAAGGGTTTATTGAATCACGACCACGTAAAGGATTTTATGCTCAACCCGTTGAAGAACTCGCGTATTTGGACATTCCGCATGACGAGCCTCTAGTGGAAGAACCGATATCGTACAAAATTGATTTTAACTCTAGCAGCATTGATACGCATTCTTTTCCATTTCTAACATGGCGCAAACTAACACGGGATATTTTAGATGATTCCAACCATGAGTTATTATTGTCCGGTCATCCTCAAGGCGATGACGTGTTACGCCAAGAGATTGCTCGTTATTTGTATCAATCGCGCGGTGTAGTTTGCGAGGCTGATCAAATTGTGATTGGATCTGGTACAGAGCAATTATTGCCTTTATTAATCCGGTTGCTTCATAAGGAGCTTGTTTACGGCTATGAAAATCCTGGCTATGCGTTAACTCATAGTATCTTCAGTCATCATGATCGCCAAGCCATTCCCATCGAGTTAGATTCAGATGGATTAAATGTTAGTCAGTTAGAAGCATCTATCGTAGATGTGGCGTATGTAACACCTTCTCATCAATTTCCGTCTGGTTCTGTGTTGAGCGCCACAAAACGAGCACAATTACTTAACTGGGCTGCAGCAAGACCTGAGCGTTACATCATTGAAGATGATTACGACAGTGAATTTCGTTATTCGAGCCGTCCGATTCCGGCTTTACAAAGTATGGATTTAAGCGATCGTGTTATTTATATTAGTACTTTTTCTAAATCACTTATGCCTTCTTTACGTCTTGCTTATATGGTATTACCTAAACGACTCTTACGCGCATATCAGCAAACGTTTCGTCATTACTCTTCATCCGTACCCAGACACGATCAACACATGGTCGCTAAATTTATGAAAGAGGGTCATTTTGCACGTCACTTAAATCGTATGCGTAAGCTTTATCAAAAGAAAATTAAACAACTCAGTGCTTCTCTCACATTATATGCCCCGGCAGTTGTAGTTTCTGGCGAACAAGCAGGGATGCACATTGTCTTAACCATTCAAACTCTATTGAGTGAACAAGAGCTTGTAGAACGAGCTAAACAAGTTGGGATTCGTGTAACTGGACTGCAATCTTATGATGTTCATAAAAGAGCTGATACACCACCAAAAATCGTTCTTGGATTCGGGGGCTTGTCAGAAGAAGACATTCATTCAGGAATTACCGAGTTGATGGCTTGTTGGGACATTTATTAAAATAACTCTTTTACAAAAGTACTTGTATCGTTCCAAAGAGCAGACATAAATTCTTCAGCGCTATGCAACGTTAAAGAAAACCAACTTGCACGTTCTATCGATTCGGTTGTGACTACTTTTATTTGTTTTTTATAGCCACTTAAATACCCATAGTCTGTGCCATCTGCTTTTGTTAACTCTACTGCTCCAACTACTAAATCTTTATCAACTGTTGCTTCTAAACTGTCGTTTTTAACGAGTTTATTGTCTAGTATTATCTCGAGTTGATATTGATCTTTATCGGCTGTTCGAATCATCATCGTTAGTGGTTCTTTCGTAGCAATTGCTACTTCTTTTTCGACGCCTTTTTCAACGTTCAACGTTTCTTGTCCTTTAATTTGATGACCTGCAGGAACGACTTCTTCCACAGTAAACTTGCCAAAACCATAGTCAAATAAATCACGTGTCGCATCAAAACGTGCTTTATAAGAGCCTTTTCCACGATCATCCACTGCACCCATCACTACAGCGATTAAACGCGTTTCTTGACGTTTTGCAGTTCCTGCGAACGAATAACCCGCAAAATCTGTGCTTCCTGTTTTTAATCCATCCATACCTTCATATTCGTAAATCAGCCCAGGAAGCATCGAATTCCAATTTTCCATCCGAGTCTCATCTACCGTTCCTTCACGAAACAGTTTAACTGGAATTTTTGTTGTGTCTAGTACTTCTGGATAATCATCCAATAAAATCTTTGTTAATTTTGCAACTGAACGTGCTGGCATGATATTTTCATCTGACTCTTTTGTTCCTTTTGGATGCATGCCCATTAAGCTAGAATTGCTAAGACCCGTTGAATTGACAAATATTGTGTCTTCTAAGCCCATTTCTTTTGCTTTTTCGTTCATTAACTCGACAAATTCGGCTTCTGTGTCCGCTAAGGTCTCTGCAATACCAATGGTTGCTGCATTTGCGGAGAATATTGCCATAGCCTCATACATTTCTTTAATAGTATAAGATTCCTCTTCACGAAATGGAACGTTGCTTAATCGCATATCTTGAGAAATTTGGTATGCATAATCTGTCACTTTATACTGTTGATCCCATGTTACTTGTTCTTTTGCAATAGCTTCAAGCAATAAATACTCTGTCATCATTTTAGTCATACTGGCAACTCCGAGAGGTTTTCCTGCATTTTTTTCATAGAGAATTTTACCACTTGTAGCATCTACTAAAATCGCAGCTTCTGCCATTACGTTTAATGACTCTTCTGCTTTTACTTGCTTTGGAACAATCGAGATGATTGTAAAGATAACTAGTACTGCTACCAATAATCTTTTACTTATTAAATTTATCACGTATTTAAATACCTCCGTCAATAAGATTTCACTTGCTAGTTTAGCATATTTTATAGACTCGATAACAAAAACGTAAAAAAAGCACCGTTTCCATCAATTGAAATGAGGGAGACGGTGCTTTGAAATAGATTAAAGTGAATAGTTTGGAGATTCTTTCGTGATTTGTACATCGTGTGGATGACTTTCACGCAAACCAGCACCCGTCATACGAATAAATTGTGCTTCTTCACGCAAAACTTGTAAGTCTTTTGTTCCACAATAGCCCATTCCTGCACGAATACCACCAAGTAATTGATGAATCGTATCGGAAAGAGGTCCTTTGTATGGCATGCGTCCTTCAATACCTTCGGGGACTAGTTTTTTCGCATCGTCTTGGAAATAACGGTCTTTCGAACCTTTTTCCATCGAAGCAATAGATCCCATTCCACGGTATGTTTTAAAACGGCGACCTTGGAAAATTTCTGTGTCTCCCGGGCTTTCCGTCGTACCGGCCAACAAACTACCTAGCATAACGACATGACCACCAGCTGCCAATGCTTTAATGATGTCGCCAGAATACTTAATTCCACCATCAGCAATTACTACTTTGCCATGTTTGCGCGCTTCTGTTGCACAGTCGTAAACAGCTGTAATTTGAGGAACACCAACGCCCGCTACTACACGAGTTGTACAAATAGAACCGGGCCCAATTCCCACTTTTACTACGTCAGCACCCGCTTCAATTAATGCCTTTGTGCCTCCAGCAGTAGCTACATTTCCAGCAATAATTGCTAACTCAGGATAAGTCATACGAATTTGCTTTACCATTCCTAAGACGCCTTGCGAATGACCGTGAGCTGTATCTAATACAATGACGTCTACAGAAGCTTTAACTAATTGTTCAACGCGCTTCATTGTATCGGAAGTAACGCCTACAGCAGCACCTACTAGTAAACGACCATGGTTATCTTTTGCAGCATTCGGGAATTCGATCACTTTTTCAATATCTTTAATAGTGATTAATCCTTTCAAGCAACCGTTACTATCAACAATTGGTAATTTCTCAATTTTGTATTGCTGCAAAATCTTTTCAGCATCTTCTAAAGTTGTTCCAATAGGAGCAGTGACTAATTTATCTTTTGTCATGACATCATTAATCATTAAAGAATAATCTTGAATAAAGCGCAAATCGCGGTTTGTAATAATTCCAACGAGTTTAAGGTCACTTTCATTGTTTACAATTGGAACGCCAGAAATTCGGTATTTCCCCATTAAATGCTCAGCGTCATATACTTGGTGTTCAGGAGTTAAAAAGAAAGGATCTGTGATAACACCATTTTCTGAACGCTTTACCGTAACGACTTGTTCCGCTTGTTCTTCAATGCTCATATTTTTATGAATGACTCCAAGTCCGCCTTGACGAGCCATAGCAATAGCCATCTTACCTTCTGTCACTGTATCCATGCCTGCACTGATGATTGGGATTTTCAACTTAAGTGTTGGAGTTAATTCAACTGACAGATCGATGTCTTTCGGTAAAACCTCTGAATGAGCTGGTACGAGTAATACATCATCAAACGTTAAGCCTTCTTTTACAAATTTCGATTCCCACATAAGTGAACGCGCCTCCTGCTTCCTTTTAAATATTATTGTTAAGGTTATCAGCGACGATATAGTGTGTCAAGAAACTACTAAAAGTAAAAGTATTTAGAATAATCATTCATTTAAGAACTATCTATTGAAATTAGCTAGTACCCTTTAAAAATTTCATTAAAATTCCAAAGATAACTAAAAATTATTTAAGTTACTCTAAACACAAAAAAGCCGTTACCGGAATCGGTAACGACTTTTTGTGTGTGGTCATTGTTGCCCAGCGACGTCCTACTCTCACAGGGGGAAACCCCCAACTACCATCGGCGCAAAAGAGCTTAACTGCCGTGTTCGAGATGGGAACGGGTGTGGCCTCTTTGCCATCATCACTGGACTATTTTAATTGAGTGCTTGTTCACTCAAAACTGGATAAACGACAGATGAAACAAATCGTGCATGATTCGCGTACAGTTTGTTGGTTAAGTCCTCGATCGATTAGTATTCGTCAGCTGCACGTGTCGCCACGCTTCCACCTCGAACCTATCTACCTCATCGTCTTTGAGGGATCTTACTTGCTTGCGCAATGGGAAATCTCATCTTGAGGGGGGCTTCGTGCTTAGATGCTTTCAGCACTTATCCCGGCCACACATAGCTACCCAGCGATGCCCTTGGCAGAACAACTGGTACACCAGCGGTGTGTCCATCCCGGTCCTCTCGTACTAAGGACAGCTCCTCTCAAATTTCCTGCGCCCGCGACGGATAGGGACCGAACTGTCTCACGACGTTCTGAACCCAGCTCGCGTACCGCTTTAATGGGCGAACAGCCCAACCCTTGGGACCGACTACAGCCCCAGGATGCGATGAGCCGACATCGAGGTGCCAAACCTCCCCGTCGATGTGGACTCTTGGGGGAGATAAGCCTGTTATCCCCGGGGTAGCTTTTATCCGTTGAGCGATGGCCCTTCCATGCGGAACCACCGGATCACTAAGCCCGTCTTTCGACCCTGCTCGACATGTACGTCTCGCAGTCAAGCTCCCTTCTGCCTTTACACTCTGCGAATGATTTCCAACCATTCTGAGGGAACCTTTGGGCGCCTCCGTTACTCTTTAGGAGGCGACCGCCCCAGTCAAACTGCCCGCCTGACACTGTCTCCCAAGCCGATCAGGCTTGTGGGTTAGAATTTCAATACAACCAGGGTAGTATCCCACTGACGCCTCCGCCGAAGCTGGCGCTCCGGAATCTAAGGCTCCTACCTATTCTGTACAAGTTGCACCAAAATTCAATATCAGGCTACAGTAAAGCTCCACGGGGTCTTTCCGTCCTGTCGCGGGTAACCTGCATCTTCACAGGTACTATAATTTCACCGAGTCTCTCGTTGAGACAGTGCCCAGATCGTTACGCCTTTCGTGCGGGTCGGAACTTACCCGACAAGGAATTTCGCTACCTTAGGACCGTTATAGTTACGGCCGCCGTTTACTGGGGCTTCAATTCGCACCTTCGCTTGCGCTAAGCACTCCTCTTAACCTTCCAGCACCGGGCAGGCGTCAGCCCCTATACGTCACCTTACGGTTTTGCAGAGACCTGTGTTTTTGCTAAACAGTCGCCTGGGCCTATTCACTGCGGCTCTCTCGGGCTATTCACCCTACCAGAGCACCCCTTCTCCCGAAGTTACGGGGTCATTTTGCCGAGTTCCTTAACGAGAGTTCACTCGCTCACCTTAGAATTCTCTTCTCGCCTACCTGTGTCGGTTTGCGGTACGGGCACCTCCCGCCTCGCTAGAGGCTTTTCTTGGCAGTGTGAAATCAGGGACTCTGAGGTAAACCTCTTGCCATCACAGCTCAACGTATCAGGAATGGGATTTGCCTCATTCCACGCCTCACTGCTTGGACGTGCACAACCAACGGCACGCTCTCCTTATCCTTCTGCGTCCCCCCATTGCTCAAACGGCGGGGAGGTGGTACAGGAATATCAACCTGTTGTCCATCGTCTACGCCTATCGGCCTCGACTTAGGTCCCGACTAACCCTGAGCGGACGAGCCTTCCTCAGGAAACCTTAGGCATTCGGTGGACGGGATTCTCACCCGTCTTTCGTTACTCATACCGGCATTCTCACTTCTAAGCGCTCCACCAGTCCTTCCGGTCTGACTTCAACGCCCTTAGAACGCTCTCCTACCACGGATCTCCGAAGAGATCCATCCACAGCTTCGGTAATCCGTTTAGCCCCGGTACATTTTCGGCGCAGTGTCACTCGACCAGTGAGCTATTACGCACTCTTTAAATGATGGCTGCTTCTAAGCCAACATCCTGGTTGTCTAAGCAACGCCACATCCTTTTCCACTTAACGGATATTTGGGGACCTTAGCTGGTGGTCTGGGCTGTTTCCCTCTTGACTACGGATCTTATCACTCGCAGTCTGACTCCCAAGCATAAATCACTGGCATTCGGAGTTTGTCTGAATTCGGTAACCCGGGATGGGCCCCTAGTCCAAACAGTGCTCTACCTCCAGGATTCTCTATCTTGAGGCTAGCCCTAAAGCTATTTCGGAGAGAACCAGCTATCTCCAGGTTCGATTGGAATTTCTCCGCTACCCACACCTCATCCCCGCACTTTTCAACGTGCGTGGGTTCGGGCCTCCAGTAAGTGTTACCTTACCTTCACCCTGGACATGGGTAGATCACCTGGTTTCGGGTCTACAACTACATACTCTATCGCCCTATTCAGACTCGCTTTCGCTGCGGCTCCGCCTTCTCAGCTTAACCTTGCATGTAATCGTAACTCGCCGGTTCATTCTACAAAAGGCACGCCATCACCCATTAACGGGCTTTGACTACTTGTAGGCACACGGTTTCAGGATCTATTTCACTCCCCTTCCGGGGTGCTTTTCACCTTTCCCTCACGGTACTGGTTCACTATCGGTCACTAGGAAGTATTTAGCCTTGGGAGATGGTCCTCCCAGATTCCGACGGAATTTCACGTGTTCCGCCGTACTCAGGATCCACTCTGGAGGGGAAGGGTTTTCGGCTACGGGGCTGTTACCCGCTGTGGCGGACCGTTCCAGGTCGCTTCGCCTAATCCTTCCTTTTGTAACTCCGTATAGAGTGTCCTACAACCCCAAGAGGCAAGCCTCTTGGTTTGGGCTGATCCCGTTTCGCTCGCCGCTACTCAGGGAATCGCATTTGCTTTCTCTTCCTCCAGGTACTTAGATGTTTCAGTTCCCTGGGTCTGCCTTCTCATGTGCTATAGATTCACACATGGATCCTGTCCCATTAAAGACAGGGGGTTCCCCCATTCGGAAATCTCCGGATCATCGCTCACTTACAGCTCCCCGAAGCATATCGGTGTTAGTGCCGTCCTTCTTCGGCTCCTAGTGCCAAGGCATCCACCGTGCGCCCTTTCTAACTTAACCACTGGTTAATTAAAAAGTTGTGGCAACATGTGCCACGCGTACTTTGAATCCATGTTTCATTTGTTTCAATGTCGTTTTATCCAGTTTTCAAAGAACAAGTCTGAAAGTCACAAAAAAAGGCGTTGCCGCCTGAAGATGAACCTTCAAAACTGAACGCAAAACGTCAACCCCGGAGCGCCTAAGGCGCCCGGTTCCGAATTTATCCTTAGAAAGGAGGTGATCCAGCCGCACCTTCCGATACGGCTACCTTGTTACGACTTCACCCCAATCATCCGTCCCACCTTCGGCGGCTGGCTCCACAAGGGTTACCTCACCGACTTCGGGTGTTACAAACTCTCGTGGTGTGACGGGCGGTGTGTACAAGGCCCGGGAACGTATTCACCGTGGCATGCTGATCCACGATTACTAGCGATTCCGGCTTCATGCAGGCGAGTTGCAGCCTACAATCCGAACTGAGAACGGTTTTCTGGGATTAGCTCCCCCTCGCGGGTTGGCAACCCTTTGTACCGTCCATTGTAGCACGTGTGTAGCCCAGGTCATAAGGGGCATGATGATTTGACGTCATCCCCACCTTCCTCCGGTTTGTCACCGGCAGTCACCTTAGAGTGCCCAACTGAATGCTGGCAACTAAGATCAAGGGTTGCGCTCGTTGCGGGACTTAACCCAACATCTCACGACACGAGCTGACGACAACCATGCACCACCTGTCACCACTGTCCCCGAAGGGAAAAGTGTATCTCTACACCGAGCAGTGGGATGTCAAGACCTGGTAAGGTTCTTCGCGTTGCTTCGAATTAAACCACATGCTCCACCGCTTGTGCGGGCCCCCGTCAATTCCTTTGAGTTTCAGCCTTGCGGCCGTACTCCCCAGGCGGAGTGCTTAATGCGTTAGCTGCAGCACTAAGGGCGGAAACCCCCTAACACTTAGCACTCATCGTTTACGGCGTGGACTACCAGGGTATCTAATCCTGTTTGCTCCCCACGCTTTCGCGCCTCAGCGTCAGTTACAGACCAGAAAGTCGCCTTCGCCACTGGTGTTCCTCCACATCTCTACGCATTTCACCGCTACACATGGAATTCCACTTTCCTCTTCTGTACTCAAGTTCTCCAGTTTCCAATGACCCTCCACGGTTGAGCCGTGGGCTTTCACATCAGACTTAAAGAACCGCCTGCGCGCGCTTTACGCCCAATAATTCCGGACAACGCTTGCCACCTACGTATTACCGCGGCTGCTGGCACGTAGTTAGCCGTGGCTTTCTGGTGAGGTACCGTCAAGGTGCCAGTAGTTACTTGGCACTTGTTCTTCCCTCACAACAGAGTTTTACGATCCGAAAACCTTCGTCACTCACGCGGCGTTGCTCCGTCAGACTTTCGTCCATTGCGGAAGATTCCCTACTGCTGCCTCCCGTAGGAGTCTGGGCCGTGTCTCAGTCCCAGTGTGGCCGATCACCCTCTCAGGTCGGCTACGCATCGTTGCCTTGGTAGGCCATTACCCCACCAACTAGCTAATGCGCCGCGGGCCCATCCTGCAGTGACAGCCGAGACCGTCTTTCCGTGCAGCCTCAGGAGAGGCCGCAAACTATTCGGTATTAGCACCGGTTTCCCGGAGTTATCCCGATCTGCAGGGCAGGTTGCCCACGTGTTACTCACCCGTCCGCCGCTAAACCAAAGGAGCAAGCTCCAATGGTTCCGCTCGACTTGCATGTATTAGGCACGCCGCCAGCGTTCGTCCTGAGCCAGGATCAAACTCTCCATTATAGAGAACATTTGACTGCTCTAGTTGTTGCTGGCACCATCCGAAGATGGCTTGATCTACAAAATGCTGATCAGTAAATTTCCGTCACGCCCACCGAGATGAAAAACAACTTTGCTCTGATTGCCAAAGGCAACCTGCGCAAAAGCCGTGCTCGCACCGAGGTGCTCGTGACGTCTTTCGTTGACGTTTTGCTGTTCAGTTTTCAAGGTTCAAGTTGTTTTCATTTTTTGACGCGCTCATTGGCGACTCAATTAATATACCATGTGGTTATATAAGAGTCAACAGTTATTGCGAAAAAACTTTTATTTTCTTAAATACACTGTTTTACTCCCTTAATTTCTATTTCACAATGACTTACTTACGAAGAGATTCTTCTATACGAATAAAGCATACAAACCATCTTTGTGAATATTAATCAGGCAGACTTGTGGTCGCTCATCTTGCTGCGTAACACCCACTTGCTTCCTCGCTCTTCTCCATCAGTTCAATTGTGGTTGGTTCAACATACCTGATTTAGCTTTTAGCTTGAAGTTATTTTTCACGCTGTCTAAGGTCAAAGTCGTTTATCAAATAACTTTCTTATAGAAGCTTTCGTTTCTTTTTCATAAAAAAAAGCCCACTGATTTAAATCAGTGGGCACTACACTTATGTGTTATTCTTCGTCGTCTTCTGGAGTTTCTTCTACAGAATCAATTTTTTCATCTGCCACAATCTCATCAGCTTCGTAGACATCTGCTTGAGCACTTTCATCAATTAATGCATCTTCCCCTGCGATTTCTTCAAGATCTTCAGGTAGATCAACATCTTTTTTAACTTTAGCTACGGTTGCTACAATTTCATCGTCGCCCAGTCGGATCAAGCGAACGCCTTGTGTGCTTCTGCCTGTAGTTGAGATATCTTCAACATCCATCCGGATCAAGACGCCATTCACAGTGATTAGCATAATATCTTCTGTCCCATTAACAGTTCGTACTGCAACAAGTGGTCCATTTTTATCTGTAATTTGGCAAGTTTTGATGCCCATACCCCCACGAGATTGAACACGGTACTCAGATTCTTTTGTCTGTTTGCCGTATCCTTTCTCAGTGATGACCAAGACATTGTCGTTCGGATCTAAAATCTCCATACCGACTACCGCATCGCCTTCACGTAAACGAATGCCTCGAACGCCAGTAGCTGTTCGACCCATGCTACGAATATCCGTTTCAGGGAATCGAATTAACGCACCATTTCGTGTACCAATAACCATCTCTTTTGTGCCATCTGTTAATTTCACAGAAATCAATTCATCTTCTTCGCGAAGACTGATCGCAATCAAGCCGTTTTGACGGATATTGGCATAATTGGTAACAGGTGTTCGTTTGCTGACACCTTCACGTGTCGTGAAAAAGAAGAACGAATCTTCTTTAAATTCTTCGACACGAATAACAGCTGTGACTTTCTCTTCTTTGCTGATTTCTAAAAGGTTAACCAAAGGTAAGCCTTTAGCAGTCCGGCCGTACTCAGGAATTTGATAGCCTTTTTTACGGTACACTTTTCCTTTGTTTGTAAAAAACAAGATTGTATCATGCGTAGACGTGTACAATAAATGTTCAACAAAATCGTCTTCGTTTGTGCCCATTCCTTGGACGCCACGTCCACCACGTTTTTGGCTGCGGTATGTGTTCGCTGGTAAACGTTTGATGTAGCCGTTATGAGTCAGTGTTAACACAGTAGCTTCCACTGGAATCAAATCTTCATCTTCAAACATTTCTGCTCCACCGGTTGTGATTTCCGTTCTACGCTTATCGTTAAAGCGTTCTTTAATTTCTAGCATTTCTTCTTTAATAATTTCAATAATGCGGTATTCGTTTGCCAGAATGTCCCTCAATTCATCGATTAGTTTCACCAATGCTTGGTATTCTTCTTCGATTTTATCTCGTTCTAATCCAGTTAAACGTTGCAAACGCATATCCAAAATCGCTTGAGATTGGCGTTCCGTTAAATTAAAATCAGTCATTAAGCCATTGCGTGCTTGTTCTGCAGTTTGAGAACCACGAATCAACGCAATAATCGCATCAATATGGTCTAGTGCAATGCGCAGTCCTTCTAGAATATGCGCGCGGTCTTCTGCTTTCGTCAATTCAAATTGCGTACGACGACGAATGACTACTTTTTGATGTTCTAAGTAATGAAAAAGAATTTCTTTTAAGCTCAAAACTTTTGGATGACCATCTACAAGCGCCAACATATTAATACCAAAACTTGTTTGCATAGCTGTCTGTTTATATAAATTATTCAAAAGAACACTTGCACTGGCATCTCGACGAACTTCGATCACGATGCGCATGCCGTTACGATCAGACTCATCTCGTAAATCTGTAATTCCGTCAATTTTTTTATCGCGTACAAGTTCTGCGATTTTTTCAATCAATCGCGCTTTGTTAACTTGGAAAGGAATTTCATTAACAATGATAACTTCTTTGCCATTCGCTTTTGTTTCAATATCAACAACTGAACGAATCAACACAGAACCTTTACCTGTTTCATAAGCACGCCGAATCCCACTGCGGCCGAGAATAATACCACCGGTTGGAAAATCAGGACCTTCAACATATTCCATTAACTCTTCAGTCGTGATTGCAGGATTATCAGCTAACGCCAAAACCGCATCAATTGTTTCACCTAAATGATGAGGTGGAATGTTAGTAGCCATACCAACAGCAATCCCTGAAGTACCGTTAACTAAAAGATTCGGAAAGCGACTTGGTAATACAATCGGTTCTTTTTCTTGGCCATCGTAGTTATCACGGTAATCCACTGTGTTTTTATTTAAATCACGCAATAACTCCATAGAAATTTTAGACATTTTGGATTCTGTATAACGCATAGCTGCAGCTGAATCGCCATCGACTGACCCAAAGTTTCCGTGTCCATCTACAAGCATATAACGATAGCTGAAATCCTGCGCCATGCGAACCATAGTTTCATAAACTGCTGAGTCACCGTGAGGATGGTATTTACCAATCACATCTCCAACGATACGCGCTGATTTTTTATATCCTTTGTCTGCAGTAATTCCTAAATCATGCATTGCGTAAAGAATACGGCGATGGACAGGCTTTAATCCATCACGTACATCAGGTAAGGCACGGGACACAATAACGCTCATCGCATAATCTAAAAATGAAGTTCGCATTTCCGTACTTATATTTATTTCTTCAACACCACTGCTCGGCCGTTCAGCCATATCCGCAGCCTCCTCTCAACTCTATATCCTTTAAACGTCCAAGTTTTTAACGTATTTCGCGTTTTCTTCGATAAAGTTACGGCGTGGTTCCACATCGTCACCCATTAAAATATGGAAGGTTTCGTCTGCTACTATCGCGTCATTTAATGTGACTTGCAACAATGTTCGAACATCCGGATCCATTGTTGTATCCCATAACTGTGTTGCGTTCATTTCTCCAAGTCCTTTATACCGCTGAATATTTGGTTTCGGTGTTGGAGATAGACTTGCAAGCGCCGTTTGTAATTGTTCATCTGTATAGACATATTCTACATGTTTGCTTTGTTTGATTTGGAACAATGGTGGCTGGGCAATATAAATATAACCAGCTTCAAGCAATGGACGCATGTAACGGAAAAAGAACGTTAGTAGAAGTGTACGAATGTGCGCGCCATCAACATCTGCATCCGTCATAATAACGACTTTATGGTAACGGGCTTTTTCAAGATTAAATTCCTCGCCGATACCGGTACCCAGTGCTGTAATAATGTTGCGAATCTCCTCATTTGTAAGAATTCGATCCAGTCTGGCTTTTTCAACATTTAAGATTTTTCCACGCAACGGTAAAATCGCTTGGAAGTGACGATCACGACCAGATTTTGCTGATCCACCAGCTGAGTCACCTTCAACGATATAGATTTCACTAACTTTTGGATCGCGTGAAGAACAATCTGCTAGTTTACCCGGCAGACTTGATACTTCTAAAACTGATTTTCGACGTGTAAATTCACGTGCTTTTTTAGCAGCCATTCGTGCATGAGAAGCCATAATTCCTTTTTCAACGATTTTTTTCGACACCACAGGATTTTCTAATAAGAATCGTTCAAATCCACCCGAAAACAAATTATTGACGATAGTACTAACTTCCGTATTACCGAGTTTTGTTTTGGTTTGCCCTTCAAATTGTGGATCGGGGTGTTTAATAGAGATAATCGCAGTCAACCCTTCTCGCACATCGTCTCCAGTCAAATTAAGATCCTGATCTTTTAACATACTTTTCTTGCGAGCATAATCATTAACTACACGCGTTAAAGCTGTTTTAAACCCAGATTCATGCGTTCCACCTTCATGTGTATTAATATTATTCGCAAAAGAAAAAATATTTGCTGCATAGCCCGCATTGTATTGCATTGCTACTTCAACGGTAATACCTTCTCTTTCAGCTTCTACAAAAATAGCTTCTTCATGAAGTGGATCTTTTGATTTATTTAAATGTTCAACGTAGGATTTAATCCCACCTTCGAAATGATAAATCTTTTCTTTTTCTTGTCCTTCGCGTTCGTCTCTCGCAATGATTTTCAATCCACGGTTTAAATAAGCAAGTTCACGTAAGCGGTGATCTAAAAGATCAAATTCATACACCGTTGTTTCAGTGAAAATCTCTGTATCTGCTTTGAAACGAATTGTTGTCCCCGTATGACTTGAATCTCCAATCACTTTTAGTTCTTCAACCACTGCACCACGCTCAAATTTGATGTAATGCTTTTTTTCGTCACGATTAACATAGACTTCAGTCGTTTCAGATAAAGCGTTAACAACAGAAGCTCCCACTCCGTGAAGTCCACCCGATACTTTATAGCCGCCGCCGCCGAATTTGCCACCTGCATGCAATACCGTCATAATAACTTCAACTGCTGGACGTCCCATTTTTTCTTGCATACCAACAGGAATCCCACGCCCATTATCTTCTACACGAATCCAATTGTCTTGTTCAATAGTTACTTGAATTTCCGTGCAATGACCCGCTAATGCTTCATCTATACTATTATCAACAATTTCCCAAACTAAATGGTGTAAACCTCTTGCACCTGTAGACCCGATATACATTCCTGGTCTTTTACGAACAGCTTCCAATCCTTCTAACACTTGAATTTGACTCGCTTCATATGCTTCTTGTAAACCTTTTTCTTCCATAGCCATTCCATTCACCCGCTCTTTCTTACGCATTTCATAACGCTAGTTAGTCGCAACTCATTTTACCTTTTTTAGTTAACTACAGTGCCATTGAAAACTTCGAAAAGCCGTGCATTTTGAATTGTCTCGTGTTGGATCCCTTCAACACTCGTCGTCGTAACAAATGTCTGAACAGAGCCTTTAATCGTATTTAATAAATGTGATTGTCTATAATCGTCTAGTTCTGAAAGCACATCATCGAGCAACAACACGGGAGCTTCACCGACTTCTTGCTTGATCAATTCAATTTCGGCTAACTTTAACGACAAGGCAGTAGTTCGTTGTTGTCCTTGTGAACCATAAGTTTGAACATCGTAGCCGTTTACAAAAAATTGAAGTTCATCGCGGTGAGGCCCTACAAGAGTGACACCTCGCTCGATTTCTCTTTTGCGAACTTCAATCAGTTTTTGCTCTAAAAAAGACGCCATTTCTACAGGCGTCCATTCAGGCTTTAAACCACTGATTGGTTGATAGCGGATTTGAAGTTGTTCCAGCCCCCGGGAAATACCATGGTGGATGGGTTCAGCCCATTTCTGCAAAAGCTCCATAAACTGATAACGCTTACGGATAATTTTCACAGCCGCATCGATAAATTGTTCTGTATAAACATCAAACATAACGTCATTAATTGATTGTTTACCATAATGTTGTTTCAATATATGATTTCTTTGTTTAAGGAGTTTTTGGTAATTCACTAAATCATGCAAATAAACTGGAGAAATTTGTCCGATTTCCATGTCGATAAAACGTCTACGTACTTGTGGACTTCCTTTGACAAGATGCAGATCTTCAGGTGCAAACATTACAACATTTAATTGACCAACATAATCACTCAATCTGCGTTGTTCCAAATGATTAACTTTTGCTTTCTTACCTTTTTTCGACAGCGTAATTTCAAGAGGAAGTTTTCCGTATTTACGGTAAACGTCAGCTTTAATTTTACCATATTCGGCATTCCAGCGTATCATTTCCTTATCATTGGAAGTACGGTGTGATTTTGCCATAGACAAAACATAAAGAGATTCCATGATATTTGTCTTACCTTGTGCATTTTCTCCGATAAAAACGTTAATTTCTGGAGAAAAATCCAGTTCTAGTGATTCATAGTTTCGATAATTGACAAGCTCTAGGCGGTCAATCCGCATCGAAGCTCATGCCTTCAGCCGTCACGATACGAAACTCTCCAAACTCTGGAATATTTACAAGATCTGTTGGACGCAATTTACGTCCTCTACGATTTTCAGCTTCACCGTTTACAAAAACATCATGTTCACTTAGGAACCATTTAGCCATTCCACCTGAATTTATTGTATCTGTCATTTTTAACAATTGACCAAGTGTTATATATTCTGTCTCAATCCCAATTTCTTTCAAAATGCACTCATCCTTCGATTCATAGTCTATCCCTCTATTTTACCCTATTTTAGCTAAAAAGTAAAAAGGATAGCCTATAAGGCTATCCTGAGGGTATGTTTTATTTTTAATATGTTCGGACAGGAAGAATCAGCTGCAAAATTGAATCGTCTAAAGCTGATTTTAAGATAAATGGACGCATAGCTCCGGTGAATTGAATCACGACATCTTGTCCATCAATAGCTTTTAATGCGTCCATCATAAATTTAGCACTAAAAGAAATTTTCAATTCTTCTCCTTCAATACTTTGCGCTTGAAGTTGCTCTTCTACTTTTCCAACTTCAGGTGAATTCGAAGAAACTTCTACATCACTGCCTTCTTTTGCAGAAAAGCGGACAACGTTGTTTCGTTCTTCTCTAGCTAACAAAGATGCACGATCAATTGCTTGTAACAGTGAACGACCGTTAACAGTTACCGTCGTTTTGTATTCGGCAGGAATCAGTCGACTTGTATCTGGATAATTGCCTTCTAATAGACGAGAAAAGAAAAGAATGTGTTTTGATTTGAACAATACTTGCTGATTAGTCATGACAATTTCAACAGCTTCAGACGTGTCATCAAGAATTTTATTGAGCTCTGTTAAACTTTTCCCTGGAATTACTACGCTATATTCCCCTTCTGGCAATGTTTCGAGTTTCGTTTTACGACGAGCAAGACGGTGGCTATCTGTTGCCACGCAAACAAGTTCTCCATCTTTTACTTCCCAGTGAACTCCCGTTAATACAGGACGTGTTTCTGAGCTAGACACAGCAAAAACGGTTTCACGGTTAATCGTTTTTAGTAAATCTGCAGGAATTGTAAACAAACGATCATCTTGAATATCAGGTAATTGAGGGTAATCCACTGCATCTAAGCCGATTAAATGGAACTCGGATTTCCCAGAACGAATATGCGTTTGAAAATTTCCTGTAATTTCAATTTCAACATCATTTGTTGGTAACTTACGGATGATTTCACCAAACACTTTTGCTTGAAGAACAATACTTCCTCCATTAGTAACTTGAATGATTTGTTCACCGTTTTCTTCTGTTGGAATAAATGTTTGGATAGTGATGTCAGAATCACTACCTGTTAACCTCATTCCATCTAAAGTCACATCCATTTTAATTCCCGTTAAGATTGGAATGGTTGTTTTTGAACTTACTGCTTTCATTACATCGTTTAATCCTTCAACTAATCTTTCACGTTTTATCTCGAATTTCATTCTCGAACCTCGCTTATATATATATTTTACTTTAGGGCTTTTAAAGTAATAGTAGTAGTAGGGCCTGTGAATATGTGGATAAGCCTTAAAAAATCAATCAAAGCAGTTTATCCACATGTAGACAAGTTGTGCATAACTTACTTGATGATTTGTGCGTTTATCCACAAGTACACTTACTTGCCAAGTGCACTTTTGATGTCTTTGACGTCTTGCTGAAGTTGTTGATTGTCTTTTAACAGTTTAGAAATTTTATCGTGAGCGTGAATGACTGTAGTATGGTCACGTCCTCCGAATTCTTCTCCAATTTTAGGCAAAGAAAAATCAGTCATTTGACGTGACAAATACATTGCAACTTGTCGAGGATAGGCAATATCTTTTGTACGACGCTTTGTTTTGAAATCTTCTAATTTGACGTTGAATTGTTCACCAACAGCATTTTGAATGTCCAAAATTGTAATGATTTTCGGTTTTGAATTCGGCATAATGTCTTTTAACGCTTCAGCAGCTAATTCGGCACTCATGTCACGGTTGATCAAAGAAGAATAAGCGACCACACGAATCAAAGCTCCCTCAAGCTCACGAATATTCGAATCGATCGAATTCGCAATATACGTCATCACGTCATTTGGAATATCAAGTCCGTCTGCTTTTGCTTTTTTACGCAAGATAGCGATCCGTGTCTCCAAATCAGGTGGTGTAATATCTGTGATTAAGCCCCATTCAAAGCGGGAGCGAAGACGATCTTCTAATGTTGGAATTTCTTTTGGTGGTCGATCACTTGATATGATGATTTGTTTAGACTCTTCGTGAAGCGTATTGAACGTATGGAAAAATTCTTCTTGTGTTTGTTCTTTACCCGCCAAAAATTGAATATCATCAATCAAAAGAATGTCGACACTTCTATATTTGTCGCGGAATTCACCTGTTTTGTTGTCCCGAATTGAATTAATAAATTCGTTCGTAAATTTTTCCGAAGATAAATAAACGACTTTCGCGTTTGGATTGTGTTCTAGGACATAATGTCCAATTGCATGCATTAAATGCGTCTTGCCAAGTCCTACTCCCCCATAGATAAACAGCGGATTGTATGCTTTTGCTGGTGCTTCAGCCACTGCTAAAGAAGCAGCATGTGCAAAGCGATTTCCTGAACCAATTACAAATGTATCAAAAGTGTATTTTGGGTTCAGCATGCCAGGCAAAAACTCGTGCTGCTGGTCTTGTCCCGGTTTGATACGCGGCGCAGGGAGTTGAAAATCATCCATATCCTGATCTTTAGGCACGACAAATCTAATCATCATATCATCACCAGTAGAATCTGATAGAATTCCTGTAATCAAGTGCACGTAATGGTTTTCCAACCAATCACGAGCAAACGAATTAGGTGCTGAAATGGTGACCGTATCATCTTGATAGGATAAAAGTTTTGTCGATTTTAACCACGTTTCAAAACTCGGTTTGGAGATTTTGGTTTCAACTTGGGCTAAGACACTTGACCATAATTCGTCTAAGTGTTCCAA